>CAVSNL010000031.1:0-108531 GCA_963729285.1 uncultured Acidobacteriota bacterium
TTTACACGTGGCAGGAAACCCGCGCTGGACGCACTCTTCCCGGCATTCGCCTAAGTTTGTAATTGCCATTTGTTCTCGTTGTAGCTACAATGCCTTTTGGAGTAGCTACATGCAAACTGTAGGTAGCCGGGAGTTCAAGAACCGCTTGGGGCGTTATCTACTAGCTGTCCGGCAGGGTAAAACCCTGCTGATCACCGACCGCGGTAGGCCAGTCGCAAAGGTTTGCCCGCCAGATCAAGATGGCGCCTCTGAGTTCACCGTTGATGACATTTTGAAGAGGCTCGACACCGAGGGCAAGATCCGGCTGGCCAAGCGACCTCTTGGAAAATTCAAGGCCGTGCCCTCGCGGGGAAAATCGGCCTCCCGGATGATAATCGAGGATCGCAAGTAGTGCTGTACCTGGATTCGTCCGTTTTGATCAAGCATTATCGAGCGGAACGTGGGACCCAGGCCCTCAACGTGAAACTGGACGACGAGGAAAACAACTTTCGATCCCCGTTCACCTCGGTTCTAACGTACGCCGAGATTCACGCTGTTATTGCCCGTTTAAAGAGAGAGGGCCAACTAACGCCCGATGAGGCAGTCGGCATTCAAGACAGGTTCGATGCAGATTGGGTTTTCACGATCAGTCCGATCGATTGTGGTTCCGGTGTTCGCGGCCTTGTTCGCAATGTCGTGGCAGAAGCTCCCCTTCGAGGCGCGGACGCGGTCCACCTTGCTTCCGCACTCTGGCTTCGGGATATGGCAAGAATGGGCGTGAGAGCAGGTCATTACACCGGTCCGTTAGTCTTCGCATCTTCTGACCTGCAGCTGCTCAAAGCCGCCCATAAACACCAAATTGAAGTCTTCAATCCCGAAAAAACAAAATAGGACCCTCTCGGCTCATTCATCTAGTTTCAATCGAGCTTCCAGGGGCTCGGACATTATCTCGCGGACTTTCTCGCGCAGCGCGGGAACGTTCTCCTTGGTTAGCCCCTTGGTCTCGATGGTCTCGTGAAGGACGACGGTGACGTCGGCAGGCCACAGCATCCAGTGGCCAGTGCGGTGATGCTGGAACGAGCCAACCAGGCTGACAGGAACGATGGGGACGCCGAGTTGCTGCGCCACGCGGAAGCCTCCGTCCTGGAAGGGACTCAAGTGCCCGTTACGCGTGCGCATCGCTTCGGGAAAGATGATCAGGCTGGTACCGCCCTCGATGGCGTCTTGCGTCAACCGCCACATGCGTTTCAGATCGGACGAACGGCGCACATCCGGGACCGGCACGTTCCCAAATCTCTTCATCAGCCAGCCGTACGCCGGAATTTTGAAATGGGATTCCAGTTCCCATCCGCGCACGTATTGAGGAATGGCGCAATAGAGCATGAAGGGATCGAACAGATTGACGTGATTCACCATGAAGAAGCACGTCCGCTGAGGGTCGAAATTCGGCGACCGCTGCACTTCGACGCGCGCGCCGGAAAGAAAGGCGATGCGGCGGCAGAAACCGCGCTGCAGCCAATCGTGTTTGCGCGGATCGAGAAAGATGGCGAGAAGCACGAGGGTGGGAGCCGCGACAAAAAAATGCAGAATGCTGAGAGCCCAAAGCACGGCGCTACGAAGCACGAGCAAAGCGTGCTTCATATATAGATATCCACGGCAGCGGGCATTATATCCAGCGAGCGGCACTCCAGCGTCGCGATTTCGCCGTCGATCATCAGGTCGACCGGAACGGGCACGTTGAATTCGACGTGGCGCACTTCGCGACGTGTAGCCAACCGGTGCTGGATGTGCGTGCCGTCATAAAGCCTTGGAAGCATTCGCATTAGCCCGAAGCGGCCGATGGGTCCCCATCGCACGAATTCGATCAGCCCATCGGCGGGGTCGGCATGAGGAGCGATCAACATGGTGCCGCCGGTGTACTTGCTGTTGTTAAATGTCAGGAACAGACAGCGTCGCTCATCCCACTCTTTGTCGTCGTCGCAGCGAAGCGCAAAGGCGCGGCGGCGCAATTGCGCGATGCGCACAAAAACGCCGAGCAGATAACCGAGATGGCCCAGAGATTTGAAGTAGCGATTCGTAAGCGCGCCGACGTCCGCGGTGAAACCCACGCTGAGAAGATTGAAGGAATAAATCTGGCCGCCTGCATGTGTCAGGCGGAGAAGATCGACAGGGCGCTTGCGATCCGCGAGGATGGCTTGCAAGGAAGATTCCACGCCGTCGTTTGTGAAGTCACGCAAGAACGAATTGCCGGTGCCAAGCGGCAAAAACCCCAAAGAGATACGTTTCTGCGGGCTGCCCCCGGAAAAAATGCCGTTAAGGATTTCGTGCGCGGTACCGTCTCCACCGACGGCGACGAAGCGCCGATAGCCCTGGCTGTACCCTTCCCGCGCGAGATCGACGGCGTGGCCCGGGCCGGTGGAAGCGATAACGTCGACGGCGATGCCTCCTTCCCGCAGGCGCGCCAGAGCCGGTCCGGCGAGCTTCGCGGAGCGTCCGCCACCTGCAGCGGGATTTACGATAGCCAAAAAGCGAGCCACGAAGCGTTCCATCGATGGGCGGTAATTTCCCCTGGTCTCACAGTCCCCAAAAAAATCAAAAAGAAAACCTAAAACTCCCCGCCAACCGCTCGAAAGCAACTGTAGCCGCCCTCTCCGAGAGGGCGGGGTTTAGACGCAAATTTAACCCAGCCGCAACAAACGCAAGCAGCAACTCCAAAAAACGTCACAAAGGCAGAATCGCGGCATCACGATCGAGCTTGCCCAGCCGCTCCGCCAAAACGTTCCTTTTTATCTTAAGCGAAGCCGTGCGCGGAAAATCTTCTTCGTAAAGTACGATTCCATGAATGCGCTTGTAATTGAGCAGGCGGCTGTTGAGAAGCGAGATAGTCTTGCGCAAGTCTTCGGTGAGAATTTGGCCGGGCTCCAGGTGAATCACCAGGACAAGTTGTTCGCCGGTCATCGAACGCTGGGGCCAGATGTAGTTAGCGGCGAAGACGCAAAATTCCTTGACCGGCAGGCTCTCGAAGACGGCTTCAATATCTTCGGGATAGATGTTCTTGCCTTCCTCGGTGACGATCATATTTTTCTTGCGCCCGAAGAGTTGGAGATGGCCCGCGGCATCGAAACGTCCGAGATCGCCGGTCTTGAGCCAGCCATCCACGATCGCTTCGGCGGTGAGTTCCGGTTCGTTGAGGTAACCAGACATCACCGTCTTGCTGCGCACGAAAACTTCGCCGATGCCGTCCTTGTCGGGATCGACGATGCGCACTTCCATCCCGGGAAGCGGCTTGCCGACAGTGTCGGCGCGGAACGGACGCAAGTCGTTTACGGTGATTGCGGTGCCTGCTTCGGTGAGGCCATAGCCGTTGGCAACGGGGATGCCCAGGTCGTAGAAAAACTGCAGCGTTTGTGGCTCAGTGAACGCGCCACCGACGATGATCGCGCGGAGTTCGCCGCCGAAGCCCGCGTGAACTTGCTTCAGCAGGAGTCGGCTGAGCCCCAGGCGCGGTTTATTCCTTGTCAGCGCTTTGTTCGCCGAAACGAGCGCGTTGAAGATTTTTCGCTTGCCCGAAGGCAGCGCGTCGAATCGCGCTTGCAAACCCTTTTGCAAATTTTTCAGGATGAGCGGCACCAGGCTCACGTAAGTGATCTTATATTTTGGAAACGCGTCGCGGACGAATTCCGGGCGCAGCGTGCGCAGATGAACGACCGTTGCGCCGCAGATAAACGGGCCGAAGAACCCGACCATAAAGTCGATCGCGTGATTCGTGGGCAGAATACTCAGATAGCGAAAGCCCGGCGCGAAGGGATACAGCGACGTGAGCGCAACGCATTGTTCGAGATAATTTTCGTGCGTCATCATGCACCCCTTGGGGTGCCCGCCCGTTCCAGAGGAATACACAATCGTGGCTACGTCCTGGCGCGTGCGTGAGACAAAAGTGGGAGCCTCGTTGTTGGCAAGCGCGTCTTCCCATCGGCCGGCGCCTGCCAGATCGGCGTTTGGCGGAGCTTCGGTGACCACGACGGTTCGCAGTTTTGTCGCGGTTGTGCGGCCACTCGAGGCCGCGAGCTGGCGCCAGATCGGATATTCGGTAATCAGGACGCTTGCGCCCGAGTGCGCCAAGAGTTGCCACTGCTCATCCGGCGTCAGCTTGTAGTCGAGCGGAACCAGAACGCCGCCGCAAAAGAAAATCGCGTCAGCCGAGATGAGCCACTTCGACTGATTCGTCATGATGATCGCGGCGCGACCGTTCGTCTCTAAACCGGCTTCCTGCAATGCGCTTGCAAGCGGCAACGCGCGGTCTTTGAAGTCGCGATACGTCAAACGTTCTTTTTCGCGATCACGATCCGATTCAATCAGGCAGATTTCATTCGCGAATTGGTTCAGCGCATCCTTCAGCGCCGCGCCAATGGATGAATACTTGGCAAGATCCAGCATAAGAAAGTCAGCCACCGAGGCGCAGAGACGCCGAGAAAGAAGAGGTCAGAGAACGAACCTCCAGATTCCGTCTCGGAGCAGCCGGGAATTGAAATTAATTAAGAGGCCAACTCTAAGCCCGGTGAGTTTGAGATAGGTCAGAAGCTGAGCCTGAAAAATGGGATCGAATCGCTCGACACTTTTTAACTCGACAACCACGGCGTTTTCGACCACGAGATCCAGTCTGTGTTCGCCGATTACTCGATCACGATATTGGATGGAGACCGGTACCTGCCTTTGGAACTTGATTCCCGCGACTTCTAATTCGATGGCCATCGCCGACTCATACATGGACTCCAAGAGACCCGGACCAATCCGTCGATGCACTTCGATAGCGCACCCAATGATTCGCTCGGTCAAGGGGTCGCTGCTCACATCATGTATTTCCGGCACTCTATTTTTTTTCAGTGTCTCTGTGACTCTGTGGCCAATCCCGGTAATCATAGGCGGGATTGGATCCGCGAGGCCAAAGTGCGGAAGTCGCTGACGCCTTGGACTTCGTAGTCGGGCAGCTCGATGTTGAAGTGGTTCTCGATGCGACTCAGAAGCTCAAGCGTTTGCAAGCTGTCGATCCCTAACTTTTTGAAGAAGTCGTCGTCGGGCGAAAGCGCGCCCGCGGGCACGTTGAAGTGCTTGGACGCCAGATCTAGAATTTCCTGTGTCGTTTGATCAATAGTCCTCATGTGGATAAGTCAATTTATCATCCTCGCGGCTGGAAGGAAAACGACTCAGCCGAGAGGTAGCGGGCCAGTTTCCGAATATGCAAACCGGGAGTTGGCGGCAGGTTAGGTTTGTAGATAGCAGGATTTAGGCTCTCGTCGCTTCGTCAGCGGGTGATCGAGCGGAGCGAATATCTAAGTTGTTTGTTCGCAATTGGCGGACTACTATTGGGACCATGGGAACATCGGCCATACGCTCGCGGCCAGAGTCCCGGCACTAGTATGGCCGCTGGCGCGACGTCATTTCGGAGTTTTGGTTGCCTCGAGGTGATCCTCGCGATCTTTCTGGCTCAACAAACAAGTGCTCTCGGAGCTCAAACACCCTCGCCACAGTCGCAGCCGACACAATCGGCGCCCTCCGCGTCCCCACCCTCAACGCAATCGCAAGAGCCTCCTTGCTCCGACGTTCGTCCCATTTTGAAACGAGGCATACAGCCGCCTCTGCCTCCCTGTCCTGACCCGCCCCCGGTCGCGGGGCCTTCTGCGGGCTCCGTGCCCACGCGTTCGCTGACCTTGATCGAAAGGGCCAGAGTGGCGGCGTTCGAGTTTTCAGAGAAGCTTCCAGACTTTATTTGCAAGGAGTTCATGGCGCGGTCTACCCAGCGAGGCCGCAGCGAGGAAATACCCCTGGACGTGGTTTCGGCTGAAATCATTTACGCTAACGCGCAGGAAAGTTATCGTGACGTAAAGATCGATGGCCGCTCTACAGCCAAGAGCCTGCAGGAGATCGGTGGGTCCTGGTCCACCGGAGAGTTTGCGTCCACACTGCTGGAACTTTTTCACCCCGATACAAACGCGCAGTTCCGGTCGGGAGGTGCGTCCTCTATTTCGGGTTTCAGTGCCCAGGTTTACGACTTTCAAGTGCGGAGTGAAAATTCACGCTGGAGGCTGCAGGCCGGCTCTCAGACTCTGGTTGCGGCTTACGGAGGGTCCGTATGGGTGGATCCGACAACCGCGCGCGTCCTGCGAATCGAGATGCAGGCCCGCGGCATACCGCCGGATTTCCCGATGGATGCGGTCGAATCGGCGGTTGATTATTCGTATGTGACGATTGGCGGAGCATCAGTTCTGCTTCCGGTCCATGCCGAGAGCTTGGGCTGTGAACGGGGCACCAGCAACTGCAGCCACAACATCATTGACTTCCGCAACTATCACGAATACAAAGTCGACTTTAAGATTGGTCCCTAAGGATTGAGATTCATTCGTCAGTTGGGATCGGTGCCGGGTTGTGGTAACTGGGTACGGGACTCGGGGCGGCAAAAGCACTTGTCCGTTGACGCGTGCCAGCTCAACCGGTCGATGCAACACCATCGAATCAGTTGATCCGACACTATTTCCCCAGGAGAACCAATCTGTCTGGCTGTACCCGGTCAAAACCTAGCCAGGGCAGCGTTCCGGCTGATCTATTCTAGCGAGCGATCTTAGCTTTTGTTTTCAATGCAACGTGGGTTCGAGCTGAGTGTTGCGTCGACCCATTGAGAGCACCCGACAAATCAACAGTTGACGAGCCACTTCAGCGTAGTTGAACCTTGGAGAGACCTATGGATGTGGCCATCACCCTCCGATACGTACTCTCAAGCCAACGCGTAGAGATACTCGACGAAGGACCGCACAGCTCCATCGATCCCGGCGACTTTTGGATTGGTGGAATCAATCAGATAGTACTCGTTCGGAGCATGTGCGCCGGTGCCGTGCCCTACTCCAAAGTGTCCAGCGGGAAGACTGAGTGGTTCCGAAGTGAAAACGTATCCAGGCCATGAGCCAGCTGATCGCGGCCACAGCACGGGATCCAGACCCAGTTTGCGGTAAGTCGCAATTTGCGCTTGAATGAGCTTACTATCCGGCGAAGTCTGCGTTGGATCGTATCCCCCGCTCATATTGACCTCTATGTCCCCAAAACCGTGTTTAGCAAGGTGCTCCTTAAGCAGCGCCAGTGTGCCAGCAGCCGTCATGTCAGGCACTAGCCGCATGTCAATCTTCGCGACCGCGCGATGCGGCAAAACGGTTTTCCCGCCCGGTCCGGTGTATCCACCGACCAGACCCTCGATGTTGATGGTGGGTTTCGACTCGAGCAGCACGAGCGAGTCCAGCCAATTTTTGTCGTGCACCCAGTGTTCTACTCCAAGCTGCTTCTTCGCCGTGGCTTCACTGCGGCGAGCGGCAACCTCCTGAATCATCTTGATCTGTGCCGGAGTAAGCGGCTTGGCCTTGTCAAAGAAGCCTGCAACCGCGGGCGTGTGTCCATCCGGCTCGATCAACGTGTTGAGCGCTTGCACCAGGTGCCACGAAGGACTGTCTACCTGTGCCTCAAGGCTGGAATGAACGTCATGCTTGGGTCCTCGTCCCCATTTCTCTCCACTGGAAATCAGCTCGAGCTCAACTACACCCTTAGCGCCCAGTGATATCTCGATGCCCCCATCCACATCCTGGCCGGCCTCTGGCAAGAAGACACCCATGCATTTCTTCAACGCCGCGTTGACTTTGGGTTGGCCGATCACCTCCGGAAAGTGGGGAGAGCCAATCTCTTCTTCGCCCTCACAGACGAGCACGAGATTTACGGGTAGCTTTTTCCCCGCCGCCTTGAATGCATGAAGAGCGCCCAGAAACGCAGTTTCCGGACCTTTCTGGTTCACAGCGCCGCGACCTACGCACACCCGACCTAGTCCTTCCCTGTCCACGATCCGCGCCTCGAGCGGGGGCGAAGACCACTCCGAAGGCTCGAACTGTTTCACGTCGTACATGAAATAGATGCCGACGGTCGTTGGCGCGCCGGAATCCAGCGTGCCGAAGACCCCAGGCTTGCCCGATGTGGGCACAATTTCGACGTTCGCAAATCCCGCATCGCGAGCGAGTTGCGCCATGTATTCCGGGCCCTGTGGATAGTTGCGGTTCTCGGCTGCGATCGAAGGCAGAGCGATCCAGTCCTGCAGCCGCTTCACATTCTCGTCGTGCATCTTCGGTATTTGGCTCAGCACCGATTGCAGGTCGGAGTCCTCTGCAGCGGCGACAGATTTTTGCAACGCGACGAAGGCTGCTCCAGCAAGTGCGCCGTGGATGAATTCTCTACGATGGACCACGTTTTCGCTCCAATCAGTCAATGCATCTCTTTTTGAATGGTCAGACTGTCCTGATCCAGATGCTCACTACACTGCGCTTGAACAAGGACGACTGTCCGTCGTTTAGCAGAATCTGCTCCCGAAAGAGTACCCTCTGCCATTCATCGGAGGTCATCATACTGATGGATTTCCAAAGTGCCAGCAGTTTTTCTCAACTCACACATCTCTGGGGCTCGAAAACGCCGTCTTGGACGCCAAAGATGAGGTTCTGCTTAATCGGCTGCACGGAAGTTATCCCGAAACGACGTTCGAGGAAGTAATCGAAGCAAATCGTCGTGGCACTTGGACGCTTGACGCGGAAACCGACCAAGTGAAATCGGCCCAAAACCACCTGTACCTAAACTCGGGCGAGACGGTTGCCGATAGACCAAGAGATTGAGGTGATCCTCTGTCTCACGCGTTGCGGGGACGTGGCTTGCCACCGGCAGCCAGCGCCATATAGGCATCGTTACCTTGGTTAGGAGATGGGGAATTCCTCAGACTGCTGGATTGTTCGCGGATGAAACATGACGACTGTCGGAATGCAGGGTACCGAGCAAGCTGAAGAAGGCCTCAGCGCCAGCCATGCCGCACTGAAAGAACTAGCCGATCAAAAGTTCGCCCTCGATCAACATGCCATAGTGGCCATCACCGATGTCCAGGGCACCATCACATATGTAAACGAAAAGTTTTGCGCCATCAGTGGGTATTCCAAAGACGAACTGATCGGTCAGAATCACCGCATCCTCAACTCCGGCTACCATCCGAGACAGTTTTTTCAGCAGATGTATCGAACCATAGCGAATGGCGAGGTTTGGCATGGTGAGATCAAGAATCGGGCCAAAGACGGTTCGTTCTACTGGGTTGATACGACCATTGTTCCGACCTTAAACACGGAAAACAAACCGCGCCAGTACGTCGCTATCCGCGCCGATATTACCGAGCGCAAGTGGGGTGAGCAGGCACTGAAGGAAAGCCTCGCTACAAGCGATCGAACCCTCAAAGAACTGGCCGACCAAAAATTCGCTCTGGATCAACACGCCATCGTCGCAATAACTGACGTCCAAGGCACGATTACGTACGTGAACGACAAGTTCTGCGCGATCAGCAAATATCCCAAAGAGGAATTGATTGGTCAGAATCATCGCATCCTCAATTCCGACCATCATCCAAAAGAGTTTTTCCAGCAGATGTACCGCGCCATCGCTAGCGGCAAAGTGTGGAAAGGCGAAATCAAGAACCGCGCCAAAGGCGGGGAGATCTATTGGGTAGACACGACCATCGTGCCCTTCATGAGCGCGGATGGTAGGCCCCGCCAGTACGTTGCCATACGCGCCGATATCACGGAACGGAAGCGGGCCGAGGAGGCGGCGAAGGAAAGCCTTGCCGCCAGAGAGAGGGCGGTCAAAGAACTGTCCGATCAGAAGTTCGCTCTCGATCAGCATGCTATCGTGGCGGTGACCGATGTCCAAGGTACGATCACCTACGTGAACGAAAAGTTCTGCACGATCAGCCATTATTCCAAAGAGGAACTGATCGGCCAAAATCACCGTATCCTCAACTCCAGCCATCATCCGAAAGAGTTTTTCCACCAGATGTATCACACTATCGCCGCAGGCCACGTTTGGCATGGCGAGATTAAGAATCGCACAAAAGACGGTTCGACCTATTGGGTGGATACCACTATTGTCCCGACCTTGAGCACGGAAGGGAAACCCCGCCAGTATGTGGCCATCCGTGCGGATATCACCGAGCGCAAGCTGGCCGAAGAGGCGGTGCTAGAAAGCCTCGCGGCCACGAATGCTGCGCTCAAGGAACTGGCCGATCAAAAGTTCGCTCTGGATCAACACGCCATTGTTGCTGCGACTGACGTCCAAGGAACGATTACCTACGTAAACGAAAAGTTTTGCGCCATCAGTGGGTATTCCAAGGACGAACTGATCGGTCAGAATCACCGCATCCTCAACTCCGGCCACCATCCCAAAGGCTTTTTCCGGGAGATGTACCACACTATCGCCAATGGACACGTTTGGCATGGCGAGATCCAGAACCGCGCCAAGGATGGCTCGATGTACTGGGTGGATACGACCATCGTTCCGTTCGCCGGAGCCGAAGGGAAACCACGGCAATACATGGCCATCCGCGCGGATATCACTGAGCGCAAGCGATCAGAAGCTCGCGAACGCTTGGCGGCGGTGGTCGAGTCGTCCGATGACGCCATTGTCAGCAAGGCCTTGGACGGAGCTATCACCGCGTGGAATCGTGGTGCCGAGAAGCTATTCGGCTACTCGCCAGCGGAGGCGATGGGCAAATCGATGCGAATGCTCTTGCCGGAAGAGCGCGCGAATGAGGAATCCGACATCATGTTGCACATTGCGCGTGGGGAAAGCGTCGAGCATTTCGAAACCGTGCGTGTCCGAAAGGATGGCAAAAGAATCGATGTTTCGGTGGTCATCTCGCCAATTAGGGACAGCCGTGGCGCGATTGTCGGTGCCTCAAATATTACGCGCGACATTTCGAAGTCGAAGGCAGATGAAAGAGAAATCCGGAAACTCAACGACGAACTCGCAAGCAGGGTGGCGGAACTCGCTGGTGCGAACCAAGTTTTGGAGCGAAGCAACATCGAGTTGAAGCAATTCGCCTACATTGCATCCCACGATCTGCAATCTCCCTTGCGCAGCATCAGCGGGTTCGTCCAGCTGCTTAACATGGAATATGGGAGCAAGTTAGATGAACTGGCAGCCGACTGGATTCGCAGGACTGTCCAAGCGGTCGAACAAATGCAAACTTTGGTCCGCGACCTGCTCGCGTATTCGAGTGTGGACTCGCGCTCCCGGCCCTTCGTGCGGACTTCCTTCGTCGACGTTTTCAACGACGTCCTAGTGCTGCTTGAATCCTCCATCCACGACTCCACCGGGCAAGTCACCCGTGGCGATCTACCGACCGTCATGGGTGACCGCTCGCAATTGGTCCAATTGATGCAAAATCTGATTGGCAATGGGCTTAAGTACCACCGGGACAAACCGCCGCATGTCCACGTCTCAGCGGAACGCAATGGGAACGAATGGACCCTTTCCGTCCGCGATAACGGTATTGGCATCGATACAAAGCATTACGACCGGATCTTTGAAATATTTAAGCGGTTACACGATCAAAAGGAGTATCCGGGCACCGGCATTGGACTGGCAGTCTGCCGTCGCGTAGTCGAGCGCCACAACGGCAGGATTTGGCTGGAGTCCGAACCTGGGCACGGAAGTGTGTTTCATTTCACGATTCCTGAAGGGACGGCCAAAACAAAATGAACAGCACAATTGTCAATAGCAGACCGGCGGAAATTCTGCTGGCAGAAGACAACGAAAACGACGTAGAGCTGACCCGCATGGGGTTTAAGAAATCCAAGTTGCGCCTCAACTTGCACCACGTGAAAGACGGTGAGGAATGCTTAGCTTTCTTGAGGAAACAAGGCGAGTACGCTAATGTTCCGACCCCGGACTTGATTCTCCTCGACTTAAATATGCCCCGAATGGACGGGCGTGAAGTACTGGCGGAGATGGTGGGAGACGAAACGCTGTGCTCTATCCCGGTTGTTGTTCTAACCACTTCTGCGCAGGATGAGGAGATTCTGAAAATGTACAAGCTGCGCTGTAACTCGTACATTATCAAGCCTGTCGATTTTGAGAAATTCTTAGCGGTGATTCGATCGCTCGCGGATTATTGGTTTACTGTGGTGGTTTTGCCTAGCAGTTCCTCGACCGAAAAAGCGACAGTGCACGCTGGAACCTGACGAGCCGGAAACGCCGATGGCAAAGACAGTTCCCTCCGGGTCGTTAGCCTCTCGGGAAGCGGCTGGCTAGGAATTCTGACGTTGCGGCTGGATGGCCACCGGAAACTGATGACCCGCTACAGCGCTAGACGACTCCGCCTAGAGGTAGTGCAAGTGAAAGTCATGAGGACACATGAGAGCGTTTCTCGGTACCTATCTGGTCGGACTTCCCTCAAGCGGACTTCTGGTCCGCAGATCCAAGAAAGTGCGGGCGGCCGTCGCGAGAAGACCTGGCTTTGAGCGCCTGGCCCAACACTAGAGGGTCCAGCAGATTTCGTACTGAATCGTGTCCTTTATATTGCGTGTCCTTTATATTGATTGTATGTTTGATTGTCAAACAAGTACTATAAAAAGCTATTGACAAACATCTAAAGTCAAGTATTATACGCGTCGCTGGTTTCTTGCGATTTAGAGCGCAACGTAGCAGGCTTTTAAGTTTCTCAGCCAGCGTCAGTGAAGACAAAATGGAAAAGGACAGCAAGTCCGGGAGCGGTGCAAAAAGTGACCGTCATTCCCGTCCAAAGCGTGGGGCGATCCCGACCCCGAAAGAAGTAATCGAGAAAGCCCCGCGGTATATTCCCGAAACCGATCAAGCAAACAATAAGCCGGCTTCACAGCCCGATTCGCCGACCCCTGCTGATGAAGAGCAGAAGGATCGTCAGGGCTCCTGAACCGGAAGCACAAACCACAAATTCAAGCTTATAAGGAGGAACGTTATGCCGGAGCCTACTCGTCGTCTGGGGCGCGGAGCTGTACCCACGCCAAGAAACCTTTTAGCAAGTGCCACCCCGTTCCATCTCGCTCCCGGAGCGCTGCTCGGAGCACCCCCGAATTTGATAGTGAAGCCCCAGCAGATTTCATTTTGGGGCAACTATAACCACGGTGACTGTGTGACCGCGGAGGAGGCGTTCGCCAAAGCATGCAACGGTCCGGAGATTTTCATTCCGGAACAGGATGTAATCAATTGGGCGACCGCCCATGGCGTGCTGGAAGGCGCACAGCTTCCCCAAGTCCTGCAGTTTATGCAAACCGATGGGTTCAAAGAAGGTGCCGTCACTTATGACGATGGTCCTTACTACTCGGTCGACTGGACGAATTCCAACACGCTACAGAGTGCGATCTCCACAGGACCCGTCAAAATCGGCGTTGCTGGAGACCAACTGGAGACCGCGTGGTGGGCCGCCGGGAGTTCGCAGGCCGGGGGCAAAACGTGGTTCGGCACGGGATTTACCAACGATACCAATGAGGACCACTGCGTCGCTCTGTGTGGCTACGGGACGATTGCCTGGCTGGCGCAACAACTGAATGTGAGCGTGCCATCCGGAGTCAACGGTAACAGTCAGGCGTATGCGCTTTTCACATGGGATTCGATTGGCATTATCGACCAACCGTCGCTACTCGCCATCACCCATGAGGCCTGGCTGCGAAAACCCACCACCGTAACCAAAACCCAAGTACTGTTCGATAAGACCATCATCCGCAACAACACCAGCCCGCTGACTCCCTCCATCGCGTCGCTGAATGGCTGTCTTTACGTCGCCTGGAAAGGCGATGGCAATGACAACCTGAATGTCATGTACTCTGCCGACGGCGGAGCCACATTTGGACAGAAATACACATCGCCGGAAACCAGCCCGCAGGCACCGTGCATTTGCGCGCACAACGGGCACCTCTACATCGCCTGGAAGGGTGATGGCAATGACAACCTGAATGTGGCGCAGGTGGTGATTTCAGGCCCCAACATCACCGGGTTCACGAACAAGAAAACGCTGGGCGATACCAGTCCGAGGAGTCCGTCGCTGGCATCGTTTGGCGGCCGGCTGTATCTCTCGTGGAAAGGGGACGGCAACGACAACCTGAATGTGATGTACTCTGCCGACAACGGAAACACTTTCGGGCACAAGTACACTTCTCCCGAGACCAGTCCTCAGGCACCCGGCTTGTGCGCCTCCGGAAGCAACCTGTACGTCACATGGAAAGGCGACGGCAACGACAACCTGAATGTTGCGGAGGTCGTCGTTTCCGGCGCTAATATCACCTCATTCGCCAACAAGGTGATTCTGGGCGACACCAGCCCAGTGAGTCCGTGCCTCGCCTTCAATGGCAACACTCTGTATCTGTCATGGAAGGGAGATGGCAACGACTTCTTGAACGTGATGTATTCCCACGACGGAGGACATAGCTTTGGAAACAAGGCCATTTCCTCAGAAACGAGCCCACAACCGCCGTCGCTGTGTACCATGAACGGGGTCGTGTACATTGCGTGGAAAGGAGACGGCAACGACTTCCTCAACGTCGCCCGCGTCGCGGAGGCAGGAGCGGGGGCGATCCCGCTCGCCAGGCCCGCCAAGGCATGAATGTCCAATGCGGAGCGGACGCGTGTCCGCTCCGCATTTCTCTTTGGCCTTTAACAACCTGAGGTCTTGGCTGCCTTCTTCCAAAGCAAACAAACACAGAACTCCATTCTCCCTTCTATCCACGTCTATTTGTTTTATCTGATCGAAGCGCTGAAAGAGCTGCGCTAGACGACTCGGACTAGAGAAGAACAAGGCCGCGGCGGATGCCTAGGGCCACGGCCTCGGTGCGACTTGCGGCGCCGAGTTTGCCGAGAATCGAACCAACGTGGAATTTTGCGGTGTGATCGGAAATGTTGAGCCGCGCGGCGATTTCTTTGTTGCCCAGCCCCGCGGCCAGCATTTGCAGGACTTCGCGCTCGCGCCTGGTTAACGGTTCGGCGAGTTCGCTCAGCGGTTGGGAGGCAGGCGTCGCGGCGGGTGCGAGGGTGTCGATTTCCGCGGGATGCAGCACCAGAAGCCCCGCGGTGACCGCTTGGAGCGCGGCGAACAATTGATTCGAGGTAACGTCGGCGGGCAGGACCGCTCGGACTCCTGAGCGAAACGCGTCGCGAGACGCGGACGGAGATTCGGCGTTGGGAGCTTCCGCCGGCCAGCGATTCCCGGCGAGCAGCACGATGGGAATTTCCGGCGCGAGGCCGGACCGCGCCAAGGAATCGAGCATGGACTCGGTGCTTTCGCCGGAAGCGTCGAGAACCAGCGCATCGGCCTCGCTGTCTGGGAACGCGTCAGCGAGACCATCGAGGTCCGAGAAGCTCCCAGCCACTTCAACGCCGCGATCTGCGAGGAGATTTTGCAACCCGGCGCGCGCCAGCGAGGAAGCTCCGACGATGAAGACGCGAATCACGCTGCGACGCCGCTCCCTGTAGCTTGGCGACCTGTTGCCTGGCGACCAAGCTGAATCGTTACGCGGCGGACGCGGGTGTAGTCTCCACGAAGAAATTCGAGACGGAGCAGACGCGGGCCTTCCCCACGGAGCGCTCGGGATAAATCGTCCAGCAGCGTGAATGGGTGGCCTTCGGTTCCCAGCAGGATGTCGCCGGGTAAGAGCGAGGCTCGGGCTGCGGGACTTCCCGCCTCGATTTCGAGCACAACCAGCCCGAATCGCTTTGCCGCACGGCTACCGGAATTGGGGACTTGCACCGGATAGAGCGTGACGCCCAGCCAGCCGTCCCGTGCTTCACTATTTGAACGCGCGCCGGAGAGAAAGTCGGAGACCGCGTTACTGGGGATCGCTAGGGCCAGACGGCCGGCGACCATCGTGTTGATTCCAATGACGCGGCCGGCAGCGTCGGCGAGCGGGCCGCCGGAGTTTCCAGGTGCCAGGCGGACGCCGGCTTGCACCCACGTTTGCGGGCCGAGACCCGGAAGCGGCCCGACGGCGTGGACCACTCCCGTGGTGAGAGCCCCGACAAACCCCAGAGGATTCCCGATGGCGATCGCGAGTTCGCCGGGCCGCACACGCGAGGAATCCGCGGGCGTTGCCGCAGGGAGATTCTTGGCATTCACGCGGAGCGTCGCGATGTCGCGAACTGGATCGGAGGACTCGAGTGCCGCGTCGAGTTCGCGACCATCCCAGAGCTGGACGCGGAGTTGCGCACGGCGGGCGACGTGCGCGTTGGTGACGATGATGCCGCCGCTCGACCAAATTACGCCGGAGCCGTTGCCACGCGGGCCTGCGTGGATGAGGACTGTGGAGCGGCGGAGACTTTCCGCGATTTCGCCGAAACTGGTGACGGCCATGTTATGCGGCTCCGTGAGTGCGTTCGCCGACTACAACCTGGGTTTCCTGAAATGTACCGCCGCGGACGAAGCCAAGTGTTAGTGATTTGCCGATTGCGGCACCTTGGAGTTGGGAGTGCACGTCCTCAAGGCGAGCGACCGGTTCGCCGGAGAGCGCAACAATGATGTCGCCGATGACCAGGCCGGCTTTGTGGGCCGGGCTTTCGGATTCCACCTCGAGAATGATGGCCGCAGTTTTTTGTTCGCGGTGCAAGTGTTGGCGCAGGGCCTCGGGCAGGCGCACGGATTGAAGGCCGACGCCGAGGTAGCCGCGCGGGATGCGGCCCTTCTGCAGGAGCGTGTCGACCACGATGTTCACCGTGGAGGCCGGGACCGCGATTGCGCCGAAACGTGCGAAGCGTGGCGTGGCGATGCCGAAGATGCGGCCGTGCGCGTCAACTGCGGCGGCTCCCGCAGCGGTCGGTGATAGCGCAACGTCAAGGCGGATGTAAGGAGCAAGTGATGCGCCGGTCCAGGTCTTGCGTTCGGTGGCTGCCAGACTGACTACGCCGAGCGCGGCGACTGGGCCGCTGGCGCGCGTGCGGCCGACGACGAGCGTGAGACTGCCCGGCTTGATGGCAGCCGCATCACCAAATTCGGTTACGGGCGTCGCGGCTTCCGCGCATTTCAGGACCGCGAGATCGGTCGAAGCATCGCGTCCGGCGAGTATCGCGGGGACGACGCGCCCGTCGGCGAGTGTGACGTGAATTTCGTCGTCGCGGCGCAGCGCGTGTTCGGACGTGACGATAATACCCGTGCGCCATATGACGCCGCTGGATGAGCCGCGCGCTTCGGCGTGCACCGCCACAGTGTTAACGGCCGCGCGATCGGTGGCTTGCGCCAGTGCGTCTGAAAGTTCAATAAGTTGTGAAGACATATACAACCTCCTTGAACAAGATGCCGGATTCGCAGGGGCGTCTACATCCGCCGATTGGCTAGGTCGGAGCCTGGAAGGATGGGTAGGTATTGCTGCTTCGGATGATCTTTCGACGCAAGACCGCGAGAAAAACCGGCCGATTCGATGCGACCCGAGTTTACGGAGTCGTGCTCTCCATCAGTTCGAGGCGGTTACCGAAGGGATCGAAGATGTGGACGCGGCGAAAATTATTGAAGGAGGTGTCGGGTTTGGCGGGAAGGCCGGCGCGCTCGCAAGCAGCGACGATATTGTCGAGATCATCGACAACCAGCGCGGGATGGGCGCGTTTTGCCGGGTGGAAATCGGCCTCGATGCCGACGTGAAGATTCACGGGGCCGGCCACGAACCAGATGCTGTTGCGTCCCGCCATTTCGGCAGGCTTCTCGACTTCGGTTAGACCGAGGATTCCGATGTAGAAGTCGCGGGCCCGCGTTTCGCCGCCGACGGGAATTGCGATCTGCACGTGGTCGAGGCTAAGGATTGGCATGAGCCTCTGATGGTTGCAGTGGACCGCCGCCGGCCCAGGGAGAAACGCAGAAGTAGCTGCCGTGGAGGCCGGATGCCAGGAACATGAGTGCGGCCAGGACAAACAGCGCTAGCAGATGAAGTGTTCGGCGCTTCACAGCGGCACGTTCATTTCGTAGAGGTACGCTCATTTCACAGGGGTACGTTTATTTCGCAGGGATATGGTCATTTTAAACGCCCACCCTGATTGGATTCGATTCGGAGATGTTCGGTTACTCAGGGTAGGTAGGGCATGGCTTCGGTGGACTCGACGAATTTTTTCAGGGCAGCCATGACTTCTTTGCGGGTAAACAGCCGGCAGAAGAGATCGATCTCGTGGCGGAGATCTTCGTGGGGAATAGGCTTGATGAATTTTTTGGCGGCGGCACGGGTTACGGCGTCGAATTTGGTGATTTGAGCGGCGGTGGCTAAGGCGATCTTGCGGGCTTCGCCTTCGGCGGCGAGTTGCGCGACGAGACCGACAGCTTGGGCCCGTGTGGCGTTGACGCTGCGGCCGGTGAGCAGCAGATCGCGGACGAAGGCGTTGCCGAGATCGCGCTTCAAGCGGGGTATGCCGCCGAATCCTGGGATGAGTCCGAGGCGAAGCTCGGGGAAGGCGAAGCGCGCCATTTTGTCGGCGACGATGATGTCGCAGGCGAGCGCGAGTTCCAGGCCACCGCCGAAACAGACTCCATGGACCGCGGCGATGGTCACGAAGGGCGCGGCGTCGATGGCGTTCAGGACCGCGTGGATGCGCTCGAGGAACTGGCGGACGCCTGCGAGGCGCTCTTTGGCGGAAAGGGGTGCCGCACTTTCGTACAGCTCGCGTAAATCGGCGCCGGCGGAAAAACCGTGTTTGCGAGCGCTGGTGATGATGCACGCGGAGGTTTCGGGGGCCAGGGCAGGAAATGCGGCCACGAACTGCTCGAGTTCGGCGAGCATGACGGTGCCGATTTCGTTGGCGGGCTCGCGGTCCAGGGTCAGTTCGAGGATGGAGTCGCGCAAGTCCCAGCGCAAAGCTTTGCCCGTAAAGGAAGTCATCTTCGAGAAATCCAGTGGGCTCCGGAGAGAAGAAGCCGATCAAGCTTACTATAGTCCGGGAGGAGCGATAGAAGTTGTCGGGAGGTCGACAGTCGACAGTTGAAAGTTGAAAGTGACGGAGCGGGGGATTGGCGCTGGCGATCGGACCATGGTTGAGGGACGTGTGGGTGGGTCCGGGGTCGAGCTGCGGTGGTTATAAGTGAGTTACCTACCTCCCCCTTGTTTTTTGTAAGTCTATCGTTCCAAAGGCACTTCAAGCGGCTTGTTTTGATAGAGTTCTGCAAGTATTCATTCTAAATGGCTTACAAGGTGGTTACCAAGGTACCCTTGCCGGCAAGCTTTCTAGGCTCGGTGGCAGCACCATGTGGAGCAGGCCAGCTAGCCAACCTCGAAAAGAAAAACGCGTCAGCCGGTCTGACGCGTGGGCGTGACTGTCAATGAATTAATGTTACCAAGCTAATATCTAACAGTCAAGATATATTTGGGTTAGTGCGCGCCTGGGTGTCAAAGTTCGACAACCGCATCCAAAAAATGCAATAAACGAGGAAAAAGCTTCCTTCGGGGGCTGTAGAGTCTGTGTGAAGACTCAGCGGCCCGTTGATTTTGAACCACGAATACGAGCCTAGGACGATGACTCCTGACTACTTCGTTAAAGTTCTGGCTGCAGGGCGCTTAGTTGGCGCGCCACATTCGCGTCAAGTTAAACGCGGTGGTTGTCAGTGCCCACTCCACGGCAACTTTTTCCAGCCCGCGTCGGCGGAACCGCCGCATCCCCCGCTGCTCTTTCAGCACTCCGTTCACCGGCTCGACGATCGCTTTGCGCCGCCCGTAAATCATACCGCCCACGGGGTCCCGCAGTTTTCGTCGCATGCGGCGATGTGCCGGATCGCTGGCCCGCAGCCGCAGCCGGCCCCCGCGATTCAACCAGCGCGCCAAATTCGAGTCTGGAACATAGGCATCAATCTTGCGCTCCTCCAGAGCATGCAGATTGTTCACCGAGAAGAATCCGCTGTCGGCACTGGCGCGTTGCGGTTTCTCTCCGCACTGCTGCTCCACCAGATCCACCATGGGCAGCAGCAATTCATTGTCGTTGGTCTCCTGCGTCACCCGCTGCGCCACAATCAAGTGATCCTCGCTGACCGCCATCGTGGCGGTGTAGCCCAGCGTGAATCCGCCGCGCTCGCGCAGAAAACGGCTGTCCGGATCGGTCCGCGACACCTTGTGCAGGCCCGATTTATGCAGCCGCTCCAACCGCTCAGGAATTCCGGCAAGTTGCTGTTCCAGCCGCTCGATCACTTCGCGGTCCACTTCATGGCCCGCACCTTCGTTGGGGTCGTCCGCATCACACTGCTGCTGCCAACGACGAATGTCCCGCCGAATGCGCGCCCGCGCGTCCCGCAGCGCTTGCTCGGTGTCCACGCGATTCCGCGAGGCGTTTGCCGCGATGCGTGTCGAGTCAATCGCCACGTGGCCGAGCTTGCCCAGTTTCGCTTTCCGCGCCAACTCCACCACTTGCGTGAACAAATCGTTCAATCCCTTCGCGTGCCGCCGCCGAAACGCGTTCAGTGTCCAGTGATCCGGCGCGGCCCCGCCCGCCAAATAGCGAAACGCCAAATCCTCGCAAATGCGCTGTTCCAACCTTCGCGAACTGGTCACCCCCAGCGCGTAGGCGTACAGCCAAACCGAAGCCAACCTCTCCGGCGCGTAGGCGGGGCCGCCTTCTTCCCCGTACTCTTTCCTAAAAGCGTCCAAGTTGAGCTTCGCCACCACGCGCCGCACGAAAAAACAGAGATGACCCGAACCCAACACATCCCGCACGCTCGGCGGCAGCAAATACGCCTGGTCCGGGTTGTACTCCAAAAATTTCGTCATCGCGTCCCCTCTCTCATGCAGTATAAGAGACGCGTCAACCCGAGTTCTCACACAGACTCTGAAGCCCGTTAAGAGTACGCAGTCACGTCGGCGCTAAAGCACGTTGGTTGACGCGCACAGCCAGGAATGGCTGTGCCACGGGGCTTCGGGTGTACACCAAGTCACATTTCCTAGACTATCTTTCGCGGGACACCGGCGGCCACACGGAGCCAGTCCAGCATTACAAATTGATTTGCCTGAACCACCTTATAGACATAGGTTCTTACGCACCCCCGAACATTCGATTAATGGGTTCTGCGTCGGCGTCACCACCCGGAACTCAATAGCCTTGAGCGATTTCACTTGTAGGGTAACCGCGTTGATACGAACGATCAAAACCTACTTCAAACAGGCGCCCTTTTATAATGCGTTAATCAGGACTTGGCAACACGGCCGCTTCTCTAGCCCTCTAAAAACACGCGGCCAGTCAGGGCCTTTGGGAATTCCATCTCTTAAACGCCTTCTGCATGGTTGGATTTGTGAAGAGTGCGAGACACACATCGTGCTCGACCGGTCCATCGACGATGCACTTCATGTCGGAGCGCTTTACAACCTCCGTCGCGGAAATTTCAATTTGAGGGCCGAAGCGGGCCGCGTCTGCAATCGTCGCGCCGAACACCACGCGGTCGAGGCCAGCCCACAGGGCGCAGCCCATACACATCGGGCACGGCTCGCAGGTAGTGTAGAGCGTGTAACCCCTCAGCGAATACGAGTTGATCTTGTTGCATGCTAGCCGAATTGTGCGCACCTCGGCGTGGGCGCTGGGATCGTGCTCTGTTCCCACAGCGTTCGCGGCGCGCATCAGGCTCTCGCCCGTCTCGCTGTGGACAATCTCCGCGCCGTAAGGCACGGGGTTTGGCGTCTCCATGGTCAACGCTGTCCACGCCGCCAGCTCGCCCATACGTTTCTCATCAAGGGCGGATTCCGCTCGGCTTTCGGCGGTTGTAGCCGGCTCCGGGGCGGCCACTACAAACTGTGCTTCCCTGAGTATCGAGGTCGTGGCAACAAGTGAAACGGACCGAAGAAAGCAGCGGCGCGAGCTGACTGGCGGGATGGCAACCTCAGGATGGCGCATAAGGTACTCCTTCTGTGATCTCGTCCAACACGGAGGCACAATTTATATCACGCTGCCCAAATCGGTTGCGAAGTCCCAGTCGGTCGCCTTACCAGTAACTTGGGTACCGGGACCCAGTCCGGTAACCGCTTAATCAGACCTAGCCGAGTTCGGCACTTGATGTGAACTGCCAACCGCCAGCTACGTTGACTTACCTCGGGTCGAAAACTAACATGGCCGCAGTATGGCGGACTGCCAGTCACTGATCGGCCAGACCGTTTCCCACTACCGCATCGTGGAGAAGATCGGCGGCGGGGGTATGGGCGTCGTTTACAAGGCCGAGGACATTAAGCTTGGTCGCAATGTGGCCTTGAAGTTTTTGCCCGACCAATTTTCCGGAAACCAGCAAGTACTTGAACGATTCCAACGCGAGGCCAGAACAACCTCGGCGCTTAACCACCCGCATATTCTTACCGTGTACGAGGTCGGGGAAGACAAAGGAACACTGTTCATTGTCACGGAACTGGTGGAGGGCCACACTCTTCGAGATTTGCTTCACGGCGCGCTATCCTGCGACCAGGCGTTGGACTTCGGCAAACAGATTTTGGAAGCGCTGGGCTTGGCGACGCCGGCGCCAAGTGAGGAAGATTCCGGCGCTTCGCTTGCGGTGCTGCCATTCATCTTCCTGAGTGATGTAGAGGAAAAGGAATTGCTTTCTTTGGGATTTGCCGATGCTTTGATCACCACGCTCGGAAATCTGGAAGATCTAGTAGTTCCGCCGACAGCGGCGATCCTGAAGTATCCCGGCGGTAGCGACCCGGTCGCGGTCAGCCGTGCGATGCGAGTCCGCCACGTGTTGCAGGGAAGTATTCAGCGGATGGGTTCACATTGGCGGGTTTCCGTCCAACTATTTGACTCGCAGGTGCGGAAAATTGTTTTCGCTGAAAAATACGATTTCACGCTCCAAAGTATTTTCGAAATCCAGGATGAAATCAGCGAACGCGTAGCCGAGGCCTTGGCAAGAAAATTCCGGCGTAGCGCGCTAAAGGCGCGGGACCGTTACACCACCGATCCCGGGGCGTACAGCGAATTTCTCGAAGGGCTTCGCGAAAGCTATTCCGAAGACCTTGAATCTCTGAACAGAGCGATTGCCGCGCTAGACCGAGCCATAGTCGCAGATCCCAAATTCGCCCTCGCACACGCGACACTCTCCTATGTTTGTACAGGTAAGTATTTCGGCTTCGACCCGCGCCGCACGTGGATCGATAGAGCGGAATTCCATTGCCAGCAAGCGCTGGAGCTGGATCCAGATCTGCCCGAAGCCCATTTGGCGAAAGCTTATATTTTGTGGAGTCAGGCCACCAATTTCCGGCATGTCGAAGCGATCGCGGAAATACAGAGGGGATTGGCGCTCCAGCCCAATTTGGATCACGCGCACAACCGGCTGGGCTCGATCTGCGCGCACATCGGGCGGCTCAAAGAAGCACAGCGCGCTTATGAAAAGCGGCGATTGCTGAACCCGCGGAACCTCGCGAATCACAACATCGCACAGTCTTACCTTTGGGACGGTGACCTGGATCGTGCCGAACGGGAACTTGATGCTTGGGCGCGTGAAAGCCCCCAGAACAAGTATCTCCTGTGGTCTTCGGCCCCAGCCAGCATTGCTTCGAGGTGACTTGGAGTCTGCGAAAACCTATGTTGCTGCAGCGCTCCAGATTCTTCCTGATGAGCCGATGATGATTAGCCTGAATGGTGTGCTACTCGCCCTTCATCAGGATTCCCGAGCGGCTCTAGACTGTGTTCACCGGGCGTGCGAGTCTCCTCGTTCGTTCGGGCATACGCACCACACGCACTATCAAATCGCATGTACCTACGCCGTTCTGGGGCAGCCCGGCAAAGCCTTCGAATGGCTGGAACGAACGATTGAAGGTGGTTTTGCGTGTTGGCCGATGTTTCAACGCGATCCCTGCCTAAAGACTCTGCATGATTCATCAGAGTTCCGCGCAACTATCACGCGCCTCGAACACGAATTCGGACAAGTCAAGATCGAACACATCTGAATCATGGCCGGAAGTGGCCCTGCTTTTCCTGGTTCATGAATCGGTCTTAGCTCAGGCTAACCTCCCGGACACGCCCGCCGCTTCGCAATTGTCTGCATGGCTAGCCGCCTTCAACACCGGAGACCGAACGATGCGCAAGAGACGGATCTATGGTGCCGTTGGAAGGCAGGGCAGTTGTTGCACACGATGGGGCGCGCCTTCGGCAAGCCACATAACTGCGGAAAAAATGGGGGCGATTCCAGGCTGCGGGTTTGAGGTGTCGCGGGTTTGACGCCGGGCGGGGTCCTTCGAAGCTCAGGGTAAACAAGCCCCGCCCCTACGGGGACCTATCCGGTACCGAGTTGCTAGACCCAGTTTGAGATGGCTACGGACCGGCGCGCCGGGTCAATCATTCCGAGCGAAGGGCTTGTATGACGTCGACGCGTGCGGCGCGTGCGGCCGGGAGCATCGAAGCGACTACCGCCGCGCCTAACAGCACAAACGCAGAAACGATCACGGGCAATGCGCCCGGCATTTTTAAGTCGCCGAAATAACTGCCTGCCACGCGCGCAACGACGAACCCGAACGCCGCGCCCGCCAGAACGCCAACGGCGGCCATCACGACGCCTTCCGCCACAACACCTCTGAGGAGATTTTCCGGGGGTGACCCAAGCGCCAAACGGATGCCGAATTCGCGTGTCCGCGCGCTGACAGAAAATGCCAGTACGCCCGCGACGCCAACGACGGCAATCAGCAACGCGACCCCTGCGAACACGCCAAAGACCAGGGAGTTCAAGCGGTCTGGCGCAAGCACTTTTGCGCGGATGTCTTCGAGAGTGGCGGCGTGCTCAACGGGTTCATCGGCGGACATCTGCCGGATAATTTTGGTGACCGGCGCTACAAGCGAATAAGGATTTGCGGTGGTGTGGATGAAGAGGTGCCCGCCGAATAGTGGAGAGTCTGCAAAGGTGCCATAAATGGTGTTAATGGGCTGCGGAACGACATGCAGGTCATCGACGTCGGCGACGACGCCAATGATGCGGTGCGGCCCCTTGAATCGGGCCTTTTCGGCGTCGGTGCCGGGGAGGAATTCGAGCACGGGATCGGTCCAATAGACATGCTTGCCGACGGCATCGCCGGCAGGGAACATCCGGCGCGCAAGAGTCTCACTGACGATAGCTACAGGCTCTCGATTCAGGTCATCGAGGTCGTTGAGGTCGCGGCCGTCAAGAATGGGCACGCCGAGCGCGGCGAAATATCCCGGAGAGATGGTGCGCCACAGAGCGCGAGGATCATCTTTGCCATGGGCGTGACCATCCGCGGAGAATTGGAGACCCACACCGACGGTATCGGCATCGCGCCACGGCGCAATGGTGCTGAAGGCAGTGGTAGAGACGCCAGGCAGCGCGTCGATACGGCGCATTGATTCTTTGTAGAAATCGACCACTTGTTGAGGCGTTTTCCCGTAGGAGAGGGCGGGAACGTCAACGGTGAGGACGTGGCGCGTGTCGAGACCGGTTTGCGCCTGTTGCAGAGCGATTAGAGTGGTGACCAGCATGGTTGCGCCGGCCAGCAGAACGAAGGACGCGGCGATTTGCGTCACCGCGAAGATGCGCTGGCGGCGGCCGGTGCTGCCGGTGATGCGGACGCTGCCACTGGCCAAGTTCATGCCGTTAGCCGCGGTAGCGGAAGGGAGTCGCGGCACAAACGCCAAAATTACCGCCGCGACCACGGCCAGGGCCGCTCCGACCCAAAGCATGCTGGAATCAACCGTCAAATCCAGCGCGCGGACAGAGAAGCGCGAGGCGTATCGAGCCAGGATGGTGACCAATGGCTGCGCGCTCATGACGCCGATGTGCCGCGCCAGCACCGCAGAGGAGAAGGCTTTCAGCCAGCAACATGCGCCGCAACGCGCCGGTACTTGCGCCGAGCGCGGCGCGGATCGAGAGTTCGCCCTCGCGGCGAACCGTGCGCGCGAGAATCAGGTTGGCAACGTTGGAGCAGGCGATGATGAAGACGAGGCCCGAGGCAGCGAGAAGGACGAGGAGAACCGTACGCGCGCCGGAAGTAATCTGGTCTCGGAGCATCCTGGCATCAATGCGGTAGCCGCCGTTATCGGGATACGCTTCGGGGTGGTCTTTCCGCATGGAGGCGTAGACGGTGGCTAACTCGGTGCGAGCCTGGTCGAGAGTGACGCCGGGAGCAAGCTTACCGAAGAGTTCGGTCATGCGATGGATGCGGCCGGTGACCATGGTGGCGGAAAGATGATGCGGGCTGGTAACGATGTTGGCGATGATTTCTGTATCCGCGGGATAAGGGACAGAGGGTTCCAGGACGCCGATGACGGTGGCGGAACGATCGCCAATGCTGCTGAGGCGAACTGTTTTGCCGATCACATCAGGATCTTTTTTGAAAACGGTAGACCAGAAGCGATACGTGAGCACGATGACGCCGGCGGCGTTGGGACCGTCGTCTTGAGGTCCGATGAGGCGGCCGAGAACAGGACGCAGACCCATGACTTCGAAGTAGCTGCCGCCGACGACGCCACCTTGAACTCCGCGAGGTTCACCGAGTCCGATCATCGTAAAGCTCATCGTCGAGAAATCGCCGAACTCGCTCACGGAGTGGACGCTGGTTTCGATGTCCTTGATTTCGGGCACGGAGAACGTTGTGTTGTCTTCTCCCATGCTGGGGGCGCTCTGGCGGATGTACATGAGCCGGTTCTCGTCACGGTTGACGAGCGGCTTGAGCAGCACTCCCCGCACGAGCGTGAAGATGGCCGCGTTGGCCCCGATGCCAAGCGCCAGCGTGAGGATCACAATGGTCGCAAGCCCTTTGCTGCGCATCAGCGAGTGGAACGCAACTCTTAGATCGCGGAAAAATGACATGTTTGTTGTCCCTTCGGAGTTTATCGGCACCATGCGTGCCAATAGGATGACCCACATTGTAAATGACTTACCATGGGCTGCCTCGTAGGGTATGGTCGTTTTTGGGTAGCCAATGTCCCAAATTCGGACATCGACTCGGTAACGCCCCACTAAATCGAGAGGTCAGGAGCGCCAATGTTTGCGCGCCTGGGCGCACGCTCGATTTCATTTTCCCACTGCGATTAAGTACACGAAGAGCACGAAGGCGGCTAGGCCGACTACCGTGCGGACGGCGTGGAGATAACCCCAGCGCATCAGAAGCGCGCGGGCACGGTTGGAGCTTCGGTCCAACGACGCGTCGAGAAGTTGTTTGTTGGTGGGCAGGATGACGAGCAGGGTGTAGGGAACGATCGAAACGAACAAGGCCGCACCTGCCAGCCAGGCTACGCTGCCGCCTCGAACCCAGACCAGCGCAGCTAGCAATGAGCCGACGACGTCCAGCAAAGCTTGCATAATCGCCGCACGGCGATAGCTGGGGCCGAATTGGGTAGCGGCGAGTTGCGTTCCACACTCCATGCGGGCCGGATGTTCAACGAGCGTGACGTAGAGGGCCGCGCCGGAAAAAATGCCGCAGCAAGTCACCGCAAGTATTTTCGCGAGGGATTGGAGATCGATTGCATTAGCATTTAGTTGTTCCTTGCTGCATACATTGCGTCGATTTCTTTGGCGAAGCGGGAGTTTATGGCGGCGCGGCGAAGTTTGCCCATGGCGGTGAGGAGGCCGTTGTCTGGCGTTAGCGTTTCGATGAGGAGGGTGAAGTTGCGGATTTGGCGGTAGTGGGGGAGATCGGGATTGATGGCGTCTATGGCGGATTGTGCTGTGGCGGGGTCGATTGGTCCGGTGATCAGGGCGCAGAGGTAGCCGCGGGCGTTCCCTACGATGACGATGTGCTGGGCGGCGGGGAGGAGCTGGGCTAGTTTGTCTTCGATGGGCTCCGGTGGGATTTTGTGGCCGGAATTCAGGATGATTAGATTTTTTACGCGGCCGATGATGCGCCAGTTGCCGTGAGCGTTTTTTTCGCCTTGGTCGCCGGTGTGGAACCAGCCGTCTTGCAAGACCTTGGCGGTTTCTTCTTCGTGATTCCAATAGCCTGGGAAAACGTTGGGGCCGCGGACTACGATCTCTTCGTTTTCGGCGATTTTCATTTCGATGCCGTTGATGGTGGGACCTACGTGGCCGGTGTCTACGGTGCCGTTGGGATCGTCCATGGTGCAGATGCCGGTGGTTTCGGTGAGTCCATAGACCTGTAGAACCGGGACGCCCAGCATGGCGAAGAAATTTTGCGTTTCGGGAGCTAGTGGGGCGGAGCCACAGATGAGGGCGCGGAGATTGGGGCCGAAGCGCTCTTTAATTTTGGTGAAGATGAGTTTGCGGCCCAGGGCGAGCCATAGCTTGTCGAACACTTGCGGAGTCTTGGTGAGATCACGCTGTGCGGCATCGCCGGCCTTTGCGTAGAGCGAGCGAATTGGAGACGGGCGCTTAGCGATCGCCTCGTCGACGCCGCGGCGGACGCGCTCGAGGAGCGTGGGCACGTTCAGGAAATAGTGCGGGGCGGAGAGGCGAATCTCGTCGGCAAGTTTGTTGAGGTCGGTGGAGAGAGTGACGACGCTTTCGCGCGAGAGGAACGAGAGGGTGGCAATCCAGGACGCGGCGAAGTTAAGCGGAAGATAGTGGAAGACGCTGTCGGGGCCTTGCGAGCCGCGCATGAGCTGGTCGAGGCGTTCGGTCGTGCGTTGCAGCATGAAGGAGATGTTGGCGGTGGTGAGGCAGACGCCTTTCGGTTCGCCGGACGTGCCGGAGGTGTAGACGATGGTGACGAGGTCGGCGTCTTGGCGGGGATTAGGGGCCACGAGCGTTGCATGTGCGGATGCGCTCGTGGGAGGCAGCAGTTCGTCGAATAAGACTTGTTTGGGGACGGCAAAAGAATCGCCGGGCCAATTTTTTGTGATGGCAGCGCCTAGCGACGCATCGCCTACGACGAGTAATTGCGGCTGGCAGTCTTGCATCACGGCGGCTAATTCGGCGGGAGCCTGGCGCGAGTAGAGCGGGACGACGATCAGGCCTTCGGCCATCAGGGCCAGGTCGATGGCGATCCAGCGGACGGAGTTGGAAGCGAGCAGGGCGGAGCGATCGTTAGGCTTGAGGTTGTGGCGGCGGAGGGCTTCGCGGGCCTGTTGGATTTGAGCGAGGAGTTGGCCGCCGGTTACGTTTGTGAATTGATCGCCGTGGATTTCGCGGAGGATGGTGCGGGCGGAGTTGCGGTGAAGTTGTGCGAAGAGGTTTTCGAGGAAGTTGGGCATGGAGTTTGGCGAGTTGAGCGACGGGTATTATGAATTGTGGTGGTGGGGCAATGCAATTGGAGGGGGAGGTGGGTAGTGGATCAGTTTTTCCGATTATACATGCGGGGCACTTGACATGGTGAATGATCCCGCAAAGCAAATTATGAAGGACTTACGCCGATTTTCGATCGAGGGTCAAGTGACTTGTGAGCGGTTTGAATGATTCGGTTTATTTCAGCTTGAGTAATCCCCCGACTAGACAGGCCCGTATTCTGTTCAATGTTGATTTCAAAATGCACATCGTTTCCGAACAATTCCAAGCACATCTTCTTGGGATGACGCACCGGGTCTCCCAACTGAAATCCTTTAAAGTTGCTTGACCGAATGTTGTAGATGGCCCAATCCGTAGTTGCTGGCATTATGGCCTTAATGACAATCACCGAAGACAGCCCCGCTGCGCGGTTAGTAGGAGTGAGTAAATTTATCTGGCTGGGAGTGGTTTCAAAAATCGCTTTGTGCAGTGCATAGTCTGAGCGAAGAACGTCTGGCCCGTAGATCACCTTGAACAGTTCGGGGTCTGGAGTCTTGCTCTTAGTCATCGAAGCTATGAATCCGTCTGCCGGCTCGATACAGAGGATCATTGAGTTTCCAGAACGGAAGAAAACAAATGCCCAAGTCCCAACCACTCGTGATTTCTGTTCGTCCATATCGTTCCAGGGAACTTCAAACTCAATTCCGTTGAATGAGATTCTTTTACCCTTTACCTCAGAAACGGATAGGTCGTTCAGTTCGACGGGAACACTCTTTACGATGGGAATTTGTCGTCCAATTTGCCGAGCGATCAAAGCAAAAAATGTTTGCGTTCCGAAGAACCAAAGATAGACAACGCATAGACCGGCGAATGCACAGACCCAGAGCAATCTGCGTTTCCATTTTGACTCGGAAGCCATCTACCAACGATGATGGCGGTATTTGGTGTCGTAGGGAACCGGTCGACGGTTCAGGTGTTTCTGGGATGGAACTGATACTCCAGGTTCTGATAAACGCGGTATCAACCGGAGAAGTCCTATAAAAGGAAATGTCAAGAGACATATCTCTCCGTTGGCTCGGTGCCAACACTTTTTTGTTTCGGCATTCAGCCCAATCGTTTGAACATGCACGCGCGATCGACGAGTGGTCTTCATCAGGAAGCCGTTGCTTCGTTTCGTAGTATGAATCGGTGAGAGTGTTCTTCCCGCCTGTGGTTCCATTTCATTGTCGTGACGGCGCCATCCGTTTCTTGAAACTAAACAAGCGTAACGGTTATCCGCCCAGCTAAGCGGTAACTCATGGTCCTATTGGAGACTCGTGGCCTATGACTTTCTTTGGTTATCCAAGGGGGCATAGGGTGGAATCGGAGACTCTCGTGTTGGAACAACATGGTGGCCTGATTTCTCCGGTGGATACTCTCCCTCGAACCAAGCGTCTCAAGAACCCGACGGCCACCGCCAAGGATGATCCCCAGGATGGAACGGACTCTCTGTCAGAGGCGCTCAAGCTGCTTGTTTTAAATAGTTGGCGTCGAAACTGACTCCTTTCTTCCAGACGATCAGAGTGATCGCGGCAATCTTCCGCGCCAAGGTGAGACGAGCCATCGTTGGTCGCATCCCTTTGCCGAGCAAGTTCTGGTAAAAATCGCGGAGCGGTCCAGCGCAGGTGCTCGCCCTCATGGCCGCACCCTTGAAGACATCCTTGAGATCGTGGTTATGGTTCGCATTTAGCCCACGAAGTTGCGGTGGTTTCTTGGAACGTTGCAGCTGTCCCTGGATAGAGCGGTATTGCGCGCTGTCGTGAGTCTCCAACGCAAGCCCGCTGTAGGTCCACAGTTGGCGCTTGGTGCGGAAGCGGTGGGGCGTCTGCATCAACGCCACCAAGTGAGCCGCCCGAAGCGAACCAATACCAGGAATTTGGCGTAGCAACTTCGTTGCGCGGTGCTTCCTAGCCTCGGCCAGCAGCTCTTTCCGGGCTTGTTGGCGCAAAAAACGCAGGGCGTCGAGTTGTTGGTAGTAAAGCTCGGCCCGCCGGCGCACGCCAGGTTCCGTGATCTTGCTCAACCATTCCGAGCGGTAACGCGGTGCGTAGACTTGCGTCCCGGCACAGGGAATAGCCCAGCTTCGATACAAGGCCTTGAGCCGATTCATCACCCGCACCAGATCCTTGCTAATCGTCAAATAGCTTCGGGACAATTCCTTCAACATGCGCAGGCCGTTCTCTCCATGGTAGACCGCGGAAAGCGCTCCATTGCGCAGCAGTTCGGCCAATTTCTTGGCATCGATGCGGTCACTCTTGCTGCCTTCTTTCAGCAAGGCATTCTTTCGGGGATTACACACTACGAGCTCGGTGACGTGTGGCTTCAACAGGTCATACAACCAGGCCGCCCAAGTGCCTTCTTCAAAGGTGACCTGCAGGTTGCCGCTTAGTCCTTGGAAAAACTGGAGAATCGTGCTGGCCTTGGTTTCGATGATGCATTCCATCACCAGCTTGCCGGAGGAATTTAAGACCGCGATGGAGATCGCTTCCTTGTGAACATCCATGCCGATATACTTCACACTATCCATAGACAGGGTGCTCCTTTCTGGAGAGGTTCGAGCGGACACTCAAAACCCTACTCCAAAAGGGGCGCCCTTTTACAATGTGTGGAAATCGGGAGTTTGTTAGTCCAGCTGCCTGACAGTGACCGGACTATCTGCCAATTTCGGAGCATGCTGGGAGAGTAGGGCGCGGCGCACCAAGGCGGCCCTATGGATCCGGCTATGGCGGACGAGATCGAGGCTTCCATGGGTGGCGACTTCTTGTAGCGCGGGTCGAGAGTGGGGCACCCGGCCGCCACAGCATACAAGATGACGGCAACCGGGTCTTTAGCTTAGGGCACGAGTAAGAGAAAGAGAAACGGTGTGACGTGGGAGCGGGGCAGGTGCGCAATCGAAGAGAGATTCCTCCACTACGCAGACCGACGCGTTCGCAGGAAGCGAACGCGGAAGGAAGAAGTTGGTCTGCTCGGGTCGGAATGACGGTGCGGGCAGAGTTTGATGTTACGGGGTGCGGTTGCTCCGGTCGGATCGAGGGTGGCGGGTTGCGTCTAAACCCGCACCCTCGAAGGTCGCGAGGGTGCGGCACCCGCAATGCGACCTAACAAGCAGGTGAAATTGCTTCCGGGTTGCGCGTTGATCAGGGCGCGACGGAAGCGTGACAGCCTACTGGTTCAGCGGCAATGAGGAATATTCTTCTTGCCGAAGGGATCGAGGCCGTGTGATTCGCGCGATTATCAGCAGGATCACGAAACTTCCTGCGCAGACTTTCAGTAGTTTTACATTGTTCGGCGTTCGCGGTCCGCCGCGCGGCATGTCGGTCGCTACGAGCACTGCTTTCGTGTGGTGGGCGGGATCGTAGTGCACGACGATGGGTGTTCCTCGAGGATGCTCCGCGACCCAGTCTTCGAGCGGGCCAATCTGGTTGGGCGGGTATTGCCAGACTGCGCGCGAAGGAGCATTCACCGAATCGACGGTCGCCGTGTTTTGTTCAGCGCCTACCTCGTAGATGAGGCGGCAACGGATGTAATACATTTCTCGCTCGCCGGTGGGGGTTTCATCCAGGCCGCATGTGTCCACACGCGCCGTTACTTGCGGCCATTGCGATTCGGCGTGCTCCGTCCAAGCTACTGCTGCCGTCACTACCGCCGCGAAGATCGTGCATAGTCCGGAAAAGAGGACCATCACCATCAATATCAGCCGCATCCAGTGAGGTTTTGGTGGCGTTTCTGTGGTCATTTCTGGTCCTACTAAAACTGCATCCAGGATGCATGTGGCTTTTAACCTGGTGCAAGGCTTCTGGATTTGACGATGCTGATTGATTACCTGCGGTGCAAGGGTGCGAAACATATGCGGGTTTCGTTAACACCATAAAGGAGCCGAAAGACGTCATGCGCGAAGGGCGCGTGGGCACGCGGCCGCGACAGCAAACAGAACACGGCAACCGGGTCTTTAGCGCAGGGCACGCGCAAGGGAGAGACAGTGTGACGTGAAGAGGGGCAGGTGCGCAATCGAAGAGAGATTCCTCCACTACGCAGACCGACGCGTTCGCAGGAAGCGAACGCGGAAGAAAAAAGTCGGTCTGCTCCGGTCGGAATGACGGTGCGGGCAGCGTTTGGAGTTGCGGGTTGCAGTGTGCTCGGTCGGAATGACGGTGCAGGCAGCGTTTGGTGTTGCGGGGTGCGGTGTGCTCGGTTCGGAATGACGGTGCGGGCGGCGTTGGAGTTGCGGGTTGCGGTGTGTCGGTCGGAATGACGGTGCGGGCGGCGTTTGGCGTTGCGGGGTGTGGTGTGCTCCGGTCGGAATGACGGTGCGCAGCGAATGCTCAAGGCGCTCATGGTTGACGGCTGGGCGTTTGGGGCGCAGCAGTGCTGCGCCCGTACAGGGAAAGGGAAATGAGCGGCGATGGTTTGGTGTTAGCGGCGGTGGAGCCGGCTACGGAGTTGGCTGGAGTTTGGTGGCGGCTACGGAGTGTTGTGTTATGGCGGAGGTCGTCGTAACGGTTCGGCTAGGTCGAGCAGCGTTGGGCTTAGTGGGGGAGATAGTCTTCCCAGCACAGGACGCCGGAGCGGAGGGGGAATTCGGGGTAGGTGTGGCGGACGGCGTCTTCGAGGATCGTGCCCATGCGGGCCATCACCTTCAGGTTGCGGATTACTGTGCGGCCGATGCCTTCGCGGACGGTTTCGGCTTCGCGATACCAGGGTTTCCATGACTTGCAGGAGTTTGGTCTCGAGGTCGGGGTCTTCGACGGTCAGGAAGAGATGTTCGTGGCCGCGTTCGCGCATCAGGTTGCGGATGCGTTCGTCCATGGTGACGCCTGCGGAGGCGACCAGGCTGGGCATGCAGGTGACGATGCCGTGATAGCGGGACGAGACCATGTAGGAACCCGCGCGGAGGATCGAGACGAGTTCGAACATGTTGTAGTCGTCGGACGTGAAAATCGGCGTGCCAGGAAGAAACTCCAACATGGAGCGGCAGGCGACGGCGTCCAGGCGCTCCATCGCTACGAGAATGGGAAACACGCGATGACGCTGACAGAAGGCGGCGGCGGCTTTGCCGAATCCGGAAATGTAGTGGCGATATTTGCGGTCGACTTCGGGACCTGATTCGTGGAAGTAGACGGTTCGGTACTGGCTGTCTTTGTAGGCGCCGGTGGTCACCCGGGCGATGTATTTGGCTATGGACGCTTTCACGGGCCAGACGAACGGATGGATGGGACACAGCACGAGGACCGGTGTCTTTTCGTCCCAGCCCGCTTCGCGCAGAACTTTGCGGGCGTATTCGGGCGGGTTGGGCTCGAAGGTCCAGGCGGTGTCGGTGCCGAGTTCGGTGGGAATGCCGAGCTTGCGGAGGAGCGTTTGCGATTCGACGTTGCGGGTGATGACCAGCGAATCGTGAACATAGCGCGCGCACATGTCTTGGATCAGGCGGTCCATGTGCCCAGCCTCGCCGCCGTAACCCAGGGAGAGCTTGTTCTCCGCGGAAGCCAGGCCTAGCGAACCGATCATCATCGTGGTCAGCGCGTTGGCGAATTTGCTCTTGAACATCGAGCCTTCGCAGGCGATCACGCCGTGATTTTGTTGCACTTCGCGGAACAGGAACGGCGGGAAAACGTCGGGCAGATGGACCTGGCGCGTGCCTTCGAAATACCCTGCCGAACGTTTGAAATCCTGTGACATCACGCTGAAGTCGACGTTATCCGCGCCGAGGACGTGGCGGACCTGGCGGAGCATTTCCTGGACGCGCACGTCGGAGCCGGTGTTGCGCGTACCGTTGTAGCCTGCGAAGAGGAGGCGAAGTTTTTCGCCGGGTGTCCAGCGGCGGCCGAGACCGAACATCCAGGCGAAGCGGCGGATTTCGATGAGCGCGCTGACCCAGGTGACCAGCAGGAAGTCGGTCATGCGTGGGCGCTCCCCGCGACGATGGATGGCTGCGCGACCGGCGCGGACGAGGGCCACGGCTTCGCTGGATAGTGGAATTTGTTTTCGCGGCTGAATTTTAGAAGCGGATAGGCGTAGGAGGAAAACTTCGCTGGGGATTCCGCGAGTTCCGCTACGACGCGCGAGTTGTCGAAAACCGTGTTCCAGTCGAGATAGGGCCAGAAAACTTTGAGAAGCGAGGCGCCGCGCCCGACCGAGCCGCTGCCGTGGGCCAGGCGATCCACCGTGGCGGAGAACGGTTTGCCCAACGACGGCACGAAAGCGGGGCGATGACCGCCGCCAGCAGTGGCGAGCGCGGTGGTGATTTCGCGATAGGTCTGCGAGCCTTCGCCGGACGACAGATGATAGATGCCATGCGCGGGCGCGGGCTTCTGATGAATGGTGACGATGGCTTTGGCGACGTAGTTCGCGGGCACGATGTCGATTCTATCGTCGGGACGCAGAGGAAGGACAGGGAGGCGAGCCAGGACGTCGAAGGCTTGCACCATGTCGAATTGAGAGGTTTCTTTGCGGCGGCTGTCGCCCATTACGATCGCGGGACGGAAGATGGTGCGCGGCACGTCGGGCAACAGTTGGTGCACCATGTGCTCGCCGAATTTCTTGGTGCGTGCGTAGGGATCGTAGTCGGAGCGGGCCCAGTCGATCGAGGCGTCTTCGGTGACGACTTCGTTTTGGCGCTTGCCGGCTACGGCGACGGTGGATACGTGCGAATAGCGCAGGAGGCCGTTGCGATTTTGCGCGCGGCGGGCTAGTTGGATTACTTCCAGGCCGCCGCGGAGATTGACGTTGAGGCACTGCTTTTCGGATTTGCGGTTCAGAGAGGCGGCGCAATGAATCAGCGAGCTGGTGGTGTCGACCAGCGTGTGATAGTCGTCGTCGGAGAGCCCGAAGCGATCGGTCGTGAGCTCGCCGCGAAATATAGTGATGCGGGAGTTGAGATAGTCGAGAAATTCGGGGAAAGCGAGATGGAGTTGCAGTGATTGCCAGAGGCGCTCGCGCGCTTCCTGGGTAGATTTTGCGCGAACCAAAAGATTAAGCGGGTCGTGGTGTTCGGTCAGCAGGCCCGCTACGAGGTAGCTGCCCAAGTAGCCGGTGCCGCCGGTTACGAAGATCGCCATAGCGGGTCAGACGGCGGCGCAGAGCTGGGAACGGCCTGGGCGCGCGCGGCTTGCGTGGACCAATCGAGCTGGCGAGGCGTGCGGGATTCGAGCGGGCGGCCCTCCATCAGCGGATAGCACCAGCGGCGTAACGCGGGAATGTGAATGTTGATCCAGTAGTTCCACCAGTCGATCGATTCGGGGTCGAATTCGAACAGAGGGCGCTCTTCCGGCGGGAGCGCGGCGGAGAGCAGGCGGGCATTTTCGCACTCGAACACATGCTCGTTGTGGAGGATGAACGGCTCGTAGAGTTCGATGAGCTTTTCGGCGCGTCCAAGATCGCGCTCCTGCTTAGCCAGCGGAGCTTTTTTCATATGCAGGGTGACGGCGGCGCGGTTGATGCGGGAGACCACCGCCTTTTGCATGGGGATTGAGAGGCGCTCGTAGCGCTGCTTGGAGACGGGGATGGTCTCGAATTTCAGCTTGAACCAGTGCTCGAGGCCGGGCTGGCGGCGGTAATACTTGCGATGGGCTAAGCCGGTCAGTTCAATGCTGCGGCCCATGTTCACCGGATTGATGGCTGAGGTTGCGAGCTGATACATCCTCGCGTTCTTTCGCGCGATTACGGCGGCGGCGATCAAGGTCATGCCACGGCAAGCCATGTCCACTGGAATTACATCGAGACACTTTCGTTCGTTCGTCGGGAGCTGGCGAAAATTCGTGCCCAGCAGATAGGAGAGCGGGCCGGAGGTGTTGATGCCTTCATTCCAGCCGGCGAAGGGAGAACGCGTGGAGCTTTCCACGATGGACGGGCGAACGATGGCGATCGGCAGATCGCGTCCACGGCGCGAAAGCATCGATTCACCGAGACTCTTCGTGAAGGTGTAGATGTTCGGCCAGCCGAGGTGCTTCGCGCGGCGCATTCCGGCGCGCACCAGTCGATTGCGCGACCAGCGGACGCGATTGCGTTTCAGCACGCCGTCCAACTCAGTTGCGGGCACGGCAGAGGGATCTCCGCCGCGGCCCAGGGCCTGACGGCGAAGTGCTTTGGTCAGCTCCGGGCTTTCGGATCGTTGTTCGACGCGCTGAATCATCTCGCGCAGGGAATCGATCTCGCGGTCGGCGTCGAAATCGGGATCGTTGGCGGGATTGTAATTATCGTGGAGTTCTTCATCGACGCGGCCGTCGCGCATGCCGACGACGTAGCAGGTGGAGAGATGCATCAAACCGGCGTGATCGCACTTGCGGAGAAAGTCGAGCAGGTACAGTGTGGAATCGACGTTGGAAGCCATCGCATCGCGAAGATCGGGGTTGAAGTCGGTGAGGCCCGCGCTATTGACGATGAGGTCGAGCGATTTGGCAAGGCGCGCTTGCGTGGTCGCGTCCATCCCGAGACCCGGGCGGCTGACGTCGCCCTCCACTACTTCTATTTTCTCTTTCAGAAATTGGCCGAGGCGGCGGCCGTAGCGTTCCTGCAGGCCATCGAAGGTCGGCGATTCCTCGACGATTTTTTCGAAACGGCGTTGCGCGGAGGTGGTGCGATTGCGGCGAATCAGCAGCGTGATCTTGCCGACGTTGGAGACATTTTCGAGCAGATCGACGAGCCAGACTTTGCCGATGAAGCCGGTCACGCCGACCAGCAAGATGTGGCGATTCGCGAGTGTTTCGCGAACTGAAAGTCGCTCGACGCGTGGGACGTCGCCCAGCGCGGCTACCGCCCGGCCGGTAACAATCGCCGGATGCGCGCTGGATTGCAGTGCTGATTGCAGGCGTTCTGGCGTTTTCGACCAGCCGAGCTGGCGGAGAAGTTTTTCTTTCGGGATGCGGCCGTCGAGCGAGCTGCCCGCAATCCACGCGAACGGACCGCGAGGGCGCACGATGGGGTCCAGCAACCTGCCGGTGGCGTGGCCGTCGCGAAATTCCATGCGATTGGAGATGAAAGATTCGATGCCGAAGTGGCTTGCCAGCGGGCGAAGGATATGATCGAGAAGCTGGCCCACCAGAACGACCCGTTCATCTTTACGTACGGCTTCCAGAAGCTTTTCGGTGGCCTCGGGCCGCAGCGCCGGCTTCAGTACGTAGTGGAAATACTCTTCACCCAGGAGGTCGAGCCGGTCCTGGCTGACGCCGCGCAACAGCGTGTGCAGAAAACGCGTGGCGAAGGTGCGGCTGGCGGCGTAAGCAAAGGGCCGCGACAAGGCCATGCCCGCCATCCCGGTACGGCGCGCCCAGCGTTCCGCAAAGCTCTGCGAGTTCCAGGTGAAGAATCCGACGGGCCGCAGGGCACCGACTTCGAGAAGGGAGCCTTCCACGCGCCAATAGGTGGGGATGCGCGAGTCGTCGCGCACGCCGGAGACATGGCGCGCGGCAACACTCGTCGAATTGGGCTGGCGATCACTCATGGGCACCGCGCAGCTGATTCAAGGATGAACCAGAATGCAAAAAATTTCCTCATCGCGCGTCAGGTGATTTGGCGCACGCTTACCCTGGAAGACCTGGAACGATTTCTCAGCCACGACGCGCCTTCACACAGCGGTCTGGCACCAACCGCGGCGGGCTGTCAGCGGAAGAGAAAGTGTAAAATTAGCATTATCAGCGGGTTCCCGCAAGCAGCGGAAGAGCACCGGTTTAGATGGCACGACCCTTGGTTTTGTGCCGGGAGCCGGTTCATACCGAGGGACCGGCACGTAGCCTTGTCCCTCGATCATGAATGCGGGTGCGATTACTTCTTTGCGGCGTTGGCGGCGGTGACCTTTGCGGCAGCGTCCGCATACTTCTTCGTGAAGCGCTCGACGCGGCCTGCCGTATCGATCAGCTTCTGCTTGCCGGTGAAGAACGGGTGGCAATTCGAGCAGATTTCGACGCGCAACATGTCGCCTTTGATGGTCGAGCGCGTGGGGAAAGTGTTGCCGCAGGCGCAGTGCACGGTTACTTCGTGATAGTCGGGATGAATACCGGGTTTCATGGGGCTCCAGTCTGTCGCGTCCGGTCTGCACGGCTTCCCGGGTTGGGCACTACAGCCGCGTCGCTAGGTCGCGAGACAATCTTTAATTATACGCGAAGCGCCAAATCTTTCAAAACGGGCCTTCCTTAGTGCGACGGCTGCTCCAAAACCCGCAACTTTATTTTTGCGGCTCCGTAGTTATACTCATCCGGCTCTGAGGGGAATCGCAATGTCCACAAATACGACAGCCCAGGTTGCCGAAATATCGGTTCTGATCGTCGGCGCGGGCCCGACTGGTCTTACGCTCGCGTGTGAGCTGGCACGCCGTGGAGTCGATTTTCGAATTGTAGATAAAGCCCCGGCTTATTTCGCGGGGTCGCGCGGCAAAGGTTTGCAGCCGCGGAGCCTGGAAGTCTTCGACGATCTTGGCGTGGTGGAGAAGATTCTGGAGAATGGCCGGTTTCACTTGCCTTTTCGGTTCTACGACGGCACGACCGTGCTTGGCGATCACGATACGCACGAGGGTCGCCATCCGACACCCGACAATCCTTACGCCAGCGTGTTGATCATTCCGCAATGGCGCGTGGAAGAGATATTGCGCGAGCGTCTTGTGGAATCGGGCGGCAGAGTTGAATTGGCGACCGAGCTCGTCGCGCTGGAGCAGGGCGCAGAGGTCGTGACCGCTACCCTGCAAAACGCGGACCAACGCAATCAACTCCGCGCAAGGTATGTGGTAGCCGCCGACGGTGGCCGCAGCTTCGTGCGCAGGCATCTGAACGTCGGCTTTGAAGGTGAGACCTGGAAGGACGAGCGCATGCTGGTCGGCGATGTCCACGTGGATGGGCTGGATCGCGACCACTGGCACTCATGGCTGAAGCACAAGAGTGGCGGAGTCGCTCTTTGTCCGCTGCCATCGACGGATACATTCCAGTTCCAAGCACAAGTTCCGCCCGACATGGAGACGAGCCCACGCTAGAACTGTTTCAGAGCATCGTCGACGAGCGTACCGGACGGAGCGACCTGAAGCTTTACGATCCGACCTGGCTGTCGCTTTATCGAGTGAACGTAAGAATGGTGGATCAATATCGCATCGGGCGGATCTTTCTGGCTGGCGACGCGGCACACGTGCACTCCCCTGCCGGCGGGCAGGGCATGAACACTGGCATTCAGGACGCCTACAACCTTGGATGGAAGTTAAGCGCCGTCTTGCATGGTGCGGACGGGTCGCTCCTCGATACTTATGAGGAGGAGCGGCTTCCGATCGCGGCTTCGATGCTTGGGATCACCACACGATTGCACCGGCAGGCTGCGGTCGATGATTCGCAAGCGATAAAGCGCGGTCCCGAGACATTGCAATTGGGATTGAGCTATCGTCAGTGCTCCTTGAGCCAGCAACAAGACCCGCCGGCAACGCCGTTGTGTGCGGGAGATCGCGCTCCCGATGCGCCATTACGCGACGCGATGGGGCGCGATGTCCGCCTCTTTGACGTTTTCCGAGGCCCCCGGTTCACATTGCTGAGCTTTAGTGTGCATGATCGGGAAGGGCTGGAAAAAGTGACCAGGAAATATGAACGCGAACTTCGGACCTACACCGTGGATCGCGACGCGCCGGACAGGTCCGCGTCGGATACGGCGCTGTTCGACGTTCACGGCCACGCATCCAGCTCCTACGGCGGCGAGAACGACGCCTTATTTCTGATCCGGCCCGACGGGTATGTGGGATTTATCGGAAGCGACAAGTCGATTGGCGCGGTCGATGCCTATCTGGAACGCATTCACGGTCGCGAGCAGACCGCGGGGCAAGACGTGAGATTTCGATCGTCTCCTGCCTAATCTCCCACTTGCGGGAAATGCCAGCGCGTGGCGGATTCGACGTAGTTCGCGGCGTGTTCGTCCTGGCCGAAGGCTAGTTGCGGTTCGACGCAAAAGATGCAGCCCCCGGAGGATTCAAGTAGCGGAAGGAGGTTGCCGCCGTATTTTCGATCGTAGATTTCCGCCATCTGCTTCCACGCCGAGCGATCTTTGATCTCTTGCACGGTGCCCTCGAAGATGACAGCTTCATCCGCTTTTTCAGTGGCAATGACGCAGTAAGGTTTCGATTCGATGTTCTTTGCTTTCCGGGTATGCGGGCCGGTGCTGAACCAGAAGGCGTTTTCCCACCAGATGCCCCAGACCACCATCAGATGTGGGCGTCCGTCCGGACGCGCGGTGGAGATCCAATAGTTGTGAGATTTCTCGAGACGCTCGAGAGCCCATGACCATGGCTTTAGGCCCGATGTGGCGTCGGGCGGATTTTGTAGCGCGTCGGGCCAATAGGGGCGGCTTGCTCGCGGTTCGGTCATACCGGCTCCGTTCGAAAGTTTATTATTCGCCTGAATTTTAGCAAGTCTTAGGACGGAGGTTTGCGACTATCCGCGACACTCCGAATGTGCCTGAATGTCTTGACGGTTACATTTCGCGGCGAGACGCTTGCGGCCGGGCGGGCCCTTCGTGGCTCAGGATGAACAAGCCCCGCCCCTACAAGTGAGTTGGGGCTTCAGATCGCAAAATGGTCTGCAAATGACGTTCTTAAGGAACTAGCGCGAAGTTTAAGAAACGAAGGCGCAGCCGATGCGATAAGCGCCCTGCTTGGTTTGTTGTTTCCAGACAGGCTTCAAACTCACGCGCACGGGCGGAAGAATGGGAACATGCAGGATGGCCAGGATGTTGTCCGGAAGGTTCTCTGGTTTGTCGAGTTCAATGGCAACGCCGCCAAAGCCGAGATCAATGACGCGAGCCCGACGCGTGTTTTGGTCGCCCAGCATGGCGTACGCGTTCGTTCCGGTCATCGAGACGCGTTCCGCTTTGCGCTGCATGGCGTAGACGTGTTGCGAAGGCGGAGGCGCCGGCTGGCTCGACGAAATTTCCGCGGCGCTGGCTGAGGCGGCGGCCGCCATCGTGGATTCCGGCTTTTCTGGTGTGCGGCGAGATTCGATCGAAATAGGCTTCGTAGCGGTCCCGTTGCGTTCGGTCGGCGGGGCTGGTGGAGCGGCAGGCTCCCTGGGCGCCGCCGTAGCAGTTGTCGCAGTGGGCCCGAGGGCTGGAGATGGGGCAGCGACCGGCTTCGTTCCGCCGTTGCCGAGCTTGCGATGATTCGCATGCTTCAGGCGATAGAGGCGTTCGTCGGCAACGCGAATTAACTGGTCCGCCTGTTCGCCGTCTTGCGGGAACGTGGCCACACCGTGATCCATGTTCACGTTGACGCTGAGCGGCAACGATTGCAACGTTTCGGCAAAAACGGTTTCGATACGCCGGCTGAGCGCGAGAGCCTGCTCGGCGTCGGTCTGCGGCAGCAGCACGGCGAATTCATCGCCACCGATGCGGAAAGCGGAGTCCGATGTACGTAGCGCCTTTTTCAGCGTCGCCGCAGCAGCGCGCAGTACCTCGTCACCTGCTGGATGGCCGTGCTTATCGTTCACTTCCTTGAAGCGATGCAGATCCAGCATCACCAGGCCCAGCGGCAATCCGTAACGGCGGGCGCGATTGAGCTCCTTTTCGAATCCCTCGCCGAAAAGGCGACGATTATAGAGTCCCGTGAGCGGATCGGTGACCGCATTCACTTGCAGGACTTTGAGCTCGTCGTACTCGAGAATAATGGGAACGCGAAACAATCCCGCCGATGTAAGCACGTCCATCAGCGCGGTCTTGAGCGCCACTTGCCGGCCGAGATGATCCGTGAGTTCGCGCCGGCGCGTCAGCGTCTCGTCCCAGAGCTGAATGCACTGGCTATCGCGCAGGTCGAGATGGGTAATCGCGCGAATATATCGCTGTAGAAATTGTCCGCGTGCGGAGACGTCAAGGCCATCGAGCGTGTCGGCCAGGAGTTCGAGGTACGAATCCTCGATTGGCAAACGGGGGGGTGCGCCGCCAGGATTGGGCATACGAGATAGACACCTAAACTGCCTGCCCCCGCGGGTTGGGGAGTGAAACAGTTTGCTTGTACACCGGGAGCAAGTTGGAGTCCATCCGTAATTCGGCTTAGGAGAGCGTTGGAGCAATGGAGGCAATCTTACTTCCACCCTATCAAATTGAAATTAAAGCGGATAGTGGCAAAACCTGGCCCACCATAGCTCTCAAATAGCGCACAGGGCCAGACCCCTAGACGGGCCGTGCAGCCGACCGGGAGCCGAGAAACGGCATAAATTTACTCAAGAGGTCTGAGAAATTCCAGTCCGAACAGCCGCATATCCCCGACGACGTCCTGGCGCAATACTTTCGCCGCGATCGGAGGGGTTTCGGTTGGCACGAGGCTTGAAGAAGCGGGGGACGGGGCCGGCACAGTCAAATAAACGACTTGATCGATCCTGAGCATATGAGTGGAAGTGATACAGGCCCCGGCAGAGCCAATATTCAGCGTTTTGGTCAGCTCTATGAATTCGACGCCGGAAGAATCCGATCCACGCAAAAAGACCGGAACCTGGAGACGAATTCGGGGCGAACGGCGCCGTTGAGAGTGATCCAAGTGCTGCCCTTCCTTCAGACTGTCCATTCTCACTCGGCTGGCCCCTAGTACTCGCGAACTAGTACGACAATACCGAAAAGTAAGCAGATTCGATGCCAGATGTCGGTAAGCATAACCTCCCGTTAAATTATTATAAATAATAACGTTAACCGACCCAAGGGCAACTGCGCTGAGAGCGGCAGGCAGAGGACGGACCACTTAAGCCATTGGACTTCCGCAATTGTGCAAATGGCACGTATGGCACGCTTTTACCATTGACAGCCAGAGAAGCGCTCTGCCACGATGGCGACTCGCCGCGTAGGGAAAATATTTTCCCGTCTCTTGGCGGAATGGGTGGTCCGATGAGTGGAAGTGTTATCACATCTCCAACACACGAACCACAGCCTCGCGCCGACGTACCCCTCGATTCGGTTGCTCGCCTTCTGGATACGCTGGATAAGTCACTTCTGGTTTCTGCACGCAGTGGACGAATTCTGATGGTCAATTCGCTTGCGCGTAAGTGCCTGGATTCGCTGCAACTCGGTGAGCCCAGTCGACTGAATCTGTTCAGCGATCTTTTGGAAATGGATCCCAAACGGATTTTCGCGGACATCGAAAATGGCCACCACGAAATCAAACTGGAGCTGGCTCGGGGCGAGAAGAGGGCCCGCGCCACCATTCAGTGGGTGCCGGAACCCGACTGGTTGGTGGTGAAATTTGAACTGCACACCGAAGCGCACGCCGGCCCCGATCCGGCGACGCAAATTACCGTGCAAGAGTTGCTACAAGAGCGCGAGATCACCTATCGAAATCTGTTGGCCGCCTATTTGAAATTGCAGGAAGTGAACCGCCAGAAAACCGTCTTCCTGGCTTCCGCCGCGCATGAATTAAAGACGCCCCTCGCGGTAATCAAGGGATATTACGATCTGTTGCTCACCAGCTCGCTGGGACGTTTGTCCGAGAAGCAACGCGACATTCTGGAGGAATCGAAGGAGAGCTGCGAAAGGCTCGTCCGCCTGGTGTCGATGTTCCTGAACTATTCGGCACTGGAGAGCGGAAAGCTGGTCTTACAGCTTCGCGAAAACGACTTGCGCGATTGCCTCGATGAACTTTCCAAGCGCTGGCTGGAAGCTTTCCAGCGCAAAGGCGTTAGATTGGAAGCGTCCTTTGATCCGTCCGTTCCGAACTTTCGCTTTGACTATCAGAAGGTGCAGCAAGCCGCCGCCAATCTTCTGGACAACGCGCTGAAGCATACGCCAGCGGGGGGATGCGTCACGCTCCGGGCGCTGCCTCATTTCTGGGAACGACGCGTCTCCGAGGCTTCGCCACCCCAGGAACGCCGGCGCTTCCGTTTGCCGCGTCCGAACAGCGTGGAGGTATCCGTCGCCGATACCGGCCCGGGGATCGCCCCGGAACACCACCAGGAGATTTTCGAGGACTTCGTCCGCGTGGACCGCAATACTACGGGCATGGGTCTGGGCCTGGCGATCGCCAAGCGCTTGGTGCAAGCGCATCGCGGGAAGATTTGGGTGGAGAGCGAAGCCTCCAACGGCAGCAAGTTTACGTTTCTATTGCCGATGGATCAGACGTAACTGATACGGAGCACGGATAGTTGAACGGCATTAAGTAGTGGTATGCAAAGGGAGAGGTCAATGGCTGTGAAAGAAAAGATTCTCGTCGTGGATGATGAGCCAAGTATCCGCAAGTATTTGCAAACACTGCTGGAGGTTGATGGGTTCGAGGTCGAGACCGTCGGCTCTGGTAAGGAGGTCCTCGCTAAAGTCAGCGACGGCGAGCGCCCCGACCTGATCATCCTGGACGTATTGATGCCGGAAATGAACGGCATCGATACACTCAAGGAACTCCTGCAGCTCGATCGCAGCCTCAACATCATCATGCTGAGTTGCTCGAACGAAGTTGGCACGGTCGTGGAAGCGATCCGCATCGGCGCGCACGACTACTTGACCAAGCCGTTCGAGAAAAGCGATCTGGATGCGGCGATGCTGAAGTCGCGCCAAAAAAAGAACATGACCCAGGAGAACCAGGCGCTCCGCGATTACTGCGATCAGGTTACCGAAGATTTGAGTTTCCTGGCGGCCAGCCCGCAGATGGTGCGCATCCGCCAGCAGATTTTGCAGATCGCCCCGGTGGACGTGCCCGTGTTTATCTGCGGCGAAAGCGGCGTTGGTAAAGAAGTCGTGGCGCGCATGATTCACTTGCGCTCCAAGCGCCGCAACCAGGCTTTCATCAAGGTGAACTGCGCGGCTCTTCCCGGCGAATTGCTGGAGTCCGAGTTGTTCGGGTTCGAACAAGGAGCGTTCACCGGAGCCGTCCGCGCCAAGCCCGGCAAATTTGAACTCGCCAACAAGGGCACCATTTTCCTCGATGAAATCGCGGAAATGAGCACCCACTTGCAAGCGAAGCTGCTGCACGTGCTGCAAGATCATCAGTATTCGCGCCTCGGCGGCAGGCACATGGTAGAGACCGATGTTCGCGTGCTCGCGGCCACCAACGTGGATGTCCAGGACGCCATGAAGACCGGCCGCTTTCGCGAAGACCTTTACTACCGCTTGAACGTTCTCTCGATCCTGGTTCCTCCGCTGCGCGAACGCGCCACCGAGATTCCTCTTCTGTTCCGCCACTTCCTCGACAAGTACAGCGAGAAATTCGGCAAGCCCGCGACGTCACCGTCAAAGCATCTCCTGGATGCTGCCGCAAACTATCCGTGGCCCGGCAATTTGCGCGAGCTCGAAAACTTCGTGAAGCGCTACGTGATCCTGGAGGACGACGAGGGCAGCCTGAGAGAATTGATCGAGATGTCTTCAGCCCGCCAGCGGACCTCGCCTCGCCAGGAGGCCACGATCCCTCGCGAGCAGGGTCTGAAGGCTCTCGTGCGCGGACTGAAAGACGAAGCCGAGATGGAAGCGATCGCCGACGCGCTGGAAAAGACGCGCTGGTGCCGCAAAGATGCCGCGAAAATGCTAGGCATCAGCTACAAAGCCCTGCTCTATAAAATGCGCCAGTTCAATCTGGATACCCCGCGCACCCGAAAGACGGCCGTAGCCCCCGCGGTCGAAGAGCCCGCAGGAGTCGGAGCGCTTCGCAACGAGTAGTCGGCCCCGCGCGCTTTACCGCGACCAGCTCGGGCCGTAAGCACGCTGCTCCGCCATTCTCGACTATCGTTCCTTCCGGATGCGGATGGTGACGATGGTCTGGAGTGCGAAATTTTTTCGTAGCGTGAAGCAAATGTTTCCTGTATTGTCACCCGAACCGGAAATCCCAAACGACTCGGTCGAGGTTCGTGGTGCGCCCGGCGGAAGGATTTTCGCTAGTTCTGGACTGCTGTCTCACTCAGGTCGGCAAGGATCCATTAACGTTCGAAAAAGCACGCTGAATTCGGCGAAAGGGGCGCGGCGCATATCATAACCATCGGCCGCGGGCAGAGTGGAGGATGAGCATAATGACGGAACGTCGCACTGCTCGGCGCTATGACTTGTCGTTACCCGTAATCATCCGAGTCCCAGCGGAACGTTTGCCAGACAGCCAAAAGGGCAAGACTCGGGACATCTCCACGCGTGGCCTTTACTTCGTTCTCGACCAGGATCTTGAGGCCGGCTCCGAACTCGACATTACCCTGACGCTTCCTGCGGAAATCACCCATGGGTCCGAAGTCTTTGTACGCGCGCTCGGTAAGGTCGTGCGCGTGGAACGCCGCATGGAAGACGGCAGCGCTCGGATGGGCGTCGCCGCGGTAATCGAGCGGTACGACATCATCCGTGGAGAGAATGGCAAAGCCTAAAGTGAAGGCACGCCGTTCCACTCTAAAAGTTCCATTCTGAAACTCGTCCCTTTCGAGTCCAACCGCTCAAGTATTCCCCCATTTTGACTTTACCAACCAGTCCTCAGAATTCACTTCAATGCCGATTCGCATCCGAATAACAAGAAGTGCGGCAATAGTTTGCCGTTTACGGAGACATTTTTCCGCTCGTTCCGGCGGTCTCTACCGGCTCCCGCGCGGCCTTCTACCTTAGTCCTATGACGGTACCAACGGCCACTAAGTTGCTTCCTCAGAATGAGTTAAAAAGGCTGCAGGGGAATTCCCAGGCAACTGTTTTCTGGAGTTCGGCCTCCCCGGGTTTGGTTCCAGGTATGCAAAGTACTTCAATGTAGGAGTTTAGGCCTTATCCGGGGAGTGCGGGGATGCCTGTCACAGGGGTGGCTAACGCAAAGGCGGTTCCGAAGGCCAGCGTTCTGCCTTCCGAAGAGATCATTTTCGGCCGATCGGCGGCCATGCAACCAATCCGGCAGATGATCAACAAGGTTCTTGGGACCGACCTGCCGGTCCTGATTCAAGGAGAGAATGGGACAGGCAAAGGCCTCCTGGCTCAATATGTTCATGCGCGTTCAAAGTTTGCCTCGGGCGCCTGCGTCAAGGTCAATTGCGCCGCAATTCCCGGATCGTTGCTGGAAAGCGAGCTGTTCGGTTACGAGAAAGGCGCATTCACGGACGCCCACACGTCGAGGCCAGGCTACGTCGAAATGGCCGACAATGGCACCTTGTTTCTCGACGAAATCTCCGACCTCGACCTGAGCCTGCAGGCCAAAACGTTGCAGTTGCTTCAGGATGGACAATTCAGCCGTATTGGCGACACCCACGAAAGACGCGTCAACACGCGGGTGATCTGCGCTACCAATCGCAAGCTGGAGGACGAGATTATCGCTGGACGCTTCCGGCAGGATCTTTTTTACCGAATCAACGTGGTGACCATTAATCTGCCCCCGCTGCGCGAGCGTCGCGAAGACATCCCTGGACTGGCGTATTACTTTCTGGAGCAGCTCAATGCCAGGTTCGAGCGCGAGGCGCCGCCTTTTCCGGGGGAGGTCCTGGAGGCGCTTACCCGCAAGGAATGGCGCGGCAACATACGCGAACTGGAAAACATGGTGGCGCGCTATGCGATCATGGGCGCTGTGGACGGTTTCGCGTCCGAGAATACATTGAAGCGGCCATCGACTCCGCCGAAGCTTTCGGTGGACGGTACCGTGTCGCTAAAGCATATCGCCAAGCAGGCGGTCCGGGAGATGGAAAGCAACTTGATTCTTCAAGTCCTGCGAGAGAACAAGTGGAACCGCCGCAAGGCCGCCAATGCATTAAACATCAGCTACCGAGCACTCATCTATAAGATTCAGGAGGCAGGCTTGGCGCAAAGACACCACCGGAAGGGCAACCAGGCACCCGTCGAACCCACGCAAGCCACCCCGTTGCCGGATTAGAGCCCGTCGGTCGCGGCGCAAGTCACGTCTCCCGTAGGTACTTTCCTGCATCCAATGAGATGGGGGTCAGTGCACTCGGGCTGGGCAGGTTTGTGGAAAGCTTTTCCATCAAGCCAGGCGAGTCCCGCCGAGCTTGCCCTATGGCCAATTTTTGATGGGTGGGTGAAGTCGCTCATAATGCTAATCTTAGGTCGAAGGCTAGTTGTTGTTCTACAGTTAGCGCTATGGTAAGAAACTTGCTCACTTCTTGTTTGTATTGGTTTGTCTAGTTTCTGTACGTTTTTGCGACCAACGGGAGGAACGGTTTTGTACACGGCCTTTTACCAGTTGAAGGAAGAACCGTTTCGCCTTACGCCGGACCCTAGATTCCTGCATCTAGCCGATCCTCACCGTACTGCTCTCAAGGTTCTTCTTCAGGGTGTTCTTCAACGCAAAGGTTTCACCGTCGTAGCTGGCCCGGTTGGCACCGGCAAAACCACGCTGCTCCACACTGCCCTGCAGATCCTCACGGAAAAATCGGAAGGGCGCGGCCGGCTCGTTTCGGCGTTCCTGGTGAATCCGACTCTGGCGCCTTCTGAGTTGTTAGAAGCGGTCCTTGACGAGTATGAAATCACGTGTACCGCCACCAGCAAACCACGGCGGCTCGCTGCGCTCCACCAGATGCTCTTCCAGACGCAGCAACAGGGCGGCACGGCGATCCTGTTGATCGACGAAGCGCACCTGATGAGCGTGGAATTGCTCGAAGAAATTCGCCTCCTCGGTAACACCGATACGTACCAGGAAAAGCTCTTGCAGATCGTACTGTGCGGCCAGCCGGAGTTGTTCGCTGTGCTGCAACGGCCCGAGTTGCAGGCGCTGCAGCAGAGAATCGCCAGCACCTGCCTGCTGCGCCCCTTGAGCCTGCCCGAAACGCGCGCCTACATGGCGGAGCGCCTCCATGCCGCGGGCTTGCGCGGATCGAGTCCCTTTACCGGCACCGCTGTCGAGGTCATTCACCGCCTGACCACCGGCGTTCCTCGATTGATCAATCTTTTGTCGGACGCCTGCTTACTGGTCGGCTTTGAATTGAAACGCAAGCAGATCGATCAGTTTCTCGTCGAGCAAGCGTCAGAAGACGTGCTCGGTCTGTCGAAAGGCCCATTCGCGCCCGGCGGCGCAGCGGGCGCAAATGGAAAGCCAAAGGCAAGTGGAAAGAAGGGCGCCGGAGCGTCTGTCGGAAGAGAAAGAAATCTCAGAAAATGATGCTCCTGCGGGTTCCTGGCCGGATGATTCTCCATCGGGGGCCCGCGCCGCTGCGGCCTCTGACGCCACGGCAACTTTGGGGGGCACGTCAGGCCTCTCTTCACCGGCGACCGCGACTCTGGTGGCCGACGAACGTCGCGCTACGAAGCCCTCACCTCGCGATGGCAACTGGACCCGATCGACCTTCGATTCCCTGATCGACGCCCTGAAGCAAGGCCGCACCGTCGCCCGCGAGTAGTCACCCGCGACGCGCCACCTCAGCAACCACCTCGAACCTTACGTCTGCGGACGACTCTCCGCGCTCTCTGTGCTCCGGCCTCTGTGCCCTCTGTGTTAGATCTTTTTCTTTCCTTCTCGGGGCCCGCTGCTGCGCGTCTACCTTTTAAGCGGGCACTTCCATCAAATCCCCAACCGAAAAATAAGTGCAATCCGGATGATGAAACGCCAGCGCGCTCACGCTAGCTTCCGGATCCATCATCATTCCCTCCGTAAGCTGCACGCCGATCTCTTCCGGCCGGAGCAGTTTCCAAAGAGGAGCCTGGTCGTCTAAATCCGGACATGCCGGATAGCCGAAGCTGTAACGCTTGCCGCGATAGCGCGAAGTAAACCGCTGCGCCATGGTCATCTCCGCCGGATCGGGGAAGCCCCAGTCTTCGCGGATACGCCGGTGCAGCCATTCGGCGCAAGCCTCGGCAGTCTCGATCGCCAGCGCTTGCAGTCCGTGCGATTTCAGGTAGTAGCCGTCGTTTTTGGCCTTTTCCGACCGCTCTCGAACGCCCTCGCCGGCAGTCACCACGAACAACGCCAGGTGATCGCGCTTTCCCTCTTTCGGCGCGAGTACGTAATCGCTCAGGCACAGGAAGTCACCGCCTCGCTGCCTCTTGAATCGAAACGTGTGCAACGGTTCGGAACCCCCCGGCGCGAACAGTCGTATCGCGTCGCCTTCGGGCTCCGCTTCAAAAAACTGCCAGACCGCGCGTACCTTCATGAACGTTGCCGCTTCGCTCTTCACTTCTTCCATGCGCTCAAAGAGTTCCAGAGCTTTGGGGTCGCGTTGCGCGAGCCGCTTCTCGAAATCGCCCTTGAATCCCAGGTGCCGCCCGAAGAGCATGAATGGATTGATGTAGCTCCACACTTCGCGAAGGTCCGGCACCAGCCGCACCTTGCGCTCAAGACTCGCCACGCCCGGAATCGGCAAGTCGGCGCGAACTTTCGGCGAGCGCGCCACTTCGGCAACTTCCGCCACCCGCACCGTGGTTGACACCTCGAACCCATTTCCCGAAGATGTGTGCGCGCGCACCACCGTTTCCCGCGTCGCCGGGTCCATCAGTTCGTTCATCAGCCGTAAACCAGTCATCGCGTCTTTCGCGTAGCAGACCGCTTTTCCGTAGCTGGGCGCGATCTTCTGTTGCGTGAACTTGGCCGAAAGCGCCGCTCCGCCCACCAGCAGCGGGATGACTACCCCGGCTTCCCGCAAGTCGCTCGCGGTAATCACCATCTGTTGCGCGCTCTTCACCAGCAAACCGGAGAGCCCTATGGCATCCGGCTTGTGCTGCTGATAGGCGCGGATCAAATCATCCGGCGGCACCTTGATGCCCAGGTTCACAACGTCATAGCCGTTGTTCTTCAGAATGATTTCGACCAGATTTTTGCCGATATCGTGAACGTCGCCCTTTACGGTCGCGAGCACCACCTTGCCGCGCTTCGCCGTGTCGGCCTTCTCCATGAATTGTTCCAGGTGGCTCACGCCCGCCTTCATGGCTTCGGCGGACTGCAAGACTTCCGCGACAATCAGTTCGTTCGCGTTGAATAGCCGACCTACTTCGGCCATCCCGGCCATCAGCGGCCCATTCACGATGTCCAGCGGCGAGACGCCTTCCGCGCGCTTGCGGTCAAGATCCTCAATCAAGCCATCGCGGCTGCCTTCGATGATGTAGTTGGCCAGGCGTTGGTCCAGCGGCATATCCGCCGCGCGCGTCTTCTCTTTTTTCGTTGCGGTGCGAAAGTGCTCGGCGATCGCGGCGATATGAAATTGGTTGACCGCGGCGCGTTGCTCTTTGCGTTGCTCGCGCCAGTCCGCGGGAACATCGCGCAACAGCTCAGCTGCCGAATGATCCGCCGGCACATTCGACGGTGGATGCGAGAACAGCAGGTCTTCCGCCAGCTTGCGCTCGTGATCGGGTATCGACGCAAACCGCTCGATTTTTTCGGTATTGACGATGGCGAGATCGAGCCCCGCCTTTGTGCAGTAGTACAAAAAGACCGAGTTCACCACTTCGCGCGCGGCCGCCGGCAGCCCAAACGAAACGTTCGAGATTCCCAGAATCGTGCGCGTATCCGGCAGCGCCTGCTTGATCAACCGGATTCCCTCGATGGTTTCCACCGCGCCGCCGATGTAGTTTTCATCGCCGGTCGCGCAGGGGAACACCAGCGGGTCGAAAACGATGTCTTCCGGCGCCAGGCCATATTTCTCGGTCAAGAGCTTGTAGCTGCGCTGCGCAATCGCCAGCTTGCGGTCACGCGTAAACGCCTGCGCCTGCAAGGGATCTTCGTCGATGCAGCCCACCACCACCGCCGCGCCAAAATCGTGCGCGATGGGCACCACGCGCTCAAACTTTTCCTCGCCGTCTTCCAGGTTGATGGAATTGATGATCGCTTTTCCCTGGCAATAGGTCAGCGCCTGCTCGATCGCCGCGGGATCGGTGGTATCGATCATCACCGGCGCCTTCACCTTGCGGATCAGCTTTTCGTAAAACGGCGGGATATCCTTTCTTTCGTCGCGATCCGTGCTTTGCAGGCACACATCCACGATCTGCGCGCCGCCCCGCACCTGCCGCCGCGCAATCTCGCTGGCCTCTTCCCACTTTTCTTCCGCGACTAGATTCTTGAACAGCCGCGAACCGATCACGTTCGTCCGCTCGCCCACCAGCAACGGCCGCGTGCTGTCATCCGATTCGATCGTCTCAATGCCCGAATAGATCGCGCGATGCGCTTCGGCGGGCCGCTGCCGTGGCTTCTTGCCCTCGACCATTTGCGCGATGGCGCGAATGTGCTGTTCCGTCGTCCCACAGCAGCCGCCAACGATGTTCAGCCAGCCGTGATCGACAAATTTCTCCAGCTGCGCCGCCAAAGATGTCGGCGTCTCCAGATACTTGCCTTCTTCGTCGGGCAAACCCGCGTTCGGATAACAGGAGACAAACTCGCCGGTAAGCTGGCTCAAAGTCCGAATGTGGTCGGTCATGAACTCCGGCCCCGTCGCGCAATTCATCCCGAACGCCAGCGGCTTGGCGAAACGCAGCGAAGCCCACATCGCCTCAATCGTCTGACCCGCCAGCATCGAGCCCATCGCCTCGATGGTCACGGAAATAATCACCGGCACTTGCGTGCCAATTTCCTTCGACAGATTCTGAATGGCCAGCAGCGCGGCCTTGATGTTGCGGGTGTCCTGCGAAGTTTCCACCAGCAGCAAATCCGAGCCGCCTTCAACCAAGCCTTTTGCCTGCACGTAATAAGCTTGGCGCAGTTCCTCGAAGGTCACGCCGCCGGTAACGGTGATGGCCTTGGTAGTCGGACCCATGGATCCGCCCACAAATCGGGGTTTCCCCGGTGTGCTGGCCTCATCCGCCGCTTGCCGCGCTAACTCCGCTGCCCGGCGGCTCAATTCGTAGGCATCCGCCGCCAAGCCGTACTCGGCCAGAACGATCGACGCGGACCCAAAGGTATTGGTCTCAACGATATCCGAGCCCGCCTCGAAGTATTTGCGGTGGATATCCAGGACCACATCTGGCCGCGTCCGCACCAGGTTCTCGTTGCAGCCCTCCAGCGCAGCTCCGCCGAAGTCCTCGGCAGTCAGCTGGCGTTGCTGCAGCATCGTGCCCATGGCGCCGTCGAGAACCAGAATGCGCTGGTTCAGCAGCGTGCGTAAGGCTTTCGCAGAATCGGTCAGATTGCGCATCCGCTCGAAAAAGCTCCTCCTGACTTCCTGGTATTGTCGGACTTCCCGATGCCCTGTGAGAGGTGGGAGCCAGCAGAGAAGGCCGCACGTGTTGAGCCTGGGTGAGAACTACGGTTTTCGTCAGGGCACGGCTTCAGCCGTGCCATAACTGAAGCCGAATCAACAAGGCTTTAGCCGCTGAGGGCTTCTTCTGTCAATTCTCGCACAGACTCTTGCTACACCCCCATTTTACGCAGGTTACCCGCGATAATCGAACCAGCTTCCATTGAAATGGCGATTTCAGGCTGCGAATGGTTACTACCGCCCATTGAGCTTCAAGGGCTGGAATAGCCCGGCCTGCTCAAATTCACGGTTCTTGCCTTACAGTAAAGATTCCAACATGTCACGTAACAGTTCGAGAACACGCGGCGGAATCGGCCTTGCCCGTTCGTACAGTTTTCACTACGCTGGGAATATAGTGGCTACGAAACGCGCTACCAGCAAACTGTCAGTCTGCATTCTCTCGCCGCACCCTCTAGTGTTGAGCGAATTCGAGCGCTTGCTCGCGAAACCCCAGTTCAAGGTTACCCTCAAGCATCTCGAATCCACGTTGGCACCCGATCTCCGCAATCTGGAGCCGCCGCAGGCGCAGGTCTACGTGATCGACGCCCACGCCGCGCGTCCCGCGACTGGCGCTCTGCTCGCCAACATTCTCGAGCGCTATCCGGAAGCTCGCTTGATCGTCGTCGGTGAGCAACTCAGCGACGCCAACAGCTATTCGCTCCTCCGTTTGGGCGTAAAGGGTTTGCTGACCTATGTCGAAGCGCGCGAGCAATTGATCCGCGCCCTGCCGCTTGTGGCTGTAGGAGGCTTCTGGGTCCCCCGCTCCGTGCTATCTGGCTTCGTAGATTCCATTCTCACCGGCCAGGGACGACGCCTGAAGACCGATGCGGTCACGAATCTGAGCCGCCGCGAACAAGAGGTCCTCGACTCGCTCCTCGAAAATCTCTCGAACAAAGAAATTGCCAGCAAGCTCAACATCGCCGAGCGCACCGTAAAATTCCACGTCTCCAACTTGCTCAGCAAATTCGGCGTCCGCCGGCGCGCCGACCTGATCCTCCTGACCTTCCAGCGCCGCATGGCCCAACCCTAGCCAGGGCCGCCTCGCCCAAGCCTGGCCACTCTGCGAGGTTAACCTCCCTGGAATGAACACTTACAAAACTCTATCAAAACAAAGGACTTCAACCCCCTGCAGAATGAATACTTACGAAAAACAGGGAGGGGGGTAGTTCACAAACGTAGTTCACAACCAACTACGATTCAGTCAGAAAACGTAAATCGGACGATGTACCAAAGCGCCTTCACTCCATCCTTCCAGGTGATCTTCTTGCCCTCTTCGTACGTTCGCCCGGCATAGGAGATCGGCACTTCGTAAATCCGCCAATTCCGCTTGGCAATCTTCGCGGTGATCTCGGGCTCGAAACCAAAACGGTCCGACCGCAGTTGAATCCCTTGCAAAACTTCCTTGCGGAAAACCTTGTAGCAGGTCTCCATGTCGGTCAGCTTGAGGTTGGTAAAAATATCGGAAAGCAGCGTCAAGAACTTGTTGGCGACATAATGCCAGAAATAATGCACGCGCTGTGGCCCGCCGAGAAATCGTGAGCCGTACACCACATCAGCCCGCCCATCCAGAATGGGCTCCAGCAGTTTGGCATAGTCGCGGGGGTCGTATTCCAGGTCCGCATCCTGCACCAGCACGATGTCGCCGGTCGCTTGTGCGAATCCCCGGCGCAGCGCCGCGCCCTTACCCTGATTCTGGCGCCTGAAAGAAAAATCGCAAGTCGCGCAGTGCGATGGAATCGGCGCCATCCTGAGCGGGCGCGGCCGCGTCACCTTTCGCCTGCCGCGCCGCCATACTCTCCAGGATTTGCTTGGTTCCGTCGGTCGAGCAGTCGTCGACGACGATCACTTCCTTGCGCTGCTCGGTGTCCAGCACGCGCCGAAGGATTTCATCAATGGTGTTCTTCTCGTTGTAAACCGGAATCACAATCGAGAGTTTGGGATCGATGAGTGCCGAAGGGGAATACCGTTGGCGCGCCATGCGTGCAGGAATTGTAGCGGGCACCATGCAGCGAGTAAAGGCAGCGAGCTCTTCTGTCTTTTCTTCCATTACAAGCTTTTCGTTACCATTCGTCCATCACGACGTTCTTTTCATCACGACCTTTCTTTTCATCACGACTTTGCGCCAATTTCCAGAGCGGTTATCATAAGCGGGCGGCAGTCCGAGCTATCCTCAGATTCCTGCTCTTCTTCCGCCCTGTACATTCGGTGATCTCTATAGGGAGATCACCCTTTTGCCTGCTCAGCAGATGACGACCTTTTACATCGAACAATTCGGGTGCCGCGCGACGCAAGCCGATGGCGCCGCGATCGAACGCCAACTGCGTGATCGTGGATGCCTGGCCACGACGGATTCCAGCGCCGCGGACGTCGTCGTCGTAAACACTTGTACCGTGACCGCCGCGGCCGATTCACAGGCTCGCGATGCCATCCGCAAAATCCACGCCCGCAACCCCGGTGCCCGCGTCATCGTCACGGGCTGCTACGCGCAACGCGCACCCGAAGAACTCGCCGCACTACCAGGCGTCACCTGGGTCGTTGGCAATTCGCACAAGCCGCAAATCCCCGAACTTGCCGCGGGTCTTATGCAGGGACATTCGCCGTCGTCCGCCGCCGACGGTACTTTCATCTCTGCCGAAACGCTCCTTTCCATCGATTCCTCTGAAAACGATTCCTCCGAAAACGGGGCGTTTTCTCGCGTGCGCGCGCCCGCCAAAATCCTGACTGGCGACATCTTCGCGCAAAGCACATTTCTTGCGGCGCCGGTTCTAGGCGGGGAGGGGAATCACACGCGCCCCACGCTGAAAATTCAGGACGGCTGCAACAGCCGCTGCTCCTACTGCGTCATCCCATTTGTACGCGGAAAAAGCCGCAGCCTCCCGCCCAACGAAGTCATCGCAGAAATCCGATGCCTCAGCGAATCGGGCTATCGCGAAATCGTTCTCAGCGGCATCAATCTCGGCACTTATGGCCGCGATCTTGCGCCGCGGGTGGAATTCGACGATCTCTTGCGTCGCATTCTCGACGAAACGCCGATCGAGCGTATTCGCATCAGCTCGATCGAGCCGCTCGACGTGACCCAGGATCTGATCGCGCTGTTCGCTTCCACACCGCGCATCGCTCAGCACTTCCACATGCCGCTGCAGTCCGCCTCCGATGGCATTCTCGCCGCCATGCATCGCTGGTATCGCTCCGAGCACTATGCGCGCCGCGTCGAGCTCATTCGCGAGCATCTGCCGCACGCGGCTATCGGCGCTGACGTCATCGCCGGATTCCCGGGCGAGACCGATGACGACCACGCCGCGACGATGTCCTTCATCGAACGATTGCCTTTCACGTACCTCCACGTTTTTTCGTTCTCGAAACGCCCAGGCACGCGCGCGGCGCGCGATGCCCAACGAAGTACCCGCGCTGACCATCCGGCGTCGCGCACGCGAACTCCGCGCGCTCGGCGAAAGAAAAGCGGCGGCATTCCATCGCACGCAAGTCGATCGGACGCTCGAAGTACTCACACTGCGTCACACGCCGCTCGCAGCCCGCAGCTCGGCCACAAATCCAAGCTGGACGCCTGCTATCTCCAGCAACTATCTCCAGGTCCGTTTGTCCGGCGAATGGCCGGCAAACCAGATGATGCGAGCGCGCGTGGTTTGCGCGGGCGACGGGCACGTCGATGCCAATCCGGAAACCACCGAAATTTTTGCGGTTCAGCACGCTACGCGAGGGTGAGAAGCTTCCGCTATGCTCGTACTTGGGATTGCCAGCCTCGACCAGGATTCCGGGGTCGCGCTCGTCGATGAAAAGTCTCTGCTGGGCGCGATCGAGGAAGAAAAACTCAATCGCTCGCTGTCCGCGGATAAAGTTCCCAGCCGCGCGATCACGCGCATCCTGGAGCAACATGGCGTGGGTCCCGCCGACCTGACCGTCGCCGCGCTCGCGGACCTCCCGCAGCAAGCGCGTCTGCGCGAGTCCGGACTGGGCTCGAAATTTTCCGCCAGCCGCAAGCGCAAATCCGCTCGCGATCTTCGCAAATCCATTTCGATTCCGCAGCTTCGCCACCAACTAAGCCGCGGCGTCCGGCTGCAGCCGTTCGAGCATCACCTTTGCCACGCGGCCAGCGCGTTCTACACCTCGGACTTCGATCGCGCCTTGATTCTCACGCTTGACGGCGGGGCCGCCGGGCGATGCGGCCAAATCTCGCTCGGCGAGAACGACGAAATCCGCCCGCTGCGCACCATGCAGTTTCCCGATTCCCTCGGCTGGTTCTACTCGCGCATCACCGCCCTCCTCGGCCTTCGGCCGCTCTTCGACGAGCACAAAGTCCAGTGGCTAGGCCGCCAGGGCCAGCCCGAATATCTTCCGGTCTTTCGCAAACTGTTCCGCAGCGACGCTCACGGCTTGCCGGTTCTGGATCGCCGCTATTTCGCCGCGGGTCCCGATGAACGCGGCACGTTCTCACCTCAGTTTTACCGCGAGCTGAAAATCCACAAAGACAAGTTCCGCGAAGATCCCGCGGTTTGCGCGGCATTGGCCCGCAGCGCGCAGCTCTTCCTGGAAGAAACGGTCCTGGAAGTCGCACACCACTTCCAGGCACAGACCGGCGCGGACTCCCTGTGCGTTGCCGGCGGCGTGTTTTTGAATGTTTTGCTGATTCGCGCTTTGGAAAGGCGCAGCACCTTCGATCGAGTTTACGTGCAACCGGTTGCGGGCAACGCGGGCACAGCCTTGGGCGCCGCTTTCCTGGCGCGCAAAAAACTGTCGGGAAAATCCGGCCGCGCTCCGATGACCACGCTCGCGCTCGGCCCCGACCTGGTCTCCCAGGAGATCAAAGCGGTCCTCGACAACTGCAAAATCATCTACAAATATCTTTCCGGCGAAGAGCAATTGATTGCCGAAAGCGTGAGGCTTTTACAACGCGATAAGATTGTCGCGTGGTGCCAGGGCCGCACCGAATTCGGCCACCGCGCGTTAGGGAACCGCAGCATCCTGGCCTCGCCGTTTTCCGAATACGTGATCGACAACGTGAACCAGTACATCAAGCACCGCGCCGATTTCCACCCGTTCGCGTTGTCGGTTCCCGCCGAACGCGCCGCCGAATTCTTCGATTGCTCTCCGAACTGCCGATTCATGGCTTCGCTCGGCACACTCCGGAATCAAGTCCCGGGCCTCGAGCAATTCGCCTTCAACGGCCGCGAAGTCCGGGTGCACACCGTCGACAAAGACTCCAACCCCGGCTTCTGGCGCCTGCTCAACAAGTTCGGCGAAACCGCTCCGGCGCCTGTGCTGGTCAACACCTCCTTCAATTTATTCGGCGAGCCGCTGGTCTCCGACCCCCGCGAAGCGGTCCGCAGCTTCTACTGCTCCGGCATTGACGCCCTGGCACTGGGTTCATTTCTAGTCGTGAAGTAATTTGGAATCCTGACGCTGGTTTCCGAGTTGCCGCTGCCTCAGTGGCGGAGTACGGACATCAGACTGCTATGGTCGTCCGTCCACAGCACGCTTTCCACCTGATCCCAGGGGTACGTTTTCTCGTCGGGACCCGCCAGGTCCAACATCGCCGGGTTTCGCGAGAACACGGCGTATTCGAACGTGAAATTCATGTAGAAGCGCAACGGGACGTGCTCCGTCCGGCTGAAGGCTAACATCACGGGGGAAAGGTCCACCACTCGATTGCTGATGTGAAAAACCAGCACCGAATCAGGACCATTCAACCGGCGCAGATAAAGTTGGAACGCCTCGCGGGTGATCATTTGAGTGGGAATCGCATCGCCGCTGAACGCGTCGAGCACCAGGACGTCATAGCCCGGTTGTTTGTCGGCTTCAATCCCTAGCCGGCCATCATCCTGCATCACTTCGACGCTGGCTTTCGTATCCTGAAGGTAGGTGAACTTGGGATTCGGGCCTTGCGCCAGCTGGATGACCTGGGGATCAATCTCCCAGAAGCGCATGGTGTCGCGAGGCTGGCCATATGCCGCCAGGACACCGGTTCCCAGGCCCACGAGACCGATGCGCCGCCCGCGCCCCGTCGGCTGCGGATAGTTCATCAACAGTTTGCCGACCGGACTGTGATGCGAGTAGTAGGAGAGAGGCTCGTCGCGCCGCGCGTCATCCAGGTATTGTCTACCGTGTTCGACGCCGCCGTTCCGAAGAATGCGGATGCCATCTTTTTCGTACACTTGCTTCACGCCGAAGAAGTTGCGCATCAGTAGCCGGCCAGCGGCTTGCTGGCGGGCCGCCTGAAATACGGTTAGCCCGGTGACGATTAACAGGATGGCGAACGCGGGCGCTTTCCATCGCACACCTGGATAAAGCAGCGAGCTGCGATCGGCCAACAAAGCCCACAAGGCGAGGACGCCGCAGGCCACCAAAGTGATGTGGAATTCCCAGTAGCCATGGAAAACGTGAGGGGCCACGAGGCTGACTAGGATTCCGCCCAGCACTCCTCCGAGGCTGACCATCAGATAGAAGGAGGTCAATTGGGACGCGAGCGGTTTGCTGCGCGCCAGTTCCCCGTGGCAGATCATGCAGAGCACAAACAGAATGAACAGGTAGGCATCGGCGCGGCGTATCAGGTCTAAAGCGATACCGCTTTTGAAAATCCACAATGCCAGCCAGATTGCGGCCACATACAGAAGAAAGAAGAACCCCCGCCGATACCAACGCGGGTGATCGAAGCACAAGATGAAAGAGAGCAGATATAGGCACAGCGGCAAGACCCAGAGAAACGGTGTAACCGCAACGTCTTCACACAGCAGGTTCGTGGTGGCCAGCAACACGGCCGAACCACACGCCGCCAGCGAAGCCCACAGGATACGCATCGCCACGGCCGGGCATCCCGATGCTTGCTCCAGCGGGAACGGCTCTTTTGCATGGCTGGAGAGGACTCCGCGGCAGATGATCACGTACAAGCCTACGAAGGCTGCAAACAGAATATTCCAAAGCCACGCCTGACGCCGTAAGGGGAACAACCAATCCAGTACAAACGGATAGCTGATTAAGGCGAACAAAGAGCCGATATTCGACAGTGCATAGAGCCTGTACGGCGATTCGTTCCCTGCGCCGATCCGAAACCAGTGCTGCAGCAGGGGCGCAGCGGTCGAGAGCAGAAAGAACGGAATACCCGCGCACAACGCCAGAACCAGCAAAATGTGAAGAGCCGGATGGCTCCGAAGCACGTCGCGCAGGTGCCCCGTGGGAGTGAGCGGCGATCCCCAAACGAAAACTGCCAGCGTAAACGGTACGAAAGCCAGAGCAATGACTGCAAGTTGCAGCTTTCCCTGCGCGCGTAGGGAAAGGCGAGTGGAACTCCAATGAACGAAAGCGTATCCGGCCAGCAGCACGGTTTGGAAGAACAACATGCACGTTGTCCAGACGGCGGGACTCCCGCCAAACCAGGGGAGAATGTGCTTGGCAACGATCAGTTCCAACTGGAAAAGCAGGAAGGCGCCCAAGAGAGCAGCCAGTCCGAATCGACGCAGTCCAGCGCGGCTTCCCGCCGTCGCCGGCATGGGAACTCGATCAACGGCTGGGAGTGGAGCAACTTGAATTTCCATCGGGATTCGGCACTGAGCTTACGCTGCGCTCGCTATGCGAGCACCATTTAAGCCACTAGGAATGATATCGTTCGGCTGCTTCGGACGTGGGGTTCTTACCGAGGTTTGTCAGACAAGTGAGACAAGTGGTTACAGTTTTCGTTTTGGACAATTTTTAGAGGGCTGTAACTACCGATGATTTGCGAGCGACACGAGGAAACGCATGTCTCTAGCTCTCGAAAATGACTTGGGCATCGTCAAGTAGTTTGGAGCGCGCGGCTCGGCGCGGCTCACCGCCGCCTTCGAGCCCACTGAGATTAGAGGCATAAGTACTCTAGCGGGAAGTTCGGTCCGCGCGATGGCCGCCGAAGGCATGGATTGTCCTCGTTCCGGCGAGCACTTCGCCGCTGTGTGGCACGCCGCGCGGGATGAAATGCTCTTGTCCGGCTTTCACGGGAATGCGTTGGCCGTCGATGATCAGCGTGTAGCAGCCTTGCACTACGATCATGTACTCATCGAAGTCGTGGACGTGCGCTGCGGAGGTCGCCGTCTCGCGGCACGTCCAAAAGGCCATCTGGCTGCCGTCCGCGCCGTCGAAGACATAGCCTTCCACGCCGGGAGTGGCCTGGCTGGTGGTGACGATCCGGTTTGCCGCGTTCTTCATGAATTGTGGGAATTCGTTCATTGTTCTAACTCTCAAAAATAACTTGAGCGAAGGCTTGATCGGCGGTGTGCGTGATGCTTAGTGAGATGTACTTGACGCCGAGGCGCTCGGCGATATTGGTGGCTTCGCCGGCGAGCTTGATCGTCGGGCGGCCGCCCTTTTCGCGGGCGACTTCGACGTCAACCCAGCGGACACCGCGGCTCCAGCCGGTGCCGAGCGCTTTCATGGCGGCTTCTTTCGCGGCGAAGCGGCCTGCATATCGCTCGTATTTGTTCTTGAAACGCTCGCAGTATTCCTGTTCCTTGGCGGTGTACAGGCGGCGCAGGAAGGTTTCGCCGTGGCGCTCGATGGCGGCCTTGACGCGCGCAACCTCTGCGATATCAATACCTAATCCGACGATCAAGCGACCTCCAAACAAAAGGCGCCCGCCACGGTCGGCGGCCGCTACAACGTGTGTCTGCGCGAACTGCGATTATACTGGTAGGCCGTGGCTACCGCGAAGACCTCGTCCAAGAAGCGCCGCATTCGCAAACGGGCACCGGTGCGCCCGCGAGAGAAAGCGTGGGCGGAACGGAAGCTGCGCGGCGTCACCGTGTTGCAGGTTCCCGCGTTTACGAAAATTCCGTGGCTGGTTCATGGCTTCAGCACGCGCTCCGGCGGCGTAAGCGACGCAGGTGGCGAAAAAGTGCTGAACCTCGGCGCGGTGGAATGGGACACGCGCGAAAACGTGGAGGAGAACAAGCGCAGATTTCAAGCGGCGCTTGGTGCCGCGGACGACACGCTCGTATCGTTGCACCAGATCCATTCCGACGTGGTGCGTTGCTTTAAGTCCGCGCCGCCGAAGCAGTGCAAAGGCGATGCCTCTGTTACAAAGCAGGCCTGGTTTGTTACTGGGAGTGCGCACCGCCGACTGCGCTCCGGTGCTGGTGGTCGATCCCAAGAAGCGCGTGGTCGCGGCAATTCACGCGGGGTGGCGAGGGACGCTGGCGCGCATCGTCACAAAAACTGTCGGGCAGATGCAGATGGAGTTCGGGTGTCGTCCGCAGGATCTGCTGGCGGCGATCGGACCGACCATTGGCGGCTGCTGCTACGAAGTGGGCACGGAGGTGGCGGGCCGCGTTCGCCGCGAAATTTGCCAACGCCTCCGACTTTTTCGATGAACTGCGTACCGGCGATGAGCCCAACCCGCTGCAATGGTTGAACATGATGCCGCCTGGGCATCAACCGCCGCCAAACAAGGTGCTGCTCGATTTGAAGAAAGCGAACCGGGCGCAGCTTGTGGAAGCCGGTGTTCGCGAGGAAAACATCTTCGTTACGGAACTTTGTACTTCGTGCGACGTGGATCGCTTGTTCAGCTATCGCAAAGAGGGAGCGGCTAGCGGGCGGCTGATGGGTGTCGTCGGTATCCGTGCATGAGGCGCGAAGTGTGCAATCTTGTGGAGGTCGCATTTGTGTGACATCTAAACCCCGCCCTCTCGGCGAGGGCGGCTACAAGATCTTCGCGTTGCGATGGATTCAGGGATAGATCGGGACGACGGTTACAATTCGCGGCGATTTCTTCAAGGGAGAACGGCGAGAGGCGAGGCGCTGATTTCGTTCAACGCCAGCTGCCCGCAAGCGGCCATGACGTCGCGGCCGCGGGAGTGGCGCACGAAGGTGGGAATGCCGCGCTCGATCAGCAGCTTCTGGAAAGCGTCGATGACTTCGGGCGGCGATTCGTGATACGGCAGCGCGCCGGGATTCCAGGGAATCAGATTGACTTTGGCCGCTTGCAACGGCGCCAGCAGTTTCACTACGCGGCGGGCATCGGCCAGCGAATCGTTTACGCCGCCCAGCATCACGTATTCGAACATCAGGTATTCCCACGCGCGCAGCGGATATTCCCGGCAAGCCTTCATCAGTGCCGCCAGCGGATATTTCCGGTTGATGGGCATGAGCGTGTTGCGCTGCTCGTCGTTGGAGGCGTTCAACGAAATCGCCAGGCCCGGCCGCACTTCTTCCTTGCTGAGGCGCTCGATGCCCGGGACGATTCCGCTGGTCGAGAGCGTTGCATGTTTCGGGGAAATCGCGACGGCTTTTGGATCGAGCAGAATTCGGAGCGCCGCCATCACGGAATCGAAATTCAACAGGGGCTCGCCTTGCCCCATCAGCACGATGTTGGTATTCGGTGTCAGCACCGCCTGGTGTTCTTCCAGGGGGAGCAGCACCTGGGCCACAATTTCGCCCGGCGTCAAATTGCGAATCAAGCCGAGCTGCGCGGTCAGGCAGAACTGGCAATCCACCGCGCAACCCGCCTGCGTGGAAATGCAAATCGTCTGCCGGCCCTCGCTGGGCATGAAGACCGCTTCGACAGACGCGGCGCGAGCCGTGGCCTTGTCTTCGCCGACGGGCAGCGCAAACAAATAGCGCACCGAGCCATCCTGCGACACGTAGCGCTGCCGCACGATCGGCAAGGTCACACGCGCCTCGTTCGCCAATCGCTCGCGCAACGCCGCGGGCAAAGTGGTCATCGACGCAATGTCGAAGATTCGCTCGACGTATAGCGCGTGATAAAGCTGCGCGCCGCGATACGCAGGCTCGCCCAGCCCCACGCAGAATTCCGTGAGTTCCGCTTTCGATTTGCCGAGAAGTTCGATCATGAATCAGCCATGCTGTTCGCCATGCTTGTCGGCGGCAAGCGTTCTCCGCGCCTCGCCTACGCTAACAGATTACCAAGTTTCGCTTTTCTTTACTTCGTTACCTCATTGCGTCCTTACTTCTTTCAGCGCCCATGCCTATGGGTGGCTCTTTCCTCCAGAAAGCGCGCTATAATTCCTTGGCAATCCCCCTGATCTCCGGATTGCCGTTCGGAGGCGCGCCATGCAGAAGCAATTGACCACGGAGCAACTGACCATCGCCGATTGGGTGAAGGGTCTCGCCGCCATCCCCGAGCCTGAATTCACGCTGCAAAACGTGCAGGACTACATCCTCGCTCACGCTGGTCCGCCCGAAACGCTCGACAAATATCTCTTTTTCTCGAAGGGCAACTACACCCGCAATCTCATTTTCAAGAACGAGGTCTTCGAGTGCATGACCATCTGCTGGGAGATCGGCCAGGCCAGCCGCATTCACAATCATCGCGACCAGAATTGCTGGATGTCCGCGCCCATTGGCCGCCTGCGCGTCCAGAATTTCCGCGTCAACGAGCGCGACGCGGCGCTGGGCACGTGTCACATTCTGCCGACCGACATCTACGACATGGACGCCGCGCATCCGGCCTACGTCAACCCGCTGGAGCCCGTGCATCAGGTGCTTAATCTTCCGGAGTTCAAGCAGCGCGCCGTTAGCATCCACGTCTATTCCAAACCGTTCGAGATTTGCGAAGTTTACCAGCGCGAAAAAGGCACCTACGCCGACGTTCCGCTGCATTACACCAGCGAATTCGGCAAATTGAATCCGGACGAGAAACTGATTTAAGCTCGCGCGCGACTGTAAATCTCTGTCTCCCAAGCAGTTAGATTACTTTTCACTTCTATTTCTCCTTTCACCCAGCCTGTGTCACAATTCTAAGATGGCGACCGAAGCGCGCGACATCCAGAAACGCGTACTGCCCAATGGTCTCGTGGTGCTGACCGAGACGATGTCGCACGTGCGCTCGGTTTCCGTTGGCGTGTGGATTCGCAATGGCTCGCGGCGGGAAGTGCAGGAAGAGAACGGCCTCGCGCACTTCATGGAGCACATGGTTTTCAAGGGCACCGAGCGGCGCTCCGCGGAAGCGATTGCGCGCGAGATGGATTCGGTCGGCGGGATGCTCGACGCCTTCACCTCGAAAGAACAAATCTGCTTCAACGCCAAAGTGCTCGACGAACACCTGCCCATTGCTTTCGACGTCATCGCCGATCTCGTCCTGCGCCCGAAATTCGATTCCGAGGACGTCAAGAAAGAGCGCCAGGTGGTTCTCGAAGAGATCAAGATGGACCTGGACAATCCGGAATATCTGCTGCACGAGATCTTTACGCGCGGGTTCTGGCCGGAGCATCCGCTGGGCCGGCCGATTCTGGGGACGCCGGAAACGGTGAAGAAATTCAATCGGGATGCGTTGCGCCAGCGCTTTCAACATTGGTTCGCGCCGGACCGCCTGGTGCTTTCGGCGGCCGGGAATGTGAAACACGAGCAGGTGCTGGAATTGGTCGAACGCGAATTCGGCAGCCTGAGTCCGTCCGGCGATCCGGAGGCACACGACGCGCCATCGACGCACGCGCCCATCCACATCGAATCCAAGCGCGAGCTGGAACAGGTGCACGTGTGCATCGGCGTGCCGTCGGTGCCGCTGGCGGACGAGCGGCGGTTCGCGGTCGCGGTGATGAACAATCTACTGGGCGGCGGGATGTCTTCGCGCCTGTTCCAGAATATTCGCGAAAAACAGGGATTGGCCTACGCGGTTTTCAGCGAGCTTACCCCGTACTCCGACGCGGGCATGATGACCGTCTACGCCGGCACCGCGAAAGAGACCGTCGGCCAGGTGATCGACCTGGTGATCCAGGAATTTCGCGAGCTGAAAGACGCGCTGGTCACCGAAGAAGAATTGCTGCGCGCCAAGAATCACCTCAAGGGCTCGCTGATGCTTTCGCTGGAGTCCACCAGCGCGCGCATGTCCAATCTCGCGCGCCAGGAACTCTACTTCCGCCGCTTCTATTCGCTCGACGAAATCCTCGCCGGCATCGAAACCGTGACCCGCGAAGAGATCCAGTCGATCGCCCGCGAATTCTTTCGTCCGAGCAAATCGCCGTAACTGCTCTTGGCCCCCTCAACGGCTTCACCCTCGACCGCTCCCGCTTGGCCTGCTAGCTTCTGGCGAAACCATTCAGGTCGAAATTTACGACAACTTTTCATCTTCTGCATTGACGCTCCGTTGCCGCTCTGCGATGATGCATGAAATTCGGTGCAGCATTGTGCTGCGCTGAGCTTGCTTCACACTGAGGGGGAAGCGATCGGCTTGCGGGTTACCATTCTGGCGTCCGGCAGCTCGGGCAACATCACCCTACTCGAGACAGAGCATACCCGCCTCCTCATTGACGCCGGACTCGGCAAACGCGAAACGCTGGCGCGGCTCGCCGCCATCGAAAAAGACGTCGAGCACCTCGACGGCATCCTGATCACCCACGAACACAGCGATCATTGCAACGGCCTGCCGCAAATGCTGGGCATGTGGAAGGCGCCGCTGTATGTCACCGAGCAAACCATGGACGCGCTGCATCGCGCTCTGCCCGACCGGCTTGGCAAACGCTTGCGCGGCGTCGAGACCATTCACACAGGGCAGCGCTTTTGCGTCGGCGATATTGAAGTGCATGCGTTCGCGATTCCTCACGATGCGGCCGATCCTATCGGCTTTACGTTTCGCACCGCCGGCGTAAAGATGGCGCTGGTGACGGATCTGGGTTACATGCCGGAGCTGGTCAAGGTGCATTTGCGCGATGCCGATTGCCTGATGCTGGAATCGAATCACGATCTCGACATGCTCAAGGTCGGCCCGTATCCGTGGGTCGTGAAGCAGCGCGTGCTCAGCCGCACCGGGCATCTTTCGAATCACGCGGTCAGCGAATATCTCGCCGATCCCGACGGCTTCGACGCGCGGGCTCGCTACCTGGTCCTTGCGCACTCTCACTGGAGAATAACAATCCCGACGTGGCGCGGATTTCGGCGGAAGAAGCGTTGCGCCGCCGTCCCGCCGAATGCGCCTTCGCGCGGTGAACTCCTCGTCGCCACGCAGGCGTACGCCTATGAAGACCGCTTGAGCTGTAAACGACAAAAGATTTAACACAGAGGACACGGAGTTCGGAGCACAGAGATCACGGAGAATCCTCCGCCCGTTGAGATGTCTGCGTGACCTCTGTGCTCCAGCCTTTGTGACCTCTGTGTTGAATCCTGCCTTTGAAGCTGCGTTAGCCAAGAAAACTCCGTTGACACCGCGCCCGGTGTCCCTAGACTCGAATTGTTCTTGGTAGAGGTGCGGAGGCCATGAGTAGCTGGGCTAGTTTTTCCGAGCAGCTTCGGATGCCTGAGCGAAAGGGGCGTTGTTCTCTCCGCCGAAATCGTTGCGGTAGCTGAAACCGCGGCGGTTGGGGGTCAGGGCTAAGGCCTGACCACTGTCATCCAGTTGTTGTAGTTCGTGGATGAAGCGCTATCGAGAGGCAGCAGCCCGAGTTTTTCCCTCGCGGTTCCTTCCTTTCTTTTCGCTTCCTCCTAAAAATTTGACGGTCAGAAAATTCGGTGGAAATGAATCTTTTCGAACTCACGCGCGCGCTCGTGGACATCGAGTCGGTGACCAACAACGAGAAGCAGGTTGGCGACTTCCTGTTCACGCACCTGTCCGCGCTGGCTTCGCGCCACGAGGTCGCATCGAGCGTATTCCCGTGGCGCCGCAGCGCGACAATATTTTCGTCCGCTGGGGCGACCCGATCGTGACGCTGTCCACGCACATGGACACCGTGCCGCCATTTTTCGCCTCCAGCGAAGATGCGGAGTTCTTGTGGGGCCGTGGGTCCTGCGACGCCAAGGGCATCATCGCCGCCATGGTCGCGTCCGCCGAAAAATTGCTCGCCGCGGGCACGCGAAATTTCGCATTGCTGTTCCTCGTCGGCGAAGAGCGCAATTCCGCGGGCGCGAAAGCTGCCGCCGCTGACCCGCGCGGGTCGCGCTTCCTGATCAACGGCGAGCCCACGGACAATCGCATCGCGCTCGGCTCGAAAGGAGCGTTGCGCTTCGAGGTCATTGCGCGCGGCAAGCTGGCGCACTCCGCTTATCCCGAACTCGGCCACTCCGCGATTCACACCCTTCTCGATGTGCTGCAGGACATTCGGCAAATTCCGTTGCCGCAGGACGCCATGCTCGGTCCCAGCACCCTGAACGTCGGCACGATTTCCGGCGGCCGCGCGCCTAATGTCGTTGCGGACGAGGCGCATGCCGAGATCATGTTCCGCACCGTCGGCGATCCCGCGCAGCTTCGCGAGGCGGTCGCCGCCGTTGCCGCGGGCCGCGCGGAAGCGCGCGAAGTCTTGCATACTCCCGCGATTCGGTTGACGGGCTTCGACGGCTTGCCAACTACCGCCGTGGCCTTCACGACCGACATTCCGGCGTTGGGTGAAGCGTGGGGCAAGCCCTTTCTCATCGGACCGGGCAGCATTCACGTGGCGCACACCGCGGAAGAGCGAATCTCGAAAAAAGAATTGCTGGAGGCGGTGGAGATTTACGCGCGGATGGTGACGCAGCTTCTATCGGAGGAGCGGGTGGCGGAAGGGCAGGGGCGGGCATGACGCTGGGGCTTGCGATCGTGGGGTACGGAAAGATGGGGCGCTGATCGAGCAGCTTGGCGCCCGAATACGGTTTCGACGTGCGCGCGAAATTCGATAGCAAGAACAATGCGGGCGGCGGCGGGTTGACGCGCGGAGCCTTGCAGGGCGTGGATGTCGCGGTGGAATTCTCCACGCCGCACGTCGCCGCGGGAAACATTCGGCGGCTGGCCGCCGCCGGAGTAAACGCGGCAGTCGGCACGACCGGTTGGCTGGAACATCTTCCGGCGGTGCGCGAGGCGGTTACGCAAAGTGGTACCGGGGTGGTGTGGGCTCCTAATTTTTCCGTCGGCGTGAGTCTTTTCATCCAGGCGGTGGCTTACACCGCGGCGCTCTTCGCCTCGCAGCAGGAGTACGCCGCGTGGGGCTGGGAAATACATCACTCGGCAAAAAAGGATGCGCCGTCGGGCACCCTGCGCAAGTTGGCGGAAGAGATGCGCGCCGGAGGGTATGCGCGTGCGATTGAGTTGAGCTCCAATCGAGCGGGCGCGCATCCCGGGACGCACGAGATTGGGTTTGATTCGTTGGCCGACACGATCACGTTGCGGCATACGGCTCGCAGCCGCGACGGATTTGCGCGGGGCGCGTTGCAAGCGGCGCGGTGGGTAGCGGGGAAGAAAGGCTTGTTTGAGTTTCGCGAAATTCTTGCGGAGTTGGGTGAGGGGCTAAAGAGTGAGAGGCGAGCGACGATGTCGTTATGACTGTGACGGTGGTCATCTAAACCCCGCGGTCTCGGAGACCGCGGCTACAGGGAGGAGAAACAAAATGTTTACAGGATGCGGTACGGCGATGGTTACACCCTTTCGCGGCGATGGTTCGCTCGACGAGCCCACGCTGCGAAATTTAATTTGCGGCAGATCGACGCGGGGATCGATTTCCTGGTGCCTTGCGGAACGACCGGCGAGAGCCCAACGCTCACGCACGAAGAGCATTTGCGCGTCGTCGAAATCACCGTGGAGCTGGCAAAGGGAAGGGTGCCGGTGCTGGCCGGCGCGGGCGGCTACAACACCGCCGAAGTGATTGCGCTGGCGCGCGAACTTGCCGCGATCGGTGCTGACGGCATTCTTTCCGTGACGCCGTACTACAACAAGCCGACGCAGGAAGGCTTGTATCAACACTATCGCGCGATCGCGAACGCCGTGTCGCTGCCGATCATTTTGTACAGCGTGCAAGGACGCACGGGCGTAAACATCGAGCCCGCCACGGTGAGGCGTCTCGCGGGAATCGAGAACATCATCGGCATCAAGGAAGCCTCTGGCAGCATCGGGCAGATGGCGGCGATTCTGAATATCGTTCCGGACGAATTCATCGTGCTTTCCGGCGATGACGCCATCACGCTGCCGCTGATCGCGCTTGGGGGGCGCGGGGTCATTTCCGTGGTGTCCAATGAGATTCCAGCGGAGATGACGCAGCTCGTACGCCTCGCCATGCAGGGGAACATCTCCGGCGCTCGCGAGATTCACCGGCGATTCCATTCGTTGATGGAGGTCAATTTCGTGGAGTCGAATCCGATTCCGGTGAAGGCGGCGATGGCGGAAATGGGCTTGCTCGGACCTTGCTGGCGGCTGCCGCTGGTGGCGCCGAAGGCGGAAAATCTGGCGCGCGTGCGCGACGTGCTCGCTTCTCTGGGACTTGCCGAGAGAGTGCATGCTGCCGTCGCAAATTGAGCGGCTGTTTGACGAGCCGCCGGCGCAATACAGCGAAGAACATTTCCGGCTGTTTGGCGAGTTCAAGGACGCGCTGAATCGCGGCGAGGTGCGCGCGGCCGAGCCTGATCCGGCGGCAAAAACGGGGTGGCGCGTAAACGGCTGGGTGAAGAAGGGGATTTTGCTCGGCTTTCGCATGGGCTCCATCGTGGACATGTCCGTCGATCGGTCGGCAGGCGAATCGGCGGGTGGCGCCGTGACCGGCGCGGCGCAACAGCGCTTCATCGACAAATCCACGTACCCGTTGCGCGCGATCGGGCATTGCTGACGGCGTTCGCATCGTGCCGGGTGGTTCGAGCATTCGCGACGGGAGCTTCATCGGCCGCGGCGTCGTGTGCATGCCGCCAATGTTCGTCAACGTCGGCGCGTACGTCGGCGAAGGCACGATGATCGATTCGCACGCGCTGGTCGGGAGCTGCGCGCAGATCGGGCGCAACTGCCACATTTCGGCGGCGGTCGCAGATCGGGGGCGTGCTGGAACCGGTTGGCGCGCTGCCGGTGATTATCGAAGACGAGGTCCTGGTGGGCGGGAATTCGGGGGTGTACGAAGGCACGGTCGTGAAGCGCCGTGCGGTTCTTGGCACCGGCACAATACTGAATCGGTCGATTCCGGTCTACGATCTGGTGAGAAAGGCAGTCTACAATGCGACGGACGACGAGCCGCTGGTGATTCCCGAGGAGGCTATCGTCGTACCGGGCTCGCGCGCGGTGTCGCACGCGTTTGGCAAGATGCACGGATTGTCGCTGCAAGCCGCGGTGATCGTGAAATACCGCGATGCGAAGACCGATGCGCGCATCCAGCTCGAGGATTTGTTGCGCTAGACGTGGCTCTGGAACTGGCCAAAGAAAGAAAAGCTAACGCAGAGACGCTGAGAGCGCCGAGGTGCGCGGAGGAACATTCACTGCGACAGGACCTTCTCGAAAAACGCGAGCGCCCGCGGGTCCTTCGACTGGCCCAGCCAGAACATCGCTTGCTTGCGCACCGCGGGATTGCGATTGGTCTGCGCGACCTCGATCAGTTTCGGCACGCCTTCATCTTTCGGCATCTGGCTTAGCGCGAAGACCGCTTTCTTCTTTACTTCGGTGTCGGGATCGTTTTCGATGGCGCCGGTAATCGTCGCCGCCGCTTTCTTTCCGGCTTTTTGCGCCAGCCAGAACAGCGCTTGCCCGCGCACGTGACTGCTTTCGTCATCCTTGGCCATGCGAATCATTTCGTCCACGGCAGCAGGCTCGCGGCTTACGGAAAGCGCGAAGGTGACATGCGCGCGAACTTCCGTGCTGGGGTCGCTCTTGGCCATTTGTTGCAACGTCGCGAGCCCGGCCTTGCCGCGCGCTTCGCCGAGCCAGAATGCTGTTTGCTTGCGCAACTCTTCGCGTTCGGCCGGCCGCACGAAAGATTCGAGGGCGCGGTCGGCGGATTCGTCGGCATGGAGCGCGATCGCGGTAAGCGATTCGCGCCCGAGTTTCCTGTCGTCGCTATCGTTAAAGTTCTCGCTGCGCACATAGTTGGCGAGGAACGCGACGCTGTCCGCGGGCTTCACGCCGGTGAGCCACACAAACGGGAGGCCGCCAGCGTCTACGGTGCATTCCGCGGAAACCAGGCGAATCTTCATGATTCTCTTGTTTTCCGCGCGAAATAAAATCGCGATGGCGCGGGGCGCTTCGAGATTCACGGAAGCGTCGCGCGAATTCATGTTGACGCCGTGGTCGCTGCTTTCCAGGCGGCACAGACCGCAATCCTGATTCCAATTTCCATTCGAGCCGGCGCAGCAGACTTCGCGATCGCCGGCGATTTGAGGAACGCTGTAGCCGATCCATCGAGGTTGCGCCGATTGTGCCTCGAAGGTTTTTAATTCGGCTGCCAGCGACTCTGCCAGCGCCCGCGTCTCCAGGCGCGCATTTTGCACATTTGGAGTGTCGCTCGCCTGGGATGGTGGCGGTGCTGCGTTTGCGTTGCCCGCAGCCATCATCGCCAGGAGAGCCGCCAGTTAGGATCACCGCCATGCCGGTACGAAATGCGATCGATGCAGTGCTCATCGCGTTCCTCACTTTTGCAGAATTTCCATCAGATAATCCGTGGCTTCCTTGTTGTGCATCAGCGCCAGCTTGGAAACCGCTTCCTTCTTGAGTTCCGGATCCTTTTCACCCCGCGCGATGCTCACGAGTCCAGATGCATTCCCCTGAATGAAATAGGCGTTCAGCACTTCTTTGCGCACATCGCGATCGGTTTCTTTGCTGTAAATCGATTGCAGCGCGTTCGCGGAGTCAGTCGAGTTGATTAGACCCAGATTGCGCACTGCCGCGCGCCGCAACTCAGGATCTTTCTCGCTTCGCGCCGCTTCGGCCAGCCGGTGCGAGTCTCCCGCCAGAAAAAACGCCTGCAGGATCTCGCGCTTCACTTCCGTTGAGCTTTCTTTCTGGTAGAGCTGCTGCAATTCGTCGACCCCGTGGACTAAGCCCAACTGGCGGATGGCTTCGCGTCGCAGTGTCACATCCTTTTCGCTTTTCGCCGCCGCAAACAAATCCGCTTTGTCGCCGGAAATCATGTAGCTCTTCAGAATCGCGCGCTTTACGGATTCATCGCTGGTTTTCGCGTAGACGTCGGCCAGCGTCTTCCGCGACTCGCCGCCTCCGAACATTCCAAGATATTCCACTGCTTTCCGCTGCAGTTCGGGATTACTCTGCCCGCTCGCGATGCGCCCCAGGATTTCTCGCGCTTGCGGCGAGCCACTTTGCGCAATGACAAACAGCGCTTTGGATTTCTCGCGCGGCGTGGCTGTGCCGTTCAGGACTTTTTCCAGCAGCGGCATGGCGCGTTCCGGATCGCTGTTCATCAGTCCCTGGATAGCAAGCATTTTCAGGTCGTCGTCGCTTTGCGACTCCGGATGCGCCGGTTGGCCGGCTCGCTGCCGTACGTCGATCTCCAGGGCACTGGCGTCCTTCAGCCAGCGGCTTTGCGGAAAGCGGTGTTTCAGGTCCGCGATCGTCGCCAGCGCGGTATCGCGCTTGCCGAGACGATTCTCCGCATACGCTTTCCAATAGAGTGCGGCGTCGGTTTGCGGCCCGTTGAGAGCGGCAAGTTCCTCGAATTTCGATTCGGCCTTGTCGTAGCGGTCTTCGTCGAGAGCCTCGCGGCCATCGTCGTACAGTTCGGAGTTGCGCTCGATACGTTCCTGTTCGCGGTCGCGTTTCTCCTGCTCGCGATCCCGTTTCTCTTGTTCGCGATCGCGTGCTTCCTGTTCGCGATCTCGTTTTTCTTGATCTTGATCTTGTTTGTCGCCGCTACTCTGTTCTTGTTCATGCGCAGCCGCTTGTGCCGCGGTTGGGAAGCCTACGTCCGGCGCGTTTGCGTCCGTGCGTGCTCGTGCGGAAGCCGGCGCCAGCAGCAACGCTGCGAGCGCGAAGTACGTCGCGTTTCGGAAGATCGTGATCTTCGAGCGAACCGGCGAGGGTCGCCGCATCCATTCAATCTGCGCAATCTCAACAACGTTCATGTCTTGTTCCTCTCCTGCTTCGTCGATCCGTCTGGCTTCGTAACGGGTGCCGAGGTCTCCTCGCGCTGCTGCAATTCCTTGCCGACCACGCGCACCTTGAACAAAATTCCGCGCGTATCGATGCGCTGGCGAATGGTGTCCAGTTGCGCCGGGGTGACCTCTTGGGGGCTGTGAGCGACGTCGAGCAGCACGCGTTCGAGTTCATCCAGGATGTTGGCAAGCCCCGTATCGCCTTGTTCCAACGCCGTTTGTCGATACAAGCGGTTTTCTTCCAGCAAGTCTTCGGCGCGCCGCTGTTCGGCGGAAATGTTCACCTGTTTTTGCTTCGCGTCGAGCGGTTCGGCGTTCGCCAGGTCCACGAGGACCATTTCCGAGCGGCCCAGGTGCTCGCCGACGGCCATGATCAAAACGCGCTCGCGCACATTGCCTGCGCTTACATCGGCCGCGGTCGGCTCCGGGGTGGCTCGCTTCGTCACACGCCCTGCCAGAAACGCAACGATGACCACCGCTGCGATTGCGCCCACCGCCGCCCAACGGCGCGGCGTAAACCAGCCAGCCGTCAGGCCGCGACCTGTGGCAAATTTCCACCAGGGCATTCGCCGCTCCGGAAGTCGTGGAGCGATTTGCCGCCAAACGCGCTCGCCATAGTCGTCGCCCGGATCCGGAATCGGCATGCTACTCAGCGCCGCAAGAACCGCGTCGATGCGCTCGAGTTCCGCGCGACATTCCGGACAATCCGTCAAATGCTTCGCGATCGCGTCACGCCGTAAAACCTCGCCGCCGTGGTATGCGATCAACTCTTCCTCATTCGGGTGTTTCATAGTTCTGTTCCCATGGCCTTCGCTTGCCCTCGGCGCTCCACGAAACGGTTCCAGCGAGCGCCGCAGTTTTTGCACGGACCGAAACACGGTGTTCTTCGCCGCGCTGGAACTCGACTTCAGCGCCTCGGCAATTTCTTCGATTCCCGAGCCGCCCCAGTGGCGCATCACAAAAGCCGTGCGTTCGGCCGGAGTCAACTCATTCAGCGCGCGCCGCATATGGACGGCCAACTGCTCGCTTTGCGCCAGGCGTTCCGGCGATGGCGCCGCATCCGGCACCAAGCTCGCTGGGTCTCGTTCGATTCCGTCCTCCGATGGTCTGCCTGCGGGTTCTCGCTGCGCGTCTTCGCTTTTGCGCTGGCGCATCCGGTCGATCGCATAGTTGGCCGCGATGCGATACACCCATGTTCCAAAATTGGCGCGCGCCGCAAACTGGCCGAGCTTCTGATACGCCCGCAAGAAAGCCTCCTGTACTACCTCTTCCGCGTCGTGCTGATTGCCGGTCATGCGATAGGCGAGGCGGAACACGTTACGGCTGTGGCGCTCGACCAAAATGCGGAAAGCGTCGCGATCGCCCGCGAGCGTTTGCTCGACGGCGATGGCATCACTGTCCCCAGTGGTCTCGACGCTCTGCCTCATCCGCTTCATTAGACAGGTTTTCAGGCTTGCGGTTAGGTTTGTTTTATCAGGAACAGGAGGGGCTCTATCTAAGTGGCACAGCCATTCCTGGCTGTGGCTTCTGGGCTGTACACCTTCCGAGCCGGAGATGGTCTGCCGCCGGCGGACGCATTCCCCTATTCGTAGCGCAGGGCCACCATGGGATCGACCTTCATCGCGCGCCGAGCGGGTATGTAGCAGGCCGCCAGCGCGACCAGCAACAGAAGAGCCGCCACCCCCGCGAAGGTCAGCGGGTCTGTAGGTCGCACTCCGAACAGAAGGCTCGACAGGAAGCGGGTTAGGGCCAGGGCGCCGAACATGCCAGCTGGAATCCCAGCTAGAGCCAGGCCGACGCCGCGGCCTAGAACCAGTGCGAGCATATTTTGCGGTTGGGCTCCCAGCGCCATGCGGATGCCGATCTCTTGGGTGCGCTGGCCCACCGTGTAGCTCATCACGCCGTAGATGCCCACGGCGGACAGCACCAGCGCCAGCACCTGCCAGGACGCCGATCAGGATAGCCGAGAATCGGCGCGGCGAGACCGAGCGCGAAAGCAATCCGTCGAGTGTGGTGAGTTCGGTAACAGGCAAGCTGGGATCGATCTGGTGCACAACCTCGGTAACCGCGGGCGCGATCGACGCGGGATCGGACGCCGTGCGGATCAACAGGTGGCGGGTCCAGCCGCCGGTAAAATACGCGTCGTAGGTGGGACCAGCGTCCAACCCAAATTGGTGCACGTTTCCGACAATCCCTACGATCGAATACCAGCACGGCTTGGGATCGAGGGAGCAGAAATTCACGCGATGCCCGATGGGTTCCTCGTTGGGAAAGAATCGGCGCGCCATCGTCTCATTGATCACGATCTTGTCCTGAAGGGACCAGTCATCTCGCGTCAGCAGGCGGCCTTTTTGCAGGGGAATGCCGACGGTCGCGAAATATTCCGGGGTCACGACGCGGGTTTGCGCCACTGGCCGGACTCCGTGCGTCGAGAATAGGCTGTCCTTCAATTAGGAATCGCGAAGCCTCACGCATCTCGGTGCCTAGCGGCAAGGTGGATATACCTCCCGCCGATTTCACGCCGGGCAACGCGCTGACGCGCTGAACGATTTGATCGAATTGCAGCGACTGCTTCTTGCCAAGTTCCAATTGTTGTTTGTCGGTGAGGCTGTCAGCCTCGGCTGGAGGAATCTCGGCTTGCGTAATCTGCAGGCTGAGCACATGGTCGGTCTGAAATCCTGGCGCAACGTCCAGCAGCCGGCGAAAACTTTGCAGCAGAAGGCCCGCGCCAATCAAAGGAACCAAGGCAAGCGCGATTTCAGCAACGACCAGAGTGTTGTGGACACGGTGGCTGCCGGGCGCGCTGGCGCCTTTTCCTCCTTGCTTCAGGATGCCATTCAGGTCGCGAATTCGTGCGCGCACCGCCGGCAGCAAGCCGCAAAGAATTCCTGCTGCGAGACAGATGCTAATCGTGAAGGTCAGCACGTGGAACGTCGATGTGTGTCTCCCGAATGAGCGAGAGTTCGGCGGGCGCGAGAGCTCCCAACGCCTGGATTCCCGCCGAAGCCAGCAGCAATCCCGCGGCGCCGCCGCACAAAGAGAGCAGTAAGCTTTCCGTCAACAGCTGCCGAACCAGCCGACCGGATGCCGCGCCGAGAGCGGTTCGCAGAGCCATCTCTCGCTCACGCGCCGCGTTACGCGCCAAGAGCAGGTTCGCGATGTTGGCACAGGCGATCAGCAGCACGAGTCCCACCGCCGCGAAAAGCACCAACAAGGTCGCACGCATCTGGGTGGCGGAAGGATCCTCCATGGCGTGTACGATCGTTCCCCAACTCGCGTGCGAATCGGGATAGGCGGCGCCTTCCCGCCGGTTGAGGGTCGCGATTTCGGCGCCGGCTTGCGACAAAGTCGCACCAGGCTTAAGCCTTGCCAGCGCCACGATTCCATGGTGAATGTGGTCGTCCAGCGGTCCCGGATAGCGGTTGATAGGCAACCATAAATCCATCGTCCGTTGAATTTGGAATGTCTCTGGCAAAACGCCGACGACGCGGTATTTCTGGCCATCCAGCAAAATTTCCCGCTCGACGACCGTTGGATCCGCTCCAAAACGTTGCTGCCAGTAGCGATGGCTCAACAACACCACCGCGGGTCCCTCGGCCTTGTCTTCCTCGGGTAAAAACGTACGCCCAACGACGGCTCGAATACCAAGCATCGAGAACAGATCGGAGGTAGCGATGCTGGCCTGAATGCGCTCGGGCTCGCCGGCGCCAGTCAGGTTGAAACCTTGCGACACTTCTCCATACGCGCCCATGGCCGAAAAACTCTTGGCTTCGCGATGGAAATCGGCGTAGTCGCCCGGGGATATTCCGACGGCTTGAAATCCCGGGTAAGTGTTCTTGATTTCGACCAGCGATTCCGGATGGTTGTAAGGGAGGGGCCGCAGGAGCACGTTTTCGACGACGCTGAAGATAGCGGTGTTCGCACCGATGCCGAGGGCCAGCGTGATGACCGCGATGGCCGTGAATCCGGGGCTCTTGCGCAGGGTGCGCAGGCCAAACCGCAGGTCGTCGGCAAAATCGCTGAGCCAGCGAGCTTTCAACATCGCTCAACTCCCTAAACTCTTACGACGAAATGGCGCTGCTCAAACCTTCGGCGCTTTGCGTGCTGCACTCTATCCCAGACGCGCGACGCTGGGATAGGTAATCAAGCTGATCAAGACAGATAATCACCGGCGGCGCAGGTCGAAAACGCGTCTCCTGCGGTATGATGACACTCTGGAAGTGAGCGGTTGCACCAATTTTCAGCAGGGGGTTGGTTTTGATTCCACGATATACCCGCCCGGAAATGGGCCGCATCTGGACCGACGCCAACAAGTACGCGAAATGGCTGGAGGTCGAGCTTGCCGCGACCGACACGCTGGCCGAAGCGGGCCTGCTGCCCAAGGAAACGGCCGTCGCCTTGCGATCGCGCGCCAAGGCCGATGCCGCGCGCATCAACGAAATCGAATCCCATGTAAAGCACGACATTATCGCGTTCACTATGGCCGTCGGCGAATCCATCGGTGATCCCTCAGCGGCGCGCTGGCTGCATTACGGGTTGACCTCCAACGACGTTGTGGACACCGCGCAGGCCTTGCTGATTCGCGACGCGTCCCATTTGATCGAGCGCGACCTGGTGCTTTTCGCCGAGATCCTCGACCTTCGCGCTCACCAGTTTCGCAGCACGCCACAAATCGGCCGCACCCACGGCATTCACGCCGAGCCGATTACCTTTGGCCTGAAGATCGCCAACTGGTTCGCGGAGAACCAGCGCAACATCAAGCGCTTTCGCGATGCCGCAACCCAGATGGCCGTCGGCAAGATTTCCGGCGCCGTTGGGAACGCCTCGCATCTCGGCCCAGAGGTGGAAGCGAAGATCTGTAAGCGCCTGGGACTTGCGGTTACGCCGGTGGCCTCGCAGGTGATTCAGCGCGATCTTCACGCGCAGTACCTCAGCTCCCTGGCGCTGATTGCCGCCACGCTCGAAAGAATCGCAGTGGAAATCCGCCACCTCCAGCGCACCGAAGTGCGCGAAGCCGAGGAGCCGTTCTACGGAGAGCAGCGTGGAAGTTCCGTAATGCCCCACAAACGGAACCCGGTCACCTGCGAACAAGTTAGTGGACTGGCGCGCCTGGTGCGTTCCAACATGCTGGCTGCCTACGAGAACGTGGCCCTCTGGCACGAGCGAGACATCTCGCACAGTTCGGTCGAGCGCGTAATCCTGCCGGATTCCACAATCCTCGTCGACTACATGCTCGCCAAGATGACGACCATCATCGGAGAAATGCGCGTATTCCCGGAGCGCATGCTGCGCAATCTCGAATCCACGCATGGCCTGGTGTACTCAGGTCAGCTATTGCAGGACCTCGTCGAGAAGGGCATGCCTCGCGACGAAGCCTACAAAGCCGTCCAGGAAAACGCCATGACAGCATGGGAAAGCGATTCGAGCTTCCGCCATCAGGTAGCAGGCGATCTGCGAATTACAAAATATATGGATGCTACCGCGCTCGCGCACACTTTCGATTTGCAGCGACAGCTTCGTTGCGTGGACGCCATCTTCGATCGCGTCTTCGGCGCCCATCCCGCCGGCGAAGAATCCGCACTCGGAAAGTCGGCCGCAAAACAAGGGTAAATTGCGGTTCGAGTCCAGCTCAACAACCCAGCAAATTTGCTAGTGGAGTCGATTTCCGATAATTCCGGAAAACGCTGCAAATGATGCGACTGAAGGAAATCTCGTTGCTTCGTCAGCGTGTGACCGAGTGGAACGACTATCCATTTAACATTCCCGCGATTGGGTCGCTGCACTCCCTTGAGATCGGCAGCCGGGTGTGTTTCTTCGTCGGCGAAAACGGAACTGGAAAATCCACGCTGTTGGAAGCGACCGCGTCTCACTATGGATCCGGACTTGAAGGCGGCAACAGAAATTTCTCACCGAACACAACCGCGAGTGTGAGGTCCATAGAGCCTTTGGTGAAGGCCTTAAGGCTGTCGTTTACAAAGAAAACTGGCCTTGGTTTCTATCTCAGAGCGGAGAGTTTTTTCAATGTCGCGAGTCACGTCGATGCTCTAGGAGCATCGCACAGCTACGGCGGCAAGAGCCTCCACGACCAATCGCACGGCGAATCGTTTATCTCGTTGCTGCAAAATCGCTTCACTCGTTCGGGCTTCTATCTGATGGACGAGCCTGAGGCGGCGCTATCGCCCCAGCGTCAGCTTAGCTTTCTCGTCCTGCTTCATGAACTGGTGACCGACAACGACAACATCCAATTCCTGATCGCAACACATTCCCCCATATTGTTGGCATACCCGGAAGCGCAAATCTTTTCCTTTGATGGCGGCGTGGTCCATCAAATCACCTACCGCGAGAGCCAGCCATTTCAGCTTGTGAGCCGGTTCGTAGCTGCGCCCGAACGCTACATGCATGCTTTGTTTTCCGAATTGCCATTCAACGAAGACTAGCCAGTGTTGCGCTGACCCATTGAATTGGCAACGCTAACCGGGAACTGCTGCCGGAAATTCGGCAGGAAAAAAGCGAAGGCGCGATCGAGTTGCCTCGGTCGCGCCTTTTCGCCTCTTCTGAATTCAGCATGCGCTGAGCTCAGCTGCGGAGGCGGAAGTCAAAGTGTACGCCACAAAATCGAAACTGCACTCGCAAATTTCCCAAATTATTCCACGCGCTGCACGTACCGCGCTTCCGAAGTATCGACCCTGATCCGGTCGCCCTCGTTGACGAACGGCGGTACTTGGACTACCAAACCGGTTTCCAGAGTCGCAGGCTTTCCCACCGCACTGGCTGTCGCTTTTTGCAAGGTGGGTTCGGTTTCGATGACCTTAAGGTCCATGGTGTCGGGCAAATCGACGCCGATCGCTTTTTCCTCAAAGAACTCCACTTTCACCACGGTATTGGGAATCAGGTAGAAGACGGTTTCGCCCAGCAGATCGCGGGTAAGGTGCATCTGCTCGTAAGTTTCGGTGTTCATGAAGTGAAAATCATCGCCCTCGTTATAGAGGTACTCGAATTCCACCGAATCCAGAATCGCGCGGTCCACGAATTCTTCCGCGCGGAACCGGTAATCAATCATCGTGCCGGATTTCAGATTCTTCAGGCGCGTTTGCATCGACCCGCGCTTGTTTCCCGGCGTGCGGTGATCCGTGCTGAACACCGTATAAAGCTGGCCCTCGTGCTGGATAACCATGCCGGGGCGAAGTTGTGTTGCCTTGACGCTGCTCATGTTTTATTGCGAACCCGGATCGCCGGGCTCGACCGCTCCCTGTCAAAAGTGCTGAGTTTCGGAAATTCCTGCTAGCGGCCAGTTGACTTGCTTACGGCTGCGCGCGGAATGACTCGAGGCACGCTGGGGCAAATTCCGCTTCCAGCGCGGACCAACAGTATAGCGGCCCGCATTCAAGCGGGTCAATCGCCGTGCTTCTTGTTGTCGACGTCCTTGGAGCGCAACTTGGCCGCATCAGCCATGATCTTTTCAATTTCATCGGGATCGCGCGGCAGGCGCTCGCTCAAAAGTTTGTAGCCGGTCGCGGTAATCAACACGTCGTCTTCGATGCGCACGCCGAGATTTTCTTCGGGGATGTAGATGCCGGGTTCCATGGTAACCACCATGCCCGGCTCGAACGGGGTGCAGTAGTCGCCCGGGTCGTGCACATTGAGTCCGATGTTGTGACCAAGGCCGTGAATGAAGTATTGCCCGAGCGATTTCCCATGCTGATCTTTGCCGTGCGAATTGATGTAGTTGTAGGCAATCCTGAAAACGCTCTTGTCGCTCTTGCCGCACATATCCATGCCGGGCTTCAGCGCGGCGATCGCCGCGTTCTGCGCGCCAAGCACGATCTCGTAGATTTCGCGTTGCCGCGGCGTAAATTTGCCGTTCGCGGGCAACGTGCGCGTGATGTCCGCGGAATAGCCGGAGTACTGCGCGCCTACATCCAGCACCACGATGTCTCCGTCCGCAATCTTGCGCGAAAGCTTGTCGTAGTGCAGCACCGTGGAATTCGGGCCGGCGCCCACGATGGGCGCGTAACCCTCCGCTTCCGAGCCGCCCATGGCGTGGACCTCCACCATTTTCGCGGCGATCTGATATTCGTAAAGACCCGGCCGCATCATCTTCATCGCTTCAAAATGCGCGTCGAGCGAAAGCTCGATCGCCTCTTTCAGAAACCCGATTTCCCCCGGTGATTTAATCCGCCGAAGCGCGTAAATCTGCTGCCGGACGTCTTTGAGCTTCAGTTGCGGCACCGCAATCTGCAGCCAATCGACCACTTGCTTCTCGTGCGGATACCCACCCAGCTCCGTTTCGTACGGAAGGATGGTGTAAACCTCAGGGTAGCTCTTGGCCAGCCTTTCGACATTGGCGCGCAGTTCGCTGAATGGTTTTACCGTGGAGAAGCCGGTGCGCGCCTCGATGCCCGGATCGGACGGCGACATGCGGATGCCGTTCCATTTTTCCTTGGCGGGATCTTTTGCGGGAAGAAAGAGCGTGGCGTTCCCAAAGTCGCTCGCGGGTGGCGGTGCCGCCTCCCTCGCTGGCTGCCTTTCCGGCAGGCAAAATGATGAGCGCTGCGCCCTCTTCGTTGTGCCCGGTCAAGTAGTAGAAGTTTTCTTCCTGGGCGAAAACATAAGCCTGCGGATGAACTCTTCCCGGCCAGTGAAGCCCCAGAGCACAATTGGGGCATCGACCTCAGCGGCCAGTTTTGCGCGGCGCGCAGCATACGCGCTGTTCGGTTCACGCTCGCGCCGCTGTTGCGCCTGGCTGATCGGGGCCGCGCAAGCAAGCGCGAGGCCCGTCAACGCGAACGCAAGACGCAAGGCTACCAGCTCACACCAAGACCGTCGGGCCACCCAACCACTCATCCACTCACCTCGCCACCACTCAATGCATGTCCCGCTGGGAGCAGCACCGCTTCGCCGCATGCGGATGCTGGCCCCCGAGCCGGTACCCTGGGCGGCAGGCATTGTAGCCGAGATAGGCCGCGAGAGGTCAAAAAGCGCTTGTACACGATGGCTCCTCCGTGTCATCTAAGAGGGAATGAGATCTAGGTTGATTGTGTTCATCGCCATTTTTCAGTCCGTGTTGTTTTTGGGGCATGTCTTTCTGTATGAGACTTGGAATTACTTCTGGCAGGCGCCGGACCCGCCCGGCGTTTCCGCGCTGCAACTGACCCTGGCGATTCTCTCGGTCAGTTTTCTGGCCACCTCGCTGCTGGCGTTTCGCTATAACAATATCGTCTTGCGATGGCTCTACACCGTGGCCGCTATCTGGCTGGGCGCCCTCAGCTTCCTGTTTTTCGCGGCATGCGCATGCTGGGTAATTTATGGCGGAGCGCGCCTCGCGGGGGCGAACATCAATGGCCGTTTGCTGGCCGCGGTGGTGTTCGGCATCGCGGCAGCCATTAGCGCGTACGGTGTGATCAACGCCGCGTGGACCCGCGTTCGCCGCGTCAGCATCAAGCTTGCCGAATCTACCTCCGGCGTGGCAAGGCAGGAAAGCCGCGCTGATCACCGACATGCACCTCGGGCACGTGAAGAACATCGGCTTCGCGCGCAGGATGACGGCGGCCATCAATCGACTCAAGCCCGACATCGTCTGGATCGCCGGCGATTTGTACGATGGCACGGCCGTGGACGCCACCCACGCCGCATCCCCATTGAAGGGATTGAACCCGCCACTCGGAACGTTTTTTGTAGAAGGGAATCACGAGGAGTTTCGCGATCCCGCGAGATTTCTGGACGCGGTGCGCGCGACAGGCGTCCGCGTGCTCGACAATGAGAAAGCCGAGATCGACGGTTTGCAGATCGTCGGCGTGCCCTACAAGCACGCCACGCATGCGACCCACTTTGGCTCGGTGCTGGAGGCGATCGGCCTCGATCGTGAACGCGCCAGCGTCCTGCTGACCCATGCCCCCGATCACGTTGCCGTGGCTGAGGCCGCGGGATTCGGGCTGCAAGTTTCCGGACACACGCACCTAGGGCAATTTATTCCGTACACCTGGCTCGCCACGCGAATGTACCGGGAGTTTGTTTACGGGTTGAATCGGATCGGCGAGATGCTGGTGTACACCTCGAGCGGCGCCGGAACCTGGGGCCCGCCGCTGCGCGTGGGTTCGCAACCAGAGATTGTGCTGTTCGAGTTCGAGTAGCGCTCGGTTCCTGCAACTCGTGTCTATCCGAACAGATAGAACGCCTATCTGATAGGCTAGCTAAAAACCGTCTGGCATCCCCGGATCGCTAGGCTCACATCAGCAACGCACTTGGCGTAAACATCAAAAGATCAGTAACTTACGGGATCAGCTGCAAAAAGAGCGGTCCGCAAAAACGCTTGGCCACAAGCTTGCTTCTCTCTTCTGCGTAAGTCGGAAAAGCCAAAACGAAAGAGCCAAAAACTAAAAAGGGAGTCGCCACAATGAAAGTACAAGAGATTATTCGAGGGTCAGTGGTAGTGATGGGACTGGGAATAGCGCTGTTCTTCGCGAGCCCGGTCCGTGCGCAACAGGATGTGAGCCCGGACACATTTGACATCAATCCGGGCGCTCCGACCGAGGTAGCGGTGGCAGTCCAGGTTCCGGCTCCGGTCGCTGTGCAAGACGGTGGCGTGGCGCAAGCGGCAATTATGCCGGCGTCGAATTGGGACGGAACCTTTGCGGCTCCGCTGAATGCAGTGGACGTGACGATGGTCGTTATCTTGGCCGTGGGAACAGGATTGGTCGCGCTCTACACGGTGGCCGCGACGCGTCGCCAGCGTCGACGCGCATCCTCCGTACAGCAACAGCGCATATCCTGAAGGCTCTGGCGCGACGACCCACTGAACAGTTTCGCGCGCCATAGAGCTCCGGGAATCGCACCCTCACCCCGTCGCGATTCCCGGAGCTTTTTCTTTTCTGGTAACGCCAGCATCCTTGCCGGCTCCGGACTGATGAAACTAGAAGCCCGGAGCGCCCGAAGCGGCGGGTCGCATCTCAGGAGCATTCACATCAAATCGCAAATGCGCGAAGTAGCTCTGGCCGAGGGACATGAAACCCGTGTAGAGGTAGCCCCACACGAACAGAAGTAGAAACGGCACGGTAGCGTAATTCTCATTCAGCACCGCGTAGACAACTGTCAAAGCGAAATAAAACCCCAGAAGGACTTCCGCGTAGGGCATCAGGCCGGCTTTGTTGCGGTACTTCTTCGAAACGAAAGTATCGCCCTTGCCCTCGATCTTGTATTTCGGTGTCCGCGCAAATTCGGTTTTCTTACCGGCGATCGCTTCCAGCACCGCTTGCGCGTTCCGAACCGAAATTCCGATTCCCGTGGCCATCACAAAGGGCATGTACAGGAAGGTCCGCCACCAGGTCTTCGGGTGAATTTCCTTCTGCGCCACCAGATAAAAGCTCGATATCGAACAGGTTGACGCCAGAAATAGCGGCAGGTCGATGACCAACATCTGAACCCAGCCCTGGTAGAAACGCACGATCATCGCGGGCAGCAGCATGGTCGACAGCAGCACCATCAGCGGATAGCTGATGTTGGCCGTAAGATGAAAGAAAGCTTCGGCCTTCACGAAGAATGGCACGTCCGACGCGAAAACCTTGGGCAGGATTTTCTTCGCGGTCTGCATCAACCCTTTGGCCCAGCGCGCTTGCTGCGCCTTGAAGCCATTCATGTCGATAGGAAGCTCGGAAGCGCACTCGATGTCCGGAAGATACAGAAATTTCCATCCAAAGAGCTGCGCGCGGTACGAAAGGTCCGTGTCTTCGGTGAGCGTGTCGTGCTGCCAGCCGCCGGCGTCCTCGATGGCTTGCCGGCGCCACACGCCCGCGGTGCCGTTGAAATTGAAAAATGCACCGCGTCGCGAACGGCCACCATGCTCCACGACAAAGTGCCCATCGAGCAGAATGGTCTCCACCTGCGTCAGCAGCGAGTAATCGCGGTTGAGGTAGGTCCACCGCGCCTGCACCATGCCGATTTCCTTGTTTTGAAAGTAGGGAATCGTGCGCCGCAGAAAATCGGGCTCCGGGAGAAAGTCCGCGTCGAAAATGGCCACGAATTCTCCGCGCGAGGTTTTTAGTCCGTTTTCGAGCGCCCCAGCTTTGTAGCCCGCGCGGTTGGAGCGATGGATATACGTGATCGGCAAGCCTTGCGCGGCAAAGCGATCGACGACCGAACTGGCGACTTGCTGCGTTTCGTCGGTGGAGTCATCCAGGACCTGCACGTCCAGCAACTCGCGAGGATAGTCGAACCGCGAAATCGCTTCGACCAGCCGTTCGATGACGTAGCGTTCGTTAAAAATGGGCAGCTGGATCGTCACGCGAGGCCACGAAGTGGCCACCGGCGGCGGGCCCGGAACATTCTTCGCATACGCGTAGTAGTCGTAGACCAGCCAATAACGGTGCAGTCCGTAAATCGCAAGGATAAACAGCACAATGAAGTAAGGAATCATCATCGCCAGGTCGAAAAAATTGGCGTGGTAGATCCCCGTGAACGTCTTGTCCGTCAGTTTGTGCCAGTACTGGCCGATGGAAGCGGTGTGCGCGGCAAACAGCACCAACATAGGAAAATGCGCGTGCAAGATGAGGGCCTCGAGTCCGTAACGCCGCTGAGCGCGACGCTATCGATTATACGGTGACCGCAGGGCCAGTCAACGAATCGCGCGGGGCAGCGCGACCTATTTCGATCAGGAGGTTTTCGACCGCCCGGTAAGTCGGAATCGCTCCACACACACCTGCAGTCCTAGGCAGTACCCACAAATTCTGTTCAGGGGTCGGAGCTTCAGCTCCGACATTAAAAAGCCGGAAACACTGGGCTTTAGCCCCTGAGGAGACTCTGTTCTTCCGAACGGTCAGGCAAGTAGTCGGGGCTTCACGGAACAAGGATGATCTTGCCATGTGACCCCGGCGCCAACACTTCCGTGTGCGCTCGCGCCGCCTCGGCGAGCGGAATCTCCTTGCCGACCACGGGCCGCAGCGTGCCATTCTCGAAGCCCGCATACAGCGCCGCATGGATTTCGCTGGCTTCCGCATCGGTTACCGCCCATAGCGTAAAGCCTCGCGCCGAAGCGCGGCGAGCCATCAGGTCCCGCGGGTTGATGGTGATCTCGCCGCGGTTCCCAATGATAATGACGCGCCCGTGCGTGGCGAGCATCTTCAGATCAGCGGCCAGGTTGACGTTGGCGAGCATCTCCAGAACGATATCCACGCCGCGGCCGCCGGTGGCTTTCATGATTTCATCGGTATATCCCGCCTTCGTGTGATTAAAGGCCTGGTGCGCCCCTTCGCGCTTGATCAAGCTCGAGGCCCTTGTCACTTCCCGCCGTGCCGAACACCGTCAGGCCCTCGGCGCGTGCAATCTGCACCGCCGCCGTGCCCACTCCGCCACTTGCGCCGTGCACCAGCACAATCTCTCCCGCGCGCCCCTTCGCTTCCTGCTTCAAAGCGTGATACGCCGTGCCGTACGGCACCCAGATCGCAGCGCCCTGATCAAAGGTAATGTTCGCGGGCAATTTTTGCGCCTGATCCTCAAGCGTAAGCGTATATTCCGCGTAAGCTCCCGTGATGGTCTTCGCCGTGTACACCCGATCCCCGGGCTTCACTTTGGTCACGCCGCTGCCGACAGCTTCGACCACGCCCGCTGCATCCGAACCCGGCGTGTACGGAAGTGGCGGCTTGATGGCATACGTGCCCGAGCGCATGTACGTATCGTAAGGATTCACGCCGGCCGCATGCACTTTCACCAGCACCTGCCCCGCTTCCGGCTTAGGCGTTGGAACCTCTTCGTACTTTAGAACCTCAGGACCTCCGAATTCGTGCACGCGAATCGCTTTCATTTTTTCCTCACCCTCATTTTTCTCGAATTGGTTTGCAAACTTAAGGTCTTCTGAAGTTCCCGCCCGCACTCCCGCGAAATCAAAAGTGGTCGTCGACCGCGACCGTTTCCACTTTCTTGGCGACCAGCCCCACAGCCTCGCCCCACGCCGTCGTCTGCCAGTTGTCCTTCCCCTTGCCCTGCGGAATCCACGGCGGCAGCGTTTGGTTCAAATATGTCGCCAGCGCGTAGATATACGGCTCATACATCTTGCGCGTGGCCGCCAGTTCCTGCTGGGCCTGTTCGCTGTCGCGAAGCCGCATGCCATTTTCTGCCAGCGTGGCACGAAGCCGCTGCGCATCCTCCGGCGAAAGCCGCTCGTAGGGCAACGCACGCGGCGGCGTCCCGAACACCTGCGCGAGGTCCGCGACCGCATGCCGCGCGATGGCGAACGTAAGCTTCGCCTGCCGCTCGCACGCCCCATCGATGCCCACTTTCAGCAAGGCGCAGGCATCCAGAATCGCCGTCAGCGCCGACACCCACGATTGGTTGTCATGCTGCGACTTGAAATACGCCAGCACCGGATACGACAGGTGGCTCTCCATCAATTCGGCGCACCACAGCTCCCAATCCTTCAACAACTCGCGCAACGCTTCTCGTCCACCTTCGTAACTATGCCGACGAAGCAGCTCGCCGGCCGTGGGCGGCGTTCCCGCGCGCGAATCGAGCAGTGAAATCTCCACCTCGCGCTTCGAGAACGATCCATAAATAAAAGGGAGATACCCGATGATCGCCGCAAGAAAACCAAATCCAAATCCAGCCTCGGAAACCACCAGCAGCCGCGCCAGCTGCGAGCGCGGAACCACGTCGCCAAGTCCCAGCGTGAAAAATGTCGTCCCGCTGAGATAGATGTCAGTCGATAAACCGGGCTTTCCCCCGGTGATGTTCACGGCCGAGCCCGCGCCATACTGCATCAGGCCAAACCCGATAACGAGCCCCACCGCCCAGACTCCGATCAACACCAGCAGCGAAATCGGCCCGTAGAAGCCCAGCAAAGTTTCGCGCGTTTTCCGCGAAGGGAACAGGCTCGCGAGAAACTTAGCGGTTCGCCAGGTAATTTTGAAAAACGCACGCGTCAGGCGGAATTTCCGCGTGACCCGCCGCGGCAGGATGATGGACTCAAACGCATCCCAAATCACGATCAGAAATATCGCGATACCCGCCAGGAAGGCGCCAGGTGCTGGAATCATGGGCGGCATTGTACTCGTTAAGCTGGGTGTGCCAAAACAGGTGCGGCTTACGCCTCCAGGCGCGCGTTGACAGAGATTTCCGCTCGAAATAGCTTCGACACCGGGCAGCCCGTCTCCGCGTTCTTCACCGCGGTATCAAATTTCGCTTTATCCGCGCCAGGGACGCGAGCAACTAAATCCAAGTGGCTCTTGGTGATACTGAACCCGTCGCCCACTTTATCGAGCGTGACCGTCGCGGTCGTTTCCAATTTTTCGGCTTTCAGGCCCACCGCCCCAACTGCCCGGAAAGCGCCATCGTAAAGCAGCCCGCATGCGCCGCCGCCAGCAACTCCTCGGGATTCGTCCCGACGCCATTCTCAAACCGCGTGCTGAATGAATACTGCGTTTGCTTCAGTGTGCCGCTGTCGGTCGAAATGGATCCCTTACCAGTCTTCAGGTCACCCTGCCAAACCGCGCTTGCTTTGCGTTGCATTGTGTCGCTCCTTGTGCGCCGGTTAAACCGGCGAGGTGTAGTGAATGAAAAAGTCATACGAAAGTGGTGTAGCGACCGACATCGGCCCCGAGTCATGCGGAGCTGCTCGCAAGGGCGGCGTCGAAGCGTTGACAGGGGAACGTGCGGGCCGGGTATTCAGCCGCGTAAGAAACTTCCTCCGGGACGCCGACGCTGTAAGGAGAAGCGGAAGGCGCCATCGGGTGCACCGATATCGCGAGGTGTGCCAGAGTCCCGCGCGGTCAGAGACCCCGTGCACGTACGGAGACACCTCGCGCGGGAACCGGGAGATCCCAGGTCCGCCCAAGGCTGTAGTGGTCTTGGGACGCATCGGGAAGTCTAAGGACGTACGCCGATGACGAACGGACCTGGGAAGTCGGACAGACCGGTAGTACCTGAGAAGTCCCCGAACAAAGCTGGGCAACCGGTGGCGGAGGGGATGGAGGGAAGCGGGTCTGGCCAAAGGGAACCTGCCACAGCAAAACGCGTCCCGGACACCGAGCCGGATGGACGCGCCTAGTGCGCTGGAGCGGGTACGTCAAGCAGCAGGAAAGGATAAGAAGTTGCGGTTCACGGCGCTCCTGCACCACATCTACAACCTCGAAACGCTGCGCATGGCCTACTTCCGCTTGAAGAAGGAAGCTGCGCCGGGCATGGACGGGGAGACGTGGCGGCACTACGGGGAGGAACTGGAAGAACAATCTCCAGGACCTTTCCGAAAGGCTGAAGCGGGGAGCGTACCGAGCGAAGCCGGTGCGTAGAGTGTATATCCCGAAGGCCGACGGGCGGCAAAGACCGCTCGGAGTAACGGCGCTCGAAGACAAAATCGTCCAGCGCGCGGCGGTCGAGGTGCTGAACGCTATCTACGAAACCGACTTTCTTGGATTCTCGTACGGGTTCCGGCCAGGGCGCAGCCAGCATCAAGCGCTGGATGCGCTCTATACGGGATTGCTGACGAGAAAAGTGAACTGGGTGCTCGATCTGGACATCAAGGGCTTTTTCGATGGACTTTCTCACGAATGGCTTGTGAAGTTCGTCGAGCACCGGGTTGCAGACCGGCGCGTCGTGCGGCTCATCCAGAAATGGCTGAGGGCCGGCGTGCTGGAGGATGGGAAACGAATACGAGTGGAGGAAGGGACGCCGCAAGGTGGCAGTGCTTCGCCGCTTTTGGCGAACGTCTATCTTCATTACGTATTTGATCTGTGGGTCCAGGCATGGCGTCGGAAGCGCGCGCACGGCGAGGTCATCGTGGTGCGATTCGCGGACGACATCGTGGTGGGCTTTCACAGCAAAGCGGATGCCGAACAGTTCCGGGCGGAACTCACGGAACGAATGCGAAAGTTCAACCTGGAACTGCATCCCGAGAAAACGCGCCTGCTGGAATTTGGTCCGTTTGCGATCGACCAACGGCAGTGGCGTGGAGAAGGGAAACCGGAAACGTTCAACTTTCTTGGCTTTACGCACATCTGCGTGAAGAAGAGGAGCAATGGACGGTTCACGGTGTTGCGGCAAACGATCCGCAAAAGATTGCAGACGAAGCTGAACGAGGTGAAAGCCGAACTTCAGCGGCGGATGCACGAACCCATCCCCGAACAGGGCAAATGGCTGCAAGCGGTGGTGCGTGGACACATCCGGTACTACGGAGTGCCCCTGAACCAAAATGCGCTGTGGATTTTTCGGTTCCAAGTGGGAGGGCTCTGGCATCGCGCGCTTTCGCGGCGCAGCCAGAACGGCCGCGTCCTTTGGGATCGTATGCGGCGCCTCATCACTCGCTGGCTGCCTCCGCCTACCGTCTGTCATCCCTATCCCCTGCGCCGCATGGGCGTCATCACCTAAGGCAAGAGCCGGATGCGGGAATCCCGCTTGTCCGGATCCGTGGAGGGGGTTATGAGCAATCATGATTCCTACTCCGACTTGCAGTATTCATTCTTTTTGAATGCAGAGAATTCGATTCCCACGCTCTTCGGAAGGGTATATTGATCGTATGAGGCTGTCGAGACGCGCCCGCCCAGCTTGATGTCCAGCCCCTTGGATCGCACCACGCATCGTCCCTGGCCACTGCCCCGCGGGCCATGGATCATGGCGCAATCCTGGCACGACCTGTTGTTCGCTCATTGGCCGATCGATCCAGCCCTGATGCGTGCCTTGATGCGCCCGTACATCCCAGCCGCGCTCCAGATCGATACCTTTGATGGGCAAGCGTGGATCGCGGTTGTGCCATTTCGCATGTCCGGCGTGCGGCTCCGAGCAACGCCGGCATTACCGTGGCTCTCCGCTTTTCCAGAACTAAATGTGCGCACCTACGTCGTGGCGGATAGAAAACCCGGCGTGTGGTTCTTCAGCCTCGACGCTCGAAATCCAGCAGCAGTCGCGATCGCTCGCGCCTGGTTCCACTTACCCTATTTTCGCGCCCGCATGAAATGCGAAGACCGCGACGGACGCATCCACTACTCCAGCGAGCGCACCCACAGCGGCGCCAGTCCCGCCACGTTACAAGTGAGCTATCGTCCAGTAGCAGAAGTTCTCGAGGCGAAACCCGGAACCCTCGAGCATTTCCTGACCGAGCGCTATTGCCTCTACAGCACCGACCCACGCGGCCGCCTCTACCGCGGCGAAATCCATCACCAACCGTGGCAATTGCAAATTGCCGAAGCGCAATTCCAACAAAACTCCATGACCGAAGCCGCAGGCATCGCCCTGCCATCGCACAATCCATTGCTACACTTCGCCCGCCGTCAGGATGTCGTGGTATGGAACCCGCAGCGAGTCTGACGCATGCCGCGTATGACGCAGGCGCCATCGCATCATCGCAGCAAAATCATGGAATCCTGGCAGGCCACAAACCCCGGATATATACGGTGTCTTGGACCACCCGGTAGTAGATCAACCAGTTTCCAACGTGAAACCAGCGATGACGGCGGAAGTACCTGCTCTTGGTGCGAACCGGATACATATGCGGAAACAACTCCACGAGTGCCAAACGCTCCAAGATCTCTTCACGATCGCGATCGGGAAGGTCGTTGAAAAGCTCCCAAACGGTGCGGGCCCAGAGGATCCGGCATTTCACCGCATCTTGCTCTTCGCGCTCTTGGCGCGCGACATCTTCGCGACTTCACTGTGTGGAATCACGCGCCCCGCACGAAGGTCAGCGTCGGCCTTTGCCATCATCTTTTGGAAGGCTGGATCGGCTTCGACCCTGTCCAGTCGATCTTCCATGTCAGCATAAAGTCGAATCGCTTCGCGAACGACCATGCTTCGATTACCGGCACGATATGACGCCAAGTCCTCTAACAGCTGATTCGTCCGCTTATCTAATACGAACTGTCTGCGCATGCCGTCACCTCAGTCCAAAGATACCACGAAGTGTGCATCGATCAATACCATTCATGAATGATAGTGCATCCCTTCTTTTCAGGCGAATCGGGCATTTTGGGAGACTGTACGTTGAGAGTGAGCGAGACGAGGCCAGGCGGCGACGCTGGCACGATCGGCGGCATCTTGGAGCGGTCGACCGAGCGCTATTGCGGCTACTCCATGTAGCGCTGGGCTTTAGCCCGGCGAGCCATTGCAGCTTCCAAAGATCCTCGATGTTCGCTCCTCACCACTTATGAAAAACAAAAAACACTCCCAAAACCATGCAACCAAACCCCGCCGCGTAGTTCCATCGCAATTTCTCTCCCAGGTACAGCACCGAGAAAACCGAAAAAACAGCCAGCGTAATGAACTCCTGAATCGTCTTCAACTGCGCCGTCGAGAACTCATACGACCCAATCCGATTCGCCGGCACCTGAAAGCAATATTCAAAGAAAGCGATCCCCCAGCTGACAAAAATCACCTTCCACAACGCCTCGCTCCGATATTTCAAGTGCCCATACCACGCAACCGTCATAAAGATATTGGAAACCGTCAACAGCAGGATAGTTCGCACGTGAGTTTCTCCCCTTCATGGGCACAATCTTCCGCTCGGGCAACCGAGGACAAAAGCCGAATGCCTGAGACTCATGCACTCACTGCAGAGTTCCGGACTTGCAATACGTGTTTCGGCACCAGCGCCACGATCTTTCCTGCGGCCGCCGAACAGGCGCTATATCGTATTTAAATCAGGTTGGATTCTTCAATCGCTCCGAAGGACGGCGACACCGTGAACAGGCTCACCCGGCGATTCGTGCGCACGATTGGTGGTTTGCTTGCCCTCCTGCTGATGGGAATCACTCCCTGCGGCGAGGCCCAGGACACGATTACTCTTGTGGCCACCGGATCCTCTCTTCCCGAGCCTCTCTATGTGGCCTGGGGCGACGAATATCACAAACAGCATTCTTCTGTGCAAGTCCGCTATTTGCCGGCGGGTACTGGCGAAAGCGCCCGGGAGATCACCGCCGGCTCGGGCGATCTGGGCGGCGGCGATGCCCCCATTGCCGACAAGGAATTGAAGGATGCCGCCGCACACATCCTGCAACTTCCCTCCGTTTTGATTGCCATCGTCATTACCTACAATCTGCCGGACACGCCAGAAGAGTTGCGTTTGAGCGGACTCGTTTTAGCCGACATTTTTCTGGGCAAGATCAAGACGTGGAACGATCCAGCAATCGCCAAAATCAATCCCGGCCTGAAACTTCCCACCCGCCCGATTCAGGTCATTCACCGCGCCGAAGGAAAGGGATCGAACTACATCCTGGCCGACTTTCTATGTAAAGTGAGCCCGGAATTCCTGGCCAAAGCGGGACGCGGGGAGTCTCCGAAGTGGCCAGTGGGAGCTAGCGCCGGCCGCTCGCAGGATATGGCGGATCGCGTCCGGACGACGCCCGGCTCGATCGGATACACAGAGCTGAATTTGGCGGAGCGCGCGTCTCTGCGCATGGCTCGCATCAAGAATGCAGCCGGCGAGTTCGTGAAGCCGAGCGAGAAAACCATCGCCGCGGCCGCGTTAGCCGCCAAGATCACCGACGATTTTCGCGTCTCGTTGACAAACGCCCCAGGCAAAGAAAGCTACCCGATCGGCAGTTTTACATGGTTCTATGTTCCGGAGAAAGCGAAAGACCCCGCGCGCGGCCACGCGGTCGCGGACTATCTAAAGTGGGTATACAGCGACGGACAAAGGATCGCGCAGGAACAGGGATACGCCACGCTACCCAAAGAACTGCTCGCGAAAGTCACCGCCTCCGCCAGCAATATTCACTGATCACCCTTCGAGTGCGAGCTCGTATCCTTCTATGGCTTCACGGATATTGCGAATGGCGCTTTCTTTTGTTTCTCCCTGGCTGACGCAGCCGGGCAGACTTGGACATTCGGCGACCCAAAAGCCGCTCTCACCTGGGTAAAGGATCACCTGCCGCATAGACTCACCTTGTGAAGATTCTACCACGCGAACTACACGTTGAGCGTTAGCGAAACCAGGCCGGGTGGTGGCGCGGGCACGATCGGGGGCATCTTCGAGCGATCGACTCGGCGGTAGAGCGTGTCGCGCTCAACCGGGATGCGGCCGGCGGCGCGGATCAGTCGTTCGAGTTCGGTGCGGGGCGTGAACTCCGAGGTTCTCGCGCCGGCGTCGTGATAGATCTTCTCTTCCACAACCGTGCCGTCCAAATCATTCGCGCCAAAGCGCAACGCGATCTGCGCGATACTCGGCGTCAGCATGATCCAGTACGCTTTGATGTGATCGAAATTATCCAGCATCAATCGCGACACCGCGATGTTTCGCAAATCCAGATACCCGCTGGTCTTGGGAATGTGCGAGAGCGCCGTATTGTCGGGGTGAAACGCCAGCGGGATAAACGCCACGAAGCCGTGGGTCTCATCCTGTAGTTCGCGCAGCTTCACCAGGTGATCGACACGCTCTTCTTCCGTCTCCACGTGTCCGTACAGCATCGTCGCATTGGAGTGCAGGCCGGCTTGGTGCGCTTTTCGCGCGGTATTCAGCCACATTTGCCCGCTGGTTTTGTGATCGCAGATGATTTTGCGCACCCGCGGATGGAAGATTTCCGCGCCGCCGCCGGGGCAGGAGTCCACGCCAGCTTCCTTCATTTTCTGCAACACTTCCTCGACCGAAATCTTGGCAATGCGTGAGAAAAAATGGACCTCCACCATCGTGAAGGCTTTCAGGTGCACCGTGGGGCAGCGCTGCTTCAACCCGCGCACCATCTCCAGATAGTGATCGAAGGTTAGATCCGGGTGTAGCCCGCCAACGATGTGAAATTCCGTGGCGCCTTCGCGGACGCCCTGCTCGGCGCGCTGGTAAATCTCTTCGAGCGCAAAGGTATACGCGCCCGGCGAACTCGCGTCACGTCCAAAAGCGCACAGCCTGCAATGCGCTACGCAAACATTCGTGGGATTGATGTGCCGGTTGACGTTGAAATAGGTGACGTTGCCGTGGCGCTTCTCGCGCACATGATTGGCGAGCCACCCGACGGCCAGCAAATCCGAAGAGCGGTACAGCAGGATGCCGTCGTCGATCGACAGCCGTTCTCCCGCCAGCACTTTCCTGGCGATGGGCTTCAGCCGCGCGTCGGTAATCGTCAGTTCAGCCATTTTTCTCTTCAAAACTTCTGAAACCTTCAAACCCGCCAAACCGCAGCAGCAGCGCCCCAGAACAGCAGAAACGACATACTAATATAACCGTTCATCGCGAAAAACGCAGCGTCGAGTTTGCTCAGGTCGTTCGCTTTGACCAGCGAATGCTCGTAAGCGAGCAGTGCGGCCACGACGGCGATGCCTACCCACGCCGGCCAAGGAAGCGCGAAGCTTGCCGCCAGCCATGCCAGCAAACCAACCACGCCAACATGCATGATACGAGCTATGAGGAGCGCATTCGCCACGCCGAAGCGTTTCGGCACGGAATACAGTCCCGCGCGGCGATCGTAGTCGATGTCCTGGCAGGCGTAGAGCACGTCGAAGCCGCCAACCCACAGCGTGACCGCGGCGCACAGAATCAGCATACGCAAATCAAGCCCGCCGGTGATAGCGATCCACGCCGCCGCTGGAGAAATGCCCAGCGCGAAACCCAGAAAGAGATGCGACCAGTTCGTGAAGCGTTTGGTGAACGAGTAGAAAAACAGAATGGCCAGCGCGAGCGGAGCCAGTTTCAGCGCCAATGGATTCAGTTGCCACGCCGCGACGACGAAAACCGCAACGGCGATCAGCGTAAAAATCCACGCGAAAGAGACGGACAGCGCGCCGGTGGCCAGTGCGCGCAACCGCGTGCGCGGGTTTTCGCGGTCGTAGCGCAAATCGACAATGCGATTCATGGTCATGGCCGCCGATCGCGCCGCGACCATCGCGACAATGATCCAAAGAATTTGCCGCAGCGTCGGCCAACCTCGGGGCGGCTGATGTGTAGCCCGCGCCGCCAGCAGCGCACCGGTCAGCGCAAACGGCAGCGCGAACACCGAGTGCTCGAACTTGATCATTTCCAGCACAGTACGAATGCGGTTCGTCGTCATCGGTAAGAAAAAGCTTTCACCACAGAGAGCACAGAGGACGCGGAGAAGAAAAGAATTCATTTCCGTCTCTCTGAACTCTGTGCACTCTGTGGCGAATCCTCTTCATGCCTTTGCTTCTTTCGTAGCCCCTCGCCCCGTCCAGCGATACATCTTTTCCTGCGGCAACCCGATTTGCGCCAGCACGCGGCAAACATATTGCGTGACCAGGTCGTCGATCGTTTTCGGCTGATGATAAAACGCCGGAATCGCGGGCATGATCACGGCTCCAGCCTGCTGCGCCCGCATCATATTTTCCAGGTGCACGCGATTGAACGGCGTGTCGCGAATACACAACACCAGTTTGCGCGCTTCCTTGAGCATTACGTCCGCCGCACGCGCTACAAGGTCATCACTGATGCCGTTTGTAATCGCCGCCAGCGTTCCCATCGAGCAGGGAATCACGATCATGGAATCCACTTCGTAGCTGCCCGAAGCGATGGACGCGCCCACGTCTTTGTTAGCAAGCACTTCGATTTTGGCGGCAGGCTTACCCAAAATCCGCGTCGCCAACTGTTTTAGATCGCCCGCTGTGATCCCCAGTTCCTCCGCGAAGAGCCGCTGGCCAGTTTCCGTGACCACCAGGTGGATGCGGGCAACGCGCGCGTCCGCCTCCAGCAGCGCCAGCGTTTTTTGCGCAAGAATGGCGCCGCTCGCTCCGGTCACACCTACGGTCACGATTTGTCCCTGGGCGTGTAGCATTTTTGTGTGCGGGTTAGACCAGTGTCGCAGCCGCTGTTTTGGGTGTCAACCGCGTACCCATCGCGTTGCAATCCTCGCCGCCACCTCGCTCTTACAACCGATTAATGCACGAAGCCACACAGCCGGCGCCGAAGCCGTTGTCGATATTCACGACCGTTACATTCGACGCGCAACTGTTCAGCATGCCCAAAAGCGCGGCCACCCCTCCAAAGCTTGCCCCGTAACCCGTGCTCGTCGGCACAGCGATTACCGGCACGCCCACCAATCCGCCGACAACGCTTGGCAGCGCCCCTTCCATTCCGGCGACGCAAATAACCACGCGAGCGGTTGTCAATTTCTCGCGATGCTCCAGCAAACGGTGGATTCCCGCGACTCCGACGTCGTAGAGATGCTCGACGCGATTGCCCATCATGCGCGCGGTTAGCTGCGCTTCTTCTGCGACCGGAATATCGCTGGTCCCTGCGGAAACCACGAAGATCGTACCTTTACCGGTAATTTCGCTGCTGCGTTCCACGGTGATCACGCCAGACAACGCGTGAAATTCGGCCGACGGTCGTGTTCCCGTTTTTTTTCCGCCCTTCTTTTCCGACGCTTTTCCAAAATTCATGTGGCGCACGGCTGCAAAAATCTTGGCGTCCGCCCGCGTAACCAGAATATTTTGCCGCCCGTCCTTGTGCCGCAGCATGGACCGCACGATTTCCGCCACCTGCTCCGGCGTTTTGCCCTTGCCGAAAATGACTTCGGCATAGCCCTGCCGCAGCGCGCGATGATGATCCACTTTCGCGAAATCCAAATCCTCGAACGGGAGGTGCTTCAACCGTTCAAGCGCGTGGGCCGGTGAAACCTCGCCCGAGTGCACCGCTTCCAATATTTTTTGGAGCTCCCGTTCGTTCATAAAATCGTGAAAGCAACGTCTTCGACTTCCACAGCCCTTCGATTCCAACAGCCTATGTGGTCGCGGGGCACAGCCATTTTCTGGCTGTGCGCTTCAGAGTCTGTGTGTGACAACTCCGGTTTTCGTCAGAGCATGGCTTCACAGGTTGCGGCCAAAGTCATTTTCTTCAGGAGGTCGGTGCTTTAGCGCCGACGTAAACTGCGTGCTCTCAATGGGCTTCAGCCCCTGAAGAAAGCTTTTTCTTCTTTTTGTTTTTCCGAAGTCTGTTTTAGCCGTGCCGCAAGTCGCGCCTCTCAACCGGCTTCAGCCTCTGAGGCCGCGACATGCTACGGCGCCTTCTCTCCCATTAACTTGCGCAGCGGCTGATTGTCAGCATAAACGCGCCACTCCGCAACGAGCCCGTCCTTTACCACCGCTAGCCACGCCGCGGGCACTTCCCAGAAATTGTTGTTGGCTGCGCCGCCGCCGGTATATCTGCCGCTGGCCGTGCCAAGGATCGCCAGGCGATCCTTGGTCTGGAAAAACTCCACCGCGTGCACTTGGTAGTCGGCCACCAACTTGAAATACATGGTCCAGCCCTGGCGCATGGTCTCGCGGCCAATGATGCGCTTCCCCAGAGCGTCCTGAAAAATGTGTCCTTCAGTCATCAACTCGCACAGCGCGTTGACGTCGCCGGAGTTGATGCGCTTGATAAAATCCATCGCGACCTCAAGAGGTTGCGGGTTCCCCATCCTGTCTCCTCAGGGCTGGCGTCCCAGTATACCGTTGAAAGGGGAAGCTTTAAGGCGACAACGCACTTAATACAGAGTCGCTGACTTGGTAGTCTGTGAACATGAAGAAGCCAGTCAAGATCACAATCATCGTGGTGATTGTGGTTTTGGCCCTAGTTTTCGGCTTAAGTTGGATTCGATTCACAGGCTGGCCCATACCATAAAGCTCTTAGACGTCACCACCGTCTTCGCCCGAAGGTACTTTCAGCAAGACTTTCATCACATTCGGCTTTTGCGCGAATCCGATCGCCGCGGGCGCTTCGGCCAGCGGAAACGTGCGCGTGATGAGCGGCGTAGGATCGACTTTACCCGAGCGGAGCAAGGCAATGGCTCTGGGGAAAGGGCCGCAGCGGGAGCCGATGACAGTGATTTCTTTGACCACGATGGGCCAGGTTTCGACCGGCGCCGCCCCGTGGAAGGTTGATTTCAAGACCAGCGTGCCGCGCGGCTCGGTCATTTGTTGGGCTAGTGTCAGGCCCGTTGGTGAGCCGGTCGCTTCGATGACCAGCGGGAAGTTGTGCTTGATGCGTTTGTTGTCGCGCGCATCGCCGGCCACCAGCCTGGTTTCGATTTTGGCGCGACTCGCCACCGCTAGCTTGTCTCTGTGCTTTCCGTACATCACCACACGCGGGAGCGCAGTTCGCAATACGCGCGCAACCAGTTGCGCGAGTTTGCCGTCGCCAAGGACGGCAGCGTCGCGGAATTTGCGAACGTTCACCTGGTCCAGAATTTCGCACGCAGCAGCCAGCGGCTCGACGAAAACGGCTTGCTCGTCTGTGATCGAATCGGGGATGCGGTGAAGATTTTCGAGCGGCAGTGCCATGTACTCGGCGAAGGCACCGTCGTGGTCGATGATGCCGAAGACGGTGCGCCGGGCACAATGGGTTTTGAGCCCACGCCGGCAGAATTCGCAGACCGGACGATAGCCGTAGGCGGAGCACGAGACATTGATTTCGCCGGTGACGCGGTGGCCGACCCAGCGGGCTCGCTCGGCTTCCGGGAGGCCCAGGACCTCCGTCACTTCGCCGACGAATTCGTGCCCAGGAGTGCCACGAAACGAGTGGTAGCCGCGCAGGATTTCCACATCGGTGTTGCAGATTCCGGCAAGACGGACGCGCACTCGCGCCCAGCCGCGCCGCAGCCTTGGAAGCGGCGCGGTGACCCACTTTAATTTTCCGTTGGCGACCTGGAACGCCAGCACCGTGTCGGTTGCTCCAGCCCGCGATTCTAGCAGCAGGGTGGGGGCCCCTCCCCCTTTTTTCGCAGTGATTTGAATCTAAAGCACTTACGCGACGGAATGGCGTAGTGATTTGATTCTAAATGGGTTAACGCTGCCTCCCAGTCACTCGACCGATAGAAGGGACCCGGCCGTACGGCGCCAGCGGAGTTTGACCAGCCAAGTCGCCATTACTGAAGTCTTATAGTGCCATAAGGGTTACTTGCCGTCAAATGATTTCTTATGCTGGTTTTGTGGCGCATGCAGCCGACTTCGCCATGACGTTGGCGAGCCACCGGTGTCAGGGGGCACTAGCAGGTTGTGGAAAATGCAACAAAACGAGGAAAAAGCTTCCTTCAGGGGCTGAAGCCCATTGAGAGTACGCAGTTTATGTCGGCGCTAAAGCACCGACCTCCTGAAGAAAAAGACTCTTCCGCAGCCTGCCAGGGTCGTGCCTCCACATCGATACTCCAGGTTGAGGCCGCTTGCACGAGAGTCAAACACTTAACACAGAGGGCGCAGAGGGTTCACAGGGGCCGCGGAGAAGGAGAGGTGACTGGACGGGTACTTGGGGCGGTCCGCTCCCGGCGGGAGTGGTCCGATTTGGCTGGCGGGGTTCCATTCTTGGGGGTGGAAGATACGTCGGCGGGGCAGGCATACTTTGTTATGGAAACTGGCGCCCATCGGCCGGCATGGAAGACGCTGCTCGCTTTCGGGATTATTTATTTTGTCTGGGGATCGACGTTTTTGGCGATTCGCGTGGGCGTGCGAGAGGTTCCGCCGTTTTTGCTGGCGGCGATGCGGTTTTCCGTGGCAGGGCTGGCGCTTTGTGCGTGGACCGGGGCGCGGGGCGAACGTTGGCCGAGGGGACGCGAGTGGGCTTCGGCGCTTTTGCTGGGGACGCTGATATTTGTGCTCGATTACGGGTTGCTGTTCTGGTCGGAGCAGCGGGTGCCTTCGGGCATTGCGGCGGTGATGCTGGCGATGATCCCGGTTTTCATGGCGCTTTCGGAAATTATCTTTCTGCGAACGCAGAAATTGACATTGCGCCTGGGCGTAGCACTGCTCATTGGAATTGCGGGTGTGGCGGTGCTGATGAGCCGGTCGTTGAACCTCGGTGGGGCGCCGATCGACCGGGCCGGAGCAGTTGCGCTGATCGTGGCATCGATAACCTGGTCCATTGCGTCGATATTCACGCGCAAACTGCCGTTGCCGCCGTCCAAGATGGTGAGTTCCGGCGTGCAGATGCTTTTGGGCGGACTGCTGCTGGCCGTGGTATCGGGACTGCTGGGTGAATTCCGCAATTTTCATCCAGCGAGCGTTTCACGGGGAGTTTGGTTTGCGCTGCTCTATCTGATCGTGGCGGGGTCGATTATCGGGTTTACCGCCTATCTGTGGTTGATTCATCACGAGTCTCCGACAAAGGTGGGGACGTACGCGTACGTTAATCCAGTGGTGGCGGTGCTGGTGGGTTATTTCCTTGGCGGCGAACACATTGGATTGCGAACCATGCTCGGTACCGTGTTTGTTCTCGTCAGCGTAGTGGTGATAACCACGACGCGAGAGAGGAAGCCGGCGGGGGCGCTAATGCGGGAGAGCGGGAGAGATGTTGTGGAGGCTTAGTAACATCGCCACAAGGAGTCCAGTATCTCTGGTCCCGCAGCCTTGCCGGATCGGCAGCCCGATCGGAAATATGTGGGCCGGGATTGCTCGTTTATGGACGGGAACCAGGCCGCGTCCCGCGAATTCTATGTTATCCGCGAAACTTCGCGCTTTTGATAGTTCTGTTGCGCGGCCATCACGCGACTGATCTCCATTTCAATCGCTTTGTAGGTGACCGGCTTAGCGACGTAGCCATCCATCCCAGCTTGTTGGCATCTTCGGCGATCTTCTTCAAAGGCATTCGCGGTCATAGCCATGATCGGCAGGTGGCCACCCGAGCTTTTTTCCCTGGAGCGAATTTCTTCGGTAGCTTCCAGTCCATCCATGAGGGGCATTTGCATATCCATGGCCACGACATCGAATTCCTGCTGGGTCGACAAGCGCAGCGCCATTTGCCCGTCGCCCGCAATGGTAACGTTGTGCCCCATTTTCTCGAGCAGCCGCGAGATCAATCGCTGGTTCACAAGGTTATCCTCGGCGAGCAAAATCCTTAAGCCGGGGCGTCTTTCCTCGGGGGGCTTTTCTGGTTCGGGGGCTTGCGCCCGGTCCACTTCGCCATGGGAAGCTCGCAGCGCTTCCAGAAGGGCCGAGCGGCGGAAGGGTTTCAAGATCGTTTGAGTCACACCCAACTGCTCGCAGCGGTCGCGTTCCTCCTCACTCAGCAAGTGTGAGTGAACGAGTATCAGCGGCACGCCGGCGGCGGGAGAGGCGCGCAGTGTTGCGGCCAGCGCCAATCCCCCTGGGCTGGGCAGGTCCATCTCCAGCAAGATGGCGGAAAACGTTTCGGCGGTGCGGCGCGCGTCCGCGATCTGATCCAGCACTTCGCCGGCGCTGGCTGCCACCACGGTTTTGATGTTCCAGCGCAGAAGGAGACGCGGGAGCAACTCGCGATTGAGAACATTGTCATCGACAGCAAGAACGCGGCACCCTTCCGGAAGCATCGTGAGGCTCGGCGGCCCGTTTTTGGTTGTGCAAGATCCTGCCAGCCCGCTGCCTTGTTGAGTGAGCGACGGGGTCTCCGTGGGGGCCTGCTCCGGCTCCGGCTCGCGCAACACGGTCACGGTGAAATGGAATTTGCTGCCCAGTCCTTCTTTGCTCTCTACCCAGATACGACCGCCCATCAGCTGCACGAGTCGCTGGCAAATCGAAAGTCCGAGTCCAGTGCCGCCGTAGCGCCGCGTGGTGGACATATCCACTTGCGAAAATGCTTCAAAAATCTTTTCTTGTTTGTGCTCGGCTATTCCGATGCCCGTGTCGGACACCGTGAATTCCAGGAGCAAGCCATCTTGCGTCGCTTGGGCAATCCGCGCGTAAACCGCCACTTGTCCGTGGTGGGTGAATTTCAGTGCGTTTCCCGCCAGGTTGATCAGCACCTGCCGCAAGCGCGTGGGATCGCCGCGGACCAGGGCCGGAATCTCTGGATCGGCGTTCCACAGCAATTCGACGCCTTTTGACTGCGCGACGCGCGCCAGGGGTTGCAGCGTCTCTTCGATGCAGTCTTCCACCGACAACGCGGCGATTTCCAGTTCCAGCTTGCCGGCTTCAATTTTCGAGAGGTCCAGGATGTCGTTCAGCAGCGTCAGCAGCGATTCTCCCGAACTCTTGACCATACTAAGGTAGTCGCGCTGCTCCGAGTCCAGCTTGGTTTCGAGAGCGAGCGTGGTCATTCCCAGAATGCCGTTCATAGGCGTGCGAATCTCGTGGCTCATGTTCGCCAGGAATTCGCTCTTGGCACGATTCGCGGCCTCGGCATCTTCTTTCGCCTGGCGCAGAAGTTCCTCCGCTTTCTTGCGCTCGGTGATGTCCACGAAGGTGGCGACGGCTCCCAGGACGCGGCCCAGTTGCAGCAGCGGATGACACCGGATCTCGGCGTCGAAGCAGGTGCCGTCAGAGCGCCAAAGCAGCTCGTCGGCCCCGTGGAATATTCTGCCGGCTCGGAAGTCTTTGAACAGCACACACTCGCTTGCAGGGTAGTGCGACCCATCGCGCCGGGTATGATGGATGACATCATGTATATTGCGGCCCAGCACGTCGCTCTGCGAAGCGTAGCGCAGCAGCCGGAGCATCGCGAGATTGCAGAATGTGCATTGGCCCGCAAGGTCCACTCCGTAGATGGCTTCGCCGGTAGATTCCAGCAGCAGCCGCATGCGCCCTTCCTCTCGGGACAGTCGCTGCTCTCCCGCGTTGCGCTCGCTGATCAGGGCGCCCAACACCAACCCGGCGAGCGACAGAATGAGCATTACAAATTGCAACACCGTGAGTTCACCGGGATCTCGCGGATAGATCTTCAGCGCCACGATGATTCCCGTATCGAGTGTCAGGATGGCCGCAGTGGCGCCCCGCAGGCCGCGCCGCACGGCCATCCAGATCAGCGGCAGAAAAAGCAAATAGAACATCTCGTTGCCGCGAGACCAGTGTCCGCTTAACGCCATCCACAGCGCCGCGATGAGGCACACCGCGAATAATCCCGACTCCGACGCTCTGCGGATTCCTCGCAATTCGTGTCTGCCCACCAGGAGCAGGGGTTGATCCATGCTGGTCCTGACAGGTTCGGAATACCCCGCAAACCGCCGGAGCCCGGGCAGCACGTAGATGAGACAAAACGGCGTGATGGACCCGATGGCCACGGCATCGCCGACCCACCAATTGAATGTCGCCTGCAAATATTCTTGCGGATGGATGAGGTGATCCAGGACAAGAAAGCCGGTTCCCGCAAACGCCGCCACGCAGGAGGTGAGTATGGCCACAAGCAGCAGCCACGTGACGTCTCGCAGCGAGCGAAGTTGCAGAAGAATCTTGACGACGTTACGCAGTATCAGGGCTGCGAAGGTATAGGTGGCCGCGAATTCGATATTCCCGACCAGGAAGGAGAACGAGTAGACCGGCAGGTGATAGTTCAGGATCGATGCGATATTTTCGGCGATGAAGATAGGAAATGCGTAGCGCGGCCCGAACGCAATCAACACCGCGAGCGCCAGGCCCGTGGGCGGATACCATGCACTGATCTCGGTCCAAATCTGAAGAGGTATTGTGGAGCGGTCCAGCAGCACGTGGACGATTACGAAACACACTGCGACGAGTAACTGTCGAAGCCTGCGTCGCGTGTCTGGGGTCAATTGACCTCCGGCTGGCTTGTGGTGCGCGTTTTCTCCGGCATTGCGCTTGGGGACAACACCGAACGGTACAAATACTCAATTGTGGAACGCATAAGCAATGCTTGTCCCAAATTGAAAAAGCACCCGCCAAGAGCCTCCGTGAGCGCCATACGCCCGCAATCGCAGAATGCCGCTAATCCCCGCGGCTTCAGCGATTTTGCGGCTGGTGATAGTAGGTATGGTCGCCACAAAATACGGCCCCTGCTCTTGCCAGCGCTCCGAGGGCCAAAACTGTAGGTCTGTAGCGCCGGGAAAGATTAGAGAATGCTGGTCCAATTCCTCGGGTGCAGGGCGCCTACAACGCTTCTACTTGCAAGGCTTCGGGGTTGCTTCGTGGGAGAAGCGCGAGCCTGGCTCCCCACCAGCAGCAATCAGATTGGAACATCGCGAAACTCGCGCTGCATGACGCTGGGGGCCGACAACCGACGGTTGACGTTCTACGTTGGGCCGCACGTAGACTTGTTGCTTTTTCCGTGGGCCGGATTCGAGTCAGGATAACTGTCAGGGCAAGGCTACTTTAGCGAGTCTCGACATTGCACTGCTTTCGGTTAGACTGTAGGTCCCTTCCAGAATTGTTGTCCTTTAACGTCGCCATTTTTTATCGATTGCTCCCGACGCTCGCGTCGCGAAAGGTCTTTCTTTTCTTGTGCACGAAGAATCTGGAGACATTTCTCGATAACACCGTGCCATGGGGATCGAGGAACCATGGAATATCTCACGCAACTGTTCAGTTCCGGAGGGTTTCAGCCTCACGGCTATTGCTACCAGTGGAATTCGGGATTGGTGTGGCTGAATGTGGTATCGGACGCCTTCATTGCCATCTCTTATTTCACAATTCCATGCACTCTTCTGTGGTTTATCCGTAAGCGGCGTGACCTTCCTTTCAGCTGGATGTTCGCGCTTTTCGGCGTGTTCATTGTGGCGTGCGGCTCGACGCATGTCATGGAGGTTTGGAATCTCTGGCATGCGCAGTATTGGTTGGCGGGTGTCGTGAAAGCGATGACCGCAACAGCGTCGGTATCAACTGCCATTCTATTAGCAAGACTCATGCCTCGGGCGGTTGCGCTGCCCAACGTCGGCAAGTGGATGCAGGCAAACGCGGAGCTGGAAGCGGAAATCGGGGAGCGCCGGGAAAGGGAAGTCGATCTACGGATCAGCGGGGCACGACAAAGCGAAATTGCCGGGTTTCTCGACTTAACGCACGACGCGATCTTCGTACGCAATTTAGATAACGAAATTGTGTTCTGGAACAAAGCCGCAGAGAAATTGTATGGGTGGGCAGAAGAAGAGGCTCGCGGCAAAAAGTCTCATGAGCTGTTGCGGACAGTTTCTCCCACGGCTCTGGAGGAGATCGAAGCCGCGACCATGGAAACCGGATATTGGGAGGGCGAGCTAGTACATCGCCGGCGTGACGGTGGCACCTTGATTGTCTCCAGCCGCTGGGCCGTGAGGAGCGAGGGCGGAAAACCGATCGCGGTTCTGGAGAGCAATCGCGATATTACGCAACGCAGACAGACCGAAGAGGCGCTGCGACAGACCGACGAGAAACTGCGAGCGCTCGTACTCGGAGTTAAGGATTACGCAATCCTGATGCTCGACACGGACGGCAGGATCACCACCTGGAACGAGGGGGCCGAGCGCATCAAAGGCTACCGCGCCGAAGAGATCATCGGCCAGCACTTTTCGAAGTTCTATACGCCGGAAGCAGTAGCGCAAGGCAAGCCCGCCTTGGAGTTGAAGATCGCCGAAAAACTAGGACGCTTCGAGGAGGAAGGATGGCGCGTTAAGAAGGACGGTTCGGGTTTTTGGGCGAACGTGGTGATCACCCCGCTATGGGATAAGACCGGGAAATTGCGAGGATTCGGTAAGGTGACTCGCGATATCACCGAGCGCAAGCATGCCGCGGAGATCCTCGAGGGGCAAAGAAAGGAACTGGCAGAGTCCAACGCGAGGTTGGTCGGGGCGAATGAGGAAATGGAGTCGTTCAGCTATTCGGTTTCACATGATCTGCGCTCTCCGCTCCGAGCCATTGACGGCTTCGGCCACGCCTTATTGGAGGACTACGCGGACCGCTTCGATGAAACGGGAAGGAACTACCTGGAGCGCATTCGAGCGGCGACGCAGAGGATGGGTTTGCTGATCGACGATCTCTTGAGCTTGTCGCGGATATCGCGGTGGAGATGCACAAGCAGAACCTGAATATCAGCGCGCTGGCGCGGTCGATCACGAGCGAACTACGGGATACATATCCGGAACGACACATCGAGGTGGGAATCGAAGAATGCCTGCGAGTCATGGCCGACGGGGGTTTGGTGCGGGTGGCGCTGGAGAATCTGCTGAGCAATGCGTGGAAATTCACGTCCAAGCGGGAGTGCGCGCACATCGAGTTTGGAATGGAGCGTAG
>CAVSNL010000032.1:0-33476 GCA_963729285.1 uncultured Acidobacteriota bacterium
AATACTGACGTTCAAAGAGACTGACCTTTCCAAAATTGAAATTAAGAAGGAAGGCGCCGAGGAAGTTGCGCTGGCCAAAGACGACGCGGGAAAATGGCAGATCACCGCGCCTGTCGCGCTTGCGGCTGATCAGGACGCAGTCACAAGTATGGTTTCTACGCTCTCGTCGCTGAATTCGGAGCGCGTGGTCGAGGATAAAGCCTCGGATTTGAACAATACGGCTTGACCAAGCCCGCGCTCGAAGTGGACATCTCGACCAAAGACGGCAAGTCCAGCAAACTCCTCCTTGGCGACTACACGCCAGCCGGCAATGCGGTCTTCGCGGCAACCGCGGGCGATCCTCGCGTGTTCACGATCGCCAGTTACACCAAGACAAGCATCTACAAGGGCCCCAGCGATCTTCGCGACAAGCGTCTTTTGACCGCCGACTTCGACAAGATCAGCCAAGTCCAGCTCGATGCCAAGAAGCAATCGATCGAGTTTGGCCACAACAAGGACGCGTGGCAGATTCTGAAGCCCAGGCCGCTCCGCGCGGACAACTTCACCGTCGAAGACTTGGTACGCAGGCTGAAGGACGCCAAAATGGATTTGGCCGCAGCGACCGCGGATGACGAGAAGAAAGCCACGTCAGCGTTCGCGTCGGGGTGCCGGTCGCGACCGCAAAAGTCACCGACGCCGCAGGCACGCAAGAGCTACAGATTCGCAAGAGCAAAGACGACTACTACGCAAAATCGAGTGCCGTCGCCGGCATCTACAAAGTGGCGAACGACTTGGGCACCGGACTCGACAAGAGCCTCGACGATTTCCGCAACAAGAAGCTGTTTGATTTCGGATTCGATGAACCCAACAAAGTGGAAATCCACGACGGATCGAAAGCCTATTTTCTGACCAAAGGCGGTCCGGACTGGTGGTCGAACGGAAAAAAAATGGACAGTTCCACCGTGCAGGCGCTTATCGACAAAGTCCGCGACCTCTCCGCCAGCAAATTTGTCGATTCGGGGTACACGACTCCTGTGATCGACCTGACTGTAACCTCCAACGACGGCAAGCGCACCGAGAAAGTGTTAATCTCCAAGAGCGGCGACAACTACATCGCGAAGCGCGAGAACGAGCCGTCCTTATACCAGCTCGACTCCAAGCCCGTCGAAGAACTGCAAAAGTCCGCCGCAGATGTAAAGCTCCGCACCGAGCCCACGCCACCCCCCAAGAAATAGGAGCATGTAGCCGCGGTCTCCGAGACCGCGGGGTTTAGACCCAAATGCTGTCGGCCACTATCCCAATCGCCGCCCTCGTTGCTAACCGGCCCCCAGCCCATTCATTCAATTAAAATCCATTCTGCGATAAGCTGAACCCGCTCAACGACCCAAAGGATCCCTAGCACATTTCATGAATGTTCAAGGCTACTTCCGCATCCTGAGTTTGTTCGACGTCAGCGAAGGTTTTGAGTTGGAACGGCTGAACGCCCTGCTAGGCCCAGAGGCGGCGCCGCGCTCGCCGGGTTTCGTGCACCGCACTCCGGAATATGCCCAGGCGCAAACCGCGCCGATTGTCGAGGCAACCGGCCAGATCGTGCTCCCAACCGGCGAAAAGCTGGACAGCAGGATCAAGTATTACTGGTTCGGTGTTGCCTGCGTCGAGTTCATCACGCCGTTCGAGTGTCATCTTGACTCCTTGCCGCAGCACTCTTACCGCTGGATGAACGCGCCGGAAGTGGAGAAAGCCGCGGAAGATCTCCTCCATACGCGACTGGAGCACTTTCGTCCGACCATGATCAAGCCTTCGCAGAAATGGCTGGACGAAGACTACCTGATCATCGATGTGCAGTCCGCGAAACACAGCGACGGACGGCGCGCATGGCAACCGAGTTGCTCCAGTCCTGCGGCGACCAGATCACCCGCGTGGTTCGCGGCGAACTTGTTTCGCTTTCCGCCTCGGAACGCGAGGAGGTAGTCCGCGCCGCGCTCTCTTACTACCCCAACGATCTTGTGGTTGTCGGCTGGGCCGCCGCGCTGGTCTACGACAAGCCGGACGCCACGTCGGCGGTCGTCGATCTTCTCGAATACGCCAACACACAGCTCCTGGAATTTCGCTACTACGACGAAGTGCTCACCAATCTTCTGTCCAACGTGTATAGCTCGCTGGAAGGGCACGAGAGTTTACGGACGCTCTGGCGGTTACCGCGGCGCGCCGGCCGTTTGAACGGCCTGCGCCTGGACATCATGGACCTCGCCGAACGCACCGAATATGCCGTGAAATTTATCAGCGATACCTACTACGCGCGCGTGTACCGCGTAAGTTCGGCGAGAATCGGCGTCGACGATTACAAGACTTTGGTTGCGGAAAAGCTGAAGACCGCCGGCGAACTGTATGAATTCATGGTCGCGCAATTCAACGAGCGGCGCATGTTCGTGCTCGAAGTAGTCGTCGCGATCCTGGTATTGCTGGACGTAATTCTGCTGCTGCGTGGGAACAAGTGAGAGCGCTAATCGCATGATCGTCACGATAATGGGCGTCACCGGCTCGGGCAAGACGACCGTGGGCTTGCTCCTGGCGAAGCGGCTGGGCTGGGAGTTTGCCGACGCCGACGATTTTCATTCCGCCGCCAACAAAGACAAAATGCATCGCGGAATTCCGTTGACCGATGCGGATCGCATCCCGTGGCTCGCAGCGATTCACGACTATCTGGCGCTCGCTGCCTCGGAGCATCGAAGCATCGTGCTGGGTTGTTCCGCGCTCAAGCGGAGCTACCGGGAGCAGCTTTTTCAGGGGCTGGACGCGCGCCTCGTGTATTTGAAGGGCAGCTACGAATTGATCGATCAGCGCCTGCAACAGCGCAAAGGCCATTTTGCGGACGACCACATTCTCGCCGCGCAATTTGCCGATTTGCAGGAACCGACCGATGCAATCGTCGTGGATATCAGCGGCGAGCCCGCGCAGATCGTGGACGAGATTTGCCGTCGGCTCAATCTACCAGCCACGGCCTAGCGATCACCGCAGCGCTGGAAGCGCCGCTCTCCGATTGGCGAGCCGTCTGCAGCCTGCGTGCGCAACCGTTGCCCGGGAATCGCGCCGATCTAGCCGTCATCCCGTCGGTAAGCAGGTGTTGCCTCCGGCGCATCCGGGTGCACCACTTCGCCAAACCTGGACGCCAGCCAGGCGCGCGCCTCGTCCGGATGGTAGTTGAACGGACCCATGCCGCCGGCGTAGGCGATACGGCCGTGCTCGTCGATGATGTAAATGCGTTCGGGCCACGCGGAATAAGCGTCGTTCGCGGCGTTCGTCATGTCATCGATTCCGAAGGGCACCGGGTACTTCAACCGCTGGACGAAATCGTTAGCGATGGCGATGCGCTGCTCCAGTGTTTTCGGCTGCGCGTAGCACACATCCTCTTTCACGTTCGATTTCATCTGCCACTCGTCGGTAGGGTGCGCTTCGCGCACGTAAACGGTCAGAAAGTCGGCGTGATCCTTATAGTCGTTGTAAATCTTGACGATGTCGCCGACCTGGCGACGAAACGGCGGTCAAGTGTAGCTGCCGAAGACGACCATGAGGGGCCGGCCGCCGGTGCGTTCCCGCAGGTGGAAGTAGTCCTTGCCATTCAGCGCGAGGAGGCGCGCGTCGGGCGCGTCGTCGCCAGGGTGCAGCTTGCCGCGGTGCATGTGCGGAAGCGCGTAGCGGAGCATGTAGAGGGCGTCTTTCGGACCGCCCGCCATGACGGAAAGGCCGACAAACCCTGCAAGCAGGAGAACTCCGAGGATTCCAGCCAACCATAAGACCATTGTTCTCATTAGGCGAAGACCATTGTTCTCATTGAGCGTCTTTCGCGGCTTTTCGTACGCGCACGGTAACATGCGACGGTAACAGGCAAACCGGAGTCTCGAAATAGTATGGATGCATTATCGATTTTGACTTACGGGATGAGGACCCCTCCCCCTGTTTTTCGTAAGTATTCATTCTAAACGGCTTTAAGTGCCTTTGTTTTGATAGACTTTTGTAAGTGTTGATTATAATGCATTTACGGGCGTGTTTTCCCAGCTTTGCTTCGAATCAACGCGCGGGCATTCCAACGACTACGCCTGGCGATTGCCGGCTATGGACGACTGATCTTCGGTAGAAGCTTCTCGCGTTCCTGCTGGTAGCGGGCCAGGGATCGCTCGATCACCGTCAGGGCCGCGTAGGCTGGACGGATGTCTTCGACTTCGACCTTTTTGCCTTCGAGTTGCTTGTAGTCGGAGAAGAAGCGCTTCAGGACCAGGAGGCGGTGGGGAGGCAGGTCGCGGGCTTCGACGTAGTCGCTGAATTCGGGGTCGTTGGTGGCGACGGCGATGACTTTGTCGTCGCTGGCTCCGGAATCGATCATGGTCATCAGGCCGATGGCGCGGGCTTTGATCAGGGCAAGGGGTTGCACCGGTTCCTGGCAGAGGACCAGGACGTCGAGGGGGTCGTTGTCTTCGGCGTAGGTTTGCGGGATGAAGCCATAGTTGGCGGGGTAGAAGACCGCGGAATGGATGATGCGGTCGACTTTGAGCAGGCCGGTGGGCTTGTCGAGTTCGTACTTCACATTGGAGCCCAGGGGGATCTCGATCACCGCTTGAAAGTCGCGGGGTAGGTCGTTGCCTGGGGATACGTCATGCCACGCATGCATCATTGGGCGAGCCTCGCAGTCGAAGTGGTAGCTGACCATTATCGCCTCTGGACGGCATCAACGCAAAAACACCGGTCTAAAGACCGGCCACTACAGAAGGTGGGCGCGTGAAGACTACGGCGGCTTAGATCGAAGAGAGATTCCTCCACTGCGCAGGCCGACGCGTTCGCAGGAAGCGAACGCGGAAGAAAAACGTCGGCCTGCTTCGGTCGGAATGACGGTTGTTCGTGAGGCGCGATAGTGCGGCATTCGAAACTTGCCCCGGCCACTTCCTTCATCGCCACCGATGCCGCATACTCAGGAAAAATTCGGCCGGCAGGAGTTTGCAGGATTCCGAATGCGATTCAGGCGCGGGCTTTGTCGATCATTTCTTGCCAGATGCCTTTGCTTTTGAGGATGACTTCGACGACTTCGCGGGCGGCGCCTTTGCCGCCGATCGCTTTGGTCACGTAGTGGGCGGCGTGTTTCACTTCGACGGCGGCGTCTCCCACGGCTACAGCCAGGCCTACGCGGCGCATCACCGTGAGGTCTGGGAGATCGTCGCCGAGGTAGGCTACCTCCGATTCTTGCGCGCCGGTTTTTTTCAGGATTTCTTCGTAGGCGGCGATTTTTTGGGGCTGCTTTTCGTAGACGAACTCGATATTCAGCTCGCGGGCGCGGCGGCGCATGGCGGCACTTTCACGGCCGGTGATGACGCCGGTACGAAGACCGGCGGTATGAGCCAGAGAAAGACCTTGGCCGTCGTGGGCGTCGAAGGTTTTGATTTCGAGGGCGGAGCCGTCGGGCTGGGAGAGCAAAGATACGGTGCCCGTCGTGAGGGTGCCGTCTACGTCCATCAGGAAAACTTTGATGCGTTTGGCGCGTTTGGCTACGGCGGCGGGGATTTTGGCTTGGGACTTTGGCAACGAGATCTCCTTGGGTTGGTGAAAGAATGTCTGCCGGACGGGCCAGATAAAAGCGAAAGACTTTCCTCAGGGGCTAAATGTGAAGTTTCAAGAGGTTGTTGTCCATTCGGTCGAGAACTGGGAAGCTGATGTTGCGAAGCAAAAGCTAACCAGGAGACCGAATGGACTACCACCATCATGCGCGACTCACGATTCACAGTCGAGAGCAACTCGCCAAGAGAGTTTTGGCCGGGGAGTTGAGCTTGAACTCGGCCGCGGCCGAGTTCAAGCTCAGCCGGCAGTCGGCCGCCAAGTGGGTCCGCCGCTTCCGTCAGGGCGGTGCGGCGGCTCTGCGCGATCGCTGTTCTCGCCCGCATTGCTCCCCGCGTAGCATTTCCGCCGAACAGGTGACCCGTATCGAACAACTGCGCCGTCAGCGCTGGACCGGTGTGCGCATTGCCCAAACCATCGGCTTGAGCCGCGCTACCGTCAGCCGCGTCCTCACCCGTCTGAAACTCAACACCGCTCGTTCGCTCCAGCCCACCGTTCCCATCGTTCGTTATGAGCATCCCGCGCCCGGCGATCTGCTGCATATCGACATCAAAAAGCTGGCGCGCATCCACAAACCCGGCCATCGCCTCACCGGTAATCCGCAAGACGAAACCCGCGGCGCCGGTTGGGAGTTTCTCTACGTGGCCGTTGACGATCACTCCCGCATCGCCTTCACCGCCATGCTGCCCGATGAAAAAGCCCTCTCGGCCAGCCGCTTTCTCTGCCAAGCGGTGGCCTACTTCGCGCACTTGGGCATCACCGTGCGCCGCGTCCTCACCGACAACGGACCCTGTTTCTGTTCTCGCCGCTTCGCCGCAAGCTGTCACCGATTTCAAATCCGGCATATCCGCACCCGCATTTACACGCCTCGCACCAACGGCAAAGCCGAACGCTTCATCCAAACCGCTATCCGCGAATGGGCCTATGCCCAGCTCTACCAAAACTCCGCCGACAGACTCGCCCACCTCGTTCCCTGGATCCACAGCTACAACTGGCACCGCCCGCATGCCAGTCTCAATCAGTCGCCGCCCATTTCCCGGTCCGGCCTCGATGTTAACAACCTCTTGAGACACCACAGCTAAAGCCCGTCTGAGGGCGATTGTTGAATGTCGGAGCTGAAGCTCCGACCCCCTAAAGAAAGAGGGACGGCCTGAAGCCCGTCCGGGGCTGATCGTTGACTGTCGGAACTCCCTTAGTGCCTCAGGGCAAGAAAGCTCCGACCCCCTAAAGAAAGAGGGACGGGCGTGAAGTCCGTCCTCTACATCTTTTAAATCAGTTCCAGGGTCCAGAGATCGTGCAAGTGCACTACGCCCAGCACTGCTTCTGATTCATCGACTACTACGATGGATGTGATTTTCCGTTTTTCCATGAGATTCAGGGCTTCGCTGGCCAGGACGTGCGGGCCGATGGTTTGGGCGCTGCGCGTCATGCAGGCTCCTGCGTTCATCTCGAGCGTTGCGCCGCCTTGCTTTTCCATCAGGCGGCGGAGGTCGCCGTCGGTGATGATGCCGGCAAGGCGGCCATCGGGGTGGAGCACTGTCGTCATGCCGAGGCCTTTTTTGCTCATTTCGTGGAAGGCGTCGGGCATTCGAGTGTCTAGCGCTACGCGCGGCAGGGCATCGCCTGCGTGCATCAGGTGCTCTACGCGGAGGAGTTTCTTGCCCAGGCGGCCTGCGGGATGAAGGGCGGCGAAATCGTCGTGGCGGAAATCCCGGCGCTCGAGCAGAGAGACGGCGAGTGCATCACCTACAGCCATCGCTACCGTAGTGCTCGCCGTCGGGGCGAGATTCAGGGAGCAGGCTTCTTCTTTTACGCTGACGTCGAGGGCTATGTCACTTGCTTCGGCGAGCGTGGAATGGACTCTGCCGGTCAGTGTGACGATCGGCATTCCGAGGCGTTTCAAGGCTTCGAGGAGGGCGATGATTTCTTCGGTTTCGCCGCTGTAGGAGACCGCTAACAAGGCATCGCCCCGGGCGAGCATTCCCAGATCTCCATGCAACGCTTCGGCTGGGTGCAGGAAGAAGGATGGCGTGCCGGTGCTCGAGAAGGTGGCTGAGATCTTTCGGGCTACCAGGCCGGACTTGCCCATGCCGGTGACTACGACTCGGCCCTTGCAGGCGAAGAGGAGATCGACGGCTTTCTCGAAGGTTTTGTCGAGGCGAGCGAGGACATCCTGGATGGCTTGGGCTTCGATTTGTAGGACGCGACGGGCGGTTTCGAGGCTCATGCGGAGGTGGCTCGGGATTGGTTAGTGGTGGAGCGTGATTTTGTTGGGCGGTTATGGCGTTCGTGATCGTTGGTTTGGGCTCGGCGCCATTTGCGTCTAAACCCCGCCGTCTCGGAGACGGCGGCTACAGGGAGGGATCGCTTTGGAGGTCGTTTGGGCTCGGGGTTGGTTAGTGGTGGAGCGTGATTTTGTTGGGCGGTTATGGCGTTCGTGATCGTTGGTTTGGGCTTGGGTGCCATTTGAGTCTAAACCCCGCCGTCTCGGAGACGGCGGCTACAGGGAGGGGGGGTGCTTTGGGGGTCATTTGGGGCTCCAGTTGCGGATTACTGTGGAGAGTTCCTTTAGGCGGGCTAGAAGGGCTGGTAGTTGCGAGAGGGGGAGCGCGTTGGCGCCGTCGGAGAGCGCGGCTTCGGGGTTGTCGTGGGTTTCGAGGAAGATGCCGTCTACGCCCGCGGCTACGCCGGCGCGGGCTAATGGCTCGATGAATTCGGGTTGACCGCCACTGGCGTGGCCTTGGCCGCCGGGGAGTTGGACGGAGTGCGTTACGTCGAAGACTACGGGATAGCCTAGCTTTTGGAGGATGGGGAACGAGCGCATGTCGACTACGAGATTCTGATAGCCGAAGGAGGCGCCGCGCTCGGTGAGGATTATTTTTTCGTTGCCTGCGGCGGAAACTTTTTCGACTACGTTGGTCATATCCCACGGAGAGAGGAATTGGGCTTTCTTGACGTTGACGATGCGGTTGGTTTTAGCGGCGGCTTCGAGGAGATCGGTTTGGCGGGAAAGGAAGGCGGGGATTTGCAGGATGTCGCAGACGACCGCTGCTGGGGCGGCTTGTGATGGTTCGTGAATGTCGGACAGGATGGGCAGGTCCAGGTCATGCTTTATTTTGCTCAGGATGCGGAGGCCTTCTTTCAGACCGGGGCCGCGGAACGATTTTACCGAGGAACGATTGGCTTTGTCGTAGGAGGCTTTGAAAATGTAGGGTATGCCGGCATCGGCGGCGATCTTGGCGATGTTTTCGGCCATTTTGCGGGCGTGGGCTTCGCTTTCGATTACGCAGGGGCCCGCGATCAGGAAGAGAGGGTTGTCGCCGCCGAGGCGGAGAGAGTTGAGAGTGATTTCGCGGGTCATCGTCATGCCGAGTTAGTGAAGATAGCACACAGGTGTTGGTGTTGAGGAATGGGTGGAGGCGAGATGGTGCATCTTTCGCGTATTCGATAGCTTGACGGCGAGGTTGGGACCTCGGTTGAAGTTGAGTCTAAACCCCCACCCTTTGAAAGGCGCAAAGGGTGGGCCACCCTCGGAGCGGAAAGCTAAAACTCGAACCTTTCCAAAGGCGAAAGGATGCGCGGCGCTGGAATGGACGCGGGAATCGGACGCCGGGCTAAAGCCCAGCGTCTACATTGACGTCACGATTGACGTTACGCGGTGACGTGCGGCGCCACGGCGACGGCTTGGGCACGATGAGACTCGGCTATGGGACGCGACTTGTTTTTTTTGTGTTCGAGGGCCGCGCCGATGAAGGCTGCGAATAACGGATGTGGCTCCAGCGGTTTGGATTTGAATTCAGGATGGAATTGGCAGCCAAGAAACCACGGGTGGTCGGGTGCTTCGACGATTTCGACGTAGTTTTCGTCGGGGGTGCGGCCGGTGATGCGCAGACCTGCGTTGGTTAGAACTTTTTCGTAGTCGCGGTTGAATTCGTAGCGGTGGCGGTGGCGCTCGCTGATTTCCAACTTGCCGTAGGCCCGATGGGCGAAGGAGCCGGGCTCCAGTTTGCACGGCCATGCGCCCAACCGCATGGTGCCGCCCATTTCGTCGACGCCCAGCAATTCACGCAGTTTATAAATCACGCGATGAGGTGTCTGCGGGTCAAATTCGGTGCTGTCGGCTTTTTCCAGGTCGGCCACGTCGCGGGCGTACTCGATGGTGGCGCATTGCATGCCGAGGCAGATCCCGAAGAAGGGAACTTTGTGCTCGCGGGCATAGTGGATGGTGTGAACCATTCCTGCGATACCACGCTTGCCGAAACCGCCGGGAACCAGGATGGCGTCGTATTGGCGCAGCCGCGCGGCCGCGGTCTCGAAGGAATCGATCTCTTCGGCCTCGATCCACTCCAGAACCGTTTTGTGGTTGTGCGCCAGCCCGCCATGGAGCAGCGCTTCGCGGAGGCTTTTGTAGGCGTCTTCCAGCTGCACGTATTTCCCGACGATGGCGATGCGCACTTCGCCGGCGGAATGATGCAGCCGGCGAACGAGATCGACCCAAGGCTCTAAATCTTGCGGGTGATCCTGGAGCTTGAGGAGTCGCAGGATTTGCGCGTCCAGGCCTTCGCGGCCGAGTTCCACCGGGACGGCATAAATGGTGTCCACGTCTTCCATGGAGATTACGCAGGAATCGGCGACGTTGCAGAACAGCGCAATCTTTTTCTTCAGGTCCGAAGGAATGTGGCGATCGCTGCGGCAGAGCAGGATGTCGGGCTGAATACCGATGCCCAACATTTCTTTGACGCTATGCTGCGTAGGCTTGGTTTTGAGTTCGCCCGCGGCGGCGATGTAGGGAACCAGAGTCACGTGGACGAACAGAGTGTTCTCACTGCCAAGTTCGAGGCGCATCTGGCGAATGGCTTCGAGGAAAGGGAAGCGATTCGATGTCGCCGACGGTCCCCCCGATTTCGACGATGACGACGTCGACGCCTTCGGAAACCTTTTTGATGGTGGCTTTAATTTCGTCGGTGACGTGGGGAATTACCTGCACGGTCTTGCCGAGGTAATCGCCGCGGCGCTCTTTGCCGAGGATGGTTTCGTAGATGCGGCCGGTGGTCCAGTTATTGTCACGGCTGAGCTTGGCGTGTGTGAAGCGCTCGTAGTGGCCAAGGTCGAGATCGGTCTCCGCGCCGTCCTCGGTGACGAAAACTTCACCGTGTTGAAAAGGGCTCATGGTCCCAGGATCAACGTTGAGGTACGGATCGCATTTCTGCAGGGTGACTTTGAAACCGCGACTTTCGAGGAGACAACCGATAGAGGAGGCAGCTACGCCTTTTCCAAGTGAGGAAACAACACCACCAGTTACAAAAATATATTTTGGCGCCATCCTTAGCAGCCCTTGGCTCGCCTGGGTTGTCCAGCTTACCGGGCTTGTTAACCCTCCACAGGAGTGACGTACAAACAATTATGGTCGGAACTCGCGGAACTGTCAATGCAACTCCACGGGTGCCTCGAATCAAAAATCTTATGCATGCGATCTCTGGCGCGTGGACGCACCGAAACCTTTTTCCACAATCGGTGTTCAGAGCAGTGGATGAAATTTGTCCCATTCCATGAGCGGTTGTAAATAGTTTGTCTTTAAGCAACTACAGTGGCGCAAAGGAAACCGGGGCGGGCACTAAGTTCATCCTATGAGGGAATAGAAAGTAGCGCGGGATGCGGTTTTGGGGAGCCGGCTGGGTCCGCGTATTCCAAAGGCTCGGCTAGCGAGCTTTCGATCTGGGGAAGACAAAAAATGAAAATGATTCGAATGAGCGTCGGCGCAGTATGGCTCGCCGGTGCCTTTCTGTTATCGGCATCTGCGAATGCGCAGCAGTCGGCTTCGCTCCGCTCCGGGTACAGTCTAGCCCGCGAAGTGAACCTTGTTGGAACCGTTTCGAGCATCGTCGAAGACTCGCAGACGGGTCCGCTAGGAACAAACGTGATGGTGCAGACAGGTTCTGGCCTGGTCGACGTTCACGTGGGCAGTGCAAGCTACCTCAAGTTGAATCACCTGGAACTGGCTTCCGGGGACAGCGTGCGCATCATTGGTGAGAACTTCACATCGGGGACCAACACCGTGTTCCTGGCGCGCATCGTGCAAAAGGGAACTACCGCCGTTGCGGTGAGGTCGCCGAAGGGCATGCCGCTCTGGCGCAACGGGACACGACTGCAGGCGACCGCCAAGACGCAATCGCAGGGAGGTGCCCTGTGAGGCGCTCGATCATGACGTATTCCGCGCTATTCGCGGCGATTGTCGTTGCCGCGTTTACGTGCGCATGCGGCGGAGGCGGAGGTGGAGGGACGATTACCCCCACTCCGGCACCGACGCCGACTACCGGACCTTACTCGGCGTCGACCCTCGCTGGAACGTATGCTTTTGAGATGAGCGGGCAAGACCAGGGAGGCTTTTTTGCGCGCATCGGCAGCTTCGCGGCGAATGGTGCGGGTGGGATCACCGGCGGCGTGCTGGACCTCAGCAGCGGCATCGTTCCCGGCGTTGCAACGGTAACGATCACCAGCGGCAGCTACACGATCGGGACGAACGGCAAAGGAACCTTAAGCCTGGTTGACTCGGCGGGCGAAACGATCGGGCTCAGCATTGTCATGACCTCCACTACCGCGGGGCTGATCACCGAAACCGACGGCAGCGCCACGGCCAGCGGCAATTTCACGGTGCAGGACGCGACTACGTTTGCCTCCGTTCCCAACAATCTCACCGGACCGTACGTTTTCGATGTTTCTGGCGTGGATCCCAACGGGGCCGGTGAATCTTTCGTTGGCCAGTTTGCGGCAAATGGTGCGGGTGGCATCACGACGGGAGTAGTGGACGTCAATGACGACTTCACCGCTTCCGGTCCGTTACCGGTTTCCGGAACCTTTGCCGCCGATGCCACCTACGGTTCCACGTTTGGGCGTGGAACGGCGACTCTGATCCTCAACGGGACCACCGTCAATTTCGCTTTCTACGCGGTTGGCGCCGGGCGCATCCGAATGCTCAGGACCAATTATCCCGCCACGAGCGTCGGTGATGCGGTCGCGCAGACCGGTACGATTCCCACCGCCACGAGCGGCTTGACGGGCAGCTTTGCGTTTATCCTGTCGGGATCCAATCTAACCGGCGCGGACGTTCGTGCCGGGCGCGTGAGCTTGAGCAGCGGTGCCGTAAGCAACGTACAGCTGGACGATGACAATTCCAGCGCAAGTGGCTCCGGCAACAGCAACCACACCGCGGTGCCGGTCGGTACCATCAGTGCTGCCTCGTATACGATTGATCCGAGCGGAGACGGCCGAGGGACGCTGACCTTTAACGACTCCAGTGCCGGGACCTTCTCGTTTATCTTCTATCTTAGTTCGCCGACCCAGGCGGTTATTCAGGACGTAAGTCCCGGAAGTGCGAATAATGGCCCGATCGTGACTTCTGATGGGTCGATGCAAATGCAGACCGGAAATCCGTACACCAACGCCGCCGTAGCCGGGAATTGGGCCTTTAACTGGAGCGGCGAGAGCATTAATGGCACCACCGGAATCCTGGCCGAAGAGGATTTCGTCGGTCAGTATACCCAGACCAGCTCCGGCAGCATCACTGGCGCAGCGGACTTCACCGAATTGTCGGCGAATAGCGTGGTCACCGGCGATGCTATCAACGGTATGATGACCATCAGTGGCGATGGGACCGGACGCAACGGCTACAGCATCACGCTGGAAGCCTCGCCGTCAGCTACCCTCAATTTCGCTGCCTACTTTGTGGACCCTAACACGGTATTTGTTGTGGGCACCGATACCCATCGAACTATCACCGGGTCTATTCTCCGTAACTTCTAAACCTGTACGACCCTACTGTGAGTAGCTGGACCGCCTGGCCTGAACTGGCCGGGCGGTTTCACTTTTGTAGGAGTTTTTCGAAACTGGAGAGCCTCGTTGTCACGGGGCACTTCATGGCGGTCGCTCTGCGGCACGTCACTTCCGATTCGGATTGCGCACAAAAATATCTCCCAATCCAGGAGCATATTTTGAGGCCTAGTATTCTTTTCTTTAGTTCTTCTCGGTCCACCCAGTTTTGAAGCTCGAATTTAACTGGGTCGACCAGTGTGTAGTTGAAAGTCGCCTCGTTAAAAATGCTGTTATCGAGAGCTCGCAGCGCGGGATCGAGGAACATCCTATTGAATTCGAACGACAGCAATGGCGGGCAACTCGACAGTGCTTTAAGGACCTGTTCTTCATATCCTTCCACATCGATCTTGATATAGAAGGGCAGCCCGTATCGGTCGACGAGCGAATCCAGAGTGATCATCGGGACGGTCAGTGTCCGGTTCCACATCCCGACATAGTCTTGATTGCCTTGCGAAACGGCCTCACACCACTCCCTGGAGAGAGAGCTCATCTTGTCCTTGCGATCCGAGACTTTCAATTCGGCAAGTCCGTTCCTTTCGCCAACGGCGGCTTGCAAGACGTTCACAGCGTCCCGCGATGTGGCGAGTTCAATGTGTCTAGCGCAGTCAGGATTGGGCTCGACGGCTACAACCTTGGCACCCAAGGAAGCGAAAATCGTGGTCATCGTGCCAACATTGGCGCCTATATCAAAAACAAGTGCGCCAGCGGGCAGAAGTGAAGAGTAGAACACCCGCATGAGGCGAGATTGCTGCATCGCGCGGCCGCCCCGTAACCGTTCCCATATCGGACTGGTCACCTTGTTTAGTCCGAGGGCCCAAAATAGCTCCTCTATGCGCCGTCGTGATGCTTGCACCCCTTCACCTCGTCCAATTGCGCTACCATTTGTCTAACGTCGCCACATCGGGATGGTAGCAGGCTTGGGTTCAGGGGCGCATTTGGACTACGAATCGGAGCAATTCGAACGGCTATATTTGCGGTGATTTCACTTTTGTAAGAGCTTTTCCACCCTCGCGACGTCTTCGGGCACGTCCACGCTGATGGCATCGTGCTCGACTTCCGCCACGCGAATTTTCGAGCCATTTTCCAGCCAGCGGAGTTGTTCGAGTTGCTCAATGCGCTCCAGCTCGCCTTGGGGCAGGGTCGGGTACTCCAGCAGGGCCTCTCGCTGGAACACATAGAGACCCAAGTGCTTTAGGTGCCGGACCTGAATCGCGCTCCCGGTGTCGCGGACCCATGGTACCGGTGCGCGCGAGAAATAGAGCGCGTTGTCGTCGAAATCCAAAACGACCTTCACGACGTTGGGGTCCATGATGTCTCCGGGGACCTTGATGGGCGTCGCCACGGTCGCCACCGCCGCTTGGGGCTCCTCCAGCAGCGCTGATACCGCGGTGTCGACCGCCGCCGGATCAAGCAGAGGCTCGTCGCCCTGCACATTTACGAACACTTCGCCTTCGACGTGGGCTGCAACTTCCGCGACCCGCTCGGTGCCGGTGCGATGGTCGGGGCGGGTCATACGCGCCTCGCCGCCAAAGGAAGTCACGGCCTTTACGATGCGATCGTCGTCGGTGGCCACGATCACCCGATCGACGCGGCGTGCCGATTTGGCACGTTCGTACACTCGTTGAATCATCGGCTGCCCATTCAGGGACACCAACGGCTTGCCGGGCAAACGCGTCGAACCGTAGCGCGCTGGTATTACCACTACGACTTTACCGGAACTCATGGCCAGGGCCTTTCCTCAGATCGTTGTGCGGGGGCACGGTTTCCTCATAGGCGGCGGACCTGATTTCCTACTGTATCTGCCGGATGCTATCACACAGCGTTTCGTCATCTCATAGGGTGGCTACCCAGTTGCATTGACATTGCGCGAGGCGGCGTATCGAGTTGCCGTTCGTTGACACATTCGTTGACAAACGTTTGACAAGACACCGGCTCGGAAAGAACGCAATTGCACTTGTCTTCTTCTGCTGCAGTGGTAGAATCCGTTTTAGTCCTGAACCGCGCGGCCGTTCCCGGCAGGCCAGGGATCTTTGGGAGAGAGCCGTGAAGCGCGAGGTATACCGCTTTCGGGTTTTGCCTTGTTGGCTGGTTATCGTTTCGCTCGTTTGGTCGTACTACTGGTTTGTTCCACGCCGGCGGCCGCCCAGGCCACCGATTCGTCCTCTCAGCAATCCACTGTCAAACCCAAAGACGATGCAAAGCCTGCGGACGCGCAGCCTGCCAAAGACCCTGCCAAGGACGACGTTAAGAAGAATACTCCTGGGGCCAAGCTGAAGCCATTGCAAGGCTTGCACCTCGACGTCGACCTCGCGCTGGTAAACGTCACGGTCACCGATCCTTACAATCGCTTGGTCACCGGACTGGATCCCGACAATTTCCGCGTATACGAAGACAACATCGAGCAGGAAGTCGTGACGTTTTCCTCGGAAGATGTGCCCATTTCCATTGGCGTGATTTTCGATTTCAGCGGCAGCATGGCCAACAAAATCGGCAAAGCGCGCGACGCTGCTGTGGAATTCTTCAAGACCGCTAATCCTCAGGACGAATTTTTCTTGGTAAGTTTTAACGAGCGCGCCGAGCTGACCAGCGCCTTCACCAACAGCGTCGAAGACCTCCAGAGCCGCATGATGCTCACCGCTCCCAAGGGGCGCACGGCATTGCTGGACGCGATTTATCTGGGCCTCAGCCAGATGAGGGGTGCCAAGAACGGCAAGCGCGCCTTGCTGATTCTCTCCGACGGGGGCGATAATCATAGTAGGTACAACGAGAGCGATATCAAGCGGCTGGTTAAGGAAGCGGACACCCAACTCTACGCCATTGGGATTTTTGATCCGCTAGGCTATCGCAACCGTACCCCTGAGGAGCTCAACGGCCCGTCGCTATTGAGCGAAGTAACGGAAATGACCGGCGGCCGTGTTTTCGCCGTCGAAAACCTTAACGATTTGCCCGATATTGCGTCAAAGATCGGCATGGAGTTGCGAAATCAATATGTCCTTGGATATCGGCCAAGTAACAAAGCACATGATGCGCGGTGGAGGAAGATCAAGATCAAACTCCGCGCGCCCAAGGGGCTTCCTCCCCTCAACGTGTACTCCAAAACGGGCTACTACGCCCCCAGTCACTAGATCGGCCTCCCGCAGCCTTTCTCTCCTTTCCTTGTCTATCTTCGTTCTGTGCGCGCTGGCGTTCAGCGCCTTGCCGTTGGCTGCCCAGATCCCGGTTCCTAATGCGCAGCCGCTTCCACCGGGGCAAAGTCCTAATTCGGGATCGCAAGACCCGAGAATTCGGGTCGATGTAAACCTGGTGGTGCTGCATACCACCGTCTTGGACGACCGTGGACGCTTTGCCGATGGGCTCAAGGAAGAGAATTTCCGCGTTCTGGAAGACAAGGCTGAGCAAAAGCTGGCGGTCTTCAAGCGCGAAGACATTCCCGTGAGCATGGGCCTGGTAATCGACAATAGCGGCAGCATGCGCGATAAGCGTCCGCGAGTGAACGCTGCGGCCTTAACTCTGGTGGAGGCCAGCAATCCGCAGGACGAAGCCTTCGTCGTCAATTTCAATGATGATTTCTATCTCGACCTGGACAAGGATTTCAGCAACAGCATCCCGGAACTCAAAGAGGCATTGGAACGCATCGACTCTCGCGGCAGTACCGCTCTCTACGACGCCATTATCGGCTCTCTAGATCACGTAAAGAAAGGCGCGAAGGATAAGAAGGTTTTGCTGGTGGTGACCGACGGCGAAGACAACACCAGTCACAATTCGCTGGAGAAGACCATCCGCGAGATTCAGAAGACGGATACGGTCATCTACACGATTGGCCTGCTGAGCGAAGAGAGCAAGAAAAACGCGAAACGCGCGAAGAGGGCGCTGGAAGAAATCGCAAAAGCCTCCGGCGGCCTGGCTTTTTTCCCTGAAAACGTAGCCGACGTGAAGGACATTTGCGAAAATGTCGCGCACGACATCCGCAATCAGTACACGCTCGCGTACTATCCCGACGAACACGAAACGCGACGGCACCTTTCGCACCGTGCAGGTGGACGTCATCCCACCCCGCGGTCGCGGCAAGCTCACAGCTCGCACCCGCAACGGCTACTACGCCCCGGGCGGTCCCGCGGGCGCCACCTCCGGCAACTGACGGGCCCTCACTCGCAACGTACCGTGACGTCGCCCTGTAGCCGCGGTCTCCGAGACCGCGGGGTTTAGACGTCAGTCTTACCCATACCTGAGCCACGCACACCGTATTGGGCGCAAATCACGAAATAGAATTGCGCTTCACCCGATGTGCACGGGCGCTGTTGCGTCTAAACCCCGCCCTCTCCGCGAGGGCGGCTACAGGTCGACCACATCCATCATCGCGCTGATTGTGCGGAGCGTTGCGCCACTTCTCCCAAGAAACTCGCTCCATGCGGAATTGTGCCGCCAAAGTTCTCCGCGATCGTTTGCCCCATGTCCGCGAGGGTTTCGCGCACACCAAGATTCACTCCTGCGCCGGTTTTTGGCGAGTAGGCCAAGATGGGCACATACTCCCGCGAATGATCCGTAGTTTCCCAGCGCAAATCCGGATCGCAACCATGGTCCGCGGTGATCATGAGCAGATCCGACTCCGCCAGCAGCGGCAAAAAGCCATCCAGCAATCCATCAAATTCTTCCAACGACTTCGCAAATCCCTCCACGTCTTTGCGATGTCCATACAACATGTCGAAATCCACGAGATTGCAGAAAATAAGCCCGCGCTTCCGTTCGCGAACCGCGGCCGTTAGTTTCTCCATCCCGTCGCTGTTGCTTTTCGTCACGACGTATTCCTCGACCCCGCGCCCGTTGTAAATGTCGTGAATTTTGCCGATGCCAAAAACCGGCACCGACCGTTCGCGCAGTACGTCCATCAGCATGGGCTTCGGCGGATCGACCGCATAGTCATGCCGGCGCGGTGTGCGCACGAAGTTGCCCGGCTGACCGGTGAAAGGCCGCGCGATCACGCGCCCCACGCGATTCGGTCCATCGAGCAGTTTTCGCGCGATTTCACACATGCGATACAACTCCGCGATCGGAATCACCTCTTCATGCGTGGCGATCTGGAAAACGCTGTCTCCCGACGTATACACAATCGGCTTGCCCGTGCGCACGTGTTCTTCGCCGAGTTCCTTGATGATCTCGGTGCCCGACGCCGGTTTGTTTCCGATCGTTCCGCGCCCGATCTGCTTCTCAAACGCGTCGATGACTTCGCGCGGAAATCCGTGAGGATAGGTTGGGAATGCCTGATCGAGCCAAATGCCCGCCATCTCCCAGTGTCCCGTGGTCGTGTCTTTTCCCGGAGATCGTGTGACGCCTTTTCCAAACGCCCCGATCGGCGCGGCCGCGGGCGGAAGATGCTTCAGCGGCGCAATGTTCGCCAATCCTAGTCGCACCAGATTCGGTATCTTCAATGGACGCGATTCGGCGATATGTCCAAGCGTGTTGCGCCCCACGTCGCCGTAGTCGGCCGCATCCGGCAACGCGCCGATGCCGACACTATCCAGCACAATCCAAACAACTCTTTCGAATGCTCCCATGCATCACCTCTGCCGCTGTCCACCGGAAACTCTAGCATAGCCATGCTTGTGAACACGTTGTCTGAGAGCCGCTCTGCGTTGCTCCCCCAACGATGCAAGAGGTATGCTGCCCTAACTGGTCCCCTCGGTGCCCGGGAAACTTTTCCACCAAAGGGTGCGTACTAACAGACGACGAGGTCCGCGATGCCCCCAGACAATCGAACCCAAAGGCCGCCGCTCGCCGTTCCCATCATCCTCATCGCCGTCGGCGCGATCTTTCTCTACGCCAATTATCGGCCCGGTTTCGATCCCTGGCTCATTCTCAAAACGTACTGGCCGCTGATCCTCATTTTCATCGGCTTAGGGAAAATGCTCGATTCGATGCGTGCACGGCAAAATCCCGGCGCGCCCGCAGGCTCATCAATCGGCGCCACGGTCGCGGTGGTCGCATTTATTTGCGTTCTGGCAGTGCTCCTCTGGCACGGCCGCGCCTTCTCAAAAGGCCGCCACGATTCCTCACTAATGCATCACCAAAGCCGCACCGTAGATCGCGAGGATGCCCGGTCGGTCCACGCCTCCGTGGAAGCCGCCGCGGGCCAATTGAACATCAGCGGCGGTTCGAATCGTTTGCTCGACGCGGATTTCGCTTTCAGCGATTCTTACGCCATTCCCCAGGTCAACTATCATATCGATTCCGGCGTCGGCCAGCTCACGATTTCCCAGGATGACCACGACACCACCTTTGGCATTTCGCACAACGATTGGAATCTGCATTTCAGCAACGACGTTCCGTTGGAATTGAAAGTCGATATGGGCGCCGGGCACGGAAACTTTCGCCTGCGCGATTTACTCCTGACCCGCCTCACTGTGAACATGGGCGCCGGTCAAGTGGACGTCGATCTAAGCGGCGATCGCGATAAGGATCTCGACGCCGACATCGAAGGCGGCGTAGGGCAGGCCACCATCCGCCTTCCTTCAAAAGTCGGCGTGGTCGTACACGCTTCCGGCGGCCTCGGATCCATCAACGCCCACGGCCTCAAACACGACGGCGACGAATACACGAACGACGTCTACGGCAAAACCAACGCAACAATCCGCCTGAAAGTCGAAGGCGGCGTAGGCCAAATCAACTTGATCCCGGAGCCGTAAGCATGGTCTGCTTCAACCCGATTGCCCCAAAGACACGCACGCCGTATAATTTAAAGTTTAGGCAGTCGCCAGCGAACCCATCTGTCGGAGCGCACTGTCTAGGCTTCCCTTTGGCAACCAACGACCTCATCCCGACCAGCACCGCGACAACCCAAGACGTAATCTCCATCCGTGGGGCCCGCGTCCACAACCTCAAGAACGTCAGCGTTGAAATCCCGCACAACGCGATTACGGTTGTAACCGGCGTCAGCGGTTCCGGAAAGTCCTCGCTCGCCTTTGACACCGTTTACGCCGAGGGCCAGCGCCGCTACGTCGAATCTCTTTCCGCGTACGCCCGGCAATTCCTGGAGCGCATGGAAAAGCCCGACGTTGACGAAATCTCTGGCATCGCGCCGGCCGTCGCCATCCGCCAGAAGAACTCCACGCGCAACCCGCGTTCGACGGTCGCCACCACCACGGAAATCTACGATTATCTTCGCTTGCTCTTCGCCCGCTGCGGCCAGACCTTTTGCATCAAGTGCGGTGCGCTGGTCCGCCGCGACAACCCCGACGAAATCGCCACAAAAGTCCTATCGCTCGCCCCCGGGCGCCGCTTTTACGTTGTCTATCAACTCAAAATTCCAGCCTCAGCGGCCCCCGCGTCAGGCCGCCGCCTGGCTAAGAAAAAGAACGCCCCTCCCAATCAAGACGCCTTGCGCCAGGCCCTCAGCGATATCCAGAAGCGCGGATTCAACCGGCTCTATCAAGACGGCCGACTGCACGAATTTTCCTCGCCCGAAACACTTCTCGAGATCGATTTTGCGAAGCCCGTGTGGGTCGTTGTCGATCGGCTTGCCGTCAATGCCGAGTCGCGCTCGCGCCTGATTGATTCCATCGAAATCTGCTACCGCGAAGGTAACGGCGAAGCCATCCTCGAATTTGTTCCCGACGCCGCAGGCAATCCCGCCCAGCGCCTGGTCTTCAACGACCGCTTCGAGTGCAAGAACGACGGCATCGTCTATCAAGAGCCCGAGCCGCGGCTCTTCTCTTTCAACAACCCTTACGGCGCATGCCCACGCTGCCAGGGCTTCGGCAACACGATCGACTTCGATCTCAATCTCGTCGTCCCCGATTCCAGCAAGTCTCTCGACGACGGCGCCATCGAGCCGTGGACCAAGCCCCGCTACCGCGTCCTGCTCCAGGAAGCCAAGAAATTCGCGCGCGCTCAAGGCATTCCCACCAACATCGCCTGGCGCCATCTCACCCCCGACCAGCGCCGCCTGCTCCTCGAAGGCGATCCCGCCAGCGATTTCGGCGGCGTCAAAGGCTTCTTCAATTATCTCGAGCGCAAGAAATACAAGCTCCACGTCCGCGTGTTCCTGAGCCGTTATCGGGGTTACGCACTGTGCCCCGAGTGCGGCGGCACGCGCTTGCGTCCCGAAGCCCGCGCCGTCCGCGTCGCCGGCAAATCCATCACCGAAATCTGCAAGCTCACCGTAAAGGAAGCCCGCGCCTTCTTCGCCACGCTGGAGCTAACTGCCGCCCAGATGAAAATCGCCGACAAGATTCTCGACGAGGTCCGCTCCCGCCTCCAATTTCTCGACGAAGTCGGCCTCGACTACCTCACGCTCGACCGCCTCACCTCCACGCTCTCGGGCGGCGAATCGCAGCGCATTCAACTGGCCACCTCGCTCGGCTCTCATCTCGTAGGCGCGCTCTACGTTCTCGACGAACCCTCCATCGGCCTGCATCCGCGCGACACGCAGCGCCTGATCGACATCCTCAAGTCCCTCCGCGATCTCGGCAACACCGTTCTCGTCGTCGAACACGATCCCGACACCATCCAAGCCGCCGACTCCGTCATCGATCTTGGCCCGGGCGCCGGCGAACTCGGCGGCAAACTCCTTTTCTCTGGCACCTACGAAGCCATGCTTCGAGAGCCGAAATCCATCACCGGCCGCTACCTCAGTGGCGAACTCCGCATCCCCGTCCCCAACAGCCGCCATAAGCCCAACGGCAAATTCCTGCGCATCTTTGGCGCGCACGTCCACAATTTGCAGAATGTCGACCTGATGGTCCCGCTCGGCACCTTCACCGTCGTCACCGGCGTCAGCGGCTCCGGCAAATCCACGATCGTTCACGACGTGCTCTACAAAGCCCTCGCCGCCAAGCGCAATGGCGGGAGCGTGAAGGAATTCTGCGATCGCATCGAAGGCGATTCCGAAATCCGCGAAGTCGTCATCGTCGACCAGTCTCCCATCGGCCGCACGCCGCGCTCCAACCCCGCCACCTACCTCAAAGCCTTCGACGCCATCCGCGAAGTCTTCGCCGAAACGCCCGACGCCAAGCGCCGCGGCTACACCGCCGGCCACTTTTCCTTCAATGTCCCCGGCGGCCGCTGCGAAACCTGCCAGGGCGACGGCACCGTCACTGTCGAGATGCAGTTCCTCGCCGACGTCGAACTTATCTGCGAAGAATGCCGAGGCACCCGCTTCAAGAGTTCCGTTCTCGAGGTGCGCTACCACGGAAAAAACGTTCACGAAGTCCTGCAACTCACCGTTCGCGAAGCGCTCACCTTTTTCATAAACGTCCCCAAGGTAATCTCCAAGCTTCGCGTCCTCAACGAAATCGGCCTCGGCTACCTCCGCCTGGGCCAATCGGCCACGACGCTTTCCGGAGGCGAAGCCCAGCGCCTCAAACTCGCCTCTCATCTGACTCGCAGCGAAAATAAAGAGATCCTCTACATCCTCGACGAGCCCACCACCGGCCTCCACTTCGACGACATCGCCAAACTCCTGGCCGCCTTCCGCAAGCTCCTCGAATCCGGCGCATCGTTAGTCGTCATCGAGCACAACCTCGACGTCATCAAGTCCGCCGACTGGCTGATCGACCTCGGCCCCGAAGGCGGCGACCAGGGCGGCAAAATCATCGCCACGGGCACGCCCGAGCAAGTCGCCCGCAACGCGCAGTCCTACACAGGTCGCTTCCTGGCTCGCGCGCTCAACGCCAACGGTCAGGCAAAGCGCCTCCCCAACGGCGCATCCAAATCAACAGGTCCTTCAGCTACAATCGCAACCGGAGCCAACGCACCCTCCGCTGACCCATGAAGCCCGCGAGCTCGCGCACGGTAGCACCATACGCAGTCTGCGCAACAATCCTGGTGGCAGCAAATGTCGTGGCAAATCTGTCGGCGAATGGGGCGCGAAGTGGGGCGCGCTCAGATGTCAGGCGCTGCGCATCCAGTCGCCATCTCGCCGAGTCCCAATCCGCCCAATCCCAAAAACAAAAACTCTCCAACCCGCTAAATGATCTGCTCGACGAAGCCCAGCACGCCATCGACAAAAACGATTTCGAAGCGGCCATCCCTCCTCTACAAAAATTTCTAGCCGAAAAACCGGACGTAGCCTACGCCCACTTCCAACTCGCTTACGCCTACACCGCTCTCAAGCGTGTCCCCGAAGCCCGAACTGAATACGAACGCACCATCGCCATCGATCCAAAAATGACGGAAGCCTATCTCAACCTCGGCATCCTCCTCACCGAAAACGGCGATCCCGCCGCCGCCGTTGCTCCGCTGCGCAAAGTCGTCGAGTTGCAACCTGGCCAAAGCCGTCCGCGCCTCCTCCTGGGTGTCGCCCAGGAGCGTTCGAACGATTTCCCCGGTGCCGCCGCTTCCTTCGAGGGCGCCGTGCATCTCGATCCCCGAGACACCGAAGCCGCACTCCACCTCGCGAAGCTCTACCTCCATCTCAAGCGTCCCGCTGACGCCGAATCAAAATTCCGAGGCGTCCTCGAAGTCCAACCAACTTCCGCCGCGGCCGCGCTGGGCCTCGCGCAAACTCTCGACGCGCAAGGCAAGCCCGAAGCCGCCGACGCCTATCGCAAATACCTGGCGCTCCAGCCCGCCGACTCCGCAGCCCGCGCCCGCCTCGTCCATTTCCTGGTCGAGCAAAAAGACAACGACGAAGCCCTGGCCGAACTCGACCGCGCCGAAGCCGGCAAACCCCCGACCTCCGACTCCCTGCGCCTTCGCGCCGACATTCAGATCGCCCAGAAAAAATACGACGACGCGATCGCCACCCTCCAGCGCGCGATCGCCCTGACTCCAAACGATCCGCAACTCATCGCGGGCCTCGGCCGCACCTACATGCAAAAGCACGACTACGCCAACGCCGAAAAGCAGCTGAAAATCGCGATCCAAATCGAGCCAAACAACATCGCCTATTGGAAAGATATGAGCTCTTCTTACTATCTCTCCGGCGATTGCGTCTCTACGATCGCCAGCCTCGACGTAATCGCCAAAGCCGAACCCCCCGCCGCAGGTGCCTGGTTTATTCGCGCCCTCTGCTACGATAAGTTGCATCAGATCAAGCCGGCTCTCGAGGCCTATCAGAAATTTCTCACCATGGACGAGGGAAAAAATCCCGACCAGATTTGGCAAGCGCAGCAGCGCAGCGCGGTTTTGAAGCATCAACTCGAGGCGAAGGGGAAGTGATGCGGGCCTGGCACCAGCGCGCACTCGTCATCGTGGCTCTAGCTGGCTTGCCCTGGCTCGTCTCGCGAGCCGGCAATCCCGACGATCTGCAAGCCCGCTTCGATCATGAATCCAATTCCGTCCACAAAGCCAAGATCTTCGAAAAGCTGGGCGACGAGCAACTCGCCGAAACGCGCCGCGCGTCCCGCGCCAGTGACTTTGTGACCGTTGGCCAGGTGATGGAGAAATATCGCGACAATGCTCGCGAGTCTTTAGGCGCCCTCAAAAAGCAGCATCCCGACGCCGACCGCCAGTTGAACGGCTACAAGCAACTGCAAATGCACATCCGCAAGGGCCTGCGCGATTTGAAGGAAATTCTCTTGCTCGCGCCCTCCGAGGTCAAACCGCCGTTGGAGCTGGTGGAACAGGATCTTGCGTCCATGGATGACGAACTGCTCCGGATGCTGTTTCCGCCGCGCCCTGGCAGGAAAAATCCGGAGCCAGCTTCCGGCGCATCGACTGGGGGACCTCCGCCGGCCCCGCGAGATAGCGCACCGGACCCGCCCACCGCGAAAACGCCAGAGAAACCTGAAGACAAAACGGAAGACAAACCGGGATCCAAGCCTGATGACCCCACGCCGGGGACTTCAGCCGAAAATAGCGAGGAGAAAACGGAAATGAATATCCAAAACTGCCTGCTCACTGCCGTCGTTACCTGTGGCCTGGCCGTTTCCTGTGCGCAGCTCTACGCCCAACAGGACCAAAAGGACTACCTCTCGCCGATGGAGTCCGACAAAATCCGCGACGCCGAAACCACCAACGCACGCATCAATCTCTTCGTCACCTTTGCCGATGATCGCCTCAAAAAATTTCAGTACGAACTCCAGCATCCCTCGTCGAACCGTCACGCCGAACTCCTAAACGCCCTAATGAATGGCTACTCCGGCTGCCTCGATGACGCCGCCGACCTGATGCAACTGGGCATCGAAAAACAGGAGAATATCCGCCAGGGCGTAGACCTGATTGCCGCTCGCGCTAAAGAATTCCTCGAAGCCCTAAACAAAATCGCCGCCGACAAAATCGACATCGACATCTACAAAGACAACCTCGACGACGCCATCGAAGGCACTCGCGACGCCATGAACGACGCCGAAAAAGCCAAGAAAGCGGTAGCTCCACCCCCAGTCCGCCGCAAAAACTAACCTCCCTTGTAGGGGCGGGGCTTGCCCCGCCCGGGCCAGGGCGTCTTGCCGCAAACCTCCGTACGTTCTCTGCCCTCTCCCCGTCCTTCTCCGTGCCTCGGTGGCAAACTCGTTTCTCTGCGCCTTCTCTCCCTCTGTGGTGATTCAAACTTTTCTCTTTCGATCTTTGACCACCAAAATTTGGCCTCACCCCACCCCGCGTCGTAAACTACTTCAGAACAAACGAATGTCGAAAAATTCCCACAATGTCCCCGGTGGCTCCGCCCTCTTCCAACGCATGTTCACGCGCCTGAACTGCGACGGCCGCCCACCCCGCTTCCGCGTTGAGTTCTACCCTTACAGCAGCCTCACCCTAACCATCCGCCGCCGCGAGGAAACCGTCTATGTGCGTTTCTCCGACCTCCTCCACCGCGCCCCCCTGAACGTACTCGAAGCCGCCGCCGCCCTCCTGCTCTCCCGCGTCTACCGCCGCAAAGCTCCGAAAGATTTAACTGCGCCCTACCTCGACTACGCCCGCTCGCACCGCACCCGCACCCGCATCAATCGCATGCGCCACCGGCGCGTACGTCCAGCCACGCAACCCCAAGGCCGCCACTTCGATCTCGAAAAGCTCTTCGATGAACTGAACCAGAAGTATTTCGAAGGAAAACTATCCCGTCCCCACATCGGCTGGAGCACAAAAAACTGGCGTCGCCAATTCGGCTGCTACGACCCCGGCCCCGGACACATCCTGCTCAATCGCCGCATGGACCGCCCAAACGTCCCGCAATGCGCCGTAGAATACGTCCTCTACCACGAGATGCTCCACGTCAAGCACCCCACCCGCCGCTCCGGCTGCTCGCTAATCTCTCACTCCCCCGAATTCCGCGCCGAAGAAAAACAATTCGCCCAATTCCACCAAGCCCGCAAAGCCCTAGACCGCCTAGCCCGTTAGTTGCACCGCTACTCCTGCGTTCGCCAACGTCCGCATATGCGTTCCGCCAAGCTCCGTATAAAGGTCAACCCGTCATTCCGACCGGAGTCCGCCGGTTTTTTCCCTCCCGTTCGCTTCCCGCGAACGGGCCGGCGGGCGCAGTGGAGGAATCTCTCTTCGATGTACGCTTAGCACAACGTCTTCCTTCTGCTCTCATCATTTGTTGCGACACTCACTTAATCTCCTTCTTCTCCTTCTCCACGTCCTTATACAATTTCTCAATCCTCTTCCGAATCTTCTCCGCATCCTCCGCCTTCGGATACAAATCCAAATATCTCTGATACGACTTAATCGCCGGCTTCTTCAACCCCTTCTTCTCCTGCGCCTCCCCCAAAAACTTAAAAGGCACCGCATACCCAGGCTTCGCGAGCGTAGCATCCTGAAACCGGTCAATCGCCGCATCCACATCACCCTTGTGCATGTAATACTGCCCAACCTCCAAATCCTTCTCAGCTCGCAAAGGATCCCAGGTAGGTTGATCCGGCGCCGACTCCGCAGCATTATCCTTATTCGTCTTCGGCGGCGTTTTCTTCGCTGCCGGAGGGGGCGCCGCATCCGGAGGATTGTCAGGTTGTTGCGGAGGAGGCGGCGGTTCCTGCGCCCGCGCGAGCGCACCGTTCCCCAACGCCAAAACGCTAGTCGCCGCCAGAAATCCCGAAAGGTAAGCCCTAGATCTCATTTCACCCATCACCAGGCACGAAATTACAGAACTGCCGCGTCCGCTTTCCAGAAGCAGCATTTTCCATTTTTCCTACTTTGCGCCTTCAGCTTTTGACTTTCAACCGTTTCGCGCGAGGACTCTCAACTTACGCCTCTTTGTGTGGGTGCGTGAGGTAATGCTGCCGCAACAGATCCTTCCCGTAGTCATTCCCATTCGGCGTGCGCACGACGCAATGAATGTGTTGCTGCGTCGGCTTATTGGCGTCGGCCGCGAACTTTCTCAGGTTCGCAGGCCGCTGGTGGTCAAACTCGATCAGCACAACCGGGCTCTGCACGCGGTAGTAAAAAACGCTGTCCGCCTGTGACTCCCCAATCCACGCGAACCACGTATTCTCGATATGCCGCTGCACCTCGTTCATTTTTACGCGAGCGTGCCCCTCCGGCATGTTGCTCACATACAGGTCCACCAGATCCACCAGACGCTTCCGCGCCGGCGCCTCCAAATCGGCTGCCCGTATCCCCGCGTAGTCGAGCACCACGTTGTCTTTAAACGCTTCGGTCAGGTTGTTGTTGCCGGTCTTGGAAAAATTCAAAACTGCCTTCCGGCGCGCCGCATCCGGTAGCGCGGCCAGCAACCCCAAGCCGTCGTTTTGCTCTTTCTGCAGAATCTCGACTCCCTTGTACTTTCCCGACGTCGCTTTCACCGGCTCGGAGCCAAAAAAGTGCGGGGTCATCACCACCTGATCGCCGACTACGAAGTAGTTGATGATCGCGTGATGCCCATCGAGCTGCCATCCCCAGGGCTCCGTCGCCGACGGTTTTCCCATAATGCTGATGAAGTACAGCCATTCCCCCAGGAACTCGTGGTCATCCGAGAGTTCCGCAAGCGTCTCGTTCAAGCGCATGACGTTCCGCGTCAGCGCAAACCCGCTCTCACTCAGTGAAGCCCGCATCAGGCCGAAAGCTAAATCGCGTTGTGTCTCGCTCATCTCCTGAAAGCTGATTCCCTGGCGCGCATAGAAATGCTGATTCATCCATTTCCGCCACTTGACGTCATCCACGGGATACATTGCCCGCGTAAGTTGCACGCTGGTCAGCGACGCGATGAATTTTTCCGCGGCGTTTCGCACTGGCTCCGTCGAAACCCCGGTCGGCGCGATCTCGAAAAGATTCGGCAGCACCGTGCCGTTGGTCGTGATCCCACGGAACGGCGCGGCCAATCCTTCGGTTTCATACTCCTCGGACATCTGCCGAAAGCGCTCCGCCATATCCGCGCGCGTTTGTTCCTGGCCTAACGCGAAGGGCACCACAACGCCCGTCGCCAGCATCGACCAAAGAAACTCCCGTCGCGAAGCCAGCTCTTTTTTCGAGTGAGAGTGCGAATGTGGATGCGAATGCGAGTGAGGATGTGAATGCGTGTGACCCGGATGGTGCACGTGATCTCCCATAGTCACCCCGAATCTGCTCAGATTTAGAACTGGTCGCGCTAAATCCCGCCCGCTGATGCAAGGATAGTGATTTTTCAGTCCGCCATCAACTCCCGCACCGAGGTTTTTCAACTGTCGACTTTCAACTGTCGACTGTCGACTCTCCCCTCTCCCTCACTCCCCCAACTCCCGCACCCAAATATTCCGAAATCTCACCGGATGATTGTGGTCCTGCAATGCCAGCGGCAGTTTCTCCGGCCCAGCGTTATATTCCGGCTTGTCCGTCGAAGTCGTCCCCTGAACCTCAACGTTGTCCTGTACCAAAACTCCGTTATGAAGCACGGTAACGCGCGCCTTGCGCAGCACCTTCCCATCGCCGCCAAACTTCGGCGCGTGAAAAACGATATCGTATGTTTGCCACTGCCCGGGCGGCCTCGAAGCATTCACCAGCGGCGGGTATTGCCCGTAAACCGCCGCAGCCGACCCATCGGCATACGTCTTGTTGTTGTAGGAATCCAGCACCTGAATCTCGTAAAGCCCCATCAGAAACACGCCGCTATTCCCGCGGTCTTGGCCCTGTCCAACCGCAGGTGACGGCGTCGCAAACTCCACATGCAACTGGCAATCACCGAAAGCCTTCTTCGTATAGATGTATCCCGACTTTGGCACCGTCTCGAAATATCCGCTACCCACTTTCCACTTCGCCGGACTCCCATCCTTCTGCGCCCACTCGGAAAGATCCTTCCCGTCGAATAGCACCACGGCGTCCGAAGGCGCCCGGCCAACCACGTCCTGCGTGCTAGACACTCCTGGATCCACTACCGTAGGCGCCGGCCGGTTCATGTCGTGTGGCTTCCACTGCGTCTGCCCCTGCCCCCAACCCGCGCCACAAACCAGCAAGCCAACTCCGGCCACACACAAAACGCGCAATTTCCAAGTCATCGATTCATCTCCCGGCTAGAACTACCTTGTTCACTCCGATCAGAACGTGTTCAGGAATTTGTAGCGGCCGCTTTCCGAAGCGGGCGCATTTCTCTCAACGCACCGCGTATCCATTGCGTCAGTGGTTGGCGCCCAGTGTGAACGCGAACAGCGAGTCACCCGCTCCGACGACCACGTACTGCTTGCCATCCAGTTCATAAGTAATGGCGCCGTTCGTTTGATTAAGCCCAACCGTGGTGTGCCACAGCGTCTTACCGGTCGTCGAATCCATCGCCAGGATGTGCCCGGCGTTGTCGCCAGCAAACAGCAGATTGCCCGCCGTGGTCAGCAAACCGGGGCCCATCGCTCCTATATCGTGGGTCCAGCGGATCTCTCCCGTCTTGTAATCGATTGCTTTGATGGTTCCCGGATAATTCAGGAAATCATCGCGCCCCGCGAATCCCTCGGCCTTTCCTTCCGCGGTTAAGTAGAAGACGCTGTAACTCTGCGACGCCACGACATAGAAAAGACCAGTCGCGGGATTGAAGCTAGGAGCAAACCAGTTGGACGCCCCGTTGGAACTAGGCGAGACCAGCGTGCCATTGCGCGAAGGTTCCTTTTTGGGATTCAGAATCGGCTGGCCCTTCGCGTTGATTCCCAGACTCCAGTTGCTGTTGATGAAGGGCGCTGTCAGCAAATGCTCGCCGTTGCTGCGGTCCAGCACAAAGAAAAATCCGTTTCGGCTGGCCTGCGCCACCATTTTGCGCTGTTTTCCTTTGAACTCTCCATCGAACAAAATCGGCGTCTGCGTCGCATCCCAATCGTGGGTATCGTGCGGCGAGACCTGGTAGCCCCACGCCATCTTGCCGGTGTCCACGTGTCAGCGCCACGATCGAACAGGTCCACAGATTGTCGCCCTTCCGCGCATCTCCCGCGTGCACCGGATTGGGATTGCCAATCCCCCAGTAGATCAACCGCAATTCCGGATCGTACGTGCCAGTCATCCACGTCATCCCGCCGCCATGCGCGCGAGCGTCCGCATCGGGCCAGGTTTCGGCCCCAGGTTCTCCCGCGTTAGGCTCGGTATTCCAACGCCACTGAACCTCGCCTGTTTCCGGATCGCGGGACTCCAGAAAGCCGGGGTTGTCCAGCGAATCCCCGCCCACTCCGGTTATGATGTGATTGTCGACGACCAGCGGAGACATGGTGCAGAAGTATTCCAGCTTCACGTCCGCGATCTGTTTTCGCCAGCGTTCCTTGCCGTCCTTCGCGCTCAGCGAAACGAGATTGCAATCTGGAGTTTCGAAGTAGATCCAATCTCCCAGCATGGCCACGCCACGCTGACCTATGTGACTACCTTCATTCTGCGGATATTTGTAATGCCAGATTTCGCGGCCGCTGCGCGCGTCCACTGCCCACACGTTATCGGGCATCGTGAAATAAAGTACCCCATTCACTGCGATCGGCGTCGACTTGATCACCGAACCGAATCCGCCTGCGCCGAAATTGCTGGCGCGATAAATCCAGGTAGTCATCAATGAGCCCACATTGGACGTGGTGATCTGCTTCAACGGACTGTTGCGCCGCCCGGAGTAGTCACCGTTATAGCTAGGCCAGCTGTCGACCCCGGGCTTCAGCAACGCCGCCGGCGTTAATCCCTCTCCATGCTGCCCCTGCCCATAAATGCCAGGCGCCATCAACAAAAAGAGCGCAAGAGTCCCTGCCTTCATTTCAATGTCTCCAGAAAGGCCAGTACATCGTGCATCTGTTCATCGGTGTACTTGGGGAGCAGGCTCTCGTGCGCGGCCCGCGGATCTTGCACATCGATCGTCACGTTTTCACGCGAAAACGAGCGCGGCCAGCCGGAGGCGTCGTGCAGCGACACCGTAAACTCGTCGAGATGATCGAGTGTTCCGGAGACCTGTTCACCGTTGGCAAGGTGCACCGTAACCTTAGGCGGCGCGGGAGGCGTCACCGCCTTTCCCATGAAGACGTCAATCAGGTTCGGCGCGGGATACAGCATTCGGCGCTGCAACTCCACCGCATCATACTTGGTCGCCACGTGCGCCAAATCGCCCATTGGCGAATGACAACTCGCACAATGCCCATCGCCGTTAAAGAACGCAGCGCCGCGTTGCGCGTCCCCGGTGATCACATCGCCGATCTTGTACGCAAAGCGATTCGAAACGTCGGCCGCCCGTGAATGCAGGAACGTCGAAATATCGGCAATCTGCTCCGCTGTAAGAGCCGTAAAAGCGGGCATGCCTCGATCCAGCCGCCCGTTCCGAATCACCGGACCGATCACGTCACCCCCGTTGTCGTGCAGCACCAGCGCGGAGCGAACCAGGTCGGGACCGCTCTTCCCATGCGCATCATTGCCGTGACAGAAGCCGCACGTCGGCACAAAGATCTTGCGGCCGCGCTCCGCCGCCTCCTTGTCGATTTTCGGCCCCATCAACGCCGCAAGCGCATCCGCCGAATCATCCTTCTTTGCTGCGTCTTTCTGCTGGGCATTCGCCGCCTTTTGCTTTTCCGCGGCTTGATCCGCTTGCCCGTGGCTCGTTGAAGCCAACAGCAGCAGCGCGACGCCCGCACCCAGGCAACGATTGCGCATCCAGTTTCTCCCCCGCCTCACGACTTCAGGTTCTTCACGTACTCGTAGTCCACTTTGATCGCCTCCAGCGCCGGCATCTCGGTGAAGGGTGGCTCCTGTTCGACAAACATTGCTCGAATTTTCGCCTTCTGCGCCGCTGCGAAGATTCGGCGATAGTCGATCGCGCCTCGACCCAATTCAGTTCCAACCGGTGCGCCGGGATCCTTGCCCAGTAACGTCGTCCGCGGTGTAAAGCCCTTCCGAAAGTCCTTGATGTGCAGCAGGCTGTAGCGCTCCGGATATTTGGTCAGGTACGCCACCGGATCCTGACCCGCCACCGTCGCCCACCCGCAATCCAGCTCCAGCTTCACCAGCCCCGGATCGGTCAGCCGCAGGAACTCATCGTAGCCCGTCACGCCGTCGTAGGACTTCCACTCAAAATTGTGATTGTGATACGCGAGCTGCAAGCCTTCCTTCTTGATCTGCTCTCCCACTTTGTTGAACTGCTCGGCATTCCACTTCCAGTCGTCCAACGTCAAGCCGGCGACGATCGCCAGGAAAACAGCAAACTCGCCTTGCTGCGGATCGGGTTTGAACCGCGAAGGGTCCGCAACCCACGGCACCGTGACCACCATGAACTCCTCACCGAGTCGATGCGCAAATTCGACCTTCTCCGGCAGCTTGCTCAACAAATCCGGAAGCAGGTAGTGCCCGGAAGGATTCTTCAGTCCCGCATCATCGAGCGCTTTCTTCAAGTCCTTCGCGGACATATTGGCCAGCGGCGATAGTTCGACTTGCTTGTAACCTGCGGCGGCCACCGCTTTCAGCGTCCCCGCCGGGTCGCTGTCCATTTCCTTCCCGACCGTGTACAGCTGCAAGCCGACCGGCAAGTTGAGCGGGTTCGCATTCATAGTCGGGATCTCCAGCAGGGAAACGGCCAGACCACCAGCCGTCATTTGCAGAAATGTTCTACGGGATGTCGCGTTCGTCATGGCGGGTTGCTCCCCCAAACCTCCAGCACCCTGCGCCTTTTTCAAGCGAATGTAAATACCATAGATTAAGAAATCAACGTCGGCCAAGGCGGAAGGGTTTCGTCGCAAAGGCATCCACCGTCGCTC
>CAVSNL010000033.1:0-54209 GCA_963729285.1 uncultured Acidobacteriota bacterium
GATTGTTGCTCACACCGGGAACCGAGTATTCGATGTGCCCATGGAAGGTGCCGTCACCGTTGCCAAGCAGGATGGTCACAACATCACTGCCTGGGTTGGTGAAAGCCAAATCGAGCTTTCCATCCCCGTTAAAGTCGCCCACCACAGGCGATTGCACGGTGAGGATCGAGGTAATTTGAAATCCCGGCGCGTTTTGAAAAGTCCCGTCGCCGTTTCCTAAGGCAACGTTGATGATCCCGGACTCCGAAATCCTTACGATATCCAGCTTTCCGTCACCATTAAAGTCCGCCAGAGCCAACAAACCGTCTACCGGAGTAGAAGGCAACAAGGATGGCGCGAGGATGAATGGCTGGAACGTGCCGTCGCCATTGCCGAAAAAAATAGCAATTCCACTGCCGTTCGCGACCGCCAAGTCTAGTTTGCCGTCCCCATTGAAATCACCAGCACAAAGAAAACCGGGGAAAAGATGGGGGGTTGGACGGCAGAATATGGACCGGAGCCGCGAAGCTACCGTCACCATGTCCAAGGAAGATGGACACCGCATTGGTACCGTCGATGACCGCGGCAACATCGAGTTTTCCATCACCATTGAAGTCACCGGCTGTCATTGACCGGGCAAATTACTCGATAGGAATTGCGAGATCTTGTTCTGAAAAGTGCCGTCGCCATTGCCGATGAGAGTGGAGAGCAGTTGGGTTCGTCGGAGTCGAATCCGCCACAACCAGATCTACCTTGCCATCTCCATTGAAATCCCCGGTAGCGATAACAGTGGGGAACTGTCCAGTGGGAGAGTCCAGGTGAGCCTGCAACGTGCCATCGCCTTTTCCCAGCAACACCGAAACGCCGCCAGCCTGCGTGAAACTGGTGGCTGCGATGTCTACATGTCCGTCGCCGTTGAAGTCGCCGAGAACAGCCGAGAATGGGAGCTGTAAGACAGGAAAATTGGCCGCCTTCGCGAAAGTTCCGTCGCCTCGATTGATAAGCGTCGTCAATGAGAAATATGACAAGACACCATAACCCCCGGCAACCGCCAAGTCTGGCTTGCCATCACCGTTCACATCCAGAGCTAACAACCCCAGCGGGCAGCAGCCCGGCACCGTAAAGAATCGGAGGGTTTTGGAATGTCCCGTCGCCATTTCCCAACACGATGGCAACCGCGTTTGTGGCACCCACTGAGTTGGTCAGTGCAACGTCAAGTTTGCCGTCACCGTTGAAATCGGCCACGGCAATCGAAGTGGAGTCAATGCAAGGAGACTGCTTGTGTATACGATGGGCGAACCAAAGTTCCGTCGCCATTTCCGAGTAGCACGGAAATGGCCGCGGAAGATCCCCCCGCGGGAACCACCAGGTCGAGATTGCCGTCAGCATTCAGATCCGCAACGGCCAGCGCCTGGACATTGCCGGAGATGCTGTAATTTACAGGGCTCTTGAATGTCCCATCTCCGTTGTTGATCAGGATCGATACCTCGCCGCTTCCGAAGAGGCCACCAGAGATCGCTATATCTGGCTTACCGTCACGGTTGAAGTCTCCCAGAGAAGAGGTACGGGGCTGTCGGCACGGAGTAAGTGACCGGAGCACGAAAAGTCCCGTCTCCGTTGCCGAGAAGGACAGCCATCGTGGCACCGCTTCCAAAATCGGGTGTCAGAAGTAGCAGGTCAAGCTTGCCATCGCCGTTGAAATCGGCTGAAGCCGTCGTTGAATAGTCGGTGCCGATGTTCTGGTTCAGCGGGACAGGAGATTGGAGGCTTCCATCCCCGTTCCCAAAAAGAATGCTCGCACCAACTGAATTGACAAGGATGACATCGACCTTCCCATCGTCGTTAAAATCGCCAACCGTGAAGCCGCTGGCCTGAACTGTGCTCGGCTGAATTGAATAATCCGCTCTCGGGCCGAAAGATCCGTCTGCCCTGCCCAGAAAGATTGAAAGAACCAGCCCACTTGGGATTGTTCCAATGATGGCAGCATCAGGGATGCCGTCATTGTTGAAGTCTGCGGTTGTGATCGTTACGTTCCCCGGCGGAGAAGAAATGGAGCCGAGACCAGGCGCGGAATAACTGGCCGTTCCAAAGACATAAGTTTGCGCCTGCGCCTTTAGGCCTACGAAGCTCAGGAGCGCGAAAAAAAATGCGCTCCTAGCGAACCATCGATAACTTGGATTCATCAAAATCGCTCCTTCGAGCACACGAGGAATCGCCAGCATAGGCGCAGCCCGTCGCCGCTTCCGCGCAACAAACGGGAAAAATGCCTGGTCTCCTCAACGAAGACCTCTGAGCTACTTTAAATTGTCGGTATAAACTTCAGGGACATGTCGTGGGATCATTATAACATGGAAGGTACATAATAATCGCGGCTCGTTGAGTTTGCGAAGTAAATTTGAATGCAGCCGGAAAGGTAGATGGCATGCGTAAAGCCGCACTATCGCTTTCGAGTAGCTCATAAATCCGAAGTTTATTCTACTGATTTCAATCAAACGCGATGCTGAGAGGCGCGGCGAGCTTGATGTAGGTGGTTGATTTGAAAACCTTTGGAATGGTGGGGGCGGGGAGTCATTTACAGTATGTAACAGAGATTTAATTAAGAGGGCGAGATACCAGAGAACGTCACGGCTGCCCGACGTCCCAGTGCGATGCAGCGAAATGCGGTCGCGGGTTCCTACGCGAGTGCGGTGGCCGTCTTGGCCGAAAGCTGTTCTTTCAACTCCGGCGAGGCCTTTTGCGCTAAGCCACAGAGGTTGCAGCGGACAGCGTAGTTGCTTCCTAGTGGAATGACGGGGATGAAGAACAGCGTGAACCACTGGCGCGATTCGATCACGCTATGCACCGTAGGCTTGGTGCACTTTGCGCAGTGCCGCTCCATTTGCCCGAGCCCCTTGGCCTTGCGTCTCGTGCCAAATAAAAAGAACATGCCGCAGCTCCTATCCGGCCTATCGGTTTTGATAGCCGTTCCTGCGCAGAATAGCTTTGGCATGTACACGGCGCAGTGGTACGAAGGTTCTACGGGCGCAATTTCGTACGGAATCGATTAACTGTTCGAAGGTACGGGCGGTGGTATGTGCCAAACGAACTCTCGTTATTCGGGACGGGGAGTGCGGCCGGGGTAGGAGATCGTTATCAACTGCCGGTTGCCGGGTTGCTCTGAACAGGTGCCATCAAAGCGCGCATGTCTCTGCTCCAGAAGATGCAGAAAACTGGCACGGACAAACTCTCCCCAACAGCGCGACCTTATCGGGATAGTGGGCGTAAAAGGCGGCGCGATTCAGCGTGGCCGCCTCGGTGATGTCCGATCGAATCCACATTGAAGAGGACGACTTCTTTGTCGAGGCACCTGGCGGCAACCCAAGACCCAGTTCAAAATCCGAACCTGGGGCACCCTTCGAGTCATTAAGGCTGTGTTTCGCGCAAGTCCTCCCGGGCCTCCCGTTGCATACGGATAAATGAAAATTGATGGTGTAGCCTGTGCCTAAGAACGGCGGCGTCTCGAACTTGGCGACGTCGCCGTTTTGGCGATTCCAGCGTTCCGGAGCCCTTGGATTCGTCCTCTTGCAATTGCTACACTCGGCAGCGCAAACCCCAGCGCCCACCTCACAAGGAGATACTCCAATGTCGAAACAAGAAGAAGCCGGACTCATCCTGAAGCTCTATGAACTGCGCCGCGAAGAAACGATGCGCAAGGCACGCGACTGGTTTTTTCGCGATTTCAATCCCGAGACGATGGCGGATTTCAATAACGCGATGTTTAGTGACCACAGCGGTCATTTGCGCATGGTCGTCACGTATTGGGATATGGCGGCAGCCCTGGTGAATGACGGCGCGATACGTCCGGAGCTTTTCAATGATTGCAACGGCGAGCACATCAGCGTCTTTGCCAAAGTTGAGGGGCTTCTGCCTGAGATTCGAGCAGCCTACGCACCGAACTTTGCCGCAAGTCTCGAAAAATTAATCGATGCCACGCCGAACGGACGCCAGAGGTGTGCGATGACTCGCGAACGGATGAAAGGGATCCGCGCGAACCTCACAAAGCAACAGGCGCAAACGGCTTAACTACCGACTGCACCTGTCGCGTCAATAGGTTCGAATGCCTAGGCGTTGCTTCATCGTTGTCTGCTCAAAATATCTGCAAGCACGCTGGAAATAACTTGAGGAGAGAGAAGAAGAACGACAGAGGACGAGATACCGAATATTCCGTCAGTCCCCACGTCTTAAGGAAATCTTGCGGTGCCGGGCAAAAGGGTAGGAGATCGTTATCAACTGGCGGTTGCCGGGGATGCTCCGGCCATGATGATTGGGTGTACCAGCTCTGCGGCTAGCGGCACGAATTCTTCTGGCGAGGCGCGATCCGGGCTATGTACCCACTGCTTTACGGCTCCGTAGATGGCCCAGCTCGCGGTGGCCGCGACCATCTCTGGAGAAATGCGTCGTTCCACAGGATGACGGCGAAAGCCATCGAGCAAGACCAGGCGAATCTGATCGATTACGGTAGCCTCTAAAAAGGGCTCAAACTGGTGTTGTTTCGAAGAAAGAGAGCTTTGAACTTCGAGCAGATAATCGCAAACCGCCAGGATAATGACCTGAAATGCCGATGAGCAGGTGCCATCGAAGCGCACATGTCTCTGCTCGAGAAGATGCAGAAAACTAACCCGGACGAACTCTCCCAACAGCGCGAACTTATCCGGATAGTGGGCGTAGAAGGTGGCGCGATTCACCGTGGCTGCCTCGGTGATGTCTTGCACCGAAATTTTGTCGAACTCTTTCTCTTGCAGCAGACGGCGGAGAGCGTCCTGCAGCAGGTGGCGGGTCCTGCGAATCCGTGGATCTAGCCGCGCGCACTCCTGAATCTCCATAAGCCTCTAGAGCCTCCACCCTGATTATAGCAGGTCACCGATTGTTGTTTACAGCACACTTGTTGTGTTATTCTATGCAACGACTGTTGTTTATACTGCATCTGATGCTTTGGAGGATTCAACGATGTCAACGCTAATCCAATACGATTCGAGCCCCATGGGCGAACGATCAATATCTCGAAGGCTGACCGCCGATTTTGCGCGGACCTGGCTTAAGTCTCATCCCAACAGCAAGATAGTGACGCGCGATCTAGCCGCTTTAGACCTACCGCGGGTCGATGCGCTGTGGGTCTCCGCAGCTCATACCCCGGAAGAGACCCACACCGAAGACCAGAAGAATGCGCTCGCCGTTTCCGATTCTCTGATCGCCGACCTGAAACATGGCGATGAGTATGTCTTTGGGGTGCCCATGCACAATTTCGGCGTGCCTTCGACGCTAAAGCTGTGGATCGACCAGGTGGTTCGCGCGGGGAAGACGTTCTCTTACACGGCAAATGGTCCGGTTGGACTGTTGACCGGGAAGAAAGCCACGGTCTTGATCGCCAGCGGGGGCGTTTATGAGCAAGGCAGCAGCACGGCTTCTTTCAATTTTGTGACCCCGTACCTACAGACGGTATTCAGCTTCATGGGCATTACGGACCTGACCGTCATATCCGCCGGAGGCACCGCGCAACTGATGTCCGGCAAAGTGGATACCCACACGTTCCTCGCGCCGACGCTGGAAAAGGTCCAGGCCCACGCCAGTCTATGAGCAACACAAAATTCGAAAGGAAAGGGAAATAAAATGAAAATTGCATCGCTGATCGCGCGTTTACTGCTGGGTCTGATTTTCCTGGTTTTTGGCCTGAATGGTTTCCTGCACTTCATCCCGATGCCACCGCCAACGGGCGCTGCGGGCCAGTTCTTTGGGGCGCTCATTGCGACTCCCTACTGGACGGTCATCTTCGCGGTACAGGTGATAGGCGGGGTGTTGCTATTGGTGAATCGCTTTGTGCCGCTGGCGCTCGCGGTGCTGGGCGCGGTGATTGTTAATATCGTTTCTTTTCACGTCTTCATGGCGCCTGCGGGGCTGCCGCTGGCCATTGTCGTGGCCGTGCTTTGGATCATTGTCGCGGCGCGGAACAAGCAGCACCTGTCGGGTCTGTTTGTGCAGCGTTCGGAGTAGAAGAGCGACCAGGCAGATCTGGAGCAGGTCGAGAAATTCTGCGGGCTGAGGTTGAAGCTCGCGAGTTTGGGCCGGGGGACTGCATGGTGTTCATGAGGCGCTCTTTGCCACTCACTGTCGCCGCCGCGCTACGGCGGTGAACCTTTTCAGTGTTCAAAGTCGTGATGAGACTCGCGGACTGGCGATGTGGCGGCTAATACTCACTTCTCCGTTGGGTCTTCCTGCCTTGGGCATCGCTCCGAGCAGGGTGCCGTGGTATCTTGGCCGGGAAAAGATCATGTGCATTTCAGAACCCAAATCTGACAGCCCGAATACTCTGCGGAAGGGGCGCGATCAACCTGCGGCCACTTCGGTACACGGCTGGCGGTATCACCACATCGGCATCCCGACCGACGTTCCACGACCCGGCGAATATTATCTAGAACAATTCAAGATGTACGTCTCCGCGTTTGAGACGAGCCCTTGTGGCATTCAATGGATGCGCTTCGAGCCCAATAGCCCAGTACACGCCTTGATTAAGTCGGTCCCTCACATAGCGTTTGAAGTAGACGACCTTCAGGCCGCGATTGAGGGAAAGGAAATTCTCACTGCCCCGAATTCACCTTCGGAAGGCGTTACAGTGGCGATGATCCTCGATAGCGGCGCGCCGGTTGAGCTTCTTGAATTTCGGCGTGATCTAAGTAGCGGCGCAACGCGTTGAGACTGTCGGCGGAACGCCGGACGTCACGCAATGGATTTGTTCCTCGGGGTTGATGCCCATCAAGTTAATCCGATTTATTCGCTAAAAAATGCGATCGTGTTTAGTGATTGACTTCCACTAGCCTGATTAGTTGCATAACCAGAGAAGCGGAAATCGCGCTCGGGAGCACGAGCTATTGTTTCTTGTCCCACAAATGAGTAAAGAGTTTTGCCGTAGCGCGCCCGTGTGCTGCGCAGTGGTTGTTGGCACATTCATCCCGAACCTTGGTCGGGAGCGCAGTGATGCCAATCGGGATCCGGGAAGTGAATCCTGCAATACCACATGCCGCACTGAGTACAACGCCGCTGAGCGGGAGCTTCGCAAGCTACATGTTGCTGCGAAACTCCCTTGCAGAGCCGCTTTTTCGGCTGCTTCGCAAGCTTTTTCATCGCGAACTCCCACTAATCGGAAGTCCTAGGTTTGTGGGGCTGATGATACCGCAGGCCGGGGACACATTTGAATTATTCGGAACGCTACGGGACTTGTCCGGTTCCCGCTGCGTTTACCAGGCACTAGCCTCGGAGTAGAATGCCGCCTAATTAAGTCTGCATCTTGGGGGACCCGACCGAGCTACCTCCGGGCCGGGAAATCTTATGAAACGTCAACTCTTCGTCGCCCTTTCCATTGTGATTTTTTCGGCCGTGGCCTTCCCGCAGGTGAACAAACAGCCTGCGTCCATGCAGGATTTGTCTAAGGTTGAGAAGGAAGTCACGGAAGCCATCCACCAACGCCTCGCTGCGTTTACCAGGAGCTAGAAAGTTCTTGCTACTACCTGAGTAAGAAAAAGAGGAGTAGACTTGCGAAATTCCTTCCGACGGGCATTCCGACTCAGGAGAAAAACATGGCGCGACGTAGGTTCTTGGCTCAGCTCGCGGGCTTACCCTTTCTGTCATTGGGAATGAAAGCGCAGGAGTCAAAAAAAGCTTTGAAGATCATGATGAAAAGCGCGTGGGGTCCCGATGATCCAACAAGGGCGGCATTTCCATTTGCGCACGGACTAGCGCTCGCAGAGGCTGGCCACGAAGTACAAATCTTCCTGCTGGCGGAAGCCACTTCTCTGATGCGAAAGTCCATGGCGACCGCAATCATGCCAGTTGGCTGGCCGCCTTTAAGCGAAACACTCGAAAAAGTTGTGGCGAAACATATTCCCATTTTTTCTTGAGGAGCCTGCTCCCGGGCCCGTGGGGTCACGGAAACAGACTTAACTCAATGGGGAGCAAAATTTGGGAATCCGGCGATCTTCGTCTCGCTCGTGGAGTGGGCCGATCGGATAATAGTGGAGTGAAGATCGGTGGACTGTCCTACGGGGCCAACTCCGGGTAGGCGCGGCGGTCTCATAGGTCGACGCAACACCTGCTCGAAGCCCACGCGCAGTGCTTTCAGCAGCTAAGAATCGTTCGCGCGCGCTGAATCAAACGGAACACCACCCTGTCTAGGGTGTAATGGATTACAGCCGGAAACTTCGGAGCCCTGCAGGGAAGCGTTGTCCGATCAACCGCTTAATTAAATAGTGTTGCATCGACCGGTTGAGCTGGCACGGCTCACCGGACAACTGGTTTTTTGGGTGTAATCCACCTCTGCGGTAATCGAGTCATTCAGGGACGTGATTGTGGTATTGAGCGTCGGAGACCTGTTCCATCCAGTCGACCACCTTGCCGTCCTTCTTTTCCTGAATGGCAATGTGGGTCATCGACGACGTTGGCGTAGCACCATGCCAATGTTTCTCGTCCGGTGAGAACCAAACCACATCACCGGGTCTGACATCCTCGACAGGTCCGCCTTCACGCTGAACCCAGCCGCAGCCATTGGTGACGATGAGAGTCTGACCCAAGGGATGGGTGTGCCATGCAGTCCGCGCGCCCGGCTCAAAAGTGACGCTCGCACCCTGTACAAGTGCCGGTTCGGGTGCCTGAAATAGCGGGTCGATTCGCACCGTGCCCGTGAACCACTCGGACGGACCTCTGACGGAAGGTTGCGAGCCCGCTCTTTTGATTTCCATTTTCTAATTCTCCATTATTTCTTTTCGACCAGATGCGCATTGTTTAGCGACCGACCAGCTTCGCATGAAAGGCCGGGTATCTTGTTCCCTCCATGCTTGGAGATCTAACAAGCGACAACATAGCCCACGCTCTATCCAATCTTCATTTCCGGCCGCACCTCGATGCTTCCAAATTTCCCCACAGGAATATTCTCCGCGATGCGTACCGCCTCCTCCATGTCGCGCGCCTCAATGAGGATGAATCCGCCCAGGACTTCCTTGCTTTCGGCATACGGACCGTCGGTCACCAGGGTCTTTCCGGCCCCGATGGCGGACCGTCTTTGCCGTCTCCGGGGGCTGCAGCGCCGACGCCGCGATGTAGTGCCCTTTCTTCGCCAGTTCGTCGTTGTAATCCAGCGAATCCCGATTCAGCTTCGCTTAGCTCGCCGGCCGATAGGCCCTGCAAGGCGTTCGGCTCAAGATAAACAGCGCACAGATATTTCATGATTTCCCCAATCCCGTCGCTACACCCCAAACTGCCGCAAATGATGATCCAGATGCTTGTACATCAGGATCGCCCACTCCTCCGGCGTCAGTGGCCCAAAGAAGCTGTGCGGGTGCGTCGTGCAGCCCTTGGGCCCGGCGGCTACAAACCGGTCGATCACACTGTACAAACGCGCGCGTTCTTCTGCCAGGTCCCGATCATCCTGGACTACCAGGCCTTCCACCGTCGGCGTATTGCGGCGCAACGGTTCGTCGTTCCCAAACACCTTTGGCTTGATGATGGGGCCGATGATCCGTCCGAGCAGCACCCGTGGCGGCCGCCGGTCCCCTGACGCCAACTCCAAGCCCCTCGAGCAGTGCGCCATCGCCTGCGGTGCATTCATCTTGCCCCACTGCCGCTGGCTATCCGGCCGCAGCCGAGCGATGCGCTGCTTCACCTCTTCCACCCTCGCCGCGTCAAAAAGGTTCTTCATTGCGAAAGCCTCCTGCCGTCATGCATTTACAGGCGCAGCCAACCCCTATAGATGCGTCGAACGAGGGAGGGCGAAATCGACACTTCTCTTAGTTCTCTGCGGGTGCCCGTTTGGAAACTGCTCTGGGCAAGGCTAAGAGCTACCGGCGATTTGATTCGCTGACGCCTACAGCAACTTTGCGTACTCGAGCTCGGCTTGCTTCAGGATTGGGATATCGGGGTCGGCGTCTTTCCAAGTGGTAAAGAAAACATCGTAGGCTTTGCGGCTCTCGTCTTTCTCTCCCTGCAGAGCATAAACTTGCGCGAGGCCGAGTTGAGACAGTGGCGCGAACAGTTCCCACTCCGGCCATCCGCGATGATCGATGACTTTCTCAAACTCGGCGGCCGCCTTGGCGTATTCCCGTGCAGCCAAACAAGCTTGCCCACGATGATAAGAAACCGCTCCATTTGGGTATTGCGTGACCGGGGCGAGTAAATCCGCCGGCCTCGAGAGTGTTTCCTCGCTGGCGCTCGATGATGGAGCGGACAATTGGCAGAGAGAACTTTCTGCTGAAAGGTGTCCTCAGGATACAGCCGATCGAGTTTGGCAGCCAACGCTTCGGCCTGGGCCACGTCACCTGCACTCCCTAAAGCTTTGGCACAAGTCCAAAGTCCAATAGCACTTTCATTACCGGTCTTTTCAGCTTCGCGGCAGAGCTCCCGCGCCGAAGCGAACTCTCCCAGAAAGGCTTCGAGCGCAGCATGCCGAGCGAGCTCGGAAGCGGCGTTTTCCGTCCGGTTCACGCCCTGCTGCTTCACCAGGATTTCGCTCAGCGAACGGAGTTTTCTCGCATTGCCGCGCAAGAATGCGAGCTGAATTTGTAAATGCAGCCAGGACATATCATCTGCCGGGGTGTCTCGCGCAAGCCGTTGCATCGAGGCCGCATCATTCTGGATGAACGCGATTCGGTAGCGCGTTGCAGTTTGAAACGAGTTCAGAGATCCCTTCTGACGCCATTGCTCAAGTATTTTCTTGGCGTCATCAAATCGGCCCAGGATCATCAGTGCTTGGCTGGCATTGGCGTAATGCTGAGCAGAGGGCACGGGGGAATGTTCAATTGCCCAATAAAACTCTTGCAGAGCGTCTTCCGTTCTGCCCAGCTGCGCGTAAGCAATTCCCAACAGGTTGAAGGCGGCCGCACTACGCGGATACGCTTCCTGGTACAAAACAAGTACGGCAGTTTCCTTTCCAGATTACCGCGTTATGGCTGAATGAGTAGAGAGCGGTGGTCTGAAAATTACTCTTCTTGCGTGAGATGGCGATCCTTGAGCTCGAAAGCCTTGGCAAAATTCTTTCTGGAAGCTTGGTCGTCATCAATGCTGTGATACGCGCTACCGAGCATATTGAAAGCCGAACAGAACTGCGGGTCCAACTCGGCGGCCGTTTCAAAAAAGGGGATGGCCTCACGCCTCTTTCCGGAGCGATACAGCGTCTGCCCGGTTCTATAGGCTTGTAACGCTGCGAGCGAGCTTGTGGTCGCAACATCAAGAGGAGCATCGAAGTTCTGAAGAGATTTCAGACTCTCGCCCAGTCGCCTTCGCAATTGCGAGCCTGCTTTGCCCAGCGTCGCGATAACCTCATCCTTGGTCTCCGCCACCACCTGGCGTCGCGCAATGGACTTCTGACTTCGCGCATCGATCGCGTCCAGGACGATCAGATATTTGCTTCCCAAAGCATCAATCTCCGGCACCACCACGGCTTTGATTCCTTGCCTCTTACAGATTTCGATACCCACTTCCTGCGTAATTCGGTCATTGGGATCGTGACGCATCGTGCGCAGGGTTTCGCAACGGATGCTCAGGGAAAGATGCTCAAAAAAGGAGACTCGGTAAGTTTGACTTCGAGGGCTTTGTCCAGGGAATTGTTGAAGATAGGATCGCCGGTGTTGTTCACGAAGCTTGCCAGAAGGATGACGTCGGTATCCGTCAGCACCGGCCGAGCGAAAAAGACGCGCCACGCAACGAAGGCGGCAACAACCAGGAGGGCTGCGGCACCAGAGGCAATCACCATCCGGCGCTTGAACCAGGGCTCAGCAGTGGGAACTAAGGGGAGTGCCGGCGCGAGATTTTGCCTGGACGGAAGCCGATCCGGGCAGGGCGCCGTTTTCGACGCTAGCGATGAGGCGGTAGCCGCGTGGCGGGTAGGGTTTCAATAAATCGCGGCGAATCAGCAGAATCGTTCAGTGCCTCGCGCAATCGGTTGATAGCGTTGTTCAGACCGTGATCGAAATCTACAAACGTATCGGAGGGCCCAAAGACTATGTCGAAATTCCTCCCGCGTGATGGCTTCACCCGGGCGTTCAAGCGTCAACGCCAGGACTGCGAAAGGCTGCTCCTGTAGCCTTATTCGGAGACCGTGCTTGCGAAGTTGACCCGCGTTCAAGTCCACTTCGAAGACGTCAAAGCGGATGGTTCGGGCCGGTTGACCTGACGCAGCCATAGAGAACGCTCAATTGGCCAGAGTCTAACACTCCACGGAGCTTCTGGAAAAGTCGTATGTATCATTTTTCTTGGGCGTGTCTTAGGCGCCAGAAAACCGATAACTGTCCCCGGTTCAAGGCTTTAACTCGTGAGGTACAGAGGAGAAATTCGAGTTCTGTGCGGGATTGACCAAGAGGGCCATTTGCGCGAAATTGGCCAAACTGCAGGAGACCTTTCCCATGACTTCCCAGCATGTGTGGCCAGGTTTTGCTTTGATTGCTGTCGCAGCTGTGACAGCCGGCGGATGCGGCGGAGGCTCTGCTCAGTCCGCTACGCCTGCCGCACCCACCCCGCTGGTGTTAAGTATTACTGTCACACCGAGTTCCTCCACGGTATTGCGGGGCCAGACACAAGCCTTCGCGGCTAAGGTCACAGGAACGACCAACAGCGCGGTCACGTGGAGCGTGCAGAAGAACCCTCCGGCGGCACGATCGACAGCACCGGCCTCTATACGGCTCCGCAAAATTCGATTGGCACGTTCCACGTCGTGGCTACAAGCCAGGCCAATTCCGCTTCCATGGGTATCGCTGCCGTAACTGTTGAACCGTCCCAGTTAACGATTTCTCCTGCGACGGTCACGCTGGCTCCTGGCGGGACGCAGACCTTTACGGTCGTTGTCGTGGGGCTTGCCAATACCGGTGTAACTTGGACCATTCAGGAGACCGGTGGGGGGACTGTAAACGGCATCGGCGTCTATGTCGCGCCGAACTCTGAAGGTTTCTATCATGTAATCGCCACCAGCATTGAAGATCCGACGGTTTCCGCGAGCGCAACCATTTCCGTAACGACTGCCTCAGTTGCATTCGCACCCACGGGAAGTCTGCAAAAAGCGCGAGGGTTTCACACCGCCACCCTGCTAAACGATGGAAGGGTGCTGATGGTCGGGGGTGCTAACAAAGCGTCCGACCCCCAATGCATCGGCGGTATCGTTACGGCCGAGCTTTACGACGCTTATGCTGCCAACTCTACGCTAACTGGGGCAATCAACACGGCGCGCTACGCTCACACCGCCACGTTGCTGCCGAACGGAATGGTATTAGCTGTTGGAGGCTTCGGAGACACCTCCGACTGTCAAGGCGTGGGTGCGCAAGCGCAGAACACTGCGGAACTCTTCAACCCCGACAAGGGCTCGTTCAGCATGACCGGCAACATGAGCTTCCCACGTGGTGGGCATACAGCGACTCTACTCATGGATGGCAAGGTTTTGGTTGCTGGCGGGGGAGATCAAGGAGTAGGCGGAAAGGGCTCTGCCAGTGTCGAACTCTATGATCCAAGCACTGGCGCTTTCTCTCAAACCGGAAGCATGGCCGTGGCCCGCTTTCGACACACCGCCACCTTGCTGCCTGATGGCAGGGTGCTCATCGTAGGTGGTGTCCCAACAGATTCAGCAATCCCAACTTCGACAGCCGAAATCTATGACCCGGCGACTGGCAGTTTCACCTCTACAGGTGGCATGAATACGGCTCGCGAAGAACACACGGCAACGCTGATCGCAGGTGGCAAAGTGCTGATCGTCGGCGGAGAAAGTCCCGTTATGGGCAGCAGTGATTTGCAGCTCACTGCTACCGCCGAAGTTTATGACCCATCGACGGGTCTGTTTACACCTACCCGGGTCAATGGCTGAAGCCAGAAATTCACATACGGCGACCCTGCTTTTGGACGGCACTGTGCTCGTAGCCGGCGGCGGCAATAATAGCTCCACCGCGGAACTTTACGACCCATCGACCGGTTTTTTCACCAAGACCGGCAACATGGAATTCGGGCGTTCCGGACACACTGCAACCGCGCTAACGCCACCGTCTGGAATTTACTGCGTCCTGGTTGCAGGCGGGGGCTCTTTTGATCCCATTGCGACCGCGGAGGTTTACGCGTACGGAAGTGTTTGGGACTACTGATTCGAAAGCCGAAGCCCGAAATTCAGGCTCCGCGAGGCTGCCTCCACTTGTGAGCACGGTGCCGGCCATGGCCCCAATCGACCGCAGCGCCGGGGCTAGCGCTTGTTCACGGCGAGCCAGGGCATGCCGCGGTAGGAATCGGCCACCACCCAGGCGGCGGCCGTCAGCGCAAAAGAGATGACGGTCTCGCTCAATAGAAAGGGGTTTTTGGTGCCTGCCGCTACGATGGGTATCCACACCAGCAGCGTGAACATGCCAAGCTGCAACGCCGAGAGCGCCGCTGCCAGCCGTGCAAACACACCGATGAGTATCGCCACGCCCGCCGCGATGAAGGAACAGCCGAAAAAATACGCCCAGCCTACATGCCACGGCAGCCAGCCAGGAACCAGCGCGGCGGTTTGTTTGACATAGGCGAAATGGGCCACGCCGAAGGGGATCATGGCCAGGCCGTAGGGCACCCTCGCGATGCGCAGACCCTTGTCGCCGGTGGCGAAACCGAGGTGCTGCTTGTCCCAGTCAGCGGCGAACCAGGCATACAGCACCCAGGCGCCCGCCACCATCACCGCGGTCTCACCGCAGCCTGACCAGGAATCTTGAGCAGTGGGCGCGAGGAAGATGTCGCGCACTCTAAATAGCAGGAACCAAAGCAGGAGATAGGCGAGCAGCACGCGGGCGGCGAGGGCGGCTGTGCGCTGCCAGAGCAGGCCTATGCCAGATGCCAGGGAGATGAAGGCGCAGAGATAGGTCAGTACCTCGCGTGCGAGCACACCCTTGGGTACCGGCTGCCATACTCCGGCGAAATTGCCGTTGATCAGGCCCACGATTCCGAGGGCGATCATGGTCGCCGCAAAGACCGCATGACCCACGCTTGCGATGCGCATCGCTCGATCCTCCGGTGGCGTACCCAGTTTCTGGGGTACAGGCATCCCTTGTACGCCGGATGCCGGTTAGCGGCCGACAACCAAAACCCGCATTGAAGCCAAACTACTACGTAGTTCAAATACGTATCAAGGTCTCGAGGCGTACTTTTCGATACAAAGTACTTGACAGCGCTTGCCAATCGACCTATTTTTCTACTCAATGAACGAGTTCAAGCAATCCGTTGCAAATGCCCTGCGCTACTGGGAAAGCCGGCGCCTTTTGTACAATGCTGTCCTTACGGCTGTGGCGGCAGCCTGGGTGATAAGTACTTGGCCGCACTTTCGCTCGGTCCGCTTAATGGATATTCCTCCCGGAGACACGCATCCGGTGCTGATGATCCTCATCATTCTCGCTTTCCTGTCCAATGTCTGCTATTGCGCGGCGTACCTCGTGGATATCCCTCTGCAGCTCACGTTCGCTACCTGGCACAAACATCGCTGGGGCTTGCTGCTTACAGGAACATTGTTCGCCATTCTGGTGGAAAATTATTGGATTGCTGACGAAATCTATCCGTTCGTACCCAGGTAATATTCAACGCAACTCCAAATACACTTCCCGGGATTTTCTCAGCGCGATGACGCTCTACCCTGGTCGTGCCGGACGATGCCGCCCATCGCCGGGCAAAACAGAAAATCGTGAAAATCGCCCTTGTATCCGGCGATGCGCAACATCGCGCCAATCTGCGCCCAATGGCGAATCTCATGAAGCAAGATATGCGTAACCGACTTGCGCGGTGTGACCGTGATCACCACAACCACGAGATTCTGCTCCTGCGGTACATCCCACCTGTCCGGAGGAAAGGTTTCGACAAATTCCTTCAGACCGTTCCGACTCTCGCGGCCAAATTGAAACAGCGCTTCGAGGTTGTCGTTAGGGAGGGAAGCGGTGTCGGTCATCGGCTGTCCAGAAAGCCGTTCCACGTAGCGTTTCTCCGCGGAAAAAATGTGTTTCACCAAATCTCCAACAGTTTCAAAACGATCGCCGTTCGCCCCGGCGCTCACTTTCAGGATTTGGTCGCCCTGCTGCCTCATCCACTCGTGCCGCTTCTGCCGCTCCCAATCGGTGTAGTCCATCAGGTCCGTCAGACTCAGGTTGAACATCGCCCATCTCCATTACGCTGAAAGGTGCCAAATTGTTTGTTTCCAAAAACATCTATCTTTGCATTGTTCGTGGCATTGTCGCATCTGGCCCGAGAGTCTACCGCTGAAGTGAGGCAATAGAAAGCCGCCAATGGACCCACTTCTCCGTAGAGCTGGCAGCGTTAGCTGGGAGTTGCAGTGGGAGCCGCCGATTTCTGCCCATTGCAAAAGAAGGCGACAAGTTCTCTAATTGCGGCTGCGCGTCCAAGGATACAAAAAGCGAGGAGGATGCATGCAGGGTCTCGCACAGAATCTCCGGTTCGCACTTCGTCAACTGAGCAAAGCGCCGGGATTCACGCTTACCGCCGTTTTGACTCTGGCGCTGGGCATCGGTGCAACTACCGCCATCTTCTCGTTAGTGGAAGCCGTACTGCTTCGTCCGCTTCCTTTCAAAGACGCTGACCGGCTCGTCCTGTTAGGGGATCACCTGGGGGGCCGTCCAGGCATGTCCGTCAGGGCGTGCGAACTCGCAACATACACCAACGCAACACAGGCGTTTTCTTCTCTTGGCGGCTACATCACCGCGGCCTTTGAGCTCTCGGGTGAAGCACAGCCAGAGGAAATCAGCGCTGCGCGCCTGAATTCTGCGACGTTTCCCACTCTTGGCGTTGAACCCATCCTAGGCCGTGTTTTTACGCCGCAGGAAGAGGACGCGCGACAATCGCTGGCCGTGATCAGCTATGCCCTGTGGACCAACCGCTACCATCGCGATCCCCGCGTTCTCGGGAGCACGATGATCCTCGATCGCAAGCCTTATTCCGTTATAGGCGTGATGCCGCGCGATTTTGAATTTCCTTTACAGCTCGGACGCCTCGATCAAACGCAGGTCTGGGTGCCGTTGAGTCTCACGCCCGACGAACTTTCGGACCAACATTCCGGTTTCTGGGGATACCATATGATCGCCCGTCTGAAGGATGGCGTGGCCCTTCCGCAAGGCGCTCAGGATGCCGACCGCGTGGCGCACCAGATCATGCGCGACTTTCCCGCCAGCATGTCGGCGATCAAAATTCAGGGCGATGTTGAGCAGTTGCGCGAAACAGTAGTCGCCGACGTTCGCCCGGTGTTGCGGACGCTGTTTCTGGCGGTCGGGGTCGTGCTGTTGGTAGCTTGCTTGAATGTTTCCAGCCTGCTGCTGGTCAGGGCGATTCGTCAGCGCCGGGAATACGCGGTTCGCGTTGCGATCGGGGCGAGTTCCACCAGAATCATTTGCGAATCCGCAGTGGAAGGCGTGCTGCTGAGTGTGGCGGGCGGCCTGCTCGGTTTAGCGTTTGCGGCAATCGCCATCCGCACGGCTTTGCACCTGGTCCCGGACTCCATGCCGCGCCTCAATTCCGTTTCAGTGAACCCCTTCGTCGCGAGTTTTGCCCTTTTTATCGCGGTCGGGAGTGGTGTTCTGTGCAGTCTCGCGCCGGCCTTCGCGGCTTTGCGAACCAATTTGCTGGAAAGCCTCAAAGAGGGTGCGCAAGCCGCCAGCGGCGGCACCAGCCATAGTTGGCTACGCTCTTTCCTGGTGGTTTCAGAGGTTGCCATCGCGCTTGTGCTGCTCACGGTGTCCGGAATGTTTCTACGCAGCCTGCAAAAGATGCAGGAAGTCGACCCCGGGTTCCGCCCGGATCACGCTTTGGTCGCAGGGTATCAACTTCCCGTTCAGCAATATCCCACCGCAAATTCCGTTGCGAATTTTAACCGCGCCGTTGTGGACCAATTGTCGAGCAAGCCCGGGGTGACTGCGGTAGCCATTAGCAGCGCGGTTGCTGTATCCGATGCTTTCCCGCAATCCGCCTATACCATTGAAGGCGCATCCGCGGAGAACTGGAAACTGAAATTCGCAGCGTTCACCAGCGTCTATGGGGATTACTTCAGCGCCCTGGGCATACCCCTGCTCGAGGGCCGAACCTTCACCGTGCACGACGATTCCGGCGCGCCACTCGTGGTGGTTGTGAACCAATCGATGGCCGCAGATTGCTGGCCCGGCCAGAGCGCCTTAGGCAAACGCATGCATGTCGGTAACCCGCGCAAGGGGCTCCCGTGGGCAACTGTCGTCGGAGTTGTCGCCGATACGAAAATGCCCCGCGATGAACCCAACGGTGATCAGTGGTATACGCCGCTAAGCCAGCCGGCCACACTCTACGGTTCGGGCACTCCCGGAAATCTCAGCGGTCCACCGAGCGGCTACATCACCATGCGCTCGAGCGATCGATCCTGAGCATATGATCCAGACATTGCGTTCGGCGATCGCGGAAATCGATCCGCAACTGGCGCTGCAGGAAGTGCGGCCTCTCACCGAGGCGATCTCCGAAGTCGAGTCGCCGCGGCATTTCAACACGGACCTGATCACGGCTTTTGCCGGAGGCGCGCTGCTACTCGCGGTCATCGGGATTTATGCGGTAATGGCTTTTTCCGTGTCGCAGCGCACTCAGGAGATCGCGATTCGCATGGCGCTCGGCGCTCAGCGCGCTGACATCGCGACACTCGTGCTCCGTTCCGGCGCGAAGCTCGTGCTGCTCGGATGCAGCCTCGGTGTAGTGGGCTCTCTGGCCGTGTCGCGCGTGGTCAGCTCCTTCCTGTTTGGCGTAAGCGCAACGGACCCATTGGCTTACTCGGGAGCTGTGCTGCTGATGATGCTGCTAGCGCTTCTCGCGTCAGCGTTCCCTGCGATGCGTGCCTCGTCCGCTGATCCCGTCGAGGCTCTCCGTTCAATTTAGTAGTCTCGGTCCGGTATTGCAGACGCCGATGCAACAAGTGCTGCAAAGGATCACGGCAACCTTCTGGTCGGCTATCGGGCGATTGACGGGCAACTCGCAAGTGACAGTTGCCAGGATTCCATGTATTCGGAATGCAACTTCTCGTTGGGCTCGTTGGAAATCGATGCTACAAGCAGAGACGTTAAAAGGCTTGCGGGCAACGAAGAGGCCATAGACAAAGGTACCGGAAGAGTAGCCCGCGCGCATGGCCTGGAATGCTTTCAGGTTCGTAACAAAATCCTTTCCCATTTTTGCGGCCAGGGCCCAAAAGGATTTGTGCCGGATGATATCCAAGGCGAGATCCCATGATTTCGCGCACTGACGTGACAAATCCTGCCTGTGGACGATTTGCAGACCGCTGGCAAGGAGATGGGATTCGTAGTCGTCCATAGTTTCGAGGTCAACATACATTCCGTGCTCGATGGGTTCGATAAACTTGCGCGTTTGCGCCGTGGAAAGGTCCGCCCTCTTGAACCAGTCCGTGAGCGCAAAGCTACCACCCGGTTTCAGAAACCGTACAGCGTTGGCGAAGAAACTCCGATGATCGTGATAGTGGGAGATGGACTCGACAGACCAAAGAAGGTCAAACGGCCGGGGGAAATCCAAGGCTTCGGCGTCCATCAGAAGGAAGCGCGCGTCCAATTGCGCAGCAGCTGCCGCCTTCCTGGCCATTTCCACCTGCACTGGGGAGATGGTGATGCCCGTCGCGCAGGCCTTGTACTTCTGTGCCAGGTAAAGGCTGGTGCCCCCGAAGCCGCAACCGATATCGAGGACCGCGGAGCCGGTCTGGAGATTGGCCAACTGAGCGAGGTGCTCGATGAGTTGGATTTGCGCCAGTTCTTTCGATTCGTCGCCGCGAATCCAATAACCATGATGAATATGTTCGCCCCAAAGCGATTGGTAGTAAGGGCTGACGAAATCATAGTGCTCGGCAATTTTTCGCTTGTCGTTGGGCCGCGGCGCGTTGCCGACTGCTTGTGGAATGGAGCGGTGCTCATGGGTTTTGTACTTGGATGAAACTCCATACAAAAACGTGACAGCAGGCCGAGAATACATCAAGAACAGCTGCAGGCTCTCGGAAATTTCGAAGCTGATGACTGGAAATCCTCGGCGGCACTCCTGGTCAGATAACCATCCATGCAGACAATGTTGACTTGCTTTCGTAGTGCGGCCTAGTATGGCGACTCGGGCCCTTAAGTCGAATCGTGGCGCAGGAGCGGAAATGGAAATTGATTACCCAGCGATAGGCGCGGCCTCCATGGCGATGAGTTTCGGAGCCAACTCCAAGCTCCGATTCCTATTTCGATCGTGGGCCGTCCTCATGGGGTTGGCCAGCACGGTTGCAGCATTGCCCGTGGCCGCGCTTTCCTTCGGAAGCTACGGCGTGGCAATGCTTCTCGGGAAGGTTCGTCCCTTACGAGTCGCGTATGAATTTGTCTCCCGGGCGTACGACCGGGTCCTCGATCGGCTCGGCCAAAAAGTTCTGCGGGATTCCCGAGACACTCCCGCGTTACGACTGATGGTCTCCCTTACCCTTACCGCCGTGCCAATTTTTGCGATCCAACTCGTTTTAGGGAAACCTCGACTGCTGCTCGTGATCGCTTTCTATCTTTCTCTTTACGGTCTCAAGTTCCAGCGGTTTATCAGGATGTTCAGCGCCAGCCATTTGGAGGCGCACCGGCGCCACGGCTACTTTTCGGATAAATACGATAAGGTCTTCGGCCGCTACCTCGAATTCTTCCTGGGATATTTCTATGGGAACGCTCCGGAACTAGGCCGCACCGCTCATGTGTGTCTTCATCATAGAGAGAACAGCGGACCCGACGACACGCGCAACAACATTGGCTACGATCGAACCAGCCGGCTCGATTTCTTGTGGTACCTGTCGGACAACATTTGGACGGTCCTGGGGATTGCTCCCTACGCCTACTTTAAAGCGCGCGGCGATGAAAAGAACCGCGACGCATGCTGTGGGGAATGGCGCGCTACTATGCTTACTTCGCAGCCGTCTTTATTTACGACTGGAGAATTGGAATCGTATTCGTCCTGGTTCCTCTTCTCTGCATGAATTTCATCAATGCGATCACCGCATGGGTCCAGCACGCTTTCTGTGATCCGGAACGTCCGGAGGATTATTTCGCGAACGCCGTGACCGTTCTGGATGAGGTGAACTTCCTGAACGAGGGATACCACCTCTGCCATCACCACCGTGCCAGCCTTCACTGGACCGAGATGCCGGCCCATTTCGAGCGGATTCGTGACAGGATGAGAGAGGCCGGCTCGTTGGTCTTCCGCGACTTGGATTTTTGCGGACTTTTCCTCGAGTTGACTCTCCTTCGCAGAATGGACGTGCTTGCCGAGAAACTTGTCCCGTGGGAGCCCATGAATCACGAACAAAGATTGGCTTTGCTCGCGAAGAGAACCAGCCTGCGGACTCCTTGATTGAAATAACTGGTGCCGCAATCGCAACGCAGCTGAAACAGAATCGTATGGAGCTGCTTGCTTCATCACGCTGGCTATAACTGACGTCCTTACTCGTGGAATTCCCTAGACCCAGGTTCAAAAAAGCGAATCTTGGGCACCCTCCGCGTTGGTTTGGTTTGTGAATGTAAGAAAACTTCCCGTTGTCACCGTTAATTGTCTGGGCCACCCGTCGGATGTCGAGAGAGCTTGAGCAGCTCACATGGAGTGGGCGCGAGCTGCGGGAGCAGGGGTGAACGGTACTTCCTGGCTGGTTGGTGGAGTTATGGGTTGCGATGCGGGAATGGCCGACATAGAGGCTGAGGGGTACGTCGCCTGGAGAGCCGCGCCGGTGAACAATGCTCCGGCAACAATATTGCCAATGGTTACCGGCAGAAGATTCCAGAGTAGAAATTGGCTTACGGAGATGGGAGCTCCAAAAATCATTGCGGAGGGAATGAGGAACATGTTCACCACCGAGTGCTCGAACCCCAGCGCGAAGAAAGTCATGATGGGCAGCCACATCGCCGCGATTTTCCCCACCGTGGAGCGCGAAGCCAGGGCCAACACCGTGCCAATGGTCACCATCCAGTTGCAGAGGATGCCCTTGACCACGGCGGTGGCCCAGCCGCTGAGGCCCAGGGCCACGTAAGCCAGCGTTTTCTTTTGGGCCGCCTGTTTCAGGAGATCGGCGATGGCTCCGCCGTTGCCGGTCCGAAAATTGGTGATCGCCAGGTAAAACAGCACGGCATACAGCAGACTGCCAATCATGTTGCCGAGGAATACCCAGGTCCAGTTGCGAAGCAGGCTGGGGAATCGCACGCTCCCTGCCATCACACCGGCAGGCAACAGCGCAAAATTTCCCGTCACCAATTCCAGTCCAAGCAACACCAGAATCACGAATCCCACGGGAAACAAGATGGCGCCAACGATGGGCGGAAGACCTTGCGAGGACACCATGAACACGAGCGAGGTGGCATAGCCGAGAAAAGCGCCGGCGAGAATTCCGCGAATCAACATGTCCCTGACGGAGAGACACGCTTTTTTCCCAGCCAGCTGGACAGCTTCGTGGACTAAATCCTTGGGACTCACATAGTCAGTCATTGTTCCTCCTCAACTTGCACTAGTCCCCGCCGGCTTCCGATCCCACCGCAGAAAGCGACCGCACCCGCGTCCAGCTCGCGACCGCCGGCAACGCGTTGCTAGGAGTCCAATCGCTAACCGGTTCGGCCGGGAAGCGCTGCGACCGGATGAGCTCGGCCACCACCCCCGGCAAATTCTCGTCGCACGGAACGCACTCCATCATTTCGCGGCCTGCCACTGCCTGCGGTCCGGTACGCCCGCCGGCATAAATGGCCACCGCGTCCACGATTTTTCCGTCGATCTTGGTCTTGAACCCGCGAAACCCGATGTCCGCTGCTTGATGATTGCCGCATCCGGCCGGGCAGCCGGACCAATGAATCGTCAGCGGATTTCCGTGGGAGCCGAGTTTCTCCTTCAGCGCGTGTGAGAGAGCCACTGCGCGACCTTTGGTTTCGACCAGGGCCAGGTTGCAGTAATCGGTTCCAACACAGGCAACCAAGCCGCGCACAAACGGGGAGGGACGCGGAGAAAACTGTTTCAGCAATGGCTCCGCGAGAAGATCGTCCACGCGATCATTGGGCACGTTCGGGATGATGGCGTTCTGCCCGATCGTGAAACGAATCTCGCCGTTGCCGTATTCCTCCGCGAGCCGCGCCAACTCCTCAATCTGCTCGGGATCGATTCTGCCCGTCGGAATGCACATTCCGACCGCCACCAGGCCCGGCTGGCGCTGCGCGATGACCCCCAGGTGATCGGAGTGCTCGGAACTGCGCAGATCCTTGCCGCGAAATTCAAGTTCGTGCCCCAATCGCAGCACGAATTCGGCACGCAGCTTTCGCACTCCCCACTCTTCCAGCAGGAACGCAAACCGGCACTTGGAACGCGCCTCGCGCGGACCATGATCGCGATAAATCTTCACCAACTCCGTGACCACCGGCACCGCTTGGAAGGGTTCGACGAAAACATTCAGCGAGGAAGCAATGGTGAATCCGCCCGAGCCCATCTTTCCCCCAACAAGCACGTTGAATCCGAAGCGACCCCCCTTTCTGGCGGGAACCAGCGCAACATCCTGCGACTCATTGTGCGTACAGTTGTCCAGACAACCGGTGACGGTGATGTTGAACTTGCGAGGGAGGTTCGTATATTCCGGGTTACCATCGCGGCCGACAAAAATCCGGTCGAGCTCCTGAACGACGTGGGAAGCGTCGAACGCTTCATTCGGCGTGAGCCCGGCCAGAGCGCACCCATTAATGTTGCGAATGTTGTCGATGCCCGTTTGCAGCGACCGCAGGTCCACACCGCGCAGTTTTCCCCAGATTTCCGGGACGCTCTCAAGCGTGAATCCGCGAAGTTCGATTTGTTGCCGCGTGGTAATGTCCAGCACGTTGTTTCCGAGCCGCCGCGAAAGATCGCTGATCACGCGAAGTTGCGCGCTGGTGGCGAAGCCGTTCGGCATGCGCACGCGCATCATGAACTTCCCCGGCGTCGGTCTGCGGAAGAAAACACCGACCCACTTCAGCAATTCTTTCTCAGCGGGGGTGAGCGCGGCTGCGCCTCGTTCGATGATCTGCGGCAAGTCTTCGAGAACCCGCAGACCGTCGCCATTCTTCGAGGCTTTATAGCCTTCTACCGCGTTGGCGCTCGTTTTGCCGCGAACTTCCCGAGATTCTTTAGTTTCGAGACCAGTGGAGCCGCTGAGCAAGGTTGGCTGCAAGACTGCCTCCGGGGCGCTGCAAGCCACGAAACCACGCGAGAGGGTGTTCGGCACTTGCACCGAGTCGCGCACTTAGGTTTCAGCTCGTCTTGGAGCAACTTTGGCTAGCCGCGGGACCCACTGCGGGCCGCGCGTTCTGCAAATTGCAAAGGTGGCAGCCTCTTTTCTACGTGGAAAGAGAGACCGCAAGAAGGGGAAGCGCCGGGAGGACCGACGGTCGCTTCTCAAGGACATGCGTATGCTCGCACTCTCTGCTTACGCACGCCAATTCAAAATCTTGCTCGGTCGTATCGACCGTCTCGCGCCAGCCGTGCCCGATGATTCGCTGAGAGAGAGTGACCGGGTCAATGCTCTTTCGGTTTTTCGATGACCTGATCGGTTTGGACCGAGAACAGCAGAAAATCTGTGAAGGTGTGATAGGCGATGGTGTAGTGATCGCCGAAATCGCCATAGGCGTCAGCAGCTTGCGGGAGCCAGACTTTCGTGTTTAGAGTACGAAACGGGACCGGAGCATAGTCAACGGTCAGGTACATCTGCCGAACATTTGCAGCGGGCATCGCTTCCATCAAACTGGTCTCCAGGTGCATCACTTCACCAGAGTCCTGGGCAATCCAGGCGCGTCCTTTGAGCTTGGCCGGATGGGCGACCCCTTTGACTTCAAAGGAGACGGTATGAGTTGGCCTGTCTTTGCGTTGCTGGAAATGTACAACCCAGGTGGCTTGCCCATTCCATTCTGCCGTGCCGTCGCACCTCATTTCATAATCGCCTTGAAATTCCGGAAGAAAGATCAGCGCCATCTCCGGTATCCCGACGTCTTGAATGCTAAATGGAAACGCGCGATGCCCTCGTTCGGGCACGCGGTTTTCTTGCACCGCGAGCCCTGCCGGTGTCTTGTCGAAAACAACATTGTAGTCGAACGCTCCCGTGCCGCCCTGCAAAACATGCGTCACACTGCTTCGCAATTGGAATTCAATCTTTTCCTGGGCCGTAAAGTTTTGCAGGTTGGCAGCCAACTCGTCGGCGCGGGACCCCGCTTGTTCGAGCACGCCGGAAAGCGCGCAAGGAGAGGATGAATTGTGAGAATGGACAGGCCCGTCCACGTTGGGCGGATCCCAGAGCAAAACCTTACTTTTCGGTTTTCTCTCAGCCACTTTCGTTTCTGGAGCTATTGCGGATTGTGCAGCTTCTTGTGCTGGCGGTGCCGTGGAGGGCGTGGTTTCCGCCAGCGATGGGATCGGCGGAGCGCCTGAATACTGTGGCACCGATTCCGTTAGTGCTGCGGACGCCTTGTCCGGCTTGGGCGCAAAATAACTCCGGCGTGCTTGCAACGTCAGATCGCGCCGATCTATTTTTACCTTCAGCGGATGGTAAGCGCCGTCAGACTTCACTTTTTTTGGCTCAAACTCTAAGAGGTATACGTATTCCGGCGCCTTCGTCAGGCTTTTGAATCCCCCTTCCAGATCGTTGCTATTGTGAAAAAATGTTCCGCCCGTGCCGTAGGCGAGTTCCGCCATTACGTCTTCGTTAAAGTTCATGGCGTCGGCATGATAATTTGCGTGTTGGCCCGTCATCAGGTCCTGAGATGAAGACCCGCCTCGCTCGCTGGCGTCGATTTCGGTTGTGTACAACCCGCGAGCATCAATAGCGTTAATGGTTACGTTCGCCCGTGCGGCGGTGTCCAGCACCGCCGACTTCTCAGCGAGCGCGGCCGGCGTCACGGTGAAAAAACCAGGCGAAATCAAGATCATCGTCCGTTGGCCGGGGAGAGGGCCCATCTTTTTCACAAACTCTCTGACGGTTCGCAGCGATATCGAAACATCGTGTTCACTATTCGTTAGAGAGTTCTCCGCTACGGACCTCACCATGGACTCAACCATGCGCGCCGAAGCGCCGACAAGAGCTGCGCAGGTCACGTAGTCTGCTTCGGCAAGCTCGAGGGTCGTTTGATCATGTTTGTTTAGAATCAGGTCGGCGTGATAAGGGTCGATATTCGGGCAGGCATGCTCGTCGTGCCGGTAGAGTTGTTGCAATTTCAACTTCTTAACGGCCTCTTGCAGGATCGCGACGTCGTGCGTCAGCCCACTGTTACTCCCGGACATGGAGACCACCGCTGCCATGTCCGAATTGGCCAGCGACTCACCAAGCATTTTCGTTGCTACATTTTGGGCTCGCAGTAACTCTCCGACGCTTAAGTGCAGGTCGTCGAATAAGAAAACAATGAAACGCTTTGACAGGCTTGTTGTGGGAGGAGCAAACGTGGGGCCGACATCTCCTGGCCCGGTCACCCTCGTGCCCGCGCCTTCCGCTGCTCGCTTCTCGATCGTGAACCCCGTAATGTTTTGCCGTTTGTCTCGATCGAAGACCTGGAAGTCTTCCTTTTTCAGATCCCCCACTGCCCGGCCCTGCCGGTCGCGGACCACGACCGGCACCAGCACAGCGTTCACCGTGACCTGAATTCTGGCCGAGCCTTCCGGAATTTGCGCGTCATACTGTTGCGCCCCTAGGTTCGTATATAAAAGGAACCCAAAGTAGCACGCAGCAATCACACGTAGACATATCGTACTGGCATTCATGACGACTATTGTTCCTCAAGCAGGCCAACTTTTCCTTCCCCCGGGGCAATTAGATATTAGAACACTTCCCGTCTGTCGCCACGTTTCCCAGAACGGCCGGCATGATTTTGGACATCTGAAGCAATTCCGCCTGCATCTCTCGCATCGGTTCGACATCTCCGCTTCTGCTCGAGCTTGAATCAAGCTTCAACTGTCGTTTTTTGCGTCTGCACACCTATGAGCATGTGCGAAAAACTTCAACACGCTACGATCATTCTTGAGCGCGCATATCCGGCATCGCTTGAGCGGGTCTTCTCCGAATTCGCCGATCCGGTCGCCCGTGCTCGATGGAGCGCTCCATCAAACGACGCCCTGATTTACGATCAGACTGACTTCCGGCCCGGTGGGCGAGACGTCTTCCGATGTGGGCCCAAAAATAACCCCAAATTTCGCGGAGAGATCTTGTATCACTTGATCGTTCCAAACAGGTGTGTGGTTTCAACGGAGACTGTGGATGCTGACGGGCGGTGTCTTGCCGTTTCGCTCAATACCCTGGAGTTTGAGGCGAAGGGCGAGGGCACGAATCTGAAACTCACGGTACAGATCATCTCGTTGGCAGGCACGGGGATGATTGCGGGCTACGAATCGGGGAACAAGAGCGCGTTGGATAACCTCGCCGATCACCTCTCTACCAAGCTTAGCCGCTAGACGGCCGGGTGCCGGTGCCCCAGGATCGGAGTTTGAACCTGGGCTTGAAGTTTCCCCTGGGAGCCGCACCCTCCGTTGTGAGGGTGCGGGCTTTGACGTTTTTCACTTCGGCGCTGGTGGGGGAGGCTGGTTTTCGCTGGTCGGCGGCACAATCCCTTTGAGTCGCAAATAGGTCACCATGTTCCCATAGTGCTCATCCGTGTGCGCCGAATTGATCGAGAACAACGTGAGCCTCGCCAGGTTGAAGTTGAAGAATTTCACCATCTGGCTGCCCTTCGCATCGGTCATGCTGTCGAACGCCTTGTTGCAGTAGGCAACTCCGCCCTGGAGCGCGGCCACGAGATCGGCTTTTGACGTCTTCGTTTTTTCGATGTCCTTCGATGGGTTTGCTTCACCTATGGCTTGCGAGCAGAACATGTACGAAGCGTCGGCCACATGGCCAACAAGTTGGCCAAAACTGCGAACCTCCGGTGTCGGTTTGAAGGAGTAGTTTTCTTCCGGCATTTTCTGCGCCGCACCAACGACCGCGCCGCTCACAAACGAGTAGAAACCCTTTTCGCTGGCGGTAATCGGGTTCGCCGGCGGAGTGGCGGGCGCTTGGGACTTCTCCTGCCCGAGCAGAGCAAGGGGAACCGCCATCAATGCAGCAAACACAAAACAGAGTCTTTTGTTCACGAGACACCCTCCGGGGGAATCATGCCACTTTACGGGCCGTCAATACAGGTAACCGGACACATGGCGAAGCACCACTTCATCTGCACGACTAGAGCGACACATGGCCCGCCAACTTTGCCAAAGCCATCACTACACAGGGGATATGAGGTTGCGTGTAAACAAGCAATGCGCCGAGACTTACAAACGTCAGCGGGGCGATCAGCATTTTGATAGTCATAAGGGACTCCCTCCGAACACCCGCAATCTACTATACGAATGAAACGTCGAATTGTTTCGAGATATCTGCGATCGTCTTGAGAGGACCGCAATCCGGACTACGCGCGGCGTGTCGAAATCCGACACGTTCGGAGAAGAATAGTCCGTCGAAGTGCAAAGGATGCCGTCCGAGTCTATTGCGGCAGCGCGCGTGCGTGTTTTCAAATCATCCGATCCGGATCCTGTTGATGAGCTAGTTACCTCTCCGCCCCCTGTTTCTCGTAAGTGTTGATTCTAATCAGGGTTGAAGTGGTTTGTTTTGATAGACTTTTGCAAGTGTTCATTTTAAATGGCTTAGAAACGGGCGACAAATGGAGGAATTTGAAGCTCGGAGCGGTCGCGCTTGGTGCGTAGCCGGTGGAGCAATGGTCTGCGTCGATATACACGACCGAGGATAGCAATAGATATCGATTTGGTTAACTCTTATTCATTGAACGGTAAGAAATCGAGGGCGGGAGGGAATTGGCGGGGTTGAGTGCGGGTGACTAGATAGCAGAAAACGTCCCGTCTGTCGCCACGTTCTCCACGTTCTCGTCCCCACGTTCTCAAAGAGAAAACGCAAAGAGGCAGAGAAGAAAGCGAAGAATGTCCCACCCTTGCAAGAAGCAAACCCGCAAGGGTAGGCCACCCAAGCATCTTCGACCATGAAGGGTGCACCGACGTAGAATCAGGATAGGCCTTTTGGGTGAGCCGGTTCAACTGGTCGTAGGTGTACGTAGTTTGCTGGTTCTTGCGGTCAATTTTAGAAGTAAGGTTGTTGTTCGCGTCGTAGCCGTACGTTTCCGCGAGTGTGGACGGGAACGAGGTCTTGGTAACCCTGCCGAAGGCATCATAGGTGAACGTCGTCGTATGATTGTTTGCATCCTTGATGCCGGTCAGATTGTTCTCCGTGTCGTAGCCGTATGTCGTGATGTTACTCGCGGCATCGGTTACCGTTATTAGCCTGTCCACATCGTCGTAGGTATAAGCTGTCGTCTTACTGTCTGGTCTGTGACCGAGGTCCTGCGTCCGCGATAGTCGTAGCCGAACTGCGTCGTCGTGGTATCCGGATAGGTGATCTTTGTCAGGCGGTCCCCGGAATCGTACGTGAAGGTGGTGGTGTGGTTCAGCGCGTCCGAAAAACAGGGGGAGGGGAGGTAACTACCTCATTAACAGGATCCGGATCGGATGGTTTCCCAAAGCGTGGGCCCCCAACGTGGGCCATCGTCGCTCCGCAAAAGTGCTAAAATAGAACCGTCAATGGGGGCGACACGGTTTCGACGGAAGCTGTCGCGGCTCGGAGGCATGCCGGGACCCACCTGCCCGTAACTTGGTGGAAACTAGAAATGCCAACAATAACTTGGCACTTGCAGCTTAATTAATTAAGCGCACGCTTCCCCCGGGCTTTGCTCATGGGCCCGGTCAGAAGCGTCAAACAGTGAGCTGGCCTGAGCCTTTCGGTCCGTAAGGCTCGGGCGAGAACCATCGGACTAGCCGGCTGCGTTTCTTGCTCATTCTGAGCGCGGCGGGCGAAACCAACTGAATTGAGCTAAGCATGTAGGCTCCGTGTCGCAGCGCTTTTCGGACGGGGGTTCGACTCCCCGCCTCCCACCATTCCACAGTCTTCAGCTCGCAGCGCCTCTGCGTAGCAAAAACGTCTCATCTGCGACTTGGTAGGCGAGGAAGGGGTGGCGCCTCCACTTCGTCGCGTGGGTTTCGTTGGCTACGGAATTCGCCGGTTCAAACCAGCGACGCGCTTGCTTGAAATCAGATAGGATAACTTCTGATTTACGAGCTACTCGGAAGCAATAGTGCGGCTTTATCCAGAATTTGGAGCCATTTACCTTTTCAGGATGTGCACTCAAATTTGTTCGCACGCTCAACACAAACGCTACTATTATGTTACTTCCATGTTATAATGAACTGACGATATGTCCCTGAAGTTGATACCGACAATTTGAAGTAGTTCAGAGGCCCTCTTTGAGGAGACCGGGCATTTTCCCGTTTGTTGCGCGGGAAGCGGCGACGGGGCTGCGCCCAGGCAGGCCATTCTCCGTGTGCTCGAGGGAGAGATTTGATGAATCCAAGTTACCGGCGGTTCGCTAGGAGCGTATTTTTTTGCGCGCTCCTGAGCTTCGCAGGCCTAAAGGCGCAGGCGCAAACTTATGTCTTTGGAACGGCCAGTTACTCTGCGCCTGGTCTCGGCTCCATCTCTCCTCCGCCGGGGAACGTGCCGATCACAACCGCAGACTTCAACAACGACGGCATCCCGGATGCTGCCATCATTGGAACAATCTCACGTGGGCTGGTTCTTTCAATCTTTCTGGGCAGGGCAGACGGATCTTTCGGCCCGAGAGCGGATTATTCAATTCAGCCGAGCACAGTTCAGGCCAGCGGCTTCACGGTTGGCGATTTTAACGGCGATGGCAAGGTCGATGTCGTCCTTGTCAATCAGCTGGTGCGAGCATTCTTTTGGGGAACGGGGATGGAAGCCTCCAACTTCCTGTCCCGCTGAACCAGAACATCGGCAGCGACTATTCAACGGCGGCTTCAGGGGATTTCAATGGAGATGGCAAGCTGGACCTTTTACTTCTGACACCCGATTTCGGAATCGGTGTCACGATGGCTATCCTTCTCGGCAACGGAGACGGGACTTTCCAGGCTCCGGTCACTTACTCCGTGCCGATAGCCCCCTACCTGGTCCTGGGCGACTTCAACCGTGACGGTAAGTTAGATATAGCGATCTCTGGTGGCTTCTCCGGAAGCGGCGAGGTATCGATCCTGATCAACAACGGAGATGGGACATTCAAAAGCCCTGGTAAATTACAGCATCGCCGGCAATGTTCAGGCGCTGGCGGCTGCGGATCTGAATGCTGACGGCAATCTTGACCTGGTGGTTCCCCGGGGGATCTTCCGCGGCTATTTCCGTGCTACTTGGAAATGGAGACGGAACGTTTGGTTAGCCCATCGTATACACAAGCAATCTCCTCGGCATTGACTCGACTTCGATTGCCGTAGCCAATTTCAATGGCGACGGCAAACTCGATGTCGCACTGACCGATACATACGGTCCCACAACGCTGTCGCGATTGCATTAGGAAATGGCGACGGGACATTCCAAGACCCTCCGATTCTTTACGGTGCCGGCTGCTGCCCGCTGGGGTTGTTAGTCTGGATTGAACGGTGACGGCAAGCCAGACTTGGCGGTTGCCGGGGGTTATGGTGTTCGTCATATTTTTCATTGACGACGCTTATCAATCGAGGCGACGGAACTTTCGCGAAGGCGGCCAATTTCCTGTCTTACAGCTCCCATTCTCGGCTGTTACTCGGCGACTTCAACGGCGACGGACATGTAGACATCGCAGCTACGAGTTTCACGAAGGCTGGCGGCGTTTCGGTGTTGCTGGGAAAAGGCGATGGCACATTGCAGGCTCATCTGGACTCTCCCACTGGACAGTTCCCCACTGTTATCGCTACGGGTGATTTCAATGGAGATGGCAAGGTAGATGTGGTTGTGGCGGATTCAACTCCGACGAGCCAGTTGCTTTCCACTCTAATCGGCAATGGTGATGGCACGTTTCAGAACAGGATCTTCCAGACCGTACCAAATAATTCTTCGGTCAATGGCAGCCGGTGACTTCAATGGTGATGGAAAACTCGATGTTGCCGCGGTCATCGACAGTACCAATGCGGTGTCCATCTTCCTTGGACATGGTGACGGTAGCTTCGCTGCTCCGGTCCAGTATCCCGCCGGTCCAACGATCTTTTCCCGGTTTTGGCCGGTGATTTCAATGGGGACGGCAAACTAGACTTGGCGGTCACGAATGATAATGGAATTGCGATTTTTCTCGGTAATGGCGACGGCACGTTCCAGCCATTCATCCTCGTGCCATCCTTGTTGCCTTCTACTCCGGGAGACGGTTTGTTGGCCCTGGCGGACTTTAATGGCGACGGCAAGCTGGATATCGAAGGATTTCGGAGTCCGGGATCATCAACGTTGCCTTAGGAAACGGCAACGGGACTTTTCAAAACGCGCCGGGATTTCAAATGCCCTCGATCCTCACGGTGCAATCGCCTGTGGTGGGCGACTTTAACGGGGACGGAAAGCTCGATTTGGCTTTCACCAACCCAGGCAGCGATGTCGTGACCATCCTGCTTGGCAACGGCGACGGCACTTTCCGAGGGCACATCGAATATTCGGTTCCTGGCGTGAGCAACAATCCGAACTCTCTGCTAGCAGCGGACTTCAACGGCGATGGCGCGCTCGACATGGCTTTGGCTGATCTCGGGGCTGGCGAAGTCTCCGTTTTCGTCAACCAACCGGTCGCGGCTTTCGCTCCTCGTGCGCTGAAATTTGCGAATCAAGGAATCGACACGACCAGCCCGGAACAAAGCGTGATCCTGACCAATGTGGGCGCTGCGCCACTAGTTATCACGAGTATCGCCGCCAGTGGCGATTTTGCTGAAACCAACGATTGCGGGTCGAGTCTGAGCATCGGAAAGCCCTGCACGGTTGGCGTCACGTTTGCTCCCACAGCTGACGGCGTTCGCAGTGGAATGCTTTCTTTCACTGACAACGCGTCAGTCGTTCCACAGGCGCTGGCCCTTTCCGGGACAGGCACCGGCGCAGGCTTTATGATCAGTGTTGCCCCCGGTTCATCGGCTGCGCAGACCGTCACTGCGGGGCAAGCGGCGAGTTACTCACTCGTCTTCACTCCCGTAGGCGGCTTCAGCGGTACGATCACCCTGACGTGCTCTGGTGCACCGACGGGGGCGAACTGCATGACGACACCCGCGTCCTTCGCCTTGACCGGTACTTCGGCGATGACGGCGACGATCAACGTTGCTACAACCGCTATCGCTTTCACGCCCGTTGTCCCAAAATCAATGCCCGCGCGGCCTGTCTCTCTCCGGTTGCGCTTCAACTTGCGTTGGTTCGGTCTACTCCTGGGGACTTTTCTCGTGCTCGCTCTGCTTGCGATTACTGCTGGTCGCGCCAGGCAGCCAACGTGGCTGGGCGTGACGGCAGCAACGATGCTCGTCTTGATATGGGCGGGTTGCGGTGGCGGCGGTGGAAGCGTAAGCACAGGGCCCCCTCCGGCGCCCTCAGCGGCAATCTCGCCGAGCAGTCTGACCTTCAGCTCAAAAAATCAGGGCACCACCAGCCCGGTGCAGAACGTGATGCTGACCAACTCCGGCAACGCAGCGCTCAGCATCACGGGGATTTCGGTCGGGGGCACCAACCCTAGTGATTTCCAACAGACGAACAGTTGCGGATCGGGCGTTGTGCCAGGAGGGAACTGCTCGATTGGCGTTACGTTCACGCCCACAGCCACAGGCTCTCGCTCAGCCACCTTGAGCATTGGCGACAACGCGACCGGCAGCCCGCAGTTCGTGAGCTTGGCAGGTACGGGCGTGCCACCGGCCACCCCGGCGGGCACTTACACGATTACGATGACTGCGACAAGTGGCGCCCTCATTCAAACCATGCCTCTTACGCTCACCGTGCACTAGATGTGTACGGCGATGGCCGATGTACTGATACGACGAAAGTTTGTGCTCGATTTGACGAACTCAAAACAATGGGAAGCGCCGGCCTGAATTTCACTGATAGACAACAATCTCGTGTTCCAAGTACGTTCTTCACCAAAGGCTACTTCAGGACGCCCAATATTGCTTTGATCTTCTTGCGGTCGATCACTTCTCTTGGAGTATTCCCTCGCCGCTCGAGCCATTTCGTAAAATCCTTCAGCTTGACCTCGTACTCGGCGCGAACGTCCAGGACTTGAACCTTCACCGGTCGGAATCCGTCGGGCGCCCATTTGTCACCTTGCGCAGCTTTCAGTGCGAGGGCAACGGCTTCAAAGAGGGTCGCGGCGCTGACATCGACGGTAGTGAGCGCGGCTCTGAAGATCGGTGATGGTGACGCGGCAAGAGCGAACCGGCATAGAGGAGCCAATCTAGCATATTCGCTTTTTCTTCGCCATGATTTGCCGGAGCCATCGGTTTTCTTGGAAACCATCGTCGATGCTGTGACACGACTAGGCGAACATCCACGCAGGAGTCGACTGGACGTCGGTGCGCATGCCGAGGAGGACTTCAAAATCAAAGCGAAGGACCACTGATTCCCGAGAGTTGCTTGCGGAAGGCCAAGGATTCGTATTTTATTTGCCTTCCGAGGCCGAAAGCGTCTGACCTAATCGTGGATACACCGTAACCGCTTCATTCCTACCGCGTTCCGAGTATGGGCTGGCCCTGCCTGGGGGCGCAATCTATGGAGTACGCCGAACTATTCGCGTCTTCGGTTGAAGCCTCAGCGGCTGGCAACTGTCGCGTCCGTTTTTATTGCGATGGAAATTCATAGTGACGGAAATTCATAGCGATGGAAGGACGAAAATATCGGTCAATCTCATGACTTCGGCCAGCGTTTAGCCCAGCGCGCCAGCAACTTGTCCATCTTGCACACCGGGAGTGAACGATGCCTCGACGAGAACATTGTGCTGATCACCTAGTGCTGGTTAGCGAGATGTTGGACGCGGCAAACGAGTATATGGCCCTCTGCGATGCCTCCCTGGAGAACGAAGAGACCGAAATGGTCGAGCTCGCGTACGAGCAGATTTCGTCACTGCAAAATCGCATGCTAAGGCTGAGCAAGAAAATGGAGGAATTGGATCATCGGGTGCGCAACAGACTGACGCAATTGAGCGGTCAACCCGGGCATCAGACAAAGCGACGGAGTGCGAAAGGCTCCGGCTGCTAGAACCTGCGTTATGGAGTTTTTGGGAGCAGGTTCAGGACGACCTGGAACCACCAGTTGGGTTGGTAGCGGATTTGCACCGGGACGCCGCGCAGGGCGCCTTGGGTGCCGAGCACAATCGTGAAATTCACGCGCCTGCCGGTTGCTTGGTTGGCGGAAACAAAATCGGCCTGGAGGAGCTCGTCGTACGAGTTCTGGGTCAGGGTCCCGCCTTTTGAGGAGTTCACCTTCACATCCAACTTTCGAACCGGCTCGAGGCGTTCGAGTGTCAGCACATCCACCTGCGCGTCGTACACATAACACAACGACTGCGGCGCTTTGACGCCTTCGATCGCGGCATCGTCCAATTGCAAGACGGCGCCGAGGAATTCGCCGGCGCGGGGGCAGCCGGGCGGACTGTCCAGGGTGCGCGCCGGACTGTCCGACGTGCTGAGTTTTTCCAGCATGATGGGCTCGGCTTCGGCGTATTGGTGGAGGTTGTAGTCTTCGCTGGATGCCAAGGGCACGACCAGGGAAATGGCACGCCCGCTCTCGACGCGGCTGAGAATGCCGGTAAATTGATGCTCGCCGCCATTTTTCTCTTTGCGGAGCTCTTCCTGCATCTCGGAGATGGACTTCCCTTTTGAAGATTTCATGAATCCGAAGAACGCGCTGGCGGTCACATCGTCCGTTTTTGCGGGATGGATTGCGGGATCCTTGTGCCAGACGACTTCGGTGCCGGCGCCCCAGCGATTGATGGCGCGCGGCGCTTTGGCGGGATCGGAGCCGAACAACACCTGAAGAAGTTCCTGGCGTGGATCGGTCTTGGAGACGCCCATGCGGATGTAGCCACCACCGACATCGTCCTTGCCGGCCCAGAAGAACAGGAGCCGCACGCGCGCGGTCATCACGTAGTCGAATTCGGCGACGTCGCGCGGGGCGCTGCGCACCCAGCCAAGCGCTTCCACGATCGGCAGACGATCAGCGTCGGTGGTTTTTGCCAATTGCGGAAGGAACAAGGTAAGGACGACGGAAAGGACGACGAGAAGGATTGGAAATCGAAACGCGCTGATCATCGTGTAAGGAACTCGGTAAGGAACTCGGTGAGGAACTCTGCGGCGGTTGGATGTGCGAAGCGCTTCGTGCACCGTGCCTCCAACCTACGGCGAAGTTGTTACGGAGGATTGACGGAAAATTGAAATAACAAAAATATTTTCGTAATAACGTGTTACAAAGCCGCATCGTAAGCTCAATCGTGCAAATCCCGACATCGCAGGCATGCGCGCCACCCGCGCCACGTTCCCTCGGGAACGCCCCTGCCGTCAGTCATCCTAGCCAACGCATCCTAGCCTAACGCACCCCAGTCCAGCGTACCCTAGCCTGACGCACCATAGCGTATCGCACCTTACCGTACGGCAAGCGTTTCTTTTGCTGCTGCGGGAACCTCAAAAGTATCTACTGCAACGGTGGAACTGGAAATCCGCGGTGCTCAGTTCCCTTTTGCGGGCGTCTCTATTTTTCGCCACCAACTTGACCGCCGGACTGCCCGCCGCGATTGCGGCGATGAAGACCGAACTCGTCTTTCGAGGAATAACGTCGGGTTTCTACGGCGCGCTGACCGAAGCATTTCGCGAAGCCGAGCCGCCGTGGGAGGCTGCGCTGACCGTAATGTTCCTGCTGCCGGTGGCGAATCATTCCGTCGAACTGCTGGTGCACTGGCTGCGTGGGACACAAAAATTGTTCCCGAGCATTCTCGCGTCGGTCATCCTGACGGCCTTTTCGACTTTGTTTAACTTCTACGTGATGCGGCGGGGAGTTTTGATTGTCGGCGCCGGGCGGCACTCGCTGGGTAAAGACTTGCTGAAGCTGCCGCGGCTCGTGGTGGATTTTGTGACCTGGATTCCGCGCTTTGTGATTCGCCGTGCAGCACGGAAGCCGGGTTCCGGGCGTCCTGATGGCAATTAAGACCCTGCACATCACCAATTCCTACCACCCTGCTTCAGGCGGCATTCGAACTTTTTACCATGCGCTGCTCGAAGCCGCGAACCGGCACCGGCGCTTCGTCCGCCTGGTGGTGCCCGGCCCGGAGACTGCTGTTGAGGAGGTTGGGGAATTCGGGCGCATATACCACGTGGCGGCGCCGCATGTGCCCGTGATCGATTCCCGTTATCGCTGGATGCTACCGCACGCTCTACGCGTGGCCTTACGACAGTCCGCTGCGCAGGATTCTCGCCGCGGAGCGCCCCGATCTCGTGGAGGTGTGCGACAAGTTCTGGCTGCTGTACTTGTCGGGCGCGCTGCGGCGCCAATGGATTCCCGGCGTGCCCGTGCCGGTGATCGTGGGGCTGACGTGCGAACGGCTGGACGACAATATGCGCACCTATGTAAGCGCAGGCTGGGCCGCGCAGCGCGTATGCGAGAGCTACATGCGCAAATGCTACGTGCCACGATTCGATTTTCATCTGGCGGCCTCCGACTATATCGCCACCGAGGTGCGGCGGCTTCTTCCAGAACGCCTGCGCGATCGGCTTCGCGTTTGCCCGATGGGTGTCGATTACGAGGCGTTCGGTGGTCCGCGTGACCGAACGGCCATGCGTCAGGAACTCCTGCGGCGGGCCGGCGGTGGTGAAAACACCGTGCTGCTTTTATATGCCGGGCGATTGTCGAAGGAAAAAAATCTGTCGGTGCTTCCGGAGGTGCTGGCGAGGCTGGCGGAGCGACCACGAAACGAGGCGCCGCAAAATCACCAGATGCGGAAACCGGGACTTGCGCCACGCGGCGAGATTCGGGGGCCACGCTCGTTTGGAGTATCGCTTGATCATCGCAGGGGGCGGACCGTTCACCGACGAACTGCGGGATTCGCTGGAGGAACTCGCGCCGGGGCGCAGCGTGTTTCTCGGCCACTGCCAGCGCGAAGAGCTCCGAGCGCTCTATCACGCCGCCGACATTTTTCTGCACCCAAATCCCCGGGAGCCTTTCGGCATCGCGCCGCTGGAGGCGATGGCGGCCGGCCTGCCTCTCGTCGCTCCCGCTTCCGGCGGCGTGCTCACCTATGCCAACACTGGGAACGCCTGGCTGGCTGAAAATACTGCCGAGGCGTTTGCGGTAGCGATAGAAAGCGTGCACGCCGACAATCAGATTTACCAGCGGAAGATTGCCAGGGCTCGGCGAACGGCCGAAGAGTTCTCATGGACGCGGGTAACTGCCAACTATTTCCAGCTGTACGATCAGTTTCACGAGTGGTTCGTGCGCGAGGGTCTGCGCAACGAGGCGGGAAGGCCGGCGTGTGTTCGGGACGGAAACACTTCGGAAATCGGCTCGCTCGAGGCGCACTGAACCACGCGTGGAAAGGGCCATTTGAGGCCCGTTTTGTGTCGTATGGATCACGACGCGAGCGAATGTTGACCGCGGAGTCATAGATAGGTAACACGTATTCCTTAGCGTAAACATACGTTGTAAGGAGCGTGTGTTATGCAGAGTGGCGCAACTCTGGTCGTAAAGCACGATCGAATTCCGGAAGCCTCCGGAAAGTTCCGTTCCGGCATATCCCTTCACAGCCATACGATGCATTCGCGCGAATACCTTGGGCGGCTGCCGGGTTACATCGCCAAAATTCCGGTGGCTTCCTATGTAATCGAGCGCGAAGTGGGGTGGATGCATCTTTATGAAGGCCGGACCATCGACTTCAGCAAGATGTATTGGACGCCACCGCTGTCGCCGCGCGAGGCATTTGATCTGGAGCGGAAGCAGGTGGAAGAAAAGCTGGGCCTGCACGCGCTGGTGTCGCTGTCCGATCACGACAACATCGAAGCGGGTCTGCATCTGCAAATGCTGGAGCGCACCAAGCGCGTTCCGGTCTCGGTGGAGTGGAGCGTTCCCTACGATCAAACGGTTTTCCACCTGGGAGTGCACAATCTTCCGCTGAGCCGAGCGACCGCCTGGATGGAAGAGTTGTCGCGATTCACGGCCAATCCGCGAACCGACGTGTTGCGGGAGTTGCTTCACGAGCTGAATGCCGAGCCCTCCGTGCTGCTGATCCTGAATCATCCGTATTGGGACGCGGAAAGTGTCGGCCCCGACCAGCATCGGGATTCGCTTGCGATCTTCTTGCAGAAATACGGACACCTGCTGCACGGCCTCGAATTTAATGGTCTGCGTTCGCGTAACGAAAACGAGCAAGTGTTGAAACTCAGCAAGACGACCGACCTGCCGGTCGTGTCGGGCGGTGATCGCCACGGTTGCGAACCCAACGCGGTGCTGAATCTCTCGGACGCGGCCACCTTCGCGGATTTTGTGGATGAGATCCGGCTGGAGCGTCGCAGCCACGTCGTGCTGATGCCGCAATATTTCGAACCGCTGCGTCATCGTTTGCTGGAAGGCGCGTGGCACGCGCTGTGCGACGCCCCCGGTGAATTTGGGCGGGCGCACTGGATGACTCGCGTGTTCATCCCGAGAGAGGATGGCTCGCCTCGTCCGTTGTCCGATTTTATGGGCACGCGTTTTCAGCGCGTGATGGACGCATTCCGGTGGATTATGGCGCTCCTGGCCAACCCCAGGATGCGGCCCGCGGTGCGCCTGGCGTTTCCCGGAAACGAAGAGGGGGGCTTATGACCTCGCAGCCGCGCGTCGCGTTGTTTTGCGAGACGTTTAACGAGGTCAACGGCGTGGCACTTACCGCGCGGCAACTGGTGGACTTTGCGAAACGCCGCGCGCGTCCTTTTCTGGCGGTACTCGGAGGACCACGGGTTGCGCAATCTACCGAGGGCAGCGTGACACGCCTCGAATTGCCGAGATGCTGGGCCAGCTTCGGCATCGAGCGCGATTTGCGCTACGACTTGTTTCTGTGGCGGCATCTTGGAGTGGTTCGCCGTGCTTTGGCGCGTTTCCGGCCCGACGTGATCCATGTGACCAGTCCCGGGGAATTTGGGCAAATCGGCGCCTTCCTGGCGCACAAGCTGCGCATTCCCCTGGTCGCTTCGTGGCACACTAATTTTCACCAGTTCGCCGCCAGGCGTTTACAGAAGCTGCTGGCCTTTCTGCCCACGGGCCCTCGGGAGGACGTCACGTCCTGGGCGGAACGTGCCGCCCTTGTTCCCTTGTTGCGTTTCTATCGTATCGCTCGCGTGACTTTGGCGCCGACACCAGGCCAAGTCCGTTGGCTGGAAGACGCTACCGGGCACCCGGCGTTCCTGATGCCTCGCGGCGTGGACTGTGAACAATTTCATCCCCGGCAGCGTTCGGTGAACGACGGCGTGCTGCGGCTTGGCTACGTCGGCCGGGTCACACCAGAGAAACGCGTGCGCTTTCTGGTGGACATCGAGCGCGCGATGGTGGCCGCGGGTCACAGGAACTTCTCCATTGTCGTGGTTGGCGACGGAAACGAACGTCCGTGGCTGGAACAAAACCTGCGTCATGGAGTTTTCACCGGCGTGCTTCGCGGGCAGTTTCTGGCGGAGGCGTACGCCAACATGGACTTATTCGTATTTCCATCGCGCACGGACACTTACGGCAACGTGGTACAGGAAGCTGCCGCTTCTTGCGTGCCTGCGATTGTCACCACGCACGGAGGTCCGCAATGCCTCATCGTCCCCGGGGTGACGGGATTCGCCGCGCAAAATGATCAGGAGTTTATCGACAGAATTCTGAAGCTTATCGCGGAGCCTACGCGTATGCGCGCTATGGGCACAGCCGCGCGCCAAAATATTCTGGCGGCATCCTGGGACGCCGCTCTGGAAATGACCTATTCGGCTTACCGTTTCTGCGGGGACACCGCGCCGGCCGCTCGAACCGCGAGGTCGGCAACCGTTTTGGCCAGACCCCAGGTGCCCGCAGCTTAGCCTTGCCTATTTGAGTAACCTCCGTTGAGCAACCTCCGGGAACTCCGGCGGCGAGTGGCCGCTGGCGCGGGTCTTTCCGCGTAGATCAGTCCCGGGAGTGCGGCGTCTTTTTGTCGAAGCGCGCTTAACAGTACAGGCTTCTGTGGGTGGGGCGGTCAATCCGGAAGGTTCGGGTGGCCAAAGAACTGTCCGTGATGAGCGCATTGGCTGGAAAGTGGGAGCGGCGGACCTTGCAGAGGGGGCCGGAGTGCCGAAGCTTTCCGTTGCGCCCCACTCCTCCGGTGAAAACCACGCCGCCGCGATTGTCGATGATGACCAATTTGAAAGGCGGCGAAAACTTACGGGTTTCCGTGTTCCGAACCAGACGCGCCATTTCGGAAATCAAGCCGCCGACGATGGCTTGATAGCTGATGGGCGCAAGCGCTTCCTGGCGCGGGGCAATGACATCCAACCTGGATGAAACTTTCGCTGTCTTCATAAACGACTCTCCCGAAATCGAGGGACGCAACACTCGTTAGCCTAAAATCCTAAAATCACTGAGCTGCTGAAACCGCAGTCCCGTTCGCGCCAAGGAGGTTACTGGCGCGAACGGAAAGCGGAGAGTCCGGGGTGTTAAGGGAAGCCTGATGTACGGGATTCTTGCGAAAGTCCGGGGCGCTGTCAAGGGTAAAGTTAACGATAATTCATTGAGGGTTAACGATAACCCTAGAAGACCCTGGGAGACGCCTTTAGGGACCCCCAATGTGCTATCCTTCGGCTCCATGAGCGCCACGCTTTCCGACATCGCCAAAGACCTGAACATCTCGGTAGTGACCGTCTCGAAGGCCCTCCGCAACAAGGGACGCATCAGCGCGCGGACTCGGAGTCGCGTTTTGAAGCGCGCTAAGGAGCTCGATTACCGTCCGAATTGGGTGGCGCGCAGCCTGGTTACCCGCCGCACTTACACCATTGGACTGCTGCTACCCGACTTCACGCATCCATTTTTCGCGGACATCGCCAAGACCATCGCGGAAACCGTGCGCCCTCGTGGCTATCACGTGATCATTTCTTATTTCGAAGAGGATCCCGACCTGGAAAGAGTCGAGGCCGATTCGCTGCTGGCGCGCAGGGTGGATGGGTTGATTCTGGCGTCGTCGCAATCGCCGGACCGGTTGGAGTTATTCGAGGATTTGCGAAACAGGAAAATGCCGCTTGTTTTGATCGACCGGCCGATCGAGGGTGTGCGCGCAAGCTTTGTGGGAGTGGACAATGAAGCCGTGGGGAAACTAGCGACCACGCACTTGATCGAACGTGGTTGCCGGCGGATCGCTCATCTGCGCGGCCCCAAGATCGGGCTGGCCGCGAAACGACTGAATGGTTACACGGCGTCGCTGAAGAAGAATCGACTTACGGCCCCTCCGGGCTACGTGGTGGATGCGGGCTTTCAAGATCACAGCGGATATCAGGCGATGAAGAAACTGCTGGCGGCAGGGCCCGCGCCCGATGGCGTTTTCTGCTACAACGACCCGGTGGCAATTGGCGCGATGAAGGCGCTGCGCGAAGCAGGGCTAAGGGTGCCAGAGGACGTCGCGGTAGTCGGGGCGGGCAACGTGCACTATTCGGACGCACTGGCGGTGCCGCTGACGACGATCGACCAGAAGACCCGCGAAATTGGCGCTCGGGCCGCGGAATTGTTGTTGGAACAAATTGGATCGAAGCGCGCGGTGCGCCCGGAGAGGATCCTGATCGTTCCCGAATTGGTGGTACGAAAATCGACGCAACGTCCGGGTTTCGAGGCTTGATCATTTCAAGAGTTGATCCAGATAGCGTTTGCATGGCTCGATCAGCAACGACCGAATCCGTCGCTAGCCCGGTCGATGCGCCGTCTTCCCCACTCCCCAGGTTGTCGTTTTCGGTCTTCTGATTCTTTCGGAAAATGGAAATGGTAATCCGGCACAACCTTCGTTGAGATGTCGCGCAAATTTGGAACCATCTGGAAAAGCCTGGCTGGCGTTTCGCACCGGAGTACCAGTGAATGATTGACCGAGTTCGCGGCAGCGCTTACCATCGAGTTTCATACTTCATCGTGGACGGTCAACTCATCGCGCACTACCGGATTCTCCGCAAGGTTGGCGGCGGAGGCATGGGTGTCGTGTATGAGGCTGAGGACACTAAACTTGGGCGGCGCGTCGCCCTGAAGTTTCTGCCGCCGGAAACCGACCGCGATGCTACGGCGCTGGAACGATTCTTGCGTGAGGCTCGGGCGGCTTCTGCCCTGAATCATTCGGGAATCTGCACGATCCACGCGATCGAAGAGCACAACGGGCAAACGTTCATCGCGATGGAGTTGCTGGAAGGACAGCCACTGGACAAGTTGCTCGCGGCAGGATCACTTCCCATTCCGCGGACGGTCGAGATCGGCATTCAACTGGCAGACGCGCTGGATGCGGCGCACAAAAAAAACATTGTGCATCGCGACATCAAGCCCGGGAATATTTTCGTGACCGAGCGCGGCACCGCCAAGATTCTGGATTTCGGCCTGGCCAAGCTCCTGAAGGACCGCGACGAAAGTAGCGGGGGCGCGACCATCGGCGATTCCACCAATCTTCTGACTAGTCCCGGGACTGCGGTTGGCACGATTGCCTACATGTCGCCGGAACAAGCGCGTGGCGAAGAACTGGATGGGCGCAGCGACTTATTTTCGCTGGGCTCGGTGCTCTATCAAATGGTGACCGGGAAGCAGCCGTTTCCCGGCTCGACTAGCGCGGTAGTGTTCGACAAAATCCTCCACAGCGCGCCGGTAGCTCCGATCACGCTGAATCCAGCGGTACCGCCGGAGTTCGAACGCATCTTGAACAAGGCTCTGGAGAAAGATCGCGACGTCCGCTACCAGGTCGCGGCTGAGCTTCGCGCGGACCTGAAACGCCTGCAGCGCGAGACCGATTCCGGGCGGACCGCCGCGGCCCAATCAACTGCGCGCCGCGCCGCGGCAGTCGACACCGCCACCGTGCCTGCTGAAGCGCCGCAGACCCCGCCGAAGTCCAGCGGCTCGGTCCTGGTGGAAGCAGCACGCAAGAACAAACTCGGCGCCGCCCTCACGTTCGCGGTGATCGCGATCGTCGGTGCGGCGGCGGCATTCGGGATCTACTCGCTGGTGGATCGCGGGAAACATGTGCCGTTCGAACATTTTTCCATCGAGAACCTGACCAACAACGGCCACGTATCGCTGGCGGCACTCTCACCTGACGGAAAATATCTGTTGCACGTCCGGGATGAGGACGGTCTGCAATCGCTCTGGCTGCGCCACATCCCCACCGGCAGCAACACGCAAATCGTGCCGCCGGCAGCCACGCGCTACGCGGGTCTGACCTTTTCCCCCGACGCCAACTACATCTACTGCGTGCGGCGCGACGAGTCCGAACACACCATCGCGGCGTTGTACTCCGCGCCCATGCTCGGCGGCACGCCCCGCCTTTTGATCAAGGACGTTGACAGCCCCATCACCTTCGCACCCGACGGAAAGAAATTCGCCTACCTTCGCGAACACCACGACACACCAAATTTCGATCTGTTCCTGGTAAACAGCGACGGCTCCCCCGACCGCGCTCTTTTCAGCAACACTATGGTGCCCACCGACAGCGATGTTCCCGTCTGGCTGCCGGACGGCAAGACTATCGTCATTCCCATCGTGCAAACGACACAAGATTCGCTCGGCGGCCTCCTCTCCGTGGATGTGCCGACCGGCAAACGGCAGGAAGTGGCGCTGACCCCCAACCGAATCTACTACGAACCGGCATCGCTGCCCGGCACAGACGGCCTGCTGGTCTCCGCGAGTTCCGTCGACCGCGGCCTGATGCAGCGACAACTGGGGTTCATCAGTTATCCCAGGGGAGAGTTTCGCGCGCTCACCACGGATACGAACAACTACTTTCACCCCAGCGTTTCCGCCGACGGCAAAAGCATCGCTGCCGAAGAGGTCCAATCCGTTTATTCGCTGAACGTCGCGCCCGCATCAAAACCAGACGAATTGCGGCCCATTCCACTTACGTCGCACGAGCCGACGGGCGACTGGGACTGGACGGACGACGGAAAAATTCTGCTCCCTCAAGGCGGTGAAATTCGTCTTCTGAATCCGGCGGGCGGCGAATCGGTCGTTCTGTCCGACAAGAAGCGACTGCCGCTGCAAAGCACTTCCTGCGGAAAGTACGTCGTGTTTCGCTCGATCCCGACCATGGGAGGCGCCTCGGTCAATCTGTGGAAGACCGATATGGCGGCGTCCAACCAGACTCAATTGACGACTGGCCGGAACGACCAGGCCGCACAGTGCTCGCCCGACGGAAAGTGGGTTTACTACATCGCATTGTTGGAAAATCAATCTCTAAAACGTGTTCCCATCGAGGGTGGAACGCCCGAAACGGTGATCGACGATCCCTCCACCGGATACACCCTCTCCCCGGACGGCAAACTGGTAGCGAATCTCGACGTTCGCGAGCTCGATCACAAACTCGTGCTCAATGTCTTCAGCATCGCCGACAAGAAAACCACCTATCACAATATCGATCCCAGGGCGTCCGAGCCGATTAGTTTCGCGCCTGCGGGAAACGCGATCGTGTACAAGGTGCGGGAAAAAGGCGTCGACAATCTCTGGACGCAGCCGCTCGACGGTTCGGCATATAAACAGCTCACGCACTTTACCGCCGAGCGCATCGCACGCTTTGCCTTTTCTCCGGATGGCTCGCAAATCGCGATCGAACGCGGGCATAACGAGTCTGACGCGGTTCTGCTGCGCGACACACCGCAGTAGTCGCAACAGAGACCATCACAAGCACAAAAATTTACTTGGGTTCGCCTGTAGGGCTGGAACTCGCGCTTGGCGAGGTATTGGCGTTAGCCTTCGCAAAATAACCGCGACGCGCCCGCACCTGAAAGCCCTTGTGATCCGGGGTCTCGATGCGAATGCGGTGATATTTGCCGTCCAGAATGGAATTCGTAGGAATGTACGCGATGGAATATTGGTTGCGCAGTTCATCGCCAATATCCTGGAACGATTGATCGAGATCGTCCACGTGATACGGGAAAAACGCCCGGCCGCCGGTTTCCTCGGCCAGGTCCGCAAGTATTTGATCGCCTTCGGTAAGGTGCGTCTTGCGATCGGCCAGCTTGTCGGGGTTGGTCTGCGACAGCTGGATCCATTGGGTGCTAGTGCTGATCGTATAAATGACCACGCTGTAGCGCTGGGCCATTTCAATGGCTTCCGCCCGCGTATGATTCGAAAGATTGTCGTCGCCGTCGCTGATCACGATCATCACCCGGCGCACTACGTCGGGCGCATCGCCGGGAGGCCGCGGGGGATGACTCAGCTCCTTGTCACAAGCCGCATAAATCGCATCGTAAACCGCGGTGCCGCCGCCCGCTCGCGTCTTCACGATCTCGTCGCGCAGCCGCCCGGCGTCGTCGGTGAAGCCTTGCAGGATGCTGGGCTCGTCGTCGAAGGTCATGACGAAGGCCTGGTCTTTGTTGTGGCGCAGAACTGAAAACAAGAAGGAGGTTGCGGCATCCTGCTCAAACTTAAGCCGGTCGCGAATGCTGTTGGAGGTGTCCATGAGCAACCCGATACGGAGGGGAAGGTCTGTCTGCCTGCTGAAATAGCGGATCGTTTGCGGTGTCTTGTCGTCGGAGACTTTGAAGTCGCTCTTCTCCAGATCCGGAACGAGTTTATTCCGGCGGTTGAGCACAGTGAACAAAACGTCCACCAGGTTCACGGTCTGCGTGATCTTGCCCTGATTTTGGGCTGAAGCTTCAGGTGGTGGCGGTGGGGGAGCGCCCTGTTGCTGCGTACCGGAGGTGGGTGTAGCGGGTGTGGATTGTTGCGCTTCGTCGGTGCCGGCCGCGAAGACCACCGTCATCGCCAAGAGAGCGCAAATCCATAAAGGTCGCATGTGAGATCGATTATAGGTAGTCGGCGAGCATAGCGTCAATTCTTTGCGGATCATTTCTTTGCGCATCGTGGCCGGCCGCAGCGGCAAGTTCCTGTAAGAAGGTGTGTAGCTGTGGCGGAAGCGGAGCCCGCAAGTCGATCCAGGCGCCACTGCGCGGGTGCGTGAACCCAAGTCTCGCAGCGTGAAGGAAATTTCGCTCCAGCGCCGGCAGCGTGATTTTACCCACTTCTAATTGTGCAGCTGCGCCGTACAGCACGTCACCCACCACCGGGTGCCGCACCGTCGAAAAGTGCACGCGGATCTGGTGCGTGCGCCCGGTGTGCAGCCGCACTTCCACCAGCGTTGTGGTGTCGATACGCCCCAGGACGCGCCAGTCGGTTCGCGCCTCGCGCGCATCGGCAAGCACGGCGCTGCGCCGCGCGGTCATGCGCACGCGCCGCTTGGGGTCACGAGCGATGGCCAACTCGATCCGCCCGCTATCTTCCTTCAACAAACCTTCGACCAGCGTGATGTAGGTCTTCTTTACGGTCCGCTGCCGAAAAGCTTCGCCCAGCTTCGCGTGCGCCGCGTCATTCTTCGCGACCAGGATGATGCCGGAAGTATCCTTGTCGAGCCGGTGAACGATTCCCGGACGCAACACATCACCGCCTTGCGACAGCGTCTGTCCGCGGCCCAGCAAAGCATTCACCAGCGTCCCGCTGGGATTTCCCGCTCCGGCATGAACGACCATGCCCGCGGGTTTGTTCACCGCAACCACGTCATCATCCTCGTAAATCACATCGAGTGGGATGGATTCCGCTTCGGCCCGCATGGGCGGGCGCGGCTGCACTTCGACAGTCACGCGCTCTCCGCCATGGAGACGATGGGAGCCCTTCGTCGCATGGCCATTCAGAAGAATGAGCTCCCCTTCAATCAATTCCTGCACGCGCGTGCGGCTCAATTCCGCGCAGTGTGACGTAACCACGCGATCCAGCCGCTCGCCGGCTTCTTCGGGAAGAACAACGAAATCGTGCTTCATGTTGTGAGTGGTATCGGCGATATCAGCTTACTTCACGCTCGGAAACTTCGGGCGCGTGGTGTTTGGCGCCAAAAAGCACATCCAGAATAATCAGAGCCGCGCCGATCGCGATCGCGGAGTCGGCGACATTGAACGCCGGATAGTGGTAGTTCCCAAAGCGCACTTCAAAGAAATCGGTAACCGCCCCATGAAAGATGCGATCGGTGACGTTCCCGGCAGCGCCACCCAGTAGCAGCGCAAGCCCCGCCGCGGTCAAGGTACCGCCGCTGTGACCCACCGCAAAGAGCCACGCAAGCGCCCCAATCACGATGACGGATCCTCCGATCAGCAACACGCGCGTCCAGGGAGAAGAAGAATCCGCCAGCACCCCGAACGCGATGCCCGGGTTCCGGCTGTTCACCAAATAAATAAAGTTGTGAACGATCTCCTGCCGCCAGCCTTCAAAGGTCTGCGTCTCAAACCATGCCTTCGTCGCGCGGTCCAGCAGCACAACGCCCAGCGTAAGCCAGAGCCACCGCAAGCGTTTTGGAATAATCAACGTCACAATCCCTCGCGTCCCCTGAAAATCCTCCACCACGAAAATTAATTTGCACGAACTGTCATCCTGAAGCTACCCGACGAGGGTAGCTGAAGGACCTCAACATGAACTGCGCCGCAAACACAATATAGGGGCGCGCTTCAGCCGCTAAGCGCCACTTGTCACCGCCTCTACGCGGCCTCTTCCGTTGGCCCTTCGATCTCCACCAGCGCCTCCGAGCAGCGCTCGCAGATCGTCGGGTAACGCAGGTTTTCGCCAACATGCGTCGAATAATTCCAGCACCGCTCGCATTTCGTGCCGTCGGCTTTCTGAATCGTAACTTCCAACCCAGGAATCACGTCGGAACGATAGTCCCCCGTTCCAGCCGTCACCAAATCCACCTGCGAAACGATGAACAGGCCTGGGAGCAAAGGCAGGTACTGCTTGAGCTTCGCCTTCAGTTCGAGGTCGGCATTGAGCAAAACCTTGGCCTCCAGACCCGCATTGATCTTCTTTTCGTTACGCGCCGCTTCCAACGCTTTCAGCACTTCCCCGCGCACCTTCGAGAGCAACTCCCAGAGCGCCACCTGTTTGGACGCAATGTCCGCGCGAAGTTCTCGCTCTTCGCTGAACAAAGCCATATGCACGCTCCCGTGCTCGCCTGGCCTCTTGGGCAGATACTTCCAGACTTCCTCCGCGGTGAAGACCAGGATCGGCGCAATAAGCCGGGCCAGTGCACCAGTAATCTTCCACACCGCGGTCTGCGCGGAGCGGCGTGACTTGCTCTTCGCCGCCTTGGTGTACAAGCGATCCTTCAACACGTCGTAGTAAAACGAGCTGAGATCCACCACGCAAAAATCATGGATGGCGTGGTAAACGCGGTGAAAATCATATCCCGCGTACCATTCGCGGCATTTCTTCACCAGATCGGCGGTACGCTCCAGCATCCAGCGATCCATTTCGTCCAGCTGATCGTTGGGCAGCGCATCGCGCGCAGGATCAAAGTCCGCAAGATTGCTCAGCCCATAGCGGAACGTATTGCGAATCTTCCGGTATGCCTCGCTGAGCTGGGTCATCACCCGCTCGCTCATCTTCACGTCAGCCTGGTATTCGACCGAAGCAACCCACAACCGCAGCAGGTCCGCGCCCCACCGTTCACAAATTTCCGCGGGATAAAGGGTATTGCCCAGTGATTTCGACATGGGCTGACCCTTTTCGTCGAGCGTCCAGCCATGCGTGACCACCCCTTTGTATGGCGGGTTATTCCGAATGCCGATCCCGATCAGCAGCGAGCTGTGAAACCACCCGCGATATTGATCCGGGCCTTCCAGATAAACGTCGGCGGGCCACTCCGGACCTTTCAATACCGCAAGGTGCGAAGAACCGGAGTCGAACCACACGTCCAGAATGTCGTTTTCCTTCCGCCAATTCCTACCGCCGCACGAGCATACGGTCTCCGCGGGCAGCAACTCTTCCGGCGTGTGCTTGTACCAGGCGTCCGCGCCTTCTTTCTCAAACCACTTCACGACGTTGCGGAGAGCCGCGAAATCCTCCAGGCGGGTATTGCAAGCCTCGCAATAAAAAACAATGATCGGCACGCCCCAGAAACGCTGTCGCGAAACGCACCAGTCCGGCCGCTCCTCGATCATTTCGTACATGCGGTCTTCGCCCCATGACGGGATCCATTTCACTCCGCGAATTTTTTCCAGCGTCTCCTGCCGCAAGCTCTTGCTGGCGCCATGCGCCGCCTGGTCCATTCCGATGAACCACTGTTCGGTGGCGCGAAAAATCACCGGGTTATGGCAGCGCCAGCAATGCGGATAGCTGTGCTTGTAGCTGTGATGGCCAAGTAGCGCGCCACGCTCGCCAAGCAGTTTCACGATAATCGGGTTCGCGGTGAAAACATCCTTCCCTTTGTACTCGGGCAGGCCTTCCAGGTAGACGCCACGGTCATTGATCGGCGCGGCAATCTCCAAACCATATTTCTGACCAGTATTGAAGTCATCCACGCCATGGCCTGGCGCGGTGTGAACGATGCCGCTTCCTTGATCGAGCGTCACATACGTTGCGAGAACCCCCGGCACCTGAATCGGCAGAAACGGGTGCTGGAACTTCATGCCTTCGAAGTCGCGGCCTTTGTAGGTGGCGCGAACCGTAGCATCCTTGATGCTGCACTCGGCCTGCAAAGCCGCTACGCGATCGGCCGCAAGCAATAGCGCGCCTCTCTCGGTGTCCACCACGACGTAGTCGAAATCCGGATGAAATGCGAGCGCGCGATTGTGCGGAATCGTCCAGGGAGTCGTCGTCCAGATCACGGCACTGACGTCGCTGCCCAATTTCGCGGCTTCGCCACCCCCGCCGCCCACCACCGCAAATTTCACCCAGATCGACGGGCTGACGTGATCCTCATACTCGACTTCCGCTTCGGCCAGCGCCGTGGAATCGTGAAAGCACCAATAGACCGGCTTGCGTCCGCGATAGACGTAGCCTTTTTCCATGAAATCCAGAAACGCGCCCGCAATGACCGCCTCATAATCGAAATTCATCGTCAAATACGGTTCGTTCCATCGCCCGAAAATCCCCAGCCGCTTGAAATCTTTCTTATGCTGCTCCACGAAGCGCGCCGCAAACTCCCGGCACAAGGCGCGGAATTCCGCCGGCGGCACTTTGTCCTTTCCGCCAAGCTCCTTTTCTACTTTTGTTTCGATCGGCAATCCGTGGCAGTCCCAACCAGGAACGTAGGGCGCATAGTGCCCCGCCATGCTCTTGGTCTTTACTACCAGGTCCTTCAAAATCTTGTTCAGCCCCGTCCCCAGATGGATTTCGCCCGTCGGATACGGCGGCCCGTCATGCAGCACAAACAGCGGCTTCCCTTTGCGCACCTCTAAAATCCGCTCGTAAAGATGCGCGTCCTCCCAGGCTGCCAGCTGCTTCGGCTCGTTTTGCGGAAGGCTGGCTTTCATGGAAAACTCAGTTTTGGGAAGATTGAGCGTTTTCTTCAGTTCGAGTGGCTCGGCCATGGATCGATCGGATCGGTTCCCTTCTTTGCCCGTCATTTCCCTCGAGTTCCCTCGAGTGTGTCGCGGCGGGAAACATCGGAAAGCAGCGTAATCACGTATGATGTTACAATGAACGCAAGCAGGTGTCAGCCGGTACGGGGGGTGCAACCAATCCGGCACCGCCAGAATCGTACCTGCGATACCACCGTATTGAGGATATCTGCGTCTATAATTAAGGTAGGGGTGAGTTAGGGGAACACGTGCCGAGCAATTTTATTAACCTTTTGCCGCCAGATCCAAGCAAGCCGGGCGCGCCGAATCCCAACGCGCAACCAGCCATTCCCGTACCCGCCTCCGCCCTGCCCACTTTCCAGACTCCCGAGCGCGTGGTCACTGACGGCTTCTGGTCCAACCTCAAACAGTTTCTGACCGAAAAGCCCATTAAGGTAAACCCCAACGTGCATTCCACCCTTATGCCGGACCAATACGGCGGCGGGTTCAACGAGAATCTGAAGGATTTCTTCAGTTCAAAGCCTGTGCCAAAAGGCCCAATGAACAGCCGCCTGGCAGTGAACTGGGGCGCGAACTTCGGCGGCTTCGGCTATCGCGTCAAGGAATTCTTTTCACCATCAAAGATGCCCCCGCTCCCGCCGGGAATTCAGCCGGTAAAAGTGAATGACATCTGGTCCAAGGACGAAAACTTCGGCTGGACCCAGATCATCGCCTTTGGCCTTCACATTCTGATCATTGCGCTTCTGGTGGTCCCACTGATCTGGTGGAAGGCGCAACCCACCGCCGCAAAGAACAAATTCGACGCTACTCCGCTCGACATTTCCCCGTACATGGCCCAGTTGCCAGCCGGCGCGACCAAAGCCGGTGGTGGCGGCGGCGCCAACGATCACACCCTGACTCCTCCGAACAAGGGCCGCCCCCCCAAGTTCAAGTGGACGCAGTTCACTCCACCGCAAATCAAGATTCAGAACGAGCATCCTAAACTCGCCATGGATCCCTCGCTGCTGGGCCCACCGGACCTCAAGATTAACGGCCCGAATGCCCTTGGTGATCCGTTGGCCAATGCGCTGTCCGATTCGCTCGGCCACGGCAACGGCACCGGCATTGGCAGCGGCTCCGGCGGCGGCTTGGGTCCCGGCGAAGGCGGCGGCACCGGTGGCGGAGCTTTTCGCGCAGGCGTCAATGGCGTCGGCGTCCCGGTCTGCCTCTACTGCCCGATCCCCCAATACTCCGACGAAGCTCGCAAGGCCAAGTATCAAGGTACGGTTGTTCTGCAAGTGACGATTACGACCGACGGCCGCGCCGTGAACATCTCCGTAGTGAAGGGCCCCGGTCTGGGACTGGAAGAGAAAGCCATCGAAGCCGTAAAGGGCTGGAAATTCAAGCCCGCCGTAGGCCCGGGTGGCAAGCCAGTAGCGACCATCGTCCCCATCGAAGTGACGTTCCGCCTCTACTAATCTAACCTAATATAGCGCAGCACATACAGTGAAGCTAAGTTCCGCAGAATCAACACTTGCAAAAGTCTATCAAAACAAGTTACTTTAACCACCTTTAGAATGAACACTTCTCACTGTGACTATGTGCTGTAGATAATAGACTTAGTAATTTAGTTGACAACCATGCGATGTTTCTGGCATAGTAGTTACAGAACCGCATGGAGGCTTCATGGACGCCGTAACCAGAACCGCGACGTTGTTCGTACGGCACGACAGCAAGGATTGCCGCTGCAAGGATAAAGATAAAGGAAACGACTGGCAGAAGTGCAAATGCGTCAAGACCATGCTGCTGTATGACGGTGCGAAGCCGGAGGGTCAGCGCCAGTGGAAGCAATCCACAAAGAGACGCGTATGGGAAGAGGCGGAGCAGGTTCGCCGCGAATGGCTCGACTCCTTCGATCCGACCAAGATCGAACTAAAGCGCCTCCGTATGGAAAAGGAATTGAAGACGGTGCCGCTGGAAGTTGCTGTCGAGAAGTTTCTAGCAGGATCTGAAGGTGAACAACCGCGCCGAAGGCACGGTGAACCGGCAGGCATTGTTCGGCAAGAAAATCATTGAGCACTTCGGGGCACAGACGCCGGTGTTAGATATAACGCCCACCGACCTCCATGATTGGCGACAGACCTGGACCTTCGGGGATTCCACGGCCAGCGTGTTTGTTAGTTCCGTCAAGCAGTTCTTCAAGTTCTGCGAAGCTCAGAATTGGCTTCCCGCGAGTCCTGCGAAACATCTCAAGCGACCGGAGATCGAGCAAGGCTCACGCACCGTACCGTTCACGGACGCAGAGTACGCCGCGATCCTCGCCCAGGTTCAGAAGGACGGCGACACGAAGCTGGAGACATTCCTCGAACTTCTCCGATGGTCGGGGATGGCGTTGGTCGATGCGACTTTGTTTGACTCCAAGTCCGTCGTCAACGGCACCCTCGATTACAAACGCAGGAAGACCGGCAAACGCGCAATCGTGGTCCTTCCGGCTCGTGTGGTCGCGCTTCTGGACAAGCTGCCAAAGGGCCAGCCATTTCGCCGTCCCGAGTTCAAGCTGGAATCTGACAAAGCCTTGTGGCGCATCCAACTTCAGGATTTATTTGAGCGTGCCAAGATCACCGAAGTGAAGACCGACCTGGGAATGCGTCCAGCGCATCCGCACCAACTCCGTGACACCTGCGCCGTGTGGTACATCCGCAAGGGCGCGTTGATCCAGGATGTTGCCAAGATGCTGGGCGATTCCGTGGCGATGGTGGAGCGCCATTATCTTCCGTACATCGAGGAACTCAAGGACGCCCACGTCGCGACGAACAAACGAATCCTGGAAGCGGCTGGAGCGGACTAAG
>CAVSNL010000034.1:0-63071 GCA_963729285.1 uncultured Acidobacteriota bacterium
ATTCGCATGGTTCCGGTCGAGCAGTTGTTCCGCCGATTTCCTCGCCTTGTCCGCGACGTGGCCAAGCAGTGCGGCAAGGACGTCGCGCTGGAAGTGTCCGGGCAGAATACCGACCTCGATAAGGGCATTCTCGACGCGCTCGCTGAGCCGCTCATGCACCTGGTTCGAAACGCCGTCGACCACGGCGTGGAGCATGCCGAAGAGCGCATCACCGCCGGCAAACCCGCTCGCGGCACGATTTATTTGAACGCCTACCACCAGGGCACGCAGGTAGTAATCGAGGTACGCGATGACGGCAGGGGCATCGACCTCACGCAGATTCGCTCGCTGGCCGTGGAAAAAGGAGTTCTGAAAGCGGACGAAGCTCAGCGCCTTTCTGACTCCGAAGCTCTCAACCTCATTTTCGAGCCTGGTTTTAGCACCGCCGCCGAGGTAACAGAGGTTTCCGGGCGCGGCGTGGGCATGGACGTCGTCCGCACTGTGCTGGACCGCCTGAAAGGTACGGTGCACATCGCGTCCAACAAGGGCCGCGGCACAACCATTCAGCTTCGCGCTCCTCTCACGCTCGCGAGCATCCAGACTCTGCTTTTTCGCGTCGGCGGCCGCCTTTTTGCCGTGCCTCTTTCTTCCGTGGTGGAGATTACCCGCGCCAACGAGAACGAGATTCATCACATCGATCGACGCGAAGTTCTGCGCTTGCGTGAGCAAGTTCTAACTCTCGTGCGCCTTAACAGCCTGAGCCGCATTCATGCCGTAGATGCCGAGCCGGAAGCAAAGAAAAAGAGGAACTTCGTCATCGTCATTGGCGCCGCCGAAAAACGCTTCGGCTTACTGGTCGACAGCCTTGTGGGCGAAGAAGAATTGGTCATCAAAGCGCTGCCATCGGAAATCATCTCCAGTGACTTGGTCAGCGGAGCTTCGATTCTGGGTGACGGGACGGTCGTCCTGATTCTGAATGTGCCGGCTGTTCTGGCTCGGCTTTCCCGTGCTACCCCGCTAGGAGCAATCGCATGAGCGACAAGGTCCGCGTTCTGGTGGTGGACGACTCCGCTTTGATGCGAAAGCTGATTCCGGCGATCCTTGCCCGGGATCCTTCCATCGAAGTGGTCGGCACCGCCATGGACGGCGCCTTCGCTCTAAAGAAGATAGAGGAACTCCGTCCCGACGTGGTAACACTCGACCTGGAAATGCCTCGCATGGATGGCATGGAGACTCTGCGCCTCATTATGCGGCGCGCCCCCATGCCGGTGATTCTCTTCAGCACTCATTCCAAGGAAGGCGCGTATTCCACCCTGAAGGCCTTGGCTCTAGGCGCTGTGGATTTCATCGCAAAACCCACAGACGCAGCCGCCGGGCACCTGGAAACGATTGCGGACCTGCTCATCGAAAAGATCAAGGTCGCCAAGCGCGCGGCTGGCCGTAAGCTTCCACCGGCAACGGTCCCGATCGACCCTCCCAATTTGAAGAAGGGTGCAAGATCTTCTCTGCCGCCGAGCCGCATCATCGCGATTGGCATCTCGACCGGTGGTCCGAACGCCCTGCAATATGTGTTGTCACAAATTCCCGCGGATTTCCCCTGCAGCATTCTCGTCGTGCAGCATATGCCGGAAGGGTTCACGGAAATGTTCGCGCGGCGCCTCGATGAATGCTGCGCGCTGGACGTCAGTGAAGCGAAATCGGGCGACCTCTTGCTCTCTGGGCGCGTCCTGATCTGTCCAGGAAATCGCCACATGATGGTCCGGCGCATGCCCCGAGGGGATATGGCCGTACTTTCCGATGGCGCCCCGGTGAACGGACATCGTCCCTCCGTCGACGTGCTATTTCATTCCGTCGCTCAAGAATTCGCGCTCGCCGCGGTGGGCGTGATTATGACCGGCATGGGTGAAGACGGAGCTGAAGGGTTAGGCGCCATCAAGGCCGCCGGCGGAATGACCGTCGCGCAAAGCGAGGACACTTGCGTCGTAGCCGGCATGCCGCGCGCCGCGATCCAAAAAGGCCACGCCAACAAGATCATCCCGCTGGAAAGCATTGGTGCGTACCTCGTCAATCAATATGGTGGGGGAGATCGCGTACCTTCAGAGAAATCCGAGAAGCCCGAGAGAAGTGATCGGCCGGAAAAAGTCGACAAGAACGACAAGAACGAAAGGACACCCGTTTCTTCCCAACGCACTTAACCGTGCAATGGGACGAAGGAGAAGGTCATGCAACAATTCGCGCCTCTGCATCGCAAAGACAACCAGTCGGTCCGCTACCTCGTGGTGGACGACTCCGTATTCGCCCGCAAGAATCTCATCAAGATGATTGAGATGTTCGGCGGGGAAGTGGCCGGCGAAGCCGGTGATGGCCTGACCGCCATCGCGGAGTTCAATCGCACCAAGCCGGACATCGTGCTCATGGATATCACCATGCCGCAGATGGAGGGCATCGAGGCCGTCGAGCGCATCGTCCGCCAGCATTCGGACGCACGCATCGTCATGGTCAGCTCCGTGGGCTATCAGGAGAACATCCTGGCGGCGCTGCAGAAAGGTGCGAAGCACTTCGTCCAGAAGCCCGTAAAGGCTGAAGTGCTGTACGAGATTTGCGTTACGTGCTGAGCGACGATCCCAACGCAGCAGGTGCGCCCGTCGCGTTGGCTGGAGAGCGACGCGTATGAGAATGGAACTCATTCAACCGTTTATCAACGCCGCGGACGCGGTCTTCGCGGAGTCGCTTCAGGCGCCCACCAAGATCGTTGATCTGTCGATGGACGAAGAGACCTATCGACGCAAAGGCGTTGCCGCGCTGATTCTCATCAAAGGCGACATCGAAGGGCGCGTGATTCTGGACTTGGCTCCCGAGGTGGCCTTGAAGATTGCGAGCCATCTTGCGGGCGGCGCGGTAGAGGGCACCGAACAGGTCGCACGCGAAACCGTTTGCGAACTCGCTAACATGGTCATCGGAAACTCCGTGACCTTGCTTAACGATCAAGGCTTTCGTTTCAAGGTGTTCCCACCGGAAATTCACGTGAACGAGCAAGGCCTTGCCGGGGGCGCCGATACCGAAGCCATGGTGATTTGCATCGAAACTCCGTGCGGCGAGGTCTACCTCAATATCGCCATGCAGTATCTGCACCGTCGTCGCAAAGAGCGCGATGCCGCCGCAGTCCTCGACTAGAAGTCATCTGGCTCTGTTGACATCCTAGCAACGTCATTGAAATTCGAGAGAGCCATTGGCCGCTTGCATGGTTTCCTATGGGGGCAGGAGGTGCGATGACCGAAGTCGGACTCCTGCCTTTTGCCCGCATCGCTCTGCAAGTCTCCCGGGCGGTGCTCCCGCGCTACCGAAGCCGTTTCAGCAAACGGCAATTTACCCAGCCGCAGTTGCTGGCCATTCTCTGCCTGATGCGTTACGAAGACTGGACCTTTCGTGAAGCCGAGGTGCGTTTGGGCGAGCATCGCGAATTGCGCCAGGTGTTGGGGCTTGGCAGTGTGCCGGACTTCACGACGCTGTATCGCTTTTTGCAGCGTCTCGACGACCAGACCATCGACCGTGCGGTTGACGAAACCGTGCGTCGGTTGCGCGGTTCGCTGCGTCAAAAGCGGAAGCGCGCTCGCGTCGCCGTGGACGCCACGGGTTTGGCGCAAGGCGCCGTAAGCACCTTCTTTGTGCGGCGCATGCATCATCACGGGCAGAAACCGCTGCCGTGGCGCCACTGGCTGAAGTGGGTGGTCGCCGTGGATTTGGATCACCAGTTCGTGTTGTCGCAACTCGCGCGGCGCGGTCCGTGGAACGATTGCGCGAATTTGCCGGCGGTTGTCGCAGCCGCTTCCGAACAAACACCCATCGGGCTGGTGCTGGCCGATGCCGAGTTCGACAGCGAGCGCAATCATACCTACATCCGCAAACGCCTCGGAGCGCAGAGCGTGATTCCCGCCAAGCGCGGGAAGAAAACCTGGCGCGTGCGCGGAGTGCGCGCCGAGATGCGGCGGGCCTTCCCACGACGACTTTACCGTCGCCGCGCCCTGGTCGAAAGCCTGTTCTCTTCGGTCAAACGAAAACTCTCGGCTCGCGCCCCGGGTCGCTCGCTGCCCATGCAGATGCGTCAAGCGCTGCTGCTCGGATTGAGTTTCAATCTGTATCGGTTGAAACATCGCCGCCCTTTCATGAGGATGTCAACAGAGCCAAGTCATCTCATAAATGCATCTCAGGGGTCGGAGCTTTAGCTCCGACATTTAAAGGCACGCAAAATCGGGCTTTAGCCCCTGAGGAGATTCTTCTCTTTTCTGTCTCGGCCATTGAGATGGCCTCTAACCGCTGATCACAACCGCCTCGATTTGCATATCCACCCCTTGACGTCACGCCCGTTCGCGTGAAAACGTCGTTCGTTCGTTTTGGGGGATGCGATGACCCATGTACCACAGTTTGCTTGCAACATGAACGCTATGACGAAGGAGGAGCGTGCGCGTTACGACGTCCTTCGGCGGAAACTGGAGCAGGCCATTGAACGGGCGGAAGAACTCGAAAACGGCTATTCCTTCCGCTTGCGAGGCGCCTCGATGTCATTGGAAGAGCTTGCGCAATGGGTCGAATACGAGCAGAAATGCTGTTCATTTTTCGGCCTGGGCGTCGAGGCTGCTCCACAGAAAGGTCCGATAGCGCTGAGGGTCACGGGGGAGCCGGGCGTGAAGGACTTTATTCGCATGGAGTTTGCGGGAATTCGGTTTAAGTGAGTGTTTGAGGTGCCAGGATCGTAGGTTAGCGGCGGCGGCTAGCCACCATCTCATAAATGCATCTCAGGAGGTCGGAGCTTTAGCTCCGACATTTAAAGATACGCAAAATCGGGCTTTAGCCGCTGAGGAAATTCTTCTCTTCCTGTCACGGCCATTCACGAGGTGGACTCTAGCCGCCGCACTCCAAGAAGCTAGTAGCGCCAGGAGGTTAAGTCGGCGCCCTGGGGTGCCGTCTTTTGGAGCCGGTCCAGGATAATTGGCAGATACATAGTGTTGTAGTGCAGGCGCGAAAGGTAATTGGGCTGGTTGGGGTCGCCGTTCCAGCAATGTTCGGCGCGCTCGCCGTATTTTACTTCGCCTTCGTACGCGGGATTTGTGGTGGTCTTGAGGAAATCTTCGATCAGGTAGACGGCGTCGTTGAGCATGTAGTTGTCGGCGCTGCCTACGTAGATGCGCAACTTGCCACGCAGTTTGGGCCCTAGGGTGGGCCAGTCGCGCTGCAAGATGGCGCTGAGATCGTAGTGTTCCTTCCAGTATGCGGCGATGGCGGGATCGATGTCGCCGGTCTCTTTGTTGAAAATTGGTTGTGGATAGCCGTCTTGACCGACCGGGCCGTAGACCGCTTGCCAAATGTCGTATTGCTCGCCGGAGCGGCTGTGCGAGCCTAACGCCAGTTCGTACTGGTTGACGCTTTTCGTTGTGGCGATGGTGTGGCCGAGATAGTCGCGGAAACCGGGTTGCAGCACCTGCGTGTGTGGGCCCTGAATGAAAAAGGCGTTTTTGTCCTGATACAGATTGATGTTCGTGTAGGCGCGGAAGTCGACGGGATCCGGACACGCGATGAACGCGCCATTGTAGTGATCGGGATAAAACATTTGTACCGCGATGGATTCCCAGCCGCCGGTAGACCCGCCGTACACGAAGCGCGCCCATCCCTGACCGATGGCGCGGAATTGTCTTTCCAGCGCCGGAATCAGTTCGGTTTCGATGGCGTCACCGTAAGGACCCAGATTCGCGGAGTTCACTGCGTACGAATCGTCGTAGTAAGGATTGGCGTGGTTGATCTGCGCGACCAGGATGCGCGGGAAGTTTGGCGCGATCCATTGCTGGTAGAACTTGTACTCTTCTTCTTGCTGGATGCGATTGTAGCCGGAGATGTGGAAGCGGTCACTGTAATCGGGCTTGAGATTAGGGTCGGGCGGCTCGGTGCGGAAGCCATCGAAGTCGTGGTTGAAGTGATCTTCGAAAATGGCCAGCGGGAAATGTGCGTTGGGATGCACGTCGAATCCTTCGGGGACCAGAATGTTGGCGCTGAGATACATGGGGCGGCCCCAGAATTTGGTGAGCAGTTGGCTCTGGATGCGCATGTGCCGGATGTATTTGGTGTCTTTGGGCGGATCGATGGGAGCGATTTCCTGATCGAGGGTGATGGAAACGTTTTGCGCGTTGGGGCCTAACGTGATTGTTTGCGGCCTGCTGTATAAATTTCCAGGAGAGATGTTCCAGTGTTGCCCTTCGCCCTGGTCCATGTGGAGTTTGACGGTGTGACCGTCGGCGCGATGGAACGTTTCATAGCGATTGAGCACCACTTGCACGAAATATTCGCCAGGCGGAACGTCGTGGAGATACCGGACAGGATAACCTAAGGCGGAGTCGTCGATGGTCGCGGACTGGCCGGGCTGCAACTGATCGACATCGACGCCGAAGACCATTTGCGTTTTCGGCGAGAGGCCAATCTGCATGCGTGGCTCGGCGCTGGAGTCGTTGGACAGGAGCAGCAGAAGACGGCCGTCGAGAGGTTGCGCGCTGCGCTCTTTCGGAAAGGATACGGAGAATTGCGGAGTCGATGGCGGCGGAGGTTCAGCAAGAAGGAATTCTGGAACAACGGCAGTCGCAAGGATGACCGCAAGCATACGCAACGATCGAAGGGATGTGTCTCTGCAGATCTTCATTTGTCGAATTCTTCTCCAGGAGCGGCCTTGAGCATTGGAGCGATCGCAAGCCGCAAAGGCGGGAGGAAGGATACTGTCTTTTGGCGAAGAAATTCGAGAATAATTTGGCTTCGCGATGGGAATCAAGATCCGGACCCTAAACAGCGCGGCGAAAATTGTGCGAAGGATCGGGTTGCATCCCGCTAGCGCCACCCATGGGCTTGGCACATATCTAGTCCCTACGAACCCTTGTAGGGGAGGGGCTTGCCCCTCCCGGCGTGAATTTCAACCACAATTTCAAGCACAATGCTCCTGCGTGACTATCGATGATGTTGCAGGCTGGAGGGGACATGGCGAAACAGGGAAAAGTGAAGTGGGGAGTGCTCGGTGTGGCATCGATCGCGGTCCGCAAAGTGATTCCGGGGATGCAGGCGGGAGACTGGAGCGAGGTCGCGGCAATCGCCTCACGCGACCCGGACAAGGGGCGGAAGGCAGCGCAAAAGCTGGGAATTCCAAACACGTACGGATCGTACGAAGAGCTTCTCGCGGACCCGCAGATTGAGGCCGTCTATATTCCGCTGCCAAACCATTTGCATGTGCCATGGTCGATCAAAGCGGCGGAGGCTGGGAAGCACGTTCTATGCGAGAAGCCACTGAGCTTGTCGGTAGCCGAAGCGAAAGCGCTGCTGGCGGTGCGGGATCGCACCAGTGTGAAGATCGGCGAGGCCTTCATGGTGAAAACCCATCCACAATGGCTGCGCACCCGGGAACTAATTCGCGCAGGGCGCATCGGCGACTTGAAGACAATCATGGGCGTGTTCAGCTATTTCAATCGCGACGCCGCAAACGTCCGCAACGTGGTGGAATGGGGCGGCGGCGGGCTCATGGATATCGGCTGCTACCCGATCGTGACATCGCGATTTATTTTTGGCGACGAGCCTGTGCGAGTATCTGGCCTGATCGAGCGCGACCCAGAGTTCAAGACCGATCGACTGGCATCCGCGATCCTGGATTTTCCATCGGGACAGGCGACATTTGTCTGCAGCACGCAGATGGTTCCATACCAGCGCATGCAGTTCTTTGGGACCAAGGGGCGGATTGAGATCGAGATTCCATTCAACGCCCCCCCGGATCGCCCGACGCGAATTCTTATCGATGACGGCAAGGACGTGTTCGGAAGCGGGATTGTGACCGAGTCGATTCCAATTTGTGACCAGTACACCATTCAGGGCGACGTATTTTCGCGTGCGATCCGCGGCGAAGGCGACATCCCGATGCCGATCGAAGATTCGATCAAGAATATGGCAGTGATTGAGGCGTTGTTTCGGGGGGGCACATCTGAGAAATGGGAGGAGGTATAGCCTCGTGAAGGAGCTACGGCCTCGGAAATTCTGAATTCGGATAGTAGCTGATTTGGCGGCGCTCAATGTTGCTGCGTTGCAACGCGGAAGAGTTTTGAGCAGCGGACGAGGTGATGCGTTCGATCCAGTTGCCGTGCGCATCGTATTGATAGTCGTAGTGCGCGTTGGTCGTTTCCGAACTCTCGTTCGCGAAGTATTCGTTTCCTGTTTCGCCCACCTGCATCTCCCGATAGCCTGAAACGGTGACTTCATCGACGGCATTGCCGCGATCATCGTATGTGTAGGTTGTGCGAATGTCGCCTAAATTAGCCATTTGAGTGCGCCGCTCGATCTGTCGCCCGCCTTCATCATACCGATAGAAAGTAGTCGCCATTACCCGGTCAGCACCGAGAAGCTTGGTCAACTGGGCCATTAGTTTTTCGCGTTCTTCGGTTGAAGCACGCGCGACTTCGCCGGATGCGAACGCGTCGTCGTCCAGGTGCATTTCTTCCTTCAGCAATTTCCCATTCGCGTCGCGAGTGTAGGTGACCCGTTGCAGGAAACGATGGTTGCGGTCGTACCACACGGATTCCGTGGTCTGATCGGAGTCTCCCAGTCCAGGGGAAAACGACATGGCGCCGGCGCCCGCGTCAATGGAAAGAAAATACTGTGCGGTTTTGCGTCCGGTATCGTCATAACGGAAAACCTGAAAGTCTTTTTGCAACCCGCTTTCATCGATGCTCGCGACGCGAATCAGACGCCCCGAGTCGTCATAGTGGTACAAGCTGCTGGTTTCCGCGTCGATATTGCTGCGGCTGCGTGATTCTTTGAGTTTACTAGTGTCGTCATAGTAATTGCCGATGCGATACACCGACCCATCTGGATGGTGATATTCGACTTCGCTGATTTGCCCGTCGGGAAGGAAGTGAGTCATCGTAGTGAAGCGCGGCGGCCTCCAAGATTTCGCTTCAGCATCCCAGTCCGCAATCTCGGAGTGGAGCGTACTGACCAACCCCTTCAGATTCTGGCGGCTACGATCGTCCATGGGTCACCTCTATTCAGTCAGGCGATCATAACTGAAAATATTGTGTGTTAGTGAAGTGCTTAAACGCAAAGTAGTGATGCGCTTTAGCCCGATCATTTTGCTACCCCACGATGAACGCTATCAGCCGACATGCCCCGACCATTTAACCGGTTCGACCTCGCCAACTAGGAAGATGTACGAGGCGGCGCCGAGCAGTGTGACTGCGCCGGTGATGGCGAACGCCCAGAAGAATTCGCCGGTACGTTCCAGAATTACGCCAACGGCGATTGGGGCGATGATGCCCGCCACGTTGCCGCAGAAATTTTCCAGTCCAGCCCATTTGCCGGCGGTTTGCGGCCCGGCAAGTATTTGCGTCATCGTCCAGAGGTTGGGCGAGCACATGCCCAGCGCGACGCAGGAAAAAATCAAGATGGCCATGGCGATGGTGTGATCGGCTACCAGGAAGACGATCACGAAGCTGACCGATGCGAGAGCGAGTCCCCCTCCGCAAAATGTTTTCAGCACGCGCGTTGGATTGCCACTGCTGGTGATCCATCGGTCCGCAAGCCATCCGGATGCGAGCACTGAAATTGCCAGGGCCAGGAACGCGGAGCCACCGACGAGAGACATCGTTTGCAACGAAAAATTCCGCTGGCGAACCAGATAAAACGGCAGCCAGGTGATCAGGAAGTACCAGAGATAGTTGAAGCAGAATAAGCCCGCGAAAGTGCCCCACGCGGAGCGTTGCAGTAGGATTTCCAGGATTCCGGCCGGCTTTGCGGATTTGGATAATGAGGTGAGGCCCGGGCCTTTCGGCATCCACTTGATCCATGGAAGCAGCCACAGCAAGCTGGCGGCGCCCAGCACAACGAAAAACAATCGCCAGCCTACGCGGGCCATCAGCAGGCCGCCTACCAGCGTGCCTAACGCTGGGCCTCCAGCCCATCCGGCGGAAATCAGTCCATTGGCGCGGCCTCGTTGCGAGGCACGAAAATGTTTAGCGATGATTTTGTTATACGAAGGATACGCCACCGATTCACCGATGCCTAGAACAAGCCGGGCGGTCAGCAGCAGCGCAAAGCCGTGGACCAGGCCGGTCGTCAGGGTGGCGGCGGACCACACCAGAACGCCTATGGCCAGAAGCCAATTCACCTCGAAGCGATCGACCAGCCATCCGGAAACGATCTGAAACGCGGCGTAGGTCCAGAAGAAAGACGAGAGCAGCACGCCAAGCTGCGATGGGGAAAGTCGCAGGTCATCTTTCAAGATCGGCGCGGCGATCGAAAGAGTTCCCCGGTCTACGTAGTTGATCAGGACCGAGATGGAAAGCAGTATGGCGACTCCGAAAAGGTTTAAGGGTAGTCGCTCGGATTTCGCCGCTTGCTCCCCGGAAGGAAATTTCATGCTCGAGTTTGCGGGCATTCTCGAGTCTTCCGCCGTCCTAAGCCTTCGCCGAATTTCGCAGGTCCAGCACAACAAAAGTGATGTCGTCGTCCTGACCGCCAGCGGAATGGCCAGACCATTGAGATAGTTCATCGAGAAACGCGGAAGAAAATTGTTCGGCCGTGAGGGTCGCCGTGAGTTTTCAGGAATTGCTCGAGACGCCCTTTGCCGTACTCTTCTTGTGCGCCATTCATGGCCTCAAAGGCGCCGTCAGTGTAGAGCAGTACGCGATCCCCGGGTCGAAACGCCACCTCCGTCGCGGAGTACGGAGCTTCCGGAATAAGGCCGAGGATCGGGCCATTCTCTTCAATTCTGCGAACGGAAGAATCGGAATGCGAGACGAACATGATGGGCGGATGTCCTCCGCCCGCGTAGTGTAAGACTCCCTTCTGAATGTCAATGAAAACGTAAGCCGCGGTGATGTAGTGCTCTTCGAACTTCCCGCACAGCGCGAGGTTCAACTCCGTAAGCACGCGCGCCGGATCGCGGACGTGCTCCGACTGTCCAGCGAACGCAACTTTCACCATGGACGCGATCAATGCCGCCCCGACTCCATGTCCCGAGACATCAGCGATTAAAATACCGAGATGCTTCTGACCATCGACAGCGAAATCGTAGAAGTCGCCGGCAACCGCGCTCATTGGCACGTAGCGCGCGGCGATCTCCAAACCAGGAAGCTTCGGGATTTGCCGTGGCAGCGTCGCGGATTGGATTTGCCGCGCGATTTCCAGCTCCTTGTCGATCTCGAGCAGACGTTCTTCGGTGTCGAACGTCCGATGAGCGGTGATGTACCCGAGGCAGCAGACGAAAACCAGGAAGCCGATAAATTCATTCTGGTGACCAACACCCTGCACGACTCCAAGAGCCGCAAGATTGGCTCGGACGATAAACGCAAACCAAAACAAGAACCCCCCTACGAAAACCCGGACATCCCGCGTAAGGTAACTCCCCGGTCCGAGAGACCATCGCGTCCAAAAGAAGATCACGATAACGACGCCTATGACCGTCAGCGTGAAGATGCTGCTCGCCGCGTTTAGTTTGGGCACGGGGACCCCGAACAGGGCGCCCACAATCTCCAGAATCGCGAAGATGGCCTGCACGATCAGAATCCAGCGATAGAGCGTCTTTAGATTCTCCCGGACCAACTGATAGAGGAACAAGCCGAAGGGAAGCACGATGATCCAGCTGATGACCGCATTAACGTAGTTCCAAAATGAGCGTGGGGCATCGAAAACCGACTCGATGATGGCCAGATTGCCGAGAAGCCGCACCGCATACAAAATCGTAAAAAGTCCGAAGTAAATCAGTGAGAAATTACGGGTCCTGAATCGAGCAAAAAACAAGCCAATCGCGCCAAAGCCGATCGCGAGAAGTAGTACGCCCACTCCGACGTTGAGGAGCTCCCAGCGAAGCTCCGCCGCACTCATCGTTACAGGCGCAAGAAGGCACAGCAGACGCAGCGACATGGCACTCTCTTATACGCGGTCGGCCCCGGCAAGGCAACGAGCGGCTTCGTGGTGGATCAGTTTCAGGTTCCGGCGCTAATCACTTACATCGTGCAGGATATGCGGTGACCTGCGCCGTCAGATGCCCGCGTACCATGCGTACCCGTCTTCTGCCCCTTACACGCCAGAGCCCAAGCCTTTGCCGAACTGTTTGAGGTTATCAGTGATCGTCAGGCGGGTGATGCATTTAACGTTCTTGTAGCCGGGTGCGTTGGTCGAACGATGGTGCCGGGGGCCGGCATGGACCGAACGTCTGCCCATTCACTGCGGCTGGCGTTTTGCCGTACAGTTAAGCAGAACTGTACGCAGGGACAGTGTCGGTGGTACTTCCGCACCATTCTTCACTTTACCGGTCAGCCCTATGCTTTGCCTATATGTGCATCGTACGAGCAATTCGCCCAGGCCGCTTTGACACCCGAAACGTGATCGCCCTAGCGGCACGCCTGATGCTGCTCGCTCTGGCGATGGCGACGGTCTGCTGCGCGCAAGAAGAACGCAAGGTAATCAGGAATCCAACACCTGTTTACCCGGCGCTCGCTAGGGGGCTTAATCTGTCCGGTACCGTGAAGATTAAGGCCGTCGTTAGCCCGGATGGACAAGTGAAGCAAGTGGAAGTTCTAGGCGGCCATCCGCTGCTAGTGAACGCCGCGGTCGATGCCGTCAAGCAGTGGAAGTATGCCCCGGCAAAGACGGAAACGCCGATAGAGTTGGAGTTCAATTTTCACCCGTAGGCACGATGCCTCACGGCGCAAACAGCCAGTACCTCACAAATGCCCACACCAGCGGCACCATCACTAAGCTGGCGAGACCGATGGTCCCCAGTACATAGGCGCCGGAGATATCAATTTCCTGGTTCATCGTCGCTTACCTTTATTCCACACGTTTGATGCGAAACGGCCGCAATACGGACCATCAAAATAGCTCCTTTCCCCTTGTTTTCGATGGGACTCCGGTGGGAGTGTCGGGGTGGGAGCCCCAGGGGGAGGTAAGGTACTTTGAGAAGCGGGGCTAGAGCGCTACCTCTCCTGGAGACGGAACTGTCATTTTTTCGCTGGCAGAGCGAGAATCACACGCGCCGTTGAGAAGTGTGCGGCGCCGAAGATGGATCAGGAGGACTCGATGACCAAGAAGGGATATTGGGTGGTGTGCTACAAATCGGTGTCAATCCCGGCCGCTCTTTCCGAATATATGAAGCTTGCGACGACCGCGCTGGAAGCCTTGGGAGGTCGCGTGATCGTGGGAGGCAAGCCTGCTAGGACCCACGAAGCGGGGGTAGATCAGTCGGTTGTCGTCGTTGAGTTTGAGAACGTAGAGAAGGCGATCGCCGCGTATGAAAGTGACCAGTACAGGCCCGCACTCAAAGTGTTTGACGACGCGGCGCAAAGGGATTTTCGTATCGTCGAAGGCCGATGACAGTCGAAATGGCCCTCCCGCGAACGGGCATCTTTTGCATTTTGCAAATGACGAACGGGCCAGTCGGGGATCGCCACTTAACCAAAGCACTTACCGAGCGACAGGACATATTGACTTCCTTGGTGAAGAGCTGCTTGCACGCGTGGATGGTGCCGGGGGCCAGAATCGAACTGGCTACGCCCGCCTTTTCAGGGCGGCGCTCTACCAGTGAGCTACCCCGGCACGGTTGAGTCTGCTAATTTTAGGGGCGCGCACACTTCGTGTCAAATGAAAGCCGAAAAGTCCACTTGGCGTGGCGAGTGACAATATCATGCCAAAACCAGCCGCAAAGAGACAAATTGCCAGGAAATTAGGTCCGAGCACAGGCCCAGAACCGGACCAGAAACCCGCCCTCACGATCTTCACCGTCGGCCATTCCACGCATTCGCTGGAGGAATTTGTGGACATGCTGAAAGCTCACGACATCGCGCAACTCGTCGACGTCCGCACCATCCCAAAATCTCGTCGCGTGCCCCAATTCAACGCTGAATCGCTGGCAGCGGCTCTCCCCAAGCTCGGCGTCGAGTACGTGCACCTGAAAACACTCGGCGGCCTGCGTCACGCCAAGAAAGATTCCATCAATACCGGTTGGCGCAATCCTTCGTTCCGCGGTTACGCCGACTACATGGGCACTGACGAATTCCGGCAGGGCATGGAACGCTTGCTCAAGCTGGCTCGGACGAAGCGAACGGCGATCATGTGTGCGGAGGCAGTCCCTTGGCGTTGTCATCGCTCGCTGATTGGGGACGCCTTGCTGGTGCGTGGCGTGCGTGTCGAAGACATCATGAGCGCCACATCGCACCGGGAACACGAACTAACACCGTTCGCCAGAGTACAGGGACTCGAAATCACATATCCCGGGGACGGCAACCAGGAGCTTTTTCCGAAGTAGCACAGACATTCTTCAGGCTGCGGAAAACGTCTTTCTCTTTAGGAGGTCGGTGCTTTAGCACCGACGTAAACTGCATGCTCTTAGTGGGCTTCAGCCCCTGAAGAAAGCTTTTTCCTCGTTTTGTTGCATTTTCCGCAGCCTGACTCTTGTCTGTGTCGGCGAGAGTAGCGCCCTGGATTGATGCCAGACCTCGGAAGGCGCAGCGAAAGTACTCCGAAACTTGACGACAAGACCCGGCAGCTACGATTGTTCCAGATTCTCAGCCGTGCTGCGACTCGTCAAACTCGCGCATCCACTCGCGACCCTTGAGCAGTTCGCGAGGCCTGGTGCCGTCGGGCGGCCCGACGATCCCATCCTTCTCCATTAAATCGATCAAATGCGCCGCGCGGCCATAGCCGATGCGCAGCCGCCGCTGCAAGGTCGAAGTAGACGCTCGTCCTGCTTCGCAAACGACGCGCACCGCGTCCTGAAACAACTCGTCGTCGGCCTCGCTGCCTGAGCCGCCGGCATCTCCATCCGCGCCCGGCAACGGCTTGCCATTTTCGTCCTTCGGAGCTTCCAGGAGTTGCTCGTTGTATTTGGCTTGCGCCTGCGCTCGCCAGAAGTCGCACACCGCGACGATCTCGTCCTCCGTGACCAACGGTCCATGAATACGGTGCAGCCGCGAAGATCCCGCCGGCAGATACAGCATGTCGCCCTTACCAAGAAGTGATTCTGAGCCGTTCGAGTCCAGAATTGTTCGCGAGTCCACTTTGCTGGCCACGCGGAACGAAATGCGCGCAGGGAAGTTGGCCTTAATGAGTCCGGTGATCACGTCCACCGACGGCCGTTGCGTCGCCAAGATCAAGTGAATGCCAACCGCGCGTGCCATCTGCGCCAATCGCGTAATGGATTCTTCGACGTTGTTGGTGTCCACCATCATCAGGTCGGCCAACTCGTCGATTACGATCACCAGGTAGGGAAGTGGTTTGTGTTCCGTCTCTTCGACGTTCTCGAACAGCGACAACGATTGCGTCTTCTGGAAGGTGCGGTTGTACTGCTCGATGTTGCGCACGCCCTTCTGCGCCAGCAGCTTCAGCCGGTTTTCCATCTCGCGCGTGGCGTTCCGCAAGACGTTGGAAGCGATCTTCGGATCGGTAACGACGGGAGCGATCAAGTGTGGAATATTCTCGTACAAATTGAGTTCCAGGCGCTTCGGATCGACGAGAACCATCTTCACGTCATCCGGACTCGCCTTGTACAAAATCGACATCATCAGCGAGTTGATGAAGACGCTCTTACCGGTTCCGGTCGATCCTGCAATCAGAAGGTGCGGCATCGCCGCCAAGTCGGTCACGCGAATGCGGCCGTGCAGGTCGCGTCCCATCGCGAGCGTAAGTTTGCTCGGTGAATTGAGAAATTCCGGAGATTCGACGATCTCGCGCAGGGCGATGGTCTGCCGGTTGATGTTCGGCACTTCGATGCCGATTGTCGATTTACCAGGGATGCGCTCGATCAAAATCGATTCGGCCTGCAGCGCGAGGCAAAGGTCTTCGGTCAGGCCGATAATGCGGCTGTACTTGATGCCGGCTTCGGGCTTGAACTCAAATGTGGTAACGACCGGGCCCGGATTGATCTGCGTAACGCGCCCTTGCACATCGAACTCCATGCACTTTTCTTCGATGGCGCGCGCGCGCATCTTCAATTCGTCTTCATCGATCCTTTGGCTGCGCTCGCCTTCGCGCATCAGGGAGATGGAGGGCAGCTTGTAGTTAGTGATTCCTTTCGCGATTTTGGCCTCGGAAGCCTTTTTCACGGGCTTCTCGGCTTTCTCCGAATTCATCACGAAAATAGGAGCTTTGCTGGTTTCACGTTCCCGCGCTTCCTCTCTTTCTTTTTCTCTCTTGTCGAGTTCTTGGTAGTCTCGTGAACGGCCGAAAATGTCGGTCTCATCCGGAAGGTGAATGGTGCGCTCTTGCTCGGCTTCCTCCATCGGTTCTGCGACCGACTTGCCGGTCGCCTGATTCACGGGCTTGCGGCCAGAGGTGCGCGTCTCCTGCAAACGGCGCCGCATGCGCTCGTCTTCGCGCGAATCGCGCCAAGCGTGCCAGCGAGCTTGGACTTTCTGCAGAATTCCCAGCTTTTCGACGGCGCCGATGGGTCCCTTGCTCGCCCAAGCGTGCGCGCCCGAAAACGAAAATCGCGTGGTCATGAACAGCGCGGTAATCAGAATGGCGATCACTACCAGATTCGCGCCCCACAAATTGAACCCGGTTCGCAATTCGTTGGAAATCACGCTCCCCAGCAAGCCACCAGGAGGCAGCGCGCCCCGAATTTCAGGAACGTGCCATAACGACAGCAGCGAAGGCAAAGACAGCAGCAGCAGCCCATAACCCACCATGGTCGCGACCTGGGAGTCGATGCTCCGGCTGCGAAGCCACCGCCATCCCAGGATTCCGATCGCCACCGGAAGCAAAAACGCCGCGAAGCCGAACACTTGAAACAGCAGATCCGCTGCATAAGCTCCCACCGGGCCGATCCAGTTGCGTGCGAGCGGGCCGTCGGATGGCGGAGCACTGACGTTAATCGCCACGTCTTGGGGCTGATAGGTCAACAGCGCCAGCGCCAACAGAATGGCGATGGTGATACACAAGAAGCCGATCAGCTCGTTGAGCCGTTTATTTTCAGTTGGAGTCAGGACGCGCACAAGTTCTCCTCAGCAATGGGGGAAGGCTGAGTGGTGACGGACACGTTGGCGCTATCGCGCGCCCGCCTGAAGGTACGCCAAAACCAAAATGATGATACCAAACACCAGCCGGTAGACAATAAATACTTTCAGCGTATGTGTTTTCAAATAGCGCAGAAAGAACGCGATTACGAAGAAGCCTCCGATGCCGGAAACGGCGATGCTGATTGCCAAGGTCGACAGCGGCAAGTCCAGGCCGCCGGCCTTATGCAGCTTGATCAAACCGGGCAATTTGGAAACGACCGCGCCCGCAATCAGCGGAGCCGAAAGCAGGAAGGAAAAGCGGGTAGCCGCTTCGCGGGTGAAGTTGCGAAACAGGCCCGCGGTAATGGTGATGCCGGAGCGGGAGACTCCGGGCCACAGCGCCAGAGCTTGCGCGCTGCCGATGGCGATAGCATCGGTCATTTCGGATTGATCGATCGTTCGCTTCAGGCGAGCTCTGGAGTCGGCCCACCACATGATTAATGCGATGCCCACCATCGAAACGCCGATGATGCCCGGCAAGCGAAGGTGCTCTTCGATCTGTTTGTCGAAAAGCTTGCCGAGGATGGCGCCGGGGATGGTGCCGACGACCATGTACCAGAACAGGCGGCGGTGCTGTTGGACTTCGGCGGGCTGGGCAGTCTTGGGATAGTTCATGCCCAAGCCGCAGAGCGTGAGGGTCAGCCAATCCTTGAAGAAATACAGCAGGACCGCGACGAGGGTTCCGGCGTGGAGCGCTACGTCGAACGCTTCGCCTGGATCGGGCCAATGCAATAGCCAGGGAAAGAGGACCAGGTGCGCCGTGCTGCTGACGGGCAGAAATTCGGTTAGGGCTTGCACCAGGGCGAGGATGACCGCCTGAATCAGAGGCATGGAGTTCTAGATGTCCTTTTGCGCCGACTTTGCTGTGGCGGCTGCCGGCAGTATTTTGCGCATCTCGTAGGCGTCAAGACGGCCAAGATAATAGCGTTTCAGGACGGCTTCGATACGATAGCCGTGGTGCTGCCAGAAGGCAACCGCGGCTTGATTGTCGATTGCCGTTTCGATGAGGATGTGGCGGACGCCGTGCAAGGCCAGCGTTTTCTCATTTTCCGCCAGCAGCGCGGAGCCGATTCCGTGACGGCGGTGGTCCGGCGCGACGTCCAGTGTGATGGTGTGGCCGAGCGGCGGATTTTCCTCGGTCAGGATGAAGCCGACGGTCTTCTTGCCTTCGAGGGCGACTTCGCAATTGGCGGATGAGAGTGAGAGAAAATAGTGCAGTGTCATCCGTGAGTAGGCGATGCCCGGCGGGAAGCAGGATTGGTCGAGACGGTGAAGTGCGCCAAAATCGTGCTGCTCGTAAGTTCGTATCGTGAGTGACATCCATTTTCCTGGCGGTTAAGACTTCAACAGCGCCCGCTTCGGAAAGCGGCCGCTACAAATTCTTATTCATTTCTATTCAATGCGCTTGTTTAGGGCGATTGTTTCGGCATCGTTCGCCCTAGGGATTTCACCGTGATCTCGTCTGGTTGCGGTTGGCCGTTTTCTTTGGTGACTATACCGAAGCCGCCGCTGTAGTCCCACATGGTCCAGCCGATTCCGTGCTTCTCCAGAGAAGTGCGCACGTCGGAGAGCCAGTTGGCACGGTCGTGGGGACTGGCGACCTTGCGGTAGACGCCGAATTCGTTGCAAACAAGGGGAACATTCCAGCGCTTGGCCCAGGCGGCGACCTGGTCGAATTCGGCGTTGATACGCTGGGCGTTCCAGTGGTCGGCGCCGTAGCGAATGATGGCCAGACGCTTCACTGGATCGGGGACGGCGGCGGCCGCCTGCGCGATGGCTTCCGGATTGTCCGGTGGATAGGGAAGAGCGGTCACGAAGTGCCAATAGTTTTCACCCCAGGTTGCGCCCTGGTGGGTGAAGACATGCGGCTCGTAGAAGTGGAAATTGTAAATGATGTTGGGATCGCGGAGTGGTTGCTGGAAGATAAGGTCGTCGTCATCGTCCCAGCGGGCGCCTACGGCGATGATGGTGTGCTGCGGAGCACCTTCGCGGATGGCTGCGGCCAGACGGGCCTGGATGCCGTACCAGCGGTAGGAATCGCGGACTTCGGGTTCGTTGAGGGTTTCAAAGAAGACGAGGTTGGGATCGTAGGTCGAGTAGTGCTGGGCTAGCGCGCGCCAGAAGTCGGCGAATTCTTCGACGAAGCCGTCGTCGGTGGTGAGATTGTGCTTGAAGTCAGAATCCGGATGGATGTCGATCACCACCGCCAGGCCTTGATCGAGGATCATTTGTACCGCGGCATCCAGGTAGCCGAGATAGTCGGGTGGGATACGGTCGGCTTGGCGGCGGCGAAACATGGGTTGAGGATTGACGCTCAGGCGGACATGGTCGAAGTCCATGGCCTTGATCAGCGCGACGTCCTGAGCGGTGTTCCAAGTATCGAAGTGCTCTTTGGTATAGCCCTTAGGGTCGTACACCTGGGCGAACCATTCACTGAGGTTGATGCCGTGGCGGAGGTGTTGGGCGCGGCGGCCAGCCAGTGCCGAATCGGGCTGCTGGGCTTGGGAGGTCAGGGCTGAGGATAGAAACAGGAACGCGAGCGACGAAATGAGGAAGATGTGACGGTCAGCTCTGGGGGATTTTGGCATCGCGCGAGTGGAAAAGTGTTTGGTTAACCGTAACACCCCCACCCCCCTGTTTTTTGTAAGTGTTGATTGCGAAGGAGTTGAAACTATTTGTTTTGATAGAGTTTTGCAAGTGTTGATTCTGCGGGATTTGGTGGTTAACAATAATTCGCAGGGAGAGCTTGAGGAGCCGATCGAGTTTTGAAGGAGCGAGACGACGCGCGATCCAAAAGGAGTCGAGGGTACGTTGCGGGCGAAGACCAGGGTTCATGCGGAAGCCTACCACGATAGTGAGTACGGGTCAAGTACTATTTACGCAGAGGTAATTCATTCGAATGGGAGATACAGCGCGCACAGCGCACATTGGATGATCAAGAACGGAGTTCCGGCTGCCAAAAGGCGGAAAAACGGCGGGAGTAAAGAAAGAGCCCACCCTTGCAAAACCCGCAAGGATGGGCCACCCGCGAGGATACGCAAGCGGTCGGACGGCATGATTCAAGGCAGATGAACCGTGGGGGTTACAAGCACCGTTCTCGCGCCCTCCCTCGTGAATCAGCGGATTGAATGGACATATAGGCGAAGAAGCCGGTCAAGAAGAGAGCGGAACCAAGGCGATCGATTCGCGCAAGCAGCCCCGAAGATTGGGAGGAGGAGCCGAGTGGGCGCAGGCCCGAAAATCTGAGGAGGTACGACAACTCCGTCCCGAGGCCAGCGAGAATTGATGGTAAGCGCATCCCGGGCTGAACGGTTTCTTGGCCGTTGACAACCGAGCACCCAGATCTGATCAGCGTTGATACTACAGAGTATTCAGTAACGCGGCCAAGTCTCTTCTCTGCTGATCTGTAAGATTCAACGTAAATCGTGCGTTGTAGAAATCCACGACGTCCATGAGAGTAGCTGCTGATCCGTTATGGAAGTAAGGCGCACGTCCGGCAAGCCCGCGGAGGATTGGGCCTTTGATCTTGCCGACGTGGTCAAAATTCCCATCAATCAGCGCCTGTCCAAGGTCTGTGGTCGTTTTGCAGGTATTGGTCGGCAGACCCGTAGTGGCATCCTTCAGGCACACGGTAATCTGAGGCAAGTAGCTCACATCCAGTCCGCCGAGGTTCACGGATGCCGAGGTTGGACTCGGGTCCCCGGTGCCAATATTCAAAGGAGTCGGGAAAGAGTGATTGCCCACGTTCGGCGTGTCGTGACACGTGCCGCAAGTCCCTTGCAGAGTTGGAATTCCACCGGCGACCAACCCTCCGGCGGTTACATCGTCATTGATGCCGGCCACACCAGTAATCGGAATTGGCAAGGAATTGAATAGTGCTTCGCCGCGCGCGACGGACCGGCGAGCTTCTGCGAGATCACCGGAATACTGCGTCCATGCTCCATAGAGGTTAAAAATATCGGGAGTGAATTGACCATCTCCTGGAGTGACGAGCCCGCCCGGTTGCTCCAAAGCGGGTACGAGCGGATGCACGCTGGAATTGATACTAATGAAGAAAGGCTGAGTGGTCAAAAGCGCGGGTCCGCCGTTCGCACCATTCTGATTGAGCAGCCCGGCGCGCGAATCGAACACCTGCGCGGTGAAAAGCTGTGTCTCGAAATTGACGATCTCCTGTTGCTCTGCAGCAGTGGGACGGGTTCCGTCGCCTTGCGCGTGGGTGACCGTCGCGTCGACCGATTGGTGTGCCAGGTCGCTCATCAAGGAAGAGGGATAATTGCTGAAGCTGATTCTTGTGGTTCCTGTGATCGGTGTAGATTCCCGTCCGTCGAACATCACGGCGCTTAGAAACGTAAGGTTGGTGGTGGGCAAGGGCCGCCGGTACATGGAGATGACATCCGTGGCATTGCAGCCGTACGGATTGTTAACGCTCATCACCTCGTAATTGGCGGTTGCTGGAACGGTGATAAATATGCGGATCAGGCCTCTGCTTAGCAGCAAACTGTAAGCCCTGAGGCGTTTTTCCACGGTGGAGACGTCCGCCGTGGGGCAGGTTGCGCCATCTACGGTCCGAAAAACGGGGTCGGTGCCACCCGTGGCGTAGAAGCGCTGCTGCAAGTGTGGCGGCGTAATCGAGAAAGCGTCGATAGGTTGGTGGCACGTGACACACGCTCGGCCGTTTGTTCCCATGTTCAAGAAGAATGGATTCGTGGAAGTAGCGGTCGGACCACCGGTGTTTATCGTGGCGAACGCGCCGGCTGGATCCCCGAACACTTGGAGCTTAGGAATGACCAGGCCGACGGAGTCGCTCAAGGCGACTCCCGCTGCGGCTACGACAAGCAATGCCGTCATCGCGGCGATGCGCCACCGCTTACTGGTCAGTTTCCTGGTCGTGCGTGCTTGGTTTGAAGGCTGGCCTTTTTGGGCTATCGGAGAACCGGTATGGGCAGGCATAGAGTTCCTTTCAACCGTAATGTCGTCGCGTGCGGCTCCCAGAAAAGTGCAGAAGCGTCAGTTGCGAAACTGTCGCAGGGCTAGTGAAGCTCAGGCAATGCATCAAGCATGAAATGTTGATGGACGCTCATTTCCTTGATACAAAAGGGGCTTAGTTCCGCAGGTGACCGGGGGCCCGCGCTCCATTTCTTGTCAGTTCATTCTGGAGTGTCGAGATGCAGCAAGAACGCAAGAGCCAAACCCTGCGCTTTGGCGTTTTTGAAGCGAATATTCTTGCGCGCGAGCTGAGAAAATACGGCACTCATGTGCGGCTGCGCGGCCAGCCCTTTTGCATCCTGGCTATGCTACTGGAGCGGCCGGGCGAAGTAGTTACTCGCGACGAAATGCAGAAGAAGCTATGGCCCGCCGACACCTTTGTTGACTTTGAACACAGCCTCAATAGCGCGATTAAAAAGCTGCGCGCTGTGCTGGGCGATTCTCCCGACAATTCCCGGTATATCGAAACGATTCCCCGTGTGGGTTACCGTTTCATTGCCCCAGTCCAGGAGTTATCCCCGACAGGATTATCGATACCTGAAGTTCCGGCGAGCTCGACCGAATCGCAGACACAAGCCGCACCGCGGGTCTCACACCGGCGATGGCCGCGAGTCGTTGCGGGTGTCCTGGCTTTGACGGTGCTGGCGGTGGTCGCAACTTTCGCATGGCGGAGGGCGTACCCTCAACCACGGTTGGCCGGAGAAAAGGTATTTCTTGCGGTTCTTCCTTTTTCCAATTTAACCGGAGACCCTGGCCAAGAATATTTCAGCGATGGCTTGACCGAAGAAATGATCGCCCAGCTTGGCCAGGCAGACCCAGACCGCATGAGCGTGATTGCTCGCACCTCGGTCATGCACTACAAAGGCGGCTCCGAGCCGTTGTCGCAAATCGGTGGCGAACTGGGAGTCCAGTACGTTCTCGAAGGGAGCGTGCGGAAGGATTCCAGTCGAGTCCGCATCACGGCCCAGCTTGTACGCGTTAGGGATCAGACGCCGGTGTGGTCGCGCGAGTACGACCGGGAGCTGGCGGGGCTGCTGACGGTTCAGCACGAAGTGGCGCAACAAGTCGCGGAAGAAATGCGGACCACTATGGGGGAAAGGCCCAAGCCGCGCGCCGCCTCCGTCCGCAGGCCAGCGGGATCTCCGGGTTCCTACGCGGCATACGACCTTTATCTACAGGGCCGCTATTTCTGGAACAAGCGCACAGAGGAAGGGTTTCAGCGCGCAGCGGACTATTTTCAGCAGGCCATCGAGCGCGATCCTAGCTACGCACCCGCCTATGCAGGCCTGGCCGACACCCTCGGGCTGACGAGCACCTACTATCTGGGTCTGCCAAACGAGCTTATGCCCAAAGGGCGCACCGCTGCGCTGAAGGCATTGCAACTGGACGACACGCTGGCCGAAGCGCATACCTCGTTAGCATTGATTGCCGAAAGTTACGACTACGACTGGCAAACTGCTGGAAAGGAATTTCAACGGGCAATCCAATTGGATCCGGGCTACGCCACCGCGCATCAGTGGTACGCCGAATACCTTTCCTGGCTAGGTCGTTTTGACGAGGCCTTGGCAGAGAGCGAGAAGGCTCGCCAACTAGATCCATTATCGATGATTATCGCCGCGGACCACGCCAACATCCTGTACTACGCCAGGCAGTACGATCGCGCCCTCGCGCAGTCTCGTGCGGTGCTCAACATGGACCCGAACGCCCCGCGCGCTGCAGCTGTCCTGATCTCGTCCTACGTGCAGCAACAAAAGTTCGCCGAGGCGCAAGAATTCATCGAGCAGCATAAGGAAACTCTCGGCAGTCGATGGCTTCCGGTGTCAGAAGCTTTTGTCTACGGCTATTGGGGCCACGCTGCAGAGGCGCAAAAAGCGCTGACGAGGGTGGAGCAGTCTGTGTGGAAACACGAGGAGAGGATCCCGGCGTTACTGCAGGCTTATTCGGCGGTGGGTCGAAGGGACCAGACCATCGCCCTCCTGCAAGAGGCGGTGGTTGATCATTCCAACGCCGTCACCTCCATCAAGGTAGATCCGATGTACGACCCATTGCGCAGCGACCCGCGTTTTCAGGATGTGCTGCGCCGTGCTGGCTTGGCCGACATAGCTGCGACTACAAAACCCTAGTCGCACCAACCCTCCTTAACACCGTTCAAAAAAGCTCCACGAACTCATCAGGGAAAATTAAGAACTCCATGACGTAGGTAGACCAGGGGACTCGCGCGGATTGTTTTTCACTCCAACCAATTCAATAAATAGCTCCAAGCACGCTATGCCCACAGCTATCGCGGCCACGAACAGAGCCACATGGCTCCACTCAACTTTCGTATCCATCCCGCCTCCAGACCGAAAGTTCAGCGAATCCAGTACTATCTATTTACCATATCGTCGGTCGAAACCGAGTCCCTCTCAATAACCTTGTGCCGGGTTAGTCGGGTTACCGGGTGCGTCGTGAAAAGGCGGTGGTCCACAGCGGGAGTTAAACCCGCCCGGGAACTGGTTCGCTCCACCCGGTAGCAATCAGAGCAGCAGTGGAGGCAACGAGACTGCTGAAGCCTCTGGTGCAGAGAGTCGCTAGGCGACTTGGCGAGCGTGCAGGCCGTAACGTGAGTAAACGCTGAGCAGGCCCCGAAACCGACAATGCAGGAGCTGACCCGCCCCGGTTCGTGGGAAGGCCGAAGCTAATGGAATCATACGAGCGAATAAATTCCATCAGTCCTGCCGGGGTATTGGCGACGGCATGCAAGCAAAGGGGACCAAACGCAACACGGGAAGTCCCAGTGGTGATCGCAGTGTGGATCAACTGGCAACTCGCGAGAGACAGGCCGGGCTGACTGGGATGGCGGAGAGGCTCGTAGTACTGACGAAGCCGGGTAACTCCGGGGGAGGGAAGGAGCCTCAGTTGAAAGGAAACGCAAGAAGCGACAAAGGACCGAGGGATTGGCGATGAGCCTAATAACTCCACTAAGTGTTCAGAAGTTGCAGACGGCGTTGCACGACAAAGCGAAGGGATCGCCCAACTTTCGCTTCTATGCCCTGTACGACAAGGTGTACCGAGAAGACGTGATGGCCTTCGCCTATGAATGTTGCAAAGCGAATCGCGGAGCAGCAGGCGTAGACGGCCAAACGTTTGAGGACATCGAAGAGTACGGAGTGAAGAAGTGGTTGGACGAACTGACGCAAGAGCTGAAAAGTAGAACGTATCAACCGCAGCCCGTACGGCGGGTGTATATACCCAAGCCGGACGGCAAGCAGAGACCGTTAGGAGTGCCCGCGATCAAAGACCGCGTAGCACAGACGGCGGCAGTTCTGGTGCTCGAACCGATTTTCGAGGCCGACCTGCAGCCGGAACAGTACGCCTATCGGGCGGACCGCAGCGCGTTGGACGCCGTGAGGCATGTCCACAAGCTGCTCAATACCGGGCATGGACAAATTGTAGATGCCGATTTATCCGGCTACTTCGATTCGATTCCGCATTCCGACCTTCTAAAGTCGGTCGCTCGAAGGATCGTCGACGGAGCGATACTCCATCTGATCAAGATGTGGCTGGAAGCTCCGGTGGAAGAGACCGACGAGCGAGGGAACAAGCATCGGAGTACGCGCAATCGGGATGAAGGAAAGGGAACCCCGCAAGGGGCTCCGATCAGCCCGTTGCTAAGCAACTTGTACATGCGTCGATTCGTGCTGGGATGGAAGAAGCTCAGACACGAGAAGCGTCTTGCTGCATACATCGTTAACTACGCCGATGACCTGGTGATCTGCTGCCGTGGCCGAGCGGAAGAAGCGCTGGCCATCATGCGAGACATCATGACGAAGCTGAAGTTGACGGTGAATGAAACGAAGACGCGGGTCTGTAAACTGCCGGAAGAGAAGTTCGACTTTCTGGGTTACAGTGTGCTGCAGAAGCACACGGAGAAGGAGTTCAACATGAACTAATCGACCGTGTGAATAAGCTGCGCGATAGATGAGGGAAGGCCCCTCGGGATCGGCTTTCAGGAGCAGGTCCCAAACCGCCTCCAAGCCGCTGTGGTAAAGAGCCATGGTGGTGAGCGTTGGGGGAAAAGCGCGAGAACAAACTCGTGCAGGTGAGCATTCGAGAGACGAACGAAAGTGAACCCTTCGAAGACGCGTCGTTAAGAAATCAAGAGTCGTCGAAACCAGGAGCGTGTAACCCATCTGGGACAAGTCCGTGGGGTGCCTGATGACTGAACGGACGGCGACCGGCGTAGAGAGGGCGTGAAGCGGATGCGGGCTATTGCGTGGAACTGCAGGAACCAGTCGCTCTGATGCGAAGGGAGAAGCTCAAGCGGCGAAAACCGCGAGGCGAGCGTACCGTACAACACCGGCTGGGGTTATGGACCAGGCTGGGGCAGGGGCTGGTATGGATATGGTGGCGGCATGACCTCAACGACAACCACAGGGTCAACGTCCACGATATATGTTGGGCAACTTGGACTCGACATGTATGACAACGCCAAGAAGGAGTTAGTGTGGCGAGGAGTAGCAAGCAAAACCATCGACTCCAAGGCCAAACCAGAAAAGCAACAAAAGAACATTACTAAGGCGGTTGACAAGCTTTTGAAGAATTACCCACCCACGAAGAAATAAGACCTATACCGCAGAGAGACGCGGCGGTTGGGATATCACGGACACTGTTTTCCGGTCCGTAGCAACGTAGGGTACCCGTCAATGCAAATAAGCCAGCGACCAAGGTGCACTGCCTTCACATCTGGAATGAAGCAATAGGTCGGGAAGGTGTTTTATGTCTCTGTGTCCGTCATGCGGGTCCCACAATCAGGCCGAATTTCCTAGCGAGATTCTCATACATTTCACCGGGTTCACAAATCTGGACAAACCCGGCGTCTGGGTGTTCCCGATTCTGTTAGTCTGCTTGGACTGCGGCTTTTTGCAATCAAAAGTCCCGGCATCCGAATTGGCACAGCTTGCCGCCGGTACTTCGACACGAGCGCGACCCGCTAGCGAGGCGGGTGTTTGACCAATCGCCCCTGCGAAAGCATTTACCAACTCGTGCTTGCCACATCGCTAAGACTTACCGCGACTTTGAGAGCCTTCGTACCAGCCTACTGTAAAAACTAACAGTGGTATTCTCCAAGACTATGCTCTAACTTGGCGACCGCCAATTCGGAGCGAAACAGCGGGGAACGGGCCAGTAGGAGGACTATCCCGTCTGTACGCGCATTGCGAAGCGATGGAATAGGCAGAAGCCAGGTCGGGATTGGACCACCGCTCGAAAGGAGAACGGAATGGCAACGAAGGGGAGATGTGCCATGTCCACCAGGAAAACCATCTGTTTTTTCACTCTAGCATTGCTGCTGTCAGCAACCACGTTTCTTTCGCCGGTACTGCGGGCTGCTGGTACGCCCGAAGGAGATTCCAAGGAGGTTTCGGATCTGCTCGCGCAGGCCAAGGGGCAGGCGGGCGAGCTCAAACTTGATGCTGCGGATATGGAGACTTTCACGCGAACGAATGTGAGCTGGGAAAGCCATGCTGCCAAGATCACCGCAATAAAGGACCATGTCAACAAAGTTGCCGACACAGTGGCCAAATTGAATCAATTACGCGATACCGCGTCGCCTTGGCAGAAAACGGCGATCGATCGCGTCAATCCACTGTTGCAGGAGTTGGCCAGCAACACCACAACCATCATCGATCATTTGAACAAGGAAAAGGGCGGACGGCTGAATACTCCGGAACACAAGGAGTACCTGAAGTCTAACGCGGAACTGGCAGCGAACTTGTCGTCGGTGATCGGCGACTTTGTGGACTACGGAAAGACGAAAGCGAAATTCGATAAGGAAGCTCGAGAGCTGGAAGTTTCTGAGCGCTGAGTTCATCGCCTGACAATGACCGGCCGGGTTCACCTTCGGCCCGAGGGATTCAACCTGCTGTCGGAGTGGCCCTTGCGTTGAGTACTCACAGCATGGGAACTTCTAGGCTCTTCCGGTGTTAGAGTCCGCACCCTCTGCTCCAGTGGCCATGAACAGGGCGAACATCTTCCTGTGAGATGGAGGAGGGTAGCTCGTATGGCTTGGCTCCTGCTTGTTTTGGCTGGCGTTTTGGAGATTGGATGGGCCATTGGGCTGAAATACACAAAGGGGTTCACGGCCTTCTGGCCAACCATAGGCACTTTAACGGCCATGGTGGTCAGCATCAGCCTGCTTGGAATCGCCATGCGAACGCTTCCAGTAGGCACGGCCTACGCGGTCTGGACCGGCATCGGCGCTATGGGCACCGTCCTTCTGGGCATCTTTCTTTTCGGTGAATCGGCAGGAATCGGTCGCCTGGTCTGCGTCGCCCTGATTCTTACTGGCATCGTGGGACTCAAGATTGTTAGCTAAGCATCTGGTTGATATTCACTCCGGGTGAAAGCTGTCAGCGAACCCCAAGAACCTAAGACAAAGCGGCTCCGAAAGCGATACAGAAGGAAGCTATCGTCTCGCTAGCTGGAAAGTCGTGCCATCTCAGATAGTCGATGCAACACCATCGAATCAGTTGATCCGAACCTACTTCCTCAGGAGAACCAATCTGTTTTGCTGTACCGGGTCAAAACCTAGCCAAGGTACCGTTCCGGCTGATCTCATCTAGCGAGCGATTTTAGCTTTTGTTTTCAACGCAAGGCAGGTTCGAGCTGAGTGTTGGGTCGACCCATTGAGACCATCGCGTTAATCAAGACCCTAATCTGTCCCGTGAGCCGTGGTGAAAGGTCATCAACAGTTGTGGCTGAAGTATCGCATCAAACTTCTGTGCCCGAGTCTAGGTGTTCTCCAACCCGTTTCGCGTCATCGAGCGCTCGCCTCGCATCTTCAAGACGTGAAGCCGGAACTCGAATCTCTACATATCGTCCTTGACGCACGAAATATCGCTTGGTCAAGTGAACTGGGATGTCTCTACTGGCGAGAACGCCCGAAATAATCAATTCATTTACGCCAACGGGCAAAGTCATAAAAAGAACGAGTTCGTCTGGGTTAGCCAAGTTGGCCTCTGGACACGAATAGACTCGAATCTGCCGTCTGCACAAGGATGCACGGCATTGACGACCCAGGTCCCAGTCAGTCAGATTACCGGGTGCGCCGTGAAAAGGTGGTGGTCCACAGCGAGAGTTAAACCCGTCCGGGAACTGATTCGCTCCACCCGGTAGCAATCGAAGCAGCGGCGGAGGCAACGAAGCTGCTGAAGCCTTCGGTGCAGAGAGTCGCTAGGCGACTTGGCGAGCGTGCAGGCCGTAACGTGAGTGAACGCTGAGCAGGCCTCGAAAAGACTAATGCAGGAGCCGACCCGCCCCGGTTTCGGGGAAGGCCGAAGCGAATGGAATGGTACGAGCGAACAAAACAATTCCATCCGACCTGCCGGGGTATTGGCGACGGCATGCAGGCAAAGGGGACCATACGCAACACGGGAAGTCCCAGCGGTGATTGAAGTAGGAATCAACTGGCAGCTCGTGAGAGAAAGGCCGGGCCGTTTGGGATGGCGGAAAGGCTCGTAGTACCGACGAAGCCGGGTAACTCCGGTGGAGGGAAGGGGCCTTAGTTGAAGGCGGACGCAAGAAGCGACGACAGAAAGGGAGATTGGCGATGAGCCTGACAACTCCCCAGTTGTTTTCAGAAGTTGCAGACGGCGTCACAGGCAATGGCTATGGCGATTGCGTGAGTCTTCTCCGAGAGCCGGATGCGGCAAACCCGCACGTCCGGTTCGATGAGCGGGGTGTGGAAACGGAAGCATGGCGGGGATAGTGAGGCACCGACAAACGAAAGGGTCGGCAACCGATAGGCTCCACCTAAACCACCGCGCCACACCTCGACTCCACGTGCGCCGTGAAAAGGTGGTGGTCCACAGCGAGAGTTAAACCCGCCCGGGAACTGGTTCGCTCCACCCGGTAGCAATCAGAGCAGCGGCGGAGGCAACGAAACTGCTGAAGCCTCCGGTGCAGAGAGTCGCTAGGCGACTTGGCGAGCGTGCAGGCCGTAACGTGAGTGAACGCTGAGCAGGCCTCGAAAAGACTAATGCAGGAGCCGACCCGCCCCGGTTTCGGGGAAGGCCGAAGCGAATGGAATGGTACGAGCGAACAAAACAATTCCATCCGACCTGCCGGGGTATTGGCGACGGCATGCAGGCAAAGGGGACCATACGCAACACGGGAAGTCCCAGCGGTGATCGAAGTATGGAATCAACTGGCAGCTCGTGAGAGAAAGGCCGGGCCGTTTGGGATGGCGGAGAGGCTCGTAGTACCGACGAAGCCGGGTAACTCCGGTGGAGGGAAGGGGCCTTAGTTGAAGGCGGACGCAAGAAGCGACGACAGAAAGGGAGATTGGCGATGAGCCTGACAACTCCCCAGTTGTTTTCAGAAGTTGCAGACGGCGTCACAGGCAATGGCTATGGCGATTGCGTGAGTCTTCTCCGAGAGCCGGATGCGGCAAATCCGCACGTCCGGTTCGATGAGCGGGGTGTGGAAACGGAAGCATGGCGGGGATAGTGAGGCACCGACAAACGAAAGGGTCGGCAACCGATAGGCTCCACCTAAACCACCGCGCCACACCTCGACTCCACATAAGCCCAGTACCAGTACTTCAAGTTTCCGATACCGCGTTCTATAAAGGGGAGAGTCAAGAGAAAAAACTCCCCGGCGACTGGAAGGAGCAAAGATTTTTGCCCGGCTCTCCAGCCCACGTAATGTTGGGAGGCTCTTGGGGTTTTCTTTTTTCGCCGAGTCATGTTGTTGTCGTGACGACGCCTTCGGTTTCTGATGCGACAAGCAGTACGGTTGCAAAAAATGCCAACCATGGTTCTATCTGAGGCTCAAGGCCTATAGCTTTTTCTGGTTGTCCGAGGGGGCATATAGTTAACCAAGAGATGGTTGGTGCTCGAAGCACAGTCTCCACCTAACGCGGTTATGGATACTCACCCTCGAACCAGAGCGCCAGAAGAACCGACAGATCGCCGCCAGACATGAACCCAGCGAGGAAAAGAGTTCTCACCAGTCGCTCAAGCTGCTTGTTGCTTTAACTGTTCAGCGTCGAAACGAACTCCTTTCTTCCAAACGAGCAAAGTGATGGCCGCGATCTTGCGCGCCAAGGTCAGGCGCGCCATCGGTGGTTTCATGCCGTTAGCGATACGCGCCTCGTAGAAATTCTGGAGAGGCCCAGCGGTGGCAGCCGCTCGGGTGGCCGCTCCCTTAAAGATATTTTTCAGATCATGATTGTGATTTTTGTTCAGTCCGCGGATGGTCACAGCTTTCTTAGAGCGTTTCAGTTGACCGCCAACGAAGCGATATTCCCCACTATCGTAGGTTCTCAGTGCCAGTCCGCAGTAGGCCCACAGCTGCCGCTTGGTACGGAAGCGATGGGGCGTCTGCATGAGAGCGATCAACAAAGCGGCGCGGATGGGACCGATCGAGGGAATCTGCCGCAGCAATCTCATGGCCGGATGTTTCCGGGATTCCGCCAATAGCTCTCGTCGCACTTCCTGGCGCAAAGCAGCCAGGGCATCGAACTGCTGATAGTAGATCTCGGCGCGACGGCGCACGCCGGCTTCGGTGATCTTCGCGAGCCATTCGGCACGGTAGCGAGGTGCATACACTTGCTGGCCGGCACAAGCAATCCCCCAACCTCGATAGATCGCCTTCAGGCGATTCATCACGCGCGTCAGATCGCGGGTGAGCGTCAGGTAGCTACGCGCCAGCTCCTTCAGCGTGCGAATTCCAGTTTCGCCGTGATAGACCGGATGGAGCTTGTTCAGGAACAACAGTTCGGACAGCTTGCGTGCATCTTCACGGTCGTTTTTGTTTCCAACTCTCAACAGGGCATTTTTGCGCGAATCACAAACCAACACTTCGGTAACGCGAGGCTTCAAAAGATCGTGCAACCAAGCGGCACAGGTTCCTTCCTCGAAGCTCACGTGCAAACTACCGCGCAGACCATGAACAAACTCAAGAATAGTTTCGGTTTTCGTTTCGAGTGTGGCTTCCATCACCAGATTTCCGCTCGAATCCCGAACCGCCGCCGAGATCGTTGCTGTATGCACATCCATCCCAATATACTTAGCGTCATTCATGAGGGCGCTCCTTGTTGTAGGCGTTGATACGAACGATCAAAACCTACTTCAAACAGGCGCCCTTTTATAATGCGTTAACCAGGACCTAGGTAACAGGTTGCGTATCATGGTCAGGACCAATCGGTTGGATTTTGAACTTGCGCCCGGGAAGAGTTATGAACGAGAAGAGCGCATTACGTTGGCAGATTCTTTCGCGAGAGCGAAGTCGCGTTCCTGCTTGTCGAAAAACTTGTCGAAAAAGAGGTAAAGGGCGACAATTCTGCCGTCCCGAGCAATGATGAAATCAGTCCTGGCGTAAGCTGGCGGCTCACCCGGGCGGCCCGATATCCATTGAATCCGCCCGGTATTGCCCAATTCCTCCGCAGGGGCAATTGGCTGATATTGAAAATCAGGGTGAGTAGCCTTGATTGCACCCGCCACGCGATCAATCTCGTCGCGGCCACGGTAGATGCCCTTCGGCTCGTAGAACACGCAATCTTCGGTGTAGATTTCGTCGATGGCCGCGCGCCGACGTGCGGCGTCATTTTCACCGAAGACATCGCGAAGATTCCGGGTCAGCAAGGTCGATATGGTGTAGGACATGTCTTGTCTCCTCTTCCATCGAGTGCGGTTTGTTCCGCATTCTCAGATATATTAAGCGATATTCGTTAACAGCAAACACGAAGTAGTCCAACTTGCCTGGTTTGTCGGGTCTTATCGGAAACTGACCCAGTGCCCAAATTTTGTGCCGGTGGCAGGAACAGCGTATGATTTACGACTTAGATCGAACGGAAAAGCCGGCTTGATACATTGTTCGCGACTTGGAAGATGGGAACGAGTATCTCAAGTCGCGCGGCGCTTCAAGCGCGCACTTCAGGAGACAACGCATGTTGCGAATCAACGACGAAGCTCCCAATTTCACCGCGGAGACTTCGCAGGGCAAGATCAATTTCCATGAATGGATCGGGGACGGTTGGGCCATCCTGTTCTCGCACCCCAAAGACTTTACGCCGGTGTGCACCACGGAACTGGGGTACATGGCCGGGCTGGAGCCGGATTTCGCGAAGCGCAATTGCAAGATTATCGGGCTGAGCGTGGATCCGGTGACGCAGCACAGCAAGTGGGCGCAGGACATCGAAGAGACGCAGGGCCACAAAGTGAAATACCCCATGATCGGAGACCCGACGCTGGAGATCGCCAAGCTCTACAACATGCTGCCGGCGGAGAGTGGGAATACCTCCGAGGGGCGCACCGCGGCCAACAATGCGACCGTGCGCACGGTATTCATTGTGGGGCCCGACAAGAAGATCAAGCTGATGCTCAGCTACCCGATGAGCACCGGCCGCAACTTTGATGAAGTGCTGCGCGTGCTGGATTCGATGCAGCTCACCGCCAAGCACAAGGTGGCTACTCCGGTGAATTGGAAAAACGGCGACGACGTGATCATTCTGCCGTCGGTGTCGGAGGAAGAGGCGAAGCAGAAATATCCCGGCGGCTGGAAGGCTCCGCGGCCCTATCTGCGCATCGTTCCGCAACCCAAGTAGAATCGCTAAGTAAAGGTGAATTCAGCGCCGGACTAAAGTCTGGCGCCTACAATAGCGGGCGTTGATGAGGACGGTGCAGGGTGGTCCTTAAGCAAGTTCTACCTGGGATGCTTGGCGCACGCTTCCTACATTATTGGCGACGAGAAGACGGGTACGGCGGTGGTCGTTGACCCGCAACGGGACATCGATCAATACATTTCGTTTGCCGCCGAGCACGCGCTCAAAATCAAACACGTATTCCTGACGCATCTTCACGCTGACTTTGTCGCGGGGCATTTGGAGCTGCGCGATCGCGTAGGCGCGAGCATCTATCTCGGCGCCGCCGCTAAAGCGGCGTACGCGTTTACTCCCATGCACGATGGCGACGTTCTTGAATTCGGGAGCGTGCGGCTGAAGATACTGGAAACGCCGGGGCATACTCCGGAGTCGATCTCCATCCTGGTTTACGACTTGCAGGCCAGCGATACGCAACCTCATTGCGTACTCACTGGCGACACGTTGTTCATTGGCGACGTCGGGCGGCCGGACCTGCGCGCGGCATTGGGCTGGTCCGCTACCAAACTGGGCAGCATGCTCTTCGATTCGCTGCACACGAAATTGCTGGCGCTGCCGGACCAAAGCCTGGTGTATCCGGCGCACGGGGCGGGCTCACTCTGCGGGAAGGCGCTCAGCAAGGAGACGGTGTCGACTCTCGGAGAACAGCGCCGCTCCAACTACGCGCTTCAGCCGATGAGCAAGGAAGCGTTCATTCAGATTGTGACGGCGGACCAGCCGGAAGCTCCGGCGTACTTCGTCTACGATGCCGTATTGAATAGCGAAGAGCGGCCTACGCTGGACGAAGCGCTGGCACGCGAGATGAACCCGCTGACAGTGGACGCGGTGCTTGAACTGCAGGCCGCTGGCGCGCAGATCGTGGACACGCGGGATGCCTCCGAATTTGCGCCGGCGCATCTGGTGGGCAGCATCAACATCGGTCTGGGCGGCCAGTATGCAACCTGGGCCGGAACTGTGCTCGATCGAACGCATCCGATTGTGATCATTGCGGACCCGGGCCGGGAGAACGAAGCAGCCATACGCCTGGGACGCATCGGATTCGATCACGTAGCTGGATATCTGAAGGATGGGCTGAAAAGTCTCGAATCGCGGCCGGAATTGATCGCTTTCACCGAGCGACTTGGCGCACACTTCGCTGCCAAGCTTTTGTCATCGCCGGAAGCGCCGCTCGCCATTGACGTTCGCGCACCGCGCGAGCGTGAGCAGAAGTACATCGAGGGGAGTTTGGGTATCCCGCTCAATCACCTGGTGGACAATCTTAAAACGTTGCCGAAAGACCGTGCTCTGTTGGTTTATTGCGCGGGCGGCTACCGCTCATCAATTGCGGCAAGTTTGTTACAAGCGCACGGATTCGGCACGGTCGCCGAAATTGCCGGCGGCATCGCGGCGTGGGAAGCGGCGAAGTTGCCCGTTCGAAGTGATCCTGTCTAGAGCTGCCCTCATCGACTAATCCATTTTTCCTTCGGAGTTCGTATCGGCTTTTGCGAAACTGTGGAACTTTTTTCCCGGGTGGGAGTATAAACGAGGAAAGGGGGCGTTATGAGCGAACTTCTGGGTGACATCCGCTACGGGCTGCGGCTGTTTTGGAAGAGCGCCGGGTTTACGTCGGTGTCGTTGCTGGCGCTGGCTTTGGGGATTGGGGCGACGACCGCGATTTTCAGTTTGCTCTATTCGGTGCTGCTGGCGCCCAGTCCGTACGTGGATGGCGACCGAATCATGATGGTGTGGTCGCACCAGAAAGGGCAGCGCACCGGGACTTCGCCGAGCGATTATCTGGACTGGCAGAAGCAAAGTAAGTCGTTCGAATCTCTGAACGCATGGGTAGGCTCGGGGTTCACCATCTCGACGCCCGAATGGACCGAACAGGTTTCGGCGGACCGGGTTGCGCCGGGATTCTTCGACCTTTTGATCGGAGAAAAGGTGGCGCTGGGGAGGCACTTCGTTGCGGAAGACACGCAAGTTGGAAACGATCACGTGGTCATTCTGTATAACAAATTCTGGCGGGAACGGTTCGGTAGCGACCCCAACATTGTTGGCAGAAAGTTGAGGATGAGTGGAGAACTCTATACGGTGCTTGGCGTGGCGGCTCCGAGTCCGTCGGATAAGGGAACTTCGCAAATGAATGTGCCGCTGGCGTTCAAGCCAGAGGAGATTATTCGCGAGAACCGCTCACTGCTGGTGATGGGACGACTGAAGCGTGGAGTGACCGTGGAAGCGGCCAGCGCGGAGATGAATGTGATCGCGCAGCAGCTCTCCCAGAGTTACCCGAAGACCAATAAAGAGGTGACGGTAACGGTCGAGCCGCTGAAGAATGATTTTCTTCCGCGCGAGACGCGGCTGGGGCTTTGGTTGATGATGGGCGCGGTCGGCGTGGTGCTGCTGATTGCGTGCGTCAATATTGCGAATTTGCTGCTCGCGTGGGGCACGGCGCGGCAAAAGGAAATCGCGGTGCGGGCGGCGCAAGGGGCCACGCGCGCACGGATTTTCCGGCAATTCCTGATCGAGAGTCTTTCGTTGGCGTTGATGGGCGGCGCCTTGGGGGTATTCCTGGCGGAAGGCATCCTGCGAGGCGTGATGAGCTTGATGCCGCGGAACGTACTGGGGATCCCGTACGAAGCGGACCCGCAGCTGAATATCCCGGTGCTGCTCTTCACCTTGGCGGCGACGCTGCTGTGCGGAGTGCTTTTTGGATGTGCGCCGGCGTGGCACGCGGCGCGGCAAAATATCAGCGACATGTTGAAGGAAGGAGGAAGGTCATCGTCGGCGGGCGCCGGGCACCATCGTTTGCGGCGCGCGCTGGTGGTCGCGGAGTTTGCGCTGGCGTTGATTTTGGTGGCTGGAGCGGGATTGATCCTGCGAAGTTTTTGGAATGTCACGCAGGTGGATCTGGGGATTCGAAGAGATCACGTGCTCACGTTCACGGTGCCCATCCAGCACGATCGGACGGCAAAGGCCGAGCAGATCCGCGCGGTATATACCCAATTGCTGGAGAGGATCGGGGCTGTACCTGGCGTTTTGAATGTGGCGCTCGCTCCTGGTTTGCCTGCGGCGGGAGCTGGCAGGTTGCCGTTTAGTATTGTCGGCCAACCCTCTGAGGAGGACGTCAACAAACAGCCGCAGGCGATTTTCATGCCGGTCACGCCTGGGTATTACGAAACCTATGGCATCCGGCTTACAGGCGGACGATATTTGGGCCCGCGGGATCTTGCTGGAGCGCCGCGGGTAGCGATGGTGAGCGAGAGCTTTGCGCGGCAATACTTGCCCGGAGTGGACCCACTGACGCAGAGGGTGAAAATCGCGGAATTGCTGCCGGATCGCATGCCGCCGCTGGGAGCGCCGGTCGAATGGCAGATTGTTGGCGTGTTTCACGACGTGCAGTATCAGAGTCATCCGACCAGCAGCTCCGCTGAGGTGGATGTGCCGTTTGACCAGAGCCCGTGGCCATTTACGACCATCGGCGTGCGAACATTTGGCGATCCGGCGGCGGTGACGACGAGTGTCGCGGCCGCGGTGCGGTCGGTGAATCCAGACTTCCCGTTGACGCGGGTGCGAACGATGGACCAGGTGGTAAGCGAATCGCTGGTGAGCGACCGCTTTACCGCCATTGTCTTTGGAAGTTTTGCCGGAGTGGCATTGTTGCTGGCGGCCATCGGGATTTACGGCGTGATGACATTTTCCGTGGCGCAGCGAAATCACGAGATGGGGATTCGCATGGCTCTGGGCGCTGGAAGCGCGCAAGTGTTGAGACTAGTGGTAAGTGAAGGGATGCGGGCGGCGCTGATCGGGATGGCCTTGGGGTTGCCGGGTGTGTATCTGGTCGGTAAGACATTGAGTAAGCTTTTGTACAACGTCGGAGCCATGGACGTGCGAGCGCTGATCGGAGTCGCCGTGGTTCTTTTGGCGGCGGCTTTGCTGGCGTGCTACGTTCCGGCACGGCGGGCGACAAAGATTGATCCGATATCCGCGCTGCGCCAGGAATAGCGGGCCTCGTGGAGGTGCGCCGGGCTGAAGCCCGGCGCCTTCAGTTGTGGGTGACAAGAATTGAGAGGCGCGCGTTATAATCCGCGCACGTTTGAGTAAGTCGCCAGTTCGCCCGTGAAATCCCGGTAATTCCCGCTGCATTTGTTCGTCGTTGGTTTGATGGATGCCTGAGGCGCGGCTCCTTGCTCAATTGCGATTCGGCAGACGGAGGAGGCGGATATGAAAGCGATGCTGATGACAGCGGTCAAGCAGCCACTGGCGGTGCGGGAGATTCCCGATCCTCAGCCAGGTCCGGGACAAGTGCGCGTGCGTCTGCGTGCGACGGGTGTTTGCGGAACGGATATTCACGTATGGCACGGAGAATTGCCGGTGCCATTGCCGATCGTTCTGGGGCACGAGCCGGTCGGAACCATTGACGCCGTGGGCCCGGGCGCTGGGTCGTTCAAGGTCGGAGATCGCGTGGGCGTGTCGTGGTTTCAGGGAGGTTGCGGTAGATGCGCGTATTGCCAGAAGAAAAAAGCCAAATTCTGCGCGCAGCCGAAAACCTGGATCACCAACGGTGGCGGTTATGCCGACTTCATGATCGCGGAGGCGGAAGGTTGCGCCTTGGTGCCTGATAACCTGGCGTGGGATACGGCCGCCCCACTTTTCTGCAGTGGCTTCTCGGCGATGAGTGCGTACAAGACGGCCAAGCCGCAGGCGGGGGAACGCATTGCGGTTATCGGGATCGGTGGGTTGGGTCATTTGGCGCTGCAAATCGCCAAGTCGATGGGACATGAGGTTGTGGCGATCACGAATACGGCGGAGAAGGCGCGGGACGCGCGCGAATTCGGCGCGGACGAGGTTCTGGTGGTGAAGAACCATGTGGGACAGGAGTTGCAGGCCATGGGCGGAGCCGACGTGGTGCTGTCGTTTTCACCGGCTATGCGGCAGAACAGCGAGGCAATGGAGGGACTGCGGTCCGGCGGGAGGTTGGTGACCACGGCTCCTAGTGCGGAGCCGATTCAGGCTGATCCGGTTCAGATGTTGTTCAAGCAGACGGCGATTTTGGGTTCGGCGCAGAATGACGTGGCGGACCTGATAGACATTTTGAACCTTGTCGCGGCCGGAAAAGTTAAGCCGCGGCTGGAGACCTACCGGATGGATGAGATCAACAATGTTTTTGTACGGCTGGCGGAGGGAAAAGTGCGCCATCGGGCGGTTTTGGTTCATGAAGCCTAGGTAGTTGCGGTAGTTCCACGTAGTGATAAAAATCCTCAGGTTGGGTGGACGTGCCGGGCTGAAGCCCGGCGCCTACATAGGAGCGCCGGATTTTCTCTTGGCAGTGAAGCACCCGAGCGGCAACTCAGACTTCGAGGATTACCGGGAGGATCAGGGGGCGCTTGGAGGTGTGTTTGTTGATGTAGCGCTTCAGGTCTACGCGGATTTTCTCCTTCATTACCGACCAGTCCATTTTTTCTTCGGAGTTGGATTGCTCGACCGTTTTCAGGACTACGTCGCGAGCGCCGGCCATGAGTTCCTGGCCGTTGTCGCTGAACATGCCGCGGGTGACGATTTCGGGTTGCATGTCCATTTTGCCGGTGTGTTTGTCGATGGCGATGATGGGGACCAGGACGCCGTCTTCGCTGAGATGCTTGCGGTCGCGGACGACCGCTTCTTCGATTTCTTCCAGCGAGCCGGAATCGACCAGGACGCGGCCTGCGGTTACTGGGTCGCGGCGGTAGGCGCGGTCTTCGGTGAATTCGACTACCTGGCCGTCTTCCATGAGCAGGATTTCGCCTGAGACGCAGCCTAACTGATGCGCTAAAGCTGCGTGACGGAATAGGTGGCGGTATTCGCCGTGGACGGGGATGAAATATTTGGGCTTGCAGAGTTGCAGGATCAGCTTTTGTTCTTCCTGGCTGGCGTGGCCGGAGACGTGGATGGTGCCGGAGGAGTTTTCGTAGTAGACCAGGGCTCGTCGGCGGAACATGTTGTCGAGCATGCGGAAGATGGGCTTTTCGTTTCCGGGAATGATGCGGGCGGAGAGGATGACCGTGTCGTTTTCATCGACGGAGACGAAGCGGTGATTGTCTACGGCTATGCGCGACATCGAGGACATTGGTTCGGCTTGGCTGCCGCTGGCCAGGATGACCAGACGCTTGGGGTCGAAGCCGCGGATGTCTTGCGGGCGGACGACCATGCCGTCGGGGATGCGCAGATACTCGAGCGAGTGCGCGATTTCGATGTTGTCGACCATGCTGCGGCCGACGAAGGCGACTTTGCGGCCTACGCGGGAGGCGATGTCGATGACCTGCTGGATGCGGTGGATGGAGGAGGCGAAACACGACAGGACTACGCGACGCGGGGCGGAGCGGCAGAGATCTTCCAGGCGCGGGACTACGGCGCGTTCGGACGGGGTGAAGCCGGGGCGCTCCACGTTTGTCGAGTCGCTGAACAGGGCCAGGACGCCTTCGTTGCCGTAACGCGCGAAGGCGTGGAGATCGAACGGGGCGCCGCCTACTGGGGTCTGGTCAATCTTGAAATCGCCGGTGTGGATGATTACGCCTAGCGGGGTGCGGATGGCTAGCGCGACACAGTCGATGGTGCTGTGCGTTACCGGGATGAATTCGATTTCGAAAGGATCGATCTCGACGAGGCGGCCCGGGATTACTTCGCGAAGAGTGGTGGAATCGATCAGGCCCGCTTCTTCCAGACGCTTTTTGACTAGCGCAAGAGTGAAGCGACTTCCGTAGACCGGGACATTCAGGTCGCGAAGGATGTAGGGGAGCGCGCCGATGTGGTCTTCGTGTCCGTGGGTGAGGACGATGGCTTTGACGAGGGAGCGGTTCTGCTTGAGGTACGTGATGTCGGGAATGACGAGGTCCACGCCGAGGAGTTCGGATTCGGGGAACATCATTCCGGCGTCGATGACGATGATGTTGTCACCGAGCCGCAACGCCATCATGTTCATTCCAAATTCGCCGAGACCGCCTAGGGGGATGGCTGTAAGAGACTGCGAGGTGTTACTCAAAGAATGGTTATCTCCATTTACTCAACATCGATCGTATCACACGGGGACGGTGCGAGTCGTATGAGGGCGCAGCGCAGAGCGCGTCGTCGCTTAAGTCGATGTGCGAGTTTGCGTTGAGATCTTTCCACTATCCTCGCCGGATAGCGTCAGGGATGACAGTTTTGTGGTGATGTGGTTTGATTCGGCATGCCCGTCAGCGGAACTGGGCGTAGGTGCTGAAGAATCCAAAACAGTGGGGCTCGGAGGAGCGCGAGATGAGCGACGATTTCGGAGAGGTTACGCGGAGAAAATTTCTGGGAGTGGGGTCGGCGGCGGTGCTGGCAGCAGCTACGGCTGGCGTGGCAGGCGGGCAGGAAGCAACCAAGCCGCAGAGGTCGCCGGATCATCATTTGCCGAACGAACAGAATCATGGGCCGCAGAATCCGCCGCTGGAAGCCGAGAATCCGAGCGCGGTGTGGGCGACCGAGACCGATTCGGGGACGGTGCCGCCATTCAAATATCCATTTGGGTTTGCGAGGAAGAGGATTGAGAGCGGAGGGTGGACGCGGCAGGTGACCGCGCGGGAACTGCCGATTTCGAAGAGCATCGCTGGGGTGGAGATGCGTCTGACCGCGGGCGGAGTGCGCGAGCTGCATTGGCACGTGTCGGCGGAGTGGGCCATCATGCTGTACGGAAATGCGCGGATTACCGCGGTGGATGTGGGAGGGAAGAGCTTTGTTTCCGATGTGGGCGAAGGCGATTTGTGGTTGTTCCCGCCGGGAGTGCCGCACTCGATTCAGGGATTGGGGCCGGACGGGTGCCAGTTTCTACTCGTGTTTGACGATGGGAATTTCAACGAGTTTGAGACTTTTTTGCTGACCGATTGGCTTGCGCATATTCCGCGCGAGGTGTTGGCGAAGAATTTCGGAGTGCCGGAATCGACATTCGATCAAAACGCCGAAGAAGGAGATGTTTATTTTTCAGACCGATCTGCCGGAGGATTTGAAGAAGGAGCAGCAGTACGCGGCGGAGGGGACGGGCACTGCATCGCAGCGGATGGACTTTCGGCCGAGCCAGATGAAGCCGACGAAAGTTACTCGGGGCGGGGAAGTGAAGATCATCGACGCCAGGAATTTCCCGGTTACGCCGATCGCGGCGGCGATTGTGAAATTGAAACCGGGAGGGTTGCGCGAATTGCATTGGCATCCGAATGCGGATGAGTGGCAGTACTTTATTAGCGGGAAAGGACGGATGACCGTTTTTGCGGCAGGCGGACGGGCTCGGACCATGGATATGCAGGCTGGGGATGTCGGATATATTTTGCAGTCGAATCCGCACTACATCGAGAATACCGGGGACTCGGAGTTAGTGTTTTTGGAGATGTTCAAGAATCCGCACTATCAGGATATTTCTTTGGCGGAATGGTTGGCGCATACGCCGGCGCTTCTGGTGGATCAGCATTTGAAAGTGGGGCAGGAAATGTTGAGGGCGATTCCTAAGGAAGAGATTGTAAATATGCCGCTGTAGAGATGAGCGAGGACTTGGAATTCGTTGGCCTGGGCAAGCTGGGGCGCAGCACTGCGGCGCCCCTACAATTGCTGCAGGAGAATCGCGAGGCCGAAATTGCGGAGCTTCGGCGAACCAACGAGTAAGTAAGATTGCGCGCGGTTTACCGATTCCCGGCGAAGAGGTGCACGATGGTGACGAGAATGATCGCGCCGACCGTGGCGGCTGCGAGACTGTAGAGGAAGCCGCCGCCCATGATGCCTAGCTTCATGAAGAGCCAGCCGCCTAGCACCGAGCCGACTAGACCTAAAATGATGTCGGTGATGCAGCCGTAGCCTGCACCGCGGGCAATTTTTCCTGCCAGCCACCCGGCGATCAGGCCGATTACGATCCAGCCGATTAAGCCTCGCTCGTATTGGACAACTACTATGCGATCTTGGAACAAGGTTAGGAAGAGTGACCCGGGCATTCGGCCTCCTTGGGCGAACGTTGACGATGGTGTGTTGAGATGTGGGCATTGTAGCTTTGAGCGTGGGGAAATACCAACGTGAGTGTGACGGAGACGGGTAGAGAAGAGTTGAGAAATGGCCAGAGGATTTATTGCGCTCGGCCCGTCAGCGGTTGTGCATGCTGCGGGATTTGTGGTCGTCGGAGCACAGGCAGGAATGCCTGTGCCACATGGGAGCACTGGAACGACGAGCGCGATGGCTTATCGATGGCTTGGTTGTTGCTGGGTCATGCAGTGGAGGGTGCCCAGGCCTAGGACCAGGTCGCGGCACGCTATGCCTACTACCTCGCGGTCGGGGAAGAGGCCGGCCAGGGTGTTGAGGGCTACGCGGTCGTTGGCGTCGTTGAAGGTGGGGACGATTACGAGTTTGTTGGCGATGTAGAAGTTTGCGTAGCTCGCGGGGAGGCGTTGGCCTTCGAAATAGACGGGGGCGGGCATCGGAAGAGTTTCGATGCGGAACGCGCGGCCGTCGTGGTCTTTCATCTTCTGCAGCAGGGCTAGATTTTCTTGTAGCGCGCCGTAGTTGGCGTCGGATGGGTCTCTCTCAACTACCGTTACGATGGTCGTGGGGTTGACGAAGCGGGCCAGGTCGTCGACGTGGCCGTGGGTGTCGTCGCCAGCGATGCCGTGGCGGAGCCAGAGGATTTGCGTCGCGCCTAGATAGTCGCGGAAGACTTGAGCGTAATCGTCGCGCGTGAAGCCGGGATTGCGTTCTTGCGTGGTGCTGAGCAGGCATTCTTCCGTGGTGAGTAATGTGCCGCGGCCGTTGACGTCGATGCTGCCGCCTTCAAGAACGACGCGGCGGCCCTTGTGCATGGGCTGCCAGACGCGATGCTTGAGTTTCTTGTTTACCAGCGCCGCGGCTACCGCGTCTTTTTTGTGATTGGCGTATTTGGCCCAGCCGTTGAAGCGCCAGTGCGTGTAGGCGACTTCCCCGGAAGAGTTGCTGATCGAGATCGGGCCGGAGTCGCGCATCCAACCGCGGTCGGTGGGAACGCGGAAGAAATCGACGGCGGCGAGATTGGCGCCGGACTTTTTCAGGATGGCGCGGACTTTGGATTCGGCGGCGCGATTTTGCACCAGCAGATAGACGCGCTCAACGCGCGTGAGATGCCTGACGATTTCGGCGAAGGCCCAGGGGATCGTCGGGAACTTTCCCGGCCAGTCGGTCTGTTCGTGCGGCCAGCCTAGCCACGTGGCGTGATGATGCTCCCACTCGGCGGGCATCCAGTAGCCGAGGTCAAAGGGGGTTTGTGAAGGAGTGGAGGTTCGGGCTTTCGTTCTCGGCATGCGGTTATTCGCCGAGCCAGCGATTCGTGAGTGGGCCGTAGGCATCGATGCGGCGGTCGCGGAGGAACGGCCAGTTGCGGCGAGTGTCTTCGCTTTTTGCGGGGTCGCACTCGACGACCAGAATCTCTTCCTTATCGTCGGAAGCTTCGGCGACGAACTGGCCGAAAGGATCGGCGACAAAAGAATTCCCCCAAAATTCCAAGCCGGGATCGCCCGCGGCCGGGTTGCCTTCGTAGCCCACGCGATTTACGACCGCGACGTAGACACCGTTGGCAATGGCGTGGGCGCGTTGGATGGTGCGCCAGGCGTCGAGTTGGGCTGCGCCGAACTCGGCTTTTTCCTTAGGATGCCAGCCAATGCTGGTCGGATAGAAAATGACCTGCGCGCCACTTAACGCGGTGAGGCGGGAGCCTTCCGGATACCATTGGTCCCAGCAGATCTGCACGCCGATTTTGCCGTACTTGGTGTTGAAATTCGGGAAGCCGAGATCGCCTGGCGTGAAATAAAATTTTTCGTAGTAGAGCGGGTCGTCGGGAATGTGCATTTTGCGGTATTTGCCGAGGAAGCTGCCGTCGGCGTCGAGGACCGCGCAGGTGTTGTGGTAGACGCCGGCGGCGCGGCGTTCGAAAAGCGAGGCGACGAGAACGATCTTCTTTTCCTTCGCGATTTGCGCGAGCGCTTCGGTGGCGGGGCCGGGGATGGGCTCTGCGAGGTCGAACAGCGCCGCATCTTCCTTGCGGCAGAAATATTCGCTGCGGAAGAGTTCGTGAAGCGAAATGATTTGCGCGCCGCGTGCGGCAGCTTCCCGGATCTTGTCGATCGCGCGCGAAAGATTCTCGTCGGCGTTTGCGGTGCACCGCATCTGCACGAGGCCGATTGTAAATTTGTCTGGCATAGAAATTTAGTTTAGCATGAGGCGCAACGTGGCTCATTCACGCGATTTTTCTTTTCTTCGCTGCGCATTTGTATTATCAATCTTCGCGGCGGTGCATTGCGGCATGATTACAATCGAAAGAACGGAATGTCGCGAGTGGGCCTAACATCAAAATCCGTTCGCGGATTTTCAGGAGCGTAAATGGCAAAGCAGCAGAAGAAGACGGTCACCGGGCGCGTGCTGCACGATCCGGTCAAGGACAAACTGCGGCCGATCTTCCCGCTGGATTTATCGAAATGCCGCACGATCGACCAGTTGGTGCGCGCGATGGGAGATACCGCGTTCACCGGACGGCAAATTGGCGACGCGGCGGATGTGCTGGAAGCGATGGCGCGCGACAAGGATTGCTTCGTGGTGCTGACCCTGTCTGGAGCGCTCACGGTCGGGAAGATGGGCCTGGTTTTTTGCGATTTGATTGACAGCGGGATCGTCAAAGCGGTGGTTTCGACAGGCGCGTTGATGGCTCACGGCTTGGTCGAGGCTACCGGACTTTCGCATTTCCGGTATGACCCGTCGAAGATGGACGATGAGGAGTTGTTCGAAGCCGGTTATAACCGCGTTTACGATTCGCTGGAGCCGGAAACGAACCTGGATCATGTGGAAGATGTTGTCGATCATATTTTTGACCAATGGGACGCGAACGAAGTCGTTTGCAGTTGGAAGGTGCATCGCCGGGTTGGCGAATATCTGAAGAAGCAGGGCGGCGGGCGCGGAATTCTGAAGTCGGCTTACGAACGCAACGTGCCGGTGTTCGTGCCGGCGTTTTCGGATTCGGAGCTGGGCATCGATTTTGCGTTGCACAAGATTGGCCGCCAGAAGGCCAACCGCCCATTGCTGCGCTTTGATCCCTTTGAGGATTTCGAGATGTTTGCGGACACCATGCTGGCGACCAAGCGCATGGGGATATTTACGGTGGGTGGAGGCGTGCCGCGGAACTGGTCGCAGCAATTTGGCGTGTATGCGGAGCTGATGGCGCGGCGCGGGTACAAGAAAGTGCCGCTGAAACGGTACAACTATGGCTTGCGCATTTGCCCGGAGCCGGTGCACTGGGGCGGATTGAGCGGGAGCACCTATACCGAGGCGGTGTCTTGGGGGAAGTTTGTGCCGCCGGAAGAAGGCGGGCGATTCGCGGAAGTATTTGAGGATGCAACGGTGGCGTTGCCGCTGGTGGTGGGAGCGGTACTGCAGCGGATTGGATATTTCAAACCTTAAGCAAGAGCTGCGGGCGAAAGGAGAACGTCCATGGCGAAAACAAGTGCAGCAAAGAGTCAGTCGATCTATGGCGTGCACCCCGGCGTGGCGATGGTGCAGAAGTCGCTGGCGGAGTTGAAGGAGAAGACGGGACGGTCGCTGGAGGAATGGATCGCGCTGGTGAAGAAAGAAGCGCCGAAGGGCGAGAAAGAACGTCGCGAATGGCTGAAGACCAAGCACAAGCTTGGGATGAACAGCGCTTCGTGGATCGCGGAGCGCGCGGACCGGGATGGTGGCGATTTAGATACGCCTGAGGCGTACCTAAAAGCGGCGGTTGGGTACGTTGAGGAGCAGTACGCGGGCCCCAAGGAAAAACTACGGCCGATTTATGAGGAATTACTGGAGCTGGGGAAATCGACGGGAGCCGATGTGAAAGCTTGCCCGTGCAAAACGATCGTGCCGCTGTATCGCAATCACGTGTTTGCGCAGATTAAGCCGACAACGAATACGCGGATCGATCTCGGATTTGCGCTCGCAGCGTACAAGGGGAAGATTCCGAAGCGCGTGATCGATACGGGCGGCCTGGCAAAGAAAGATCGCATCACGCACCGGATGGAGATCAAGTCTGGGAGCGATGTGGACGATGAAGTTAAGAAATGGCTGAAAACTGCTTATGAGCTGGACGCCTGAAGAATGATCGCAGCGCAACAAAGACAGTAGCTGACGGTGAATGGGGCGGACCTTGCCGAAGTAGCACAGCCAGGGATGGCTGTGCCACCGTTAATCGTCTTCGCCGATTAGAATCGCTGCGCCCAAAACAGTCGTCCAGAGGCCGCGCTTGTCGCCTACCGCGGATTGCGTGACGTTCATGGTGCGGACGATCTTGTTGGAGATGCGGTAGACCTCTTTTTTCTCGTCGAAAGAGAGATCAGGGTCGAATTCCACGTTCAGGGTGGTTGCCAGCATTTCCGCGGCAAGCTCTTCGGCGTACTCGCCGGCCACTTCTTCGGTTTCGCCGAAGGAGTGGTGCTCGGAGAGATAGCCGTACATGGTCTTGTCGCTTGGCAGCGCTAGACCGATGCTGGCGGCAATCAAGCGGTGCGCTTCTTTGGTGGAATTTTCGCTGATCACCGTAAACGCGACTTGTCCCGGCTTGATGTGCTTCAATCCTTCACTGCGCGAAATCAGTTTGCAATTTGGAGGGAAGATCGAGGAAACGCGCACGATGTTGCACGCCGCAATTCCAGCATTCCTAAGAGCCAACTCAAAGCTCGAAAGCCTTTCACGATGTTTTCCGACGCCTTTGGTGAGAAATATTTTCTTCGCGACGAACGCCATGGTGCCGGTGTGGGTGCCTCCGTGAGTGGGCTGAGAGCGAAAATTTTACCGCTGTGGAAAAGTAACAAGAAGGTTTTGCAGTGTCAACGCATTTCCCGTGCCGGTGAGTGAAAATTGAGACGAACTCGCAGGTACGGAAGTGATTCGCAGATCAGGGAAGCGATCCCGTCGCGAAGAATTGTTAACGTTCGATGAATTAATCGCGCGCGACGTGCTGTAGCAGCTTTGCGAGGGGCTTGCTCAACGCCAGAACCTTGCCGAGATCTCCCGGCGTGAAATCCGGTCCCGCCGTAGCGGCGTTCGATCCTTTTCGACTGATCTGAATCACACCGACGACTTTGTCGGCGGCGAGAATCGGCGCGCTCATGATTTTTTGAATAGCCTCACCGGGTTCGCCGGCAACCGTTTTTACGCCTTCGAACACGGTGGCGTGACGCGCGTTCGCAAAACTATTGTCGATCTCAGGGCGGCTCTCGCGCGCGGTACGCGCGGCCAACGCGGAATTGCTCGAGAGCGGAATGAAGCCGACATTTTTCAGCGCTTCGGGCGCGAGGAAGTACAAATGCCGCCACTTCGTCGAGACTCCAGGATTCCCACCTCGTCGGTCTTTCACGCCGAGATTTTTGGCGATGCGGTCTGCCACCGAGGACCAGGCAAGGGGGGGCGTGCCGCCGCAGCCATCGCTCAGCGCATCCGCAAGGCGTTCCAGTTCGGTAACCAGGCTCATGAATTGTCCCAAGATGCGTCGCTATGTCGTAGTTGCGACCGGAAGGAAAACCCCGGTGAACTATTGCAATTGTTTTCAAAGGATAGCATCTTGCATCCGCGTCGAGTTTGTAAAAACGGCGTAACACCTCGTTACTGATAGGAGGCAAAGAACAAGACCCCGCGAGAATGCGGATCGCTTCGCAATATATGGTTCCTCTCGAACAAATGCCTCCAACTTGCATCGCCGATCTCAACTCCCTATACTGAATTTGCCGCGATTCTGAGCGCCGAGCAGGGCAAGGACGCGGCGGAGAGGGCATGTCCGCTACGGCAACCCGGCCTGACTCGAGTTATTTCCTCCGCAAGCTTCATTCTTTGACCGGCATCGTTCCTGTTGGCGCATTTTTGGCGGAACATTTCTGGTCCAACAGCACCGCACTGGTCGGAGCGCGCCAGTACGACGAGACTTCCCAAACATTGCAGACCATTCCATTTCGTATTTTCGTGGAATGGGCTTTCATTTTTCTGCCGATCCTGTATCACGGCGGCTATGGTGTTTACATCTGGCTGCGTGGGCAATCGAATGTTTCGGAATATCCGTGGGTTAAAAATTGGCTGTTCACGTTGCAGCGCTACACCGGCCTGATCGCTTTCGCTTACATCGGTTGGCACTTGTACACGGAGCGTTGGTTGACGCACGGAACGTCAACGTACGCGACGGTGGCGCGCGATTTGCAGAATCCGTGGTATCTGGCGTTTTTTCTTATCGGCATACTGGCGTCTTCGTTTCACCTCGGCGTCGGCATCTGGAATTTCCTCTGCAAATGGGGTCTTGCTGCGACGGTGCGCGCGCAACGCGCCGCCGGACAGCTCGGCGTACTCGTTGGATTCACCTTTAGCGTCGTCGGCGTGCTGATCATTCTCAGCTTTCGGCTGAACTGGCATCCGTTCGCTTCTTACGTCACCTCAAGATGAGACAACCGAAAATTATTATCGTGGGCGGAGGTCTCGCCGGGCTGATGGCCACGATTCGTGTGGCCGAGGCGGGTGTGCCGGTGGAGCTTTTCTCGATCGTTCCAGTGAAACGTTCGCATTCCGTGTGCGCGCAAGGCGGCATTAACGCCGCGAAGAACCAAAAGGGCGAAGGCGACACGACTCAGAAGCACTTTGACGACACCATTTACGGCGGTGACTTTCTCGCGAATCAGCCGTTGGTCAAGCGCATGTGCGAAGCGGCGCCCGGGATCATCGATTTGCTCGACCGCATGGGAGTTACGTTCAATCGCACGCCGGAAGGATTGCTCGATTACCGGCGTTTTGGCGGCACGTTGTATCACCGCACGGCGTTCGCCGGGGCTACCACCGGGCAACAACTTCTTTATGCGCTCGACGAGCAGGTTCGCCGTCATGAGTCGGAAGGCCGCGTGACCAAGCGAGAAGGCTGGACGTTTCTGTCCGCCGTAATCGACGACGCGGGAATCGGGCGCGGCATTTGCGCGATGGATTTGCGCTCCATGGAAGTGAAGACGTTTCCAGCCGACGCGGTCATTTTTTGTACCGGCGGCATCGGTGCTATTTTTGGTCGATCGACGAACTCCGTCGTCTGCACCGGTTCGGCGCAGTCTGCGCTGCTGCAACAGGGCGTCGATTACGCGAACGGCGAATTCATCCAGGTGCATCCGACGGCCATCCCCGGCGAAGACAAGCTCCGCTTGATGAGCGAATCGGCGCGCGGGGAAGGTGGCCGCGTGTGGGTGCCGCGCAATCCGAAAGGACAAGCGCGCGGCGAAAAGCATTCCCGAAGCGGAGCGCTTTTATTTCCTGGAAGAGTGGTATCCGAAGTACGGCAACCTGGTGCCGCGCGATATCGCCACGCGCGCGATTCATCGCATCGTCTATCAGGAAAAGCTGGGCATCAACGGGCAAGCCGCAGTTTATCTGGATGTGACGCACATCCCTCGCGAAACGCTGGATCGCAAGCTCGAAGGCATCCTCGAAATCTACGAGAAATTCCTGGGCGTCGATCCGCGCGACGTGCCCATGAAAGTTTTTCCCGCGATGCACTATACGATGGGCGGGATCTGGGTGAACAACGAAGATCAGGCAACCAGCGTGCCCGGAATTTACGCCGCCGGCGAATGCGAATATCAATATCACGGCGCGAACCGGCTGGGAGCGAATTCGCTGGTGTCGTGCATCTTCGGCGGTGGCATTGCCGGCCCTGCTGCGGTGAAATATGCGCGCGGCGTTGAAAAGGGAACGGACTCTGTCGCGTCCACGGTGTTTGAGCGCGAGCAAAAACGCCAGGAAGCGAAGAATCAGGCGCTGATCGCGCAGGATGGCACCGAGAATCCCATCACGATCTGGAAAGAACTCGGCGAAATCATGACCGAGCACGTCACCGTGACCCGCATCAATAAGAATCTCGAAGGCGCATACGCCAAGCTGGGAGAATTACAGGCGCGCTATCGCAAGATTAATCTCAGCGATCGCACGCGCTGGTCCAACCAGACGCTCAATTTCGCGCGCGAACTCGAAAACATGTTGATACTGGCCCGCGTCATCACCATCGGCGCCTTCTATCGCAACGAATCCCGCGGCGCGCACTACAAGCCCGATTTCCCGGAACGCGACGACGCCAACTGGCTGAAGACCACGCGCGCAAAATGGGTGAACGACGACGTTCAGCTGTCTTACGAGCCCGTCGATATTTCGCAGATTCCGCCGCGCCCGCGTCGTTATGACGCCGCAAAATGAGGTAGGCATGGCCGAAACGAAACAAGTCGTCCTGCGCATCAAGCGCCAAGCCAGCCCGAAAGAGGCGGCGCGCTGGGAAGAGTTTGCGCTGCCGTGGCGGCCGTCGATGAACATCATCATCTGTCTGCGTGACATCGCGGAAAATCCAGTCACGCGCGATGGCAAGAAAACCACCCCGGTCTCTTACGATTCCAATTGCCTTGAAGAAGTTTGCGGTTCCTGCGCCATGCTGATCAATGGCAAAGCCCGCATGGCCTGCTCGGCCCTGGTCGATCAACTCGAGCAGCCCATTCGCATCGAGCCGATGTCAAAGTTTCCGGTGGTTCGCGATCTCGCCGTCGATCGCCAGTTCATGTTCGAAAGCCTGAAGCGCGTCAAAGCCTGGATTCCCATCGATGGCAGCTACGATCTCGGCGAAGGCCCGCGCATGGCTCCCGAAACGCAGGAGAAGGCTTATCCTCTTTCGCGCTGCATCACCTGCGGAAATTGCCTGGAAGTTTGCCCGCAAGTGAACGAGCACAGCGAATTCATGGGCGCGGCGATTTTCAGCCAGGTGCGCCTCTTCAATATGCATCCGACCGGCGGAATGCACGCCAGGGAACGTTTGCAAGCCGCGATGGGCCATGGCGGCATCGAGGATTGCGCCAACGCGCAGAATTGCGTGAAGGCTTGCCCGAAAGAAATTCCGCTCACCGAATCGCTCGCCGAAATTAACCGCCAGGCGTGGAAACAAGCCCTGCTCGGTTGGCTGATAGGGTAAACTCTCACCTCGTCTTACAACTTCAGGGAGGTTGAATGCGCTCAGCCCGCGCGATTGGTCTGTTCACTGTTCTTTTTCTGGTAGCGACAAACGCTTTCGTTCGAACCGTTCCCGCCGACGACATCGCCGAGCGCGCTCACAAATTGCACTTTTCCTCCATCGTCCTGGATACCCATGCCGATACCACGCAACGCCTGCTCGACGGGAAATTCGATATCGGTACGCGTCATCCTGACGGCCACATCGATATCCCCCGCATGCGCGAAGGCGGCCTCAACGCGCAATTTTTCTCCATCTGGATGCTCGGAACGCATCACCGGCCCGCCAGCCGTGCAGAAATCCCTCGACCAAATCGATGCCGTGCGGACCATGGTGCGCGACGCACAGCCAGGACATGATGCTCGCGGTCACCGCCGCTGACGTGCGCAGCGCCCACGAGCAGGGCAAGATAGCCGTCCTGATGGGCATGGAAGGAGGTCACATGATCGCCAGCGAGCTCAGCGTGCTGCGAATGTATTCGGCGACTGGGCGTCCGCTACATGACGCTGACGCACTTCTTCAACAACGAGTGGGGCGATTCGTCCACCGACAAGCCCGCTCACAACGGCCTCACGGATTTTGGCAAGGACGTGGTCCGCGAAATGAATCGCGTCGGGCATGCTCGTGGATATCTCTCACGTCAGTGATAAAACCTTTTACGACGCGCTGGAGGTCAGCAAAGCCCCGCTGATTGCCTCGCACTCCTCAAGCCGCGCTCTGGACGCTCATCCGCGCAACATGACCGATGAGATGATCAAGGCGTTGGCGGCCAAAGGCGGCGTCATTCAGATCAACTATGAGAGAAGCTATCTAAGCCAGGAATACAATGATGCCTTCAAGAAAAACGCCGGCGACATCAGCCGCATGGAAGAGAAATACAAGAAAGAATGCGGAGACAACATGGATTGCGAGCTGAAAATGCAAACGCAATTCGTTAAGCAATTGGTGGCGGAAGGGAAGCTTCCTCACGTCAGTTGGGAAAGAATCATCGACCACATCGATCACGCCGTGAAGCTGGTTGGCGCGGATCATGTTGGCCTGGGCTCCGACTTTGATGGCGCCGAATATGCCCGACGGCATGGAGGATTGCCTCCAAGCTCCCAAAAATCACCGAAGCGCTGCTGCGCAAAGGCTATTCCGAGTCCGACATCCGCAAGATTCTCGGCGAGAACACGTTGCGCGTCATGGAGCAAGCCGAAAAAGTGAGCGCCGAAATGCAGTCACAGCACTAGGCCGACTCCTGGGTGCCGCACCCTTTGCGCATTTCAAAGGGTGCGGGTTTAGAGTCAACTGCAATCAAGACCTGTCCAGGAGCAGCCAGAGGAAGAATGGAAGTGGGAGATGCCGAATCGCATTGCTTGTTGCCAACTGTACATTCGCCATCGCACTCATGTTCGGACCTGTTACCGTGAAGACTGCCGTCCGAGACTGACGATCTCTCCGCCCGCGCGCGCAAGCTGCATTTCTCCTCAATCGTGGTGGACACCCACGCCGACACCACGCAGCGCCTCATCGACGGCGATTTCGATCTCGCCACCCGCAATCCCAAAGGCAGCGTGGACATCCCGCGCATGAAAGAAGGCGGCCTCGACGCGATTTTCTTCTCCATCTGGATTCCCAGCAAAGTCACCGGGCCCGTAGCCGTCAAGCGCGCCACCGACCAAATCAAGGCCGTTCGCGACCAAGTCCGCAAACATCCCAACGATCTGGTTCTCGCCACCACCGCCGCCGAAGTCCGCGACATCCGCAAACAAAACCAGATCGCGGTGCTGCTCGGCGTCGAGGGCGGCCACATGATCAACAGCGATCTCGACGTCCTGCGAAAATACTTTGCTCTGGGCGTTCGCTACATGACCCTCACGCACAGCGGCAATTCCGAATGGGCGGACTCCTCGACCGCCCGGCCCGCGCACAACGGCCTCAGCCCTTTCGGCAGAAGATGTCATCCGCGAAATGAATCGTCTCGGCATGATCGTGGATGTCTCGCACGTCAGCGACAAAACATTTCGCGACGTGCTCGCTGTCAGCAAAGCCCCGGTGATCGCCTCGCATTCGAACTGCCGCGCGCTCTGCGATCATCCCCGCAACATGAGTGACGCCATGATTCGCGAACTCGCCGCCAAAGGCGGCGTCATCCAGATCAACTTTCACGTCGGTTTTCTAAGCCAGGAATTTCGCAACGCCGAGCGCGCCGATCCGGAGATCAACCAAGCCATCGCCATCGAAGTCCACAAGCGCTGTGGCGATAAGGAAGGCTGCCAATTGATCGAAGGCGACCGCATCACCCGCGAATACGTGGAACAAGGCAAACTGCCGCGCGTCGATTGGTCCACAATCATCGACCACATCGACCACGCCGTGAAGGTCGCCGGCATCGATCACGTCGGCCTAGGTTCCGATTTCGACGGCGCCAACATGCCCTTCGGCATGGAAGACGCCTCCAAGCTCCCGAAAATCACCGAGGCTCTGTTACGAAAAGGCTACTCAGAGGGTGACGTAAAGAAGATTCTCGGAGAGAATACTCTGCGGCTCATGGATGATGTGCACCGCGTAAGCAGGGAATCGAAGCGCGGCCGCAATGAAAACTGAAGGCTGTACGGCCGGGTGCCGCACCCTTGGTTTTCAAAGGGTGCGGGTTTAGAGCCAGCCTGGACGCCCAAACAAATCGGAGAGAAATCGAAAATGAATCCATGCAACCTCGGCACGAAAGCGAACAGAGCAGCAAGAGCGGCCGCCGGTATAGCCCTGGCGTTCTTCGCCGCAGCGGCAAATTCAGGCGCGCAAACGCCGGCCCCTGCAAAGACCCCCAGCTCACAGAGCACGACAACGAAAAAATCGCCAGCGACCGCCGCCGCACACCCCGCCTACGATCGCGCTCTCCTGCACCCCGCGCTGCTGAAAGAAAAAGCGCCCGACGAATACAAGGTCCAATTTTCCACCACGCGCGGCGATTTCGTCGTCACCGTCACCCGCGCGTGGGCTCCCCAGGGCGCCGACCGCTTCTACAATCTCGTCAAGCACCACTTTTTCGACAACGCCAGCTTCTTCCGTGTCCTTCCGAACTTCATGGCACAATTCGGCATCAGCGCCTATCCCGCGATCAATAAAGTCTGGGAACCCGCCACCATCAAGGACGATCCCGTCACCCAGCACAATGTCCGCGGCTACGTCAGCTTCGCCACCGCCGGACCCAACACCCGCACGACACAGGTCTTCATCAACTTTGGAGACAACAGTCGCCTGGATCACGACGGCTTCGCTCCCTTCGGCCAGGTCACCGACGGCATGAAGGTCGTCGACATGTTCTACGATCAGTACGGCGAAGGCGCCCCGTCAGGCGGCGGCCCAGACCAGGATCAAATCCAAAAGCAAGGCAAGCCCTACCTCGACAAAGGCTGGCCCAAGCTCGACTACATCAAGACCGCTACGATAATCTCTCCCGTGCCAACGCCAGCGGCCCCGGCCAAGAAGCCCGCCCCAAAACCCGCCGCCACAACCAAGCCACCCCAATAGACTCGCGCACAATCATTGTCAACCGATCTTTTTGCGGAATGGTGCAAGGGTTCGATCGTCGCCACCCAAACGGGCGCCACATCGGCAGGGAAGAAGTCCCCAGGGTTCTCGGCCAAAAAAAATCGCCACAAAACCAGTTGTTCGGGAAGGTGACTTGTCAGGAGTTATATCCATTCTCAGGCCAAACGAGAGGTATGATCACTCGGAGGCGAGGCGATCAGCAGCTGGTTTGAAAGATGCGTCAGCGGCAGCCGACCTCGCTCAGGGCGTTATGCTGACCTTCAACGTGACAATAGTAATCGGTACAGGCTCGCTTTTGGCTTAATTGGATTCGGATTCTTGCTCAGCCTGCTCGATGCAAACGTCAAAATGCCAAGCACGCTGCGTTCGATTGTCGTAGGCATGGCAATCGTGTCCATTGTCGCAGGCTTCGTGCTCGCAGCGTGGGCAAGGCAGGCCGGAGCCTTCCTGAGCAAGCCAGACCGTGAAGAACCCCCAAGAATGTTGAAGCCATGAGAGTCACTATGTGCGCCTTCATCTTCTAGTGCCCGATTAACGCTGCGGACACTGGCCCCCCATGTGCCTCTGATTCTCTTTTACGACCACATCCAAGCGCCCGTTAACTCTTACTGGAACACTCCGCGAAAAGCCTGGGACTTCTCCTCGGGCGGTGCGTATCGTTGAAGCAACCACAGTTAATTTGGCGCCCGATGAAAAAACTCAAATTCCTCGTTTCTCTCCATACGAAGGATAACGATTTCCAGATAGCACAGGCATCGGCCGCAAAAGACGCCGCGCGCAAATGTGGCGTCGATGCCGAGATCACTTTCGCCGACAACAATGCCGTGGATCAAAGTACACAGATCCTGCAGGCGATCCAGAATCGCCCCGAGTCCAGGCCGGACGCGATTGTGTTGGAACCAGTGAGCGGCACCGCGCTGCCCCAGGTGGCTCGGGCGGCCAGCGCAGCCGGGATCGGCTGGGCCGTATTGAATCGAAGTCCGGAGTACATGCCGGACCTACACCGAGCGTCTACCGCGCCTACCTTTGCGGTTAGTTCCGATCATGTGGAGATCGGGCGCATCCAGGGGAAACAATTTGCCGCCCTGCTTCCTCAAGGCGGTTCGATCCTGTACCTGGAAGGACCGTCGCAAAGCTCTTCGGCGCAGAAACGTACAGCCGGGATGCTGGAGAAGAAACCTTCGAATATAGAGGTCGTAACGTTAAAGGGAAGCTGGACGGAGGAGAGCGCGGAACGAGCCGTAGTTTCCTGGCTGAAGCTCGCGACCTCACAAAACAAATCCATTGACCTTGTCGGCGCACAAGACGACGCCATGGCTATGGGCGCTCGCAAGGCTTTCGAGAAGGTCACCAACCACGAAGAGCGCGCCCGATGGCTGAGCCTTCCGTTCACCGGTTGTGACGGCCAGCTAAAGACCGGCCAAGCGTGGGTGCGCCAAGGTTGGCTAGCCGCGACGATTTATTTGCCACCGCTCGCGGGAACGGCGATCGAAATTCTTGCAAAAGCCATACAGCAGGGAACACGCCCCCCAGAACGCACCACCACGGAATCGTTCTCTATTCCCGCCCTGGACACGCTCGTTCCACGAAAGTCACAACCTGCTCCTCTCCCCTCTCCAGTCTGGGGACCGTTCACTCCATCGAAGCCCTGATCGTCCCAGGAAACCGGAAAATTCGGTAATGGGACAGTTTCCGGTAACCGCATTTCTCAGGACTTGAGCAATTATTGAAACCCGTTAGTCAGGAGTCGAGGCTAACCATTAACGTTCTGGAGGTTTCTTCGCAGCGTCTATTTTGGCTCTCTCTGCCTTCTTTTCTTCGATGGCCTTTGCTGTTGGCGGATAAAGTTTGAACGCTTTTACTATGTTGCTGTCTGCCGTCTTCCAGATCTTGTCAGGGTCGTTGTGGATGATCTTCTCACTCACAAACAAGCGCCACGCAAGATCCCGCCCTTTCGCATCTATTAGCTCAATGCCAAGCGTGCCCTTGTGGGTCACCTGCGTACTCATCTCGGTGTACATGACGTTCCAGTAGCCACTGTAGTAGGAGCCATAGGTGCCGTAAAGGGTTTGGCCGCTCACCTGCGCGTTTGACTCGGCCTCAACCCAGTAGCGCACCACCAGGTCTGCTTCTTCAGGCTGTACCTCGCGAAGTCCTTTGGCCGTCAATTCACGCACCACCGCGCGGTGGATCCGGTTATTTAGCAGATCCGGGTTCAACTGCAGCATGACGAGAGATTCCACTCCGCCGATATAGGCAAAGGTTTTGTACTTCGAAAAATCAAGATTGGGATTGAAATCGGTAGCGAGTTTGGCCGACGCCGGAAACGCCATCAGCAGCAGTAGCATCCCCACCAGTAGGGGCTTCCGGCGATGACTCTCAGAACCAAGAATCGTCCAATTCATCAAGCTGTATGGCTCCTTCTTGAACATACTAGCTGCGTGTCGCTTTCCTACTGTCATAAATGACAGTTCTAGGCGGAACGGTAGGTTTTGAGGAGCGGTCTCCAACTCAAAAACTTAGCAAGCCAACGGTCCGCTAGGCCATTGCCGGATTCGAGGTAGCCAGGCTTGAAGACCTGGCCAAATCCCGATGAATCGGGTAGTCGGACATGTGGTTTTGGCCGAGATTGGTTCTCCTGGGGAAGTAATGTCGGATCAACTAATTAGATGGTGTTGCATCGACCGGTTGAGCTGGCAGCGTTAATCAGGCAGTGGGCTTGGAGTAGAATGCTGACCTGCCTGCTATCTTTGGGATCGAAATGAGTGCTTTCGCGCGGCATCGGTTTGACCGCCCCGCTCTCTACGCAGCGCTGGACGCGCAGCGGCGCGCACGCGGAATTTCCTGGCAACAAGTTGCCCGGGAAACCGGAGTTGCCGCTTCCACGATCGTCGCTACCAAACGAGTAGGGTTCATGGAGACGGACGGGATGCTGGCGATGGTGCGATGGCTGGGTTGCATCCCGGAGAAATTTATTCGTGGTTCCGAGTCTCAGTCGGTCACTCAAACGCCCTCCGAAACTCCGAGGTTTCTTACTGGGCACCGGTTCAACACCAAAACTCTTTACCGAGCGCTTAATGCCCAGCGTTGCTCGCGGAAGATGACGTGGTTGGCGGTCGCTCAAGAGATCGGCGATGATATCTCACCGCCGATGCTCACCCGCCTTGCGAAGGGAGGGCGCATTGGCGTGCACGTGATGGTCTCAGCGGTCGGGTGGCTAGGGGCCAACATCGAAGTCTTCACACGTGGTTGATTTAGCTCCACTTGTGAGTCAGTGTGACTCGGAAATGATTCCAATGGACTGGTTTGCGCGTTACCGGAGATGTAAAGTAATACTTCACTTGGACGGTAACCGCGTTCTATAAAGGGGAGAGTCAAGAGAAAAAACTCCCCGGCGACTGGAAGGAGCAAAGATTTTTGCCCGGCTCTCCAGCCCAGGTAATGTTGGGAGGCTCTTGGGGTTTTCTTTTTTCGCCGAGTCATGTTGTTGTCGTGACGACGCTTCGGTTTCTGACGCGACAAGCAGTACGGTTGGAAAAATTGCCAACCATGGTTCTATCTGAGGCTCAAGGCCTATAGCTTTTTCTGGTTGTCCGAGGGGGCATATAGTTAACCAAGAGATGGTTGGTGCTCGAAGTACAGTCTCCACCTAACGCGGTTATGGATACTCACCCTCGAACCAGAGCGCCAGAAGAACCGACAGATCGCCGCCCGACATGAATCCAGCGAGGAAAAGAGTTCTCACCAGGCGCTCAAGCTGCTTGTTGCTTTAACTGTTTAGCGTCGAAACGAACTCCTTTCTTCCAAACGAGCAAAGTGATGGCCGCGATCTTGCGCGCCAAGGTCAGGCGCGCCATCGGTGGTTTCATGCCGTTAGCGATACGCGCCTCGTAGAAATTCTGGAGAGGCCCAGCGGTGGCAGCCGCTCGGGTGGCCGCTCCCTTAAAGATATTTTTCAGATCATGATTGTGATTTTTGTTCAGTCCGCGGATGGTCACAGCTTTCTTAGAGCGTTTCAGTTGACCGCCAACGAAGCGATATTCCCCACTATCGTAGGTTCTCAGTGCCAGTCCGCAGTAGGCCCACAGCTGCCGCTTGGTACGGAAGCGATGGGGTGTCTGCATCAGAGCGATCAACAAAGCGGCGCGGATCGGGCCGATCGAGGGAATCTGCTGCAGCAATCTCATGGCCGGATGTTTCCGGGATTCCGCCAATAGCTCTCGGCGCACTTCCTGGCGCAAAGCAGCTAAGGCATCGAACTGCTGATAGTAGATCTCGGCGCGACAACGCACGCCGGCTTCGGTGATCTTCGCGAGCCATTCGGCACGGTAGCGAGGTGCATACACTTGCTGGCCGGCACAAGCAATCCCCCAACCTCGATAGATCGCCTTCAGCCGATTCATCACGCGCGTCAGGTCGCGAGTGATGGTCAGATAACTACGTGCCAGCTCCTTCAGCGTGCGAATTCCGGTTTCGCCGTGATAGACCGGATGGAGCTTGTTCAGGAACAACAGTTCGGACAGCTTGCGTGCATCTTCACGGTCGTTCTTGTTTCCAACTCTCAACAGGGCATTTTTGCGCGAATCACAAACCAACACTTCACTAACGTGAGGCTTCAAAAGATCGTGTAACCAAGCGGCACACGTTCCTTCCTCGAAGCTCACGTGCAAACTACCGCGCAGACCATGAACAAACTCAAGAATCGTTTCGGCTTTCGTTTCGAGTGTGGCTTCCATCACCAGATTTCCACTCGAATCCCGAACCGCCGCCGAGATCGTTGCTGTATGCACATCCATCCCAATATACTTAGCATCATTCATGAGGGCGCTCCTTGTTGTAGGCGTTGATGCGAACGATCAAAACCTACTTCAAACGGGCGCCCTTTTATAATGCGTTAGGACGTAGTCGGAGTTACCGGATGTCTTGCTACTCGTTCGCGATGAGCACCACAAATTTCCACGGAGCCGTCTGTCTGCCGCCTCAGCACATGGAATGCTTGGAGGTCTAAACTGGCCGCCGGAGTCTCTAGAGATAGTTCGCACTGGGCTCTATGTTCGCCCCATTCGCACGCCATAGCGCCCTCGACTTGAGTGTTTTTGTATTCGGCCGAGTAGCTCAACACTTTGAAACCCGGGAATTGAGCGCGGGCTGCAGCGTTTTCAGCCTGAATAGCTTGCTTGCCGACCGCAGGCGGGTTTCCCGGAATGAGCGCACTGCGTCCTCCGTCCAGATGTCCAACAGCCCTTTCGGGTCTTGGGACAGAGTAACTTCAATGTCTTTCTGGTGGAGTTTCTCTATACCCGCCATGTCCGCTGCGTGCGCGTCCCTTCTGGAGGCGTGCTTGTACCAATGCTTCGGGCATAGTAGCCATGCCGAGTCCTGCAAGAAACGCTAGAGCTACGAACACAGAAGTACGTTTCATAAGGCCTCCTCCGCGCCCTCATTTGTCACCACCAAAGCGCGCTTGTCAAGGACTGCAGGTTCTCCAAACTTTGGAGTTGGGTCAAGTCCTGGAAGTCGGGTAACCGGGTGCGCCGTGAAAAGGTGGTGGTCCACAGCGAGAGTTAAACCCGTCCGGGAACTGATTCGCTCCACCCGGTAGCAATCGAAGCAGCGGCGAGGCAACGAGCTGCCGAAGCCTTCGGTGCAAAGAGACGCGAGGCGACTTGGCGAGCGTGCAGGCCGTAACGTGAGCGAACGCTGAGCAGGCCCCGAAACCGACTAATGCAGGAGCCGACCCGCCCCGGTTCGAGGGAAGGCCGAAGTTGGGTGGAATGGTACGAGCGAATAAAAAAGTTCCATCAAACCTGCCGGGTATTGGCGACGGCATGCAAGTAAAGGGGACCATACGCAACACGAGAAGTCCCAGCGGCGATTGCGGTAATGGATGAACGGAACTTGTGAGAATAGGCCGGGCCGTCTGGGATGACGGAAAGGCTCGTAGTACCGACGAAGCCGGGTAACTCCGGTGGAGGTAAGGGGCCTTAGTTGAAGGCGGACGAAAAAAGTGACGACAGAAAGGGAGATTGGCGATGAGCCCGCCAACTCCGAGTCGTTTTCAGAAGTTGCAGAGGCGTCACAGGCAATGCTATGGCGATTACGCAGCTTCTCCGAGAGCCGGATGTGGCAAACCCGCACGTCCGGTTCATGAGCGGGGTGTGGAAACGGAAGCATGGCGGGGAAGTGAGGCACCGACAAACGAAAGGGTCGGCAACCAGAGGCTCCACCTAAACCACCGCGCCACACCTCGATCTCACATTAGAACGTTACGGACCCGCGACTTTAAGCCTCAACCTCGAGGCCAGGTTTAGGCAGAGAACATCTGCCCCTCTGGGCAGGCGTCTACGCGTCTGCGCGTGTGCCACAGTGGAGCCTGAAGCCGGAGGAATCCCATGGCCCAAACGATCTGGATCGACAAGCTCGCCGATGCGAAAAAAGTAGAAGCGGATGGAATGGACTACATCTGCGAGCATTTGTTTCAAGGTTTGACCCAGGCTGGAAAGCTCACCAAGGCAAAGGGTTGGAACCCCTTACAAAACGCCAGCGCGAAAGATGGAACCACATACCGGGCACTGTTCTGCGACTCATGCGGAAAGAACTACAACAATAGCAACGTGAGGCTGGCCAAAGAGCCGAGACTGGTGTAACCAAGCGTTCTAACCAGCCTTAGCTCCGATGAGTCGCGTGACCAGGCATCCGGCCACTCGTCCGGTTTGCGCGTGACCCAAGCACTATCCGCAAGCTAAAGGCCCCGGAGACATCTCGAGCTAGCTGACTTCAAGTGATAGCCCGAATCCATGCATTTCTAGATTCATCCGTTTCTCTAAGAGACTTCGCTATAATCGCGGCCCTCGCGGTGTCCGGAGGCTGCCATGAAATGTTTGTTATTCCTCGCCGTACTATTAGGTGCGACCGTCGCCGCCACTCCCCAAGCTTCGCCTGAAGAAACTGCCGTTCGGAACATCGTTCAAGAAGAGATTGCTGCCTGGAATTCCGGGGATGCCGCCGCCTACTCGCGTCATTTCGCTGCCGACGGCACCTTCACGAACATCCGAGGGGAGTTCTTCACTGGACGCCAACCGTTTATCGAAAAGCATGACAACCTCTTCAAGGGACCTTTCCACGGAAGTACCCTCAAGCAGGATATTGTTTCCCTAAAGTTCGTCCGGCCGGATGTTGCCGTCGTGGAAGTGCTCACGTCCGTGACCGGAATTCAAAAGCTGTTTCCCGGCACGAATACCGATGACAAGGGACGCCTCCGCACACGATTGTTGCAGGTCTTGGTGAAGGAGGGAAACGAATGGAAGATCACCGCCTATCACAACACGGATGTGAAGGCGGGAGTGCCCGTACCCGATCCCCAATAGTGCCAGCAACGAACCAGAGCAAGGAGAGTCGATTTCTCGCGTGGATGAGAAGAATCATCCTATGGCGTTGAAATTCTAGTTGCCTACAAACTCCTGCCCGTTGATCGCCGACCATCAGGCTCCGGGAAAGTGACCATCGAAGGTTCCGGGCGGTTAGTCGGCAAACCTTCTCTTACCGGATTATGGAAGGGTTGCCCGTGATTCGCTAAGTTAGGAGGGAATTTGGCCGTACCCGCTATATTGAGACGACACGCGGGGGAGGAAAGATCTATGGACGACGCAGTAACGGAAAGATTGATCCTCGACCTTCTTGAGTGCGTGGCAAGCAGCGAGAGGAGCTACGAAGAAGTGATGGATGCTTGGCGCACGTCATGCCCCAGACTCCCGGTTTGGGAGGAGGCGAATGAGCGCCGACTTGTCGTAAAGGAGGAAGTAAACGGGCGCTGTATCGTTAGGATTACGTCCTCAGGCCTTGCCCTTCTTCAGCAGCGCCG
>CAVSNL010000035.1:0-60770 GCA_963729285.1 uncultured Acidobacteriota bacterium
CCGCAACCCCTCATACACCGCCTTCGCCTCCGCCAATCTCTCCATCACCAACTTCTTCTCCCCCTCCGAATTCCAGTCCGGATATTTCGATGTCTCCTCCATCACCCGCTCCACCCAAGCCACAAAATACTTCGCATCCTCCGGCGACTTCAGTTTCCGCCCCGCGATCGTCACGTAAATCGGGCTAGTCGTCGCGTACACATAATTGTCCAGCACCGGATACTCCGCTTTGTCGCTCGACGCCCGCACCAGGCACCACCCGCTGTCCTCGAGTGAAATCGCACCGTGGTCCTCGAACGTTCTCGCAGACTCTGCAGCACCGCCTTGCTCGGGTCTCGACGCCCATCCTCGTCGGGTTTCCTAGTCGCGGACATCCATTGGGTGTAATCCCAGCGTCCGCACCACCTGTCCATTGCAAACAAGCTCAAACTTGCCAATCGGGACAATCGACCGCAAAGCCGCCTTAAACGGAACCTCCGCCTGTGGCCCGTCAAACTTCAACTCCCCGCCAATCTCCTTCCCACCCAACGAAAAATCCAACAGAGGTCCATTCGTGGCAAACGTCCGCCCATTCTTCAGTGCATCGAGCATCGCATCTATCTTCGTAAGTCCGGGCTCAACACGCGCATAAACTCGGTTCATCCCCACGGGTCCGCGTAACGACGCATAGTTCGCCATCGCATCCGTTCCCGCCCCCGCCGGAATTCGAAATCCCAGATTCAACAACCGGTACCACACCGCCGCCGTCGATCGGTGATCGCTGAATCCCACGATCTCCATGTAGTCCAATTTCCCAAGCGCCACATCAACGGGCAGTTCATCCGTAATTCTTTGCGGGGGATTTGCGAAGGGGTCAGGCACTTCATCGAAAGGATGCACCGCCCCCACCACGCCTTCTTCGCGTGTCCCATGTCATACACATCCGCATTCATCGGATACAAACTCGCCGCCGCCGTATTCGGATATCCCGCATATCCTGGCAAAAGTATGCTCCCCTGCAGGTTCAGCAGACCGCGATGCCCCCAGTAGCTCGTGTGAAACTCCTGCCCGTGCACCAACAGCGCATCCGGTTTCGAAGCGGGATCGATCCCGGTTCCGTTGTAGGCGATGTCCGGGAACCGCTGCTCCTTGTTCACGATCAAATCGTTGACAATGTCCAGATCCTCCGCTTCGGCTTGCTCGACCAGGTGAGCCGGCGTGTTCCGATACATTCCTCCGTAATTCATATGCACGTGCAAGTCGCTGCTCACCCAGGCAGTGTTTCCTAAACCCGTCCACGCGCGAGGGACCACCGTCAGCACTTTATCCGCCGGCTGCCCAGGTTTGACCTCCACATAGCTTCGCGAGAAAAATGCTCCTCTGACGACGTCCACCTCCAACTTTCCAGGAGGAACGAAGATCTCTTCTTCGCCCCGCAAATGGAAGTAGTGCGCTTCAAACGGGCGTTCCGCGCGGTCGTAACCATCGTCCGCATGGATCCAGGCATTCGAGGGCGCGTAAAAACGCCCGGCAGCGTCGGTAACGGACACTCGTGCCGGAATTGTTTGCCCGTTCGCTCCTTGCACTCGTACACGCAAGCGAACCCGCGCATTCATATAACGCGGCCTCGCCATTTCCAGGCGTCGTTGGGCTCCGCCGGGAATCGTCTGCAGCCACAATTCCGTATTTCCATTGCGGTTCGAAATAAAGGCCAACTGCTTTCCGTCGCGCGACCATCGCACATTGGTTTCGTCCCAGTCGCCGTAGGAAACCGGAAACACATCGCCGCCATTCGCCGGCATGACCCAAAGCTGGTGCCAGTTTCGCCCAAGATACGAGCTGTAAACGATCCGTGAACCGTCCGGCGAGAAATCCGGCCGCGCCTTCCAGTTGGTTTCCTCGTAGTGAATCTCCCGAGCTTCCGCGCCCGCGTGCGCCTTCATTCGCCAGAATCCCCCGGTGCCGTGAATATGTCCGCGGTTAGAAACAAACAGAATCTCTCCTCCGTCCCGTGACCATACCGGACTGATCTCCATATCAAACGCGCTGTAGTAATACCGGGGCAAGGGACTCTTCGTCTCGCCTGTCAGTCGTTCAACCGCTTCAAGTTTTCCATCTCGCACATCTGCCGTGAAAATGTGAAACCGTTTGTTGTACGCCGTTGAAACATAAACAATCCGCTTTCCGTCCGGCGACCACCTTGGCTCCACATTCACCGCGCCGCCATCGGTAAGCTGCTGCGTTTTTCCCGTCTCCAAATTCAGCAGCCAAAGCTCGATGGCATCGTGCTGATACGAGCAATACACCACCCATTTTCCATCCGGCGACCAATCTGGCTGGTAGTCGTATCCCGGCCCATCCGTCAGTTGCAGCCCAACCATCGAATCTACGCCCTGCCGCCAGAGCGAACCCGCCATCGAGTACACCACTTCGCGCGAGTCCGGCGACCAAGCCACGCTGCTCGGCCCGCTCGTCAATTGCGGCAAATACATTTCGTGATAGTAGTAGGGATGAGGCAGATCGATCTGCGGCAAAACATATCTGCGCTGCGCAAGCGCCGGCAAAAACCCGCAGAGAGCGAAAGCACAAAAAATCAAAACGCCCAAAAGGAATCGTAGATCGCGAAAACTAATTGTAGAAGCGCAGCACTGCTGCGCCCCATCTCGGCAAGATGCAAAAATCTCGGCACCACCAAGTAGCACAGGCATTCCTGCCTGTGTTCCGACGACCACCCTCGAAGAGAGCGCAAACCCGAAAGCGGACTACCCAAACCTGGCGTGCCGCTCCTCTCCCGAGTATCTATGTAAGCCAACCCCGCTAAGCCAAACCCGCCTTCGACAAAGGCAACTCCCGAATCCTCTTCCCCGTAGCACTGAAAATCGCATTGCACAACGCGGGCGCGAACGCCGGCAACCCAGGCTCGCCAACCCCGCCCGGTGGCGCATCGCTCGCCACAATGTGCACGTGCGTCTCGCGCGGCGCATTATTCATCCGCGCCATCGGGTAATCGTCAAAGTTGGATTGGTCGACCACCCCATTCGTCGCAGTGATCTCGCCAAAAAACGCAATGCTCGTACCCATGGTTGCCGCACCCTCAAACTGGTTGCGTACCATCTCCGGATTCACGACCGTTCCGGCGTCCAGCGCCGTATCCACGCGATCGATGTGCGCTCGGCCCGCGTCATCCACATGCATGGTCACCACCGTCGCTACATACGTCAAAAAGCTGCGATGCATCGCAATCCCCATGCCCACGCCGTTCCCCAATTTCTTCTTTCCCCAACCCGATTTTTCCGCCGCCAGCTGCACCACGCGCCGGAACCTCGCCGTGTCGATCGGATACTGCGCGTAGTCCCCGCCATAGTTGGTGTAATCCTTCGGCAATTCGCTCTTCGGCACGATGCGGTCCGGCCCCAGCAGCGCCAGCGTGTACTGCACGGGATCTGCTCCAGCCGTATGCGCAAGCTCGTCCGAAAACGACTGAATCCCGAACGCGTGATAAATATTGGCAACGGACCGAAACCATCCAATGCGCACGTGCGCCGTAGCCGGCCCATTCTCCGATCGATGATTCGGAATCGCAAAGGGCAAATCGCTGAAGCCCAGCCCAAGTTCGTCCGCACTCGAATACACCGCGCCCGCATCAAACGTCGATCCGATCGGAGGAAACACCGTGCGCTGCAGCCAAGCCGTCGGCTTTCCGTCCGCACCCAGCGTCGCTTTCATGTACATCGCGGAAACCGAATGGTAGGTATCGAACTTGATGTCGTCCTCGCGGCTCCACACCACTTTCACGGGCTTCCCGGTCTTCTTCGAAAGTACGGCGGCCTCCACCGCGAAATCCGGAAACGACTTCCGTCCGAACGCGCCGCCCAGCAGCGTGACGTTCACGGTCACATCTTCTTTCTTCGCTCCCACCGCGGCAGCAATGGCGTCGCGCGCTCCCACGGGACTCTGCGTAGGCGCCCACACCTCCACTTTCCCATCACGATATACCGCCAGCGCCGCCGGCGGTTCCATCGAAGCATGCGCCAGCAGCGGCGCATAATATTCCGCTTCCACTACTTTTCCGCCCTTCGCAAACGCCGCGTCCACATTTCCAACTTCGCGCACAACTTTCCCCGGCTTCCGCGCCGTCTCTCTCAATTCGTTCTTGTACGCATCCGAGTTGTACACGCCGTGCGCGCTCGTCGCCCACTCCACCTTCAACTTTTTCTTCCCCTGCATCGCCGACCACGTGTTGTCCGCCAGCACCGCCACGCCACCAAGCGCCTGGTAAACCACGGGCGGCTTAAACGTATCGATCGTTTCGGTCCCCTTCACTCCCCCAACGGCCAGCGTCGCCGTGTTGTCGATCGATTTCGGCGAACTGCCTAGAACCGGCGGGTGCATCACGCTCGCATACAACATCCCATCCATGCGCACGTCCTGCCCGTAAACGCCTTTGCCGGTGCACAAATCCTTCAAATCGTAGCTGACCGCGTCCTTCCCGATGTAACGCCACTCGCTGCGCGGCTTCAGCTTCAAATCTTCCTTCTTCGGTACTTCCAGCTTCGAAGCCGCTTCGGCAAGCTCCCCATAACCCAATTTCTTTCCCGAAGCCTTGTGTACCACCGTGTGCAATTCCGTCGAGCATTCCGTCGCCGGCACATTCCACTGCTGCGCCGCCGCCCGCACCATCATCAATCGCGCCGCCGCCCCCGCCTCGCGCAACGGAATGAAAAAGCTCACCACCGAATGCGACCCGTCCGTATCCTGATCCCCGTATTTCTCATCCCCGGTAGCCTGCACCACTTTCACGCGCGCCCAATCCGCATCCAATTCATCCGCAACGATGCGCGGCAGGGAAGTCCGCACGCCATTCCCCATCTCCGAACGATGCGCAATCACGTACACAGTTCCGTCCGTATCAATCGCCAGGTACACGCTAGGCTGCAGCGCCGCCTTCTTCATCGGCCCCGCCGGATTCACGGACGTCACGTCCCCACCCACCGCAAGCAAAGACTCCGGCAGCAGGCTCACGCCGATCACAAACGCGCTAGTCCCCGCCATCCCCTTCAGAAATCCACGACGGCTCAAATTTTCAATGCTGATCACGGAAGTCCCCCTCGTCGCTGCGTGGCGCCGGCGACTCTCATCAGCCGCCACCGGCAGTCCAATCTACCGCTACATCCTACCGCCAAATCCGCGCCTTGCAACCCCGATCGCCCGAGCCGGTAAGCAGGCAGCAGAGACCCCGCTACTCGTCACCTCTCCCTGATCTGCGAAGCAGCCCATACGGATGCATGTGGGGGCGCATGCAGAAGGCACATCCAAGGGTGCGCTTGAGCGGGTCCTTTTTCGAGGTCGCCTGCTCCTCCGCGACCTGGGTCGGTTCCCTAAACGTACGCACGATCGTGCAGTACTCCAGGCAGCTTCGCAGGGGACCAGCTCCAGTGTGTTGCGATTTTTTTCAGACACGGGCAAGCTGAATGCCGAAATCACCGACCAACCATGCCGGCAACCACCCATCCACCCGCCTCCACCGAATTTATGCGTCGAGCCATCACCCTTGCGCTCGACAACCTGCGCTCCGGCGGCGGCCCTTTCGGCGCGGTCATCGCCAAAGACGGCCGCATCCTCGCCGAAGGCGCCAATCGCGTCACCCCCACGAACGATCCCACCGCCCACGCCGAAATCGTAGCCATTCGCGAAGCCTGCCGAGTCCTCGCCGCCTTCCAACTTGCGGGCTGCGATCTTTACACCACCTGCGAACCCTGTCCGATGTGCTTGGGCGCAATCTACTGGGCGCGTCCATCTCGTGTTTTCTTTGGAGGCACTGCCGCCGACGCGGCTGCGGCCGGATTTGACGACGCCTTCATCTACGAAGAACTAAAGCATGCACATGAAATGCGCCGAATCCCCATGGCACAGTTTCTGCGGGATGAGTCGCTGGCGATTTTCTCGGCCTGGAAAAAGCTCGACAACAAAACACAATACTAAGCAACGCCCAAATCCCTGCGCCGTCACGCAGTTTCGACCCGGTTTGTCTCGTTATTTCGTTACTTCGTTATTTCGTTACTTCGACCCCTCAGGCCAGCTCCCCAGCGCCCGCCGCAGATCCACAAGCTGCCCCAGGTGATAAGAGTTGTGGTCCGCAAGAACCAACGCCTCTCGCAATAGAGTTTGCCCGTCGCCTCGCGGAATAGGTGCGTGCAGGTCGTTGCGCGGATTTTCGACCAGCCGCACCATCTCCCGCAAATCCCGCCGAAACTTGAACAAACTGTCGTTCCATTCGTCCTCCGCCTGCGGAGCCGGGGTCTTTGGCCAATAGCCTTCCGGAAATTCCGGGGACACATGGTTCGGGTTGCGGACGAATTCCAGGATGTCCCACTGCGCCAGACGCGCGTGTTCCAGCAGCTGCCAACCGGTATGAGCCAGCCCCGGAGCATAGGTCCCGCGCTTCCCCTCCGGAAAGCCCTCGACCGCATCCATGAAATGAACGTGCGCCCCGCCACCCTTCAGCAAATAGGCGAGTTCCTTCCGCAGCGAAGCGTCGCTTTTCCCGTTCCCATTTCTCTTGTTGCCTTCGCGCTTGGCGGACTTCTTGGGCTTTTTTATCTTGGCTTTTTTCAAAGCTATTTCTCCGAAACAAGCACCGTTTGCGGCATCTCCGGTATTGGATGCTGCGTCGTCTTCGAAAAGCCCGCGTTGCCGCACATTTTTTCCATCTCCGCGAACGTATAGCTATCGCCAACATCCGTGTTCGCCAGCATCACCAAACTAAACGCGGCAGGAATCTGCGGCGAAACACGGTCCTCGTTGGGCACAAATTCCAGGGTAATCGCCTTACCGCCGGGTTTGAGCGCCCCGTGCACCCGCCGCATAAGCTTCTCGCAACCCGCCGGATCGAAATGATGCAGGATGTTGGTCAGCAAAATGTAATCGTAGCCTTCACCGAAGTCGGCTTCGAAAGCGCTGCCGGGCCGCGTGCTGTAGCGCTCGGCAACCCCAAGCCTCTTGGCGTTTTCCTGCGCCACACTCACCACCGCGGGCCAATCCAGCGCCACAATCTGCGCCGCCGGATTTCTTCGTGCAATCGTAATTCCATACATCCCATGCCCCGCCGCGATGTCCAGCACCTTCCACGGCTTACCTTCCGAAGCCCCGATCAGTGCCGCGATGAACTCCGCTCCCGGTAATGCCAATCCGCCCATCGACCTCGCAAACTCCACCCAAAAATCATCCCGCGGCCGCGTGTTGTCCCCATCCGGCACTGCCGAACCGCCTTTGCGCACCGCCTCCGCCAAAGCCCCGAAACTCTTCCGGTGCATGTCCGAAGCAAGGAAGTTCGACATTGACCCCATATACGCAGGCGACCGCCGGTCCAGAAAAGCAGCGGAATCTTGCGTAAGCCCGTATCGATTGTTCTCCTTACTTAAAAAACCAAAAATCGTCATGTAGTCGCAAATAATCCGCACGCCGCGCTCGGAAGCGCCAATCGCCTTTGCCAGCGAGCTGACGTCGTTCGCTCCCTCCCCAATCTTGGTGAAGATATCCAGTTGAATCGCCGCCTTCAAAGCCTCCGTCTGCTGAAACGCAGTGAGCGTCGCGAAAATTCTCTCAGGTGATGGTTTTGCTCCGTGTGATGCCGTAGCCATTTGACAGGCTCCTCTCCGTCAGGCGTTGCGTGGCCGCCATTATACACGCGTGAGTCGGAGCGCAACCCCGCCCGCCACCGGCGCCGCAACCCGCCCGAACTTCCGACAACGGTTGCCGGTCAGGAATTCGACTGGCATACTTCTCTTCCTCGTTTACCGAGAGCCGCCGCTGTTAGGGGGTCGGAGCTTTAGCTCCGACATTCACGACGAGTCAAAATTGGGCTTTAGAGTCTGTGTGAGAACTCGGGTTGACGCGTCTCTTATACTGCATGAGAGAGGGGACGCGATGACGAAATTTTTGGAGTACAACCCGGACCAGGCGTATTTGCTGCCGCCGAGCGTGCGGGATGTGTTGGGTTCGGGTCATCTCTGTTTTTTCGTGCGGCGCGTGGTGGCGAAGCTCAACTTGAACGCTTTTAGGAAAGAGTACGGGGAAGAAGGCGGCCCCGCCTACGCGCCGGAGAGGTTGGCTTCGGTTTGGCTGTACGCCTACGCGCTGGGGGTGACCAGTTCGCGAAGGTTGGAACAGCGCATTCGCGAGGATTTGGCGTTTCGCTATTTGGCGGGCGGGGCCGCGCCGGATCACTGGACACTGAACGCGTTTCGGCGGCGGCACGCGAAGGGATTGAACGATTTGTTCACGCAAGTGGTGGAGTTGGCGCGGAAAGCGAAACTGGGCAAGCTCGGCCACGTGGCGATTGACTCGACACGCATCGCGGCAAACGCCTCGCGGAATCGCGTGGACACCGAGCAAGCGCTGCGGGACGCGCGGGCGCGCATTCGGCGGGACATTCGTCGTTGGCAGCAGCAGTGTGATGCGGACGACCCCAACGAAGGTGCGGGCCATGAAGTGGACCGCGAAGTGATCGAGCGGCTGGAACAGCAACTTGCCGGAATTCCTGAGCGGTTGGAGCGGCTGCATAAATCGGGCCTGCACAAGGTGTCGCGGACCGATCCGGACAGCCGTTTTCTGCGCGAGCGCGGCGGATTCACGCTGGGCTACACCGCCACGATGGCGGTCAGCGAGGATCACTTGATTGTGGCGCAGCGGGTGACGCAGGAGACCAACGACAATGAATTGCTGCTGCCCATGGTGGATCTGGTGGAGCAGCAGTGCGGAGAGAAACCGCAACGCGCCAGTGCCGACAGCGGATTCTTCTCGGTGAACAATCTGCATGCTCTGGAGGAGCGCAAGATTGATGCCTATGTTCCAGACTCGAATTTGGCGCGCTGGTTGAATCGCGGGGGCCGGCTGCGGCTGCGGGCCAGCGATCCGGCACATCGCCGCATGCGACGAAAACTGCGGGACCCCGTGGGCGGTATGATTTACGGGCGGCGCAAAGCGATCGTCGAGCCGGTGAACGGAGTGCTGAAAGAGCAGCGGGGGATGCGGCGGTTCCGCCGACGCGGGCTGGAAAAAGTTGCCGTGGAGTGGGCACTGACAACCACCGCGTTTAACTTGACGCGAATGTGGCGCGCCAACTAAGCGCCCTGCAGCCAGAACTTTAACGAAGTAGTCAGGAGTCATCGTCCTAGGCTCGTATTCGTGGTTCAAAATCAACGGGCCGCTGAGTCTTCACACAGACTCTTTAGCCCCTGAGGAAACTCTTAGCATGAAACGCGAATACCACCGCTGGCACTCCCCACGTCTGGGTTTCGACATGGGCGTCGCAGTCTACGGCCACTGGGGTTCCCCGCTAATCGGTTTCCCCACTAGCGCCGGTGATGAGTGGGAACTCGAAAATCAAAGCATGGTCGGCACTCTGTCCGACTTCCTCGAGGCCGGCAAACTAAAACTTTTCAGCGTAAACTCGATCAACGGTGCCAGCTTCTACAATCGCAACGCCCATCCCTTCCACCGCAGCTACGTCCAATCCGTTTTCGACGCCTACCTCCGCGAAGAAGTCGTCCCCTTCATCTGGGACAACTGCAAATCCCCCGGCATAGGCATCTCCACCATGGGCATGTCCTTCGGCGCCTACCACGCCGCAAATTCCCTCTTCAAGCACCCCGACGTAATCAAGCGCTGCTTCGCCATGTCCGGCGTCTACGACCTGAAAACTTTCATGGACGGAATGTACGACGACAATTTCTACTTCAACAATCCGGTAGATTACCTGCAGAACCTCAGCGACCCGTGGGTATACGGCCAACTAGCCACCTGCGACATCCACCTGGTAACCGGCACAGGCCAGTGGGAAAAACCCGCCCCCACCTACCGCCTCTCTCAAATCCTGGCCAGCAAAGGCATCCGCCACTCGCTAGACGACTGGGGCCCCCAAGGCGGCCACGACTGGCCCTACTGGAAGAACGAAATGCGCGAATACGTCGCTCGCCTCTTCTAACCTCTCTCTAGTTTCACATGTCGCGCTGCCACACTGTCATCCCGAGCAGCGCGAGGGATCTGCTGTTTCCTTGTTTTTTTACGAGGGAGGAGCTTTAACTCTGACGCAAACGCGCCGGGCACGGAGCGCTTTAGCCCCTGAGGAACTTGCTTTCTCGTCGCCACCGCGCCACACGAACGTTAACGTTTACCGTTTGATTGTAATCAGAGCCGCATCCAACTCGTACCCATCATCGCGCACTGTCTGCTCCGCTGCGGACCGCAGCTGAGGCTCCCCAGCATCCCTGGGCAGCTTACAATACCGGCGCATAACTTCGTCCCCCGACGAGATGCGAACCAGCCATTTGGATTTCTCAGTGTCCCAGGAAACTTCAGCGCCATCGGCACGCATAATTCACCCCCACGGCCGCCATTCTAGACCAAATGCGCCGTCGCAGGGGAGTCGCCAAATCACGAAACGCGCCCGACGCCAGGAACGCGGTTCCGTCAGCGACTTACCTGGATTCCATCTCGTTTCCTGCAGCTTACCACCAATAATCCGAGCGAACTGCGATTCGAAACGTCACCCCACAAAGATTAACTTGACAACGATCATTACTGTATGGTACTATACCCCGTGTTAAGTCAATTCCGCGTTCGAATCGCTCTCTCCTCCGCCCCAATTTCTCCGACCAGCCGCAAAATTCGTCTAACTCCTTTAGAAACAAATCATTGCGCCAAACGAAACGCTAAGTCCCATAGAATCAAATCACTGCGCAAAAACCATAGGGGGTGGGGGCGCTTTCCAAAATTCAGCGAGCAAGCGGATCGTGACTTCAAGGGAGGTTCGAGGAAGGAAAGAACCCGTGCTTCGCAGCGAATGCAACTTCCAGAAAGTAACCTCTAGGCCAAGCCGAGGTGGTCGAGCTGGTATTTGCCTTTGGAGATGATCTGGTCGGCGTCGATCCAGACGTCGCACTTCCGCGTCAGCACGTCAACGTGAGTCCCGGACTTCCAGTCTGCGTGGGTCTGGCTGCCGTAAGGGTCCCCAAACGCAATATGCACGCCGGGAAATTTTTCATCTTGGAGCAAAATTCCAATCATCTCGGACAGCCCCAGGTTGGTGCCGAAGGCCAACTCGCCGACGCGGTCGCTATTCTCGTCCGTGTGACAGTAGTCCCAGAATTCCTGTTCCAGGTCCTTGCGCTCGCAATGAACCTCGACCAGCCGCGCATTCGCGATCTTCAAAGTAAGCGGCGTGGATTGCAGGTCGCCGTACTTGCCGTTGAAGTGATCGCCGGCGGTGGCGTCGCACACAAACGTCCCATCCACCGTCGCTGGCGTAGTAAAAACCTCTCCGGCCGGAAGGTTCGACCAGTAGCGCGGGCTGATCAACCCGCTGGTCTTGACCCAGTCAAGCCCGCGATCGAAATGAGCGGCAATGGTCGTCCCGGATTCGGTTTTGACCGTCAAAGTCTGCGCGCGAAGCATGCGATCGCGGAGCCGGTCACTCAGCCGATCCACCATTTTGTAGTCAGCGCGCATCCCTTGCCGCATGATCTCCGGTGTTACGCCGACCATGTGCGCGTAGCGAATCTGCCGCCGCTCTACGATCTTGACGATAGCCATCCGCGCCCCAAGCTCCCCAGGCTGCGGCGTCATACACATGACCCCGACATCGGCGGTCTCGAGAGCCTCAAGCACCGGACCCGGCGCCGCCTTCATCGGGCGCGGGCCAAAATCCTCCAGCAGCAAGCCTGTGCAGGTAGCGTGCCGGGCGTCCAACGCGGCGGCAAGGCTGGCAGCGACGGACCGGCTGGCCTCGTCGGCAATGAGCGCAACGTGCTCGCCAGGTTTAACAGCGAGGCAAGTTTCCACGGCGTTTTTCGCGCCGGGCATCAGGTCGGGCTGCGGCAAACCAAATGTCCCCATGGAAAATATTTTAACAAATTCCGCGACGATTTGTATTGGGCCGTTAATACTGGACCAAAAGTTTGGAACGCGTCAGAGCGGAAGCGCGTGACCGGCATTCTTGCGCTGAACAAGGTAGATGAGGATGGCGTCGAGAATGCTGGTCTTGGCTTCTTCCATCGAAGTGCCAATACCGTACACGCCGGGCAGGTCTTCGCTATAGGCATAGTACTGCTTGCCTTCATTCTCGATGGTGATTCGATTGATGTAGTGAGTCATCGGAAAGGACAAACCCGCATTGTACGGGAATTCGGGATGCTACGGCGCAGACTGAGCAGGCTCTCAAGCCATCCGCGGGGTGACCCGGAAGGCGGGGACTTGGCCTCCGCCAGAGGTCACGTTGGCGAGACCCGTGGCGCTCAGGCGCGTGAGGAAGCCGGACAGCTTGCCCCGAAAGAGATAAGGAGCGAAATCGACGAGCATGTCTTTAAATTCGACGCCGCCCGCCGGTGTGATCCAGGGGAAGACTTCGCGGCGGATGGGTATGCGTTCCTGCACGATCCAGCAGCCGGCGTCGCCGCCAGCGCGGACGGCGGAAACCGCTTTTTCCATCGTGGCGTCCCAATCGTGCTCGCTCGTTTCCCATCCGAGAGTCACGCCGGTGCCCCCGTATTCGTCGCTGGGCTTAAGCACCAGGTTCTCGCGCTCCTTGCGAATGAAAGCGAGCAGTTCGACGGGCTCGCCGTAGTGTGAGGTGCTGACGTCGGCGACCACTCTGGTCCATGGAATATGCTGCCGCACGAGTTCGCGTTCGTCGTGGGAAAAGAGCTTCGCGTTCTGCTCGTCGGTGAGCACCGCGAAGAAGGCTTTCACGTGCGGGATTTTGCAGCGGAAGGTGTTGGCGACGCACAGCGCATTCGCTTCGTAGGCTTTGACGAGCGCGGCACACTCATCTGGGCGAGCGACGATGTCGTTGATGAGTACGCGCCGGTAGAGGAGGTCGATTTTCTTGCCGTTTGCGGAGAGCGTTTTTCCATTGAAGTCGAGGTCACGAGGATCGGCCAGAACCACGGGCACGCCCATTTTTTCAAAGCGGGCCTGCAGGATCTCAAATTCGCTCCAGGTCGGAACTTCGCGCCAATCGACAATGGCCATTTGCGGCCGCTTGGAGGTGCCGCCCCAGTCGAAATAGCTGGCGACAAGCGCGTCCAGCAACTTCGCACTCAGCGGGTAGCTGTGCACTTCGTACTGCCTGCGAAAATTGCGCCATCAGCGGCAATTCGCGGAACACTTCGGCAAGCGTTTCGGAGTAGCCGGCTCCGGCAGGCGCTTCACCGTTGTACTCGGCGAATTTCAGCGAGTCCGGCAGCAGGAAAGCGTCGAGGCGCGAGGACGTGCTGGCGCGCCCGTATCCGACGGACATGCGTGCGAGACGCTCTTCGTCCGGACGGAGATGCAATTGCCCGAAAAGACCAGCATCGGCCAGAGCCGCGGAGACGACGCGCTCCCCAAGATCGGCAATCGTTTCGGCAACAACACGAACGCGCTGCTCGTCTTCCGATGAAAGAAAAAATGGGCGCAAAAACGGACAATGGACGCGATCGCCGAAGGTTAATTTCGCGGCGCGCAGGCGCGCGAAAAACTCTCCCGCGAAATTCGGAGAACTCTCCAGCGCAGGGTGCAGCAAAGCGTGCCAGTGCTCGGCTGGATTCGCCGCCGTGGGAGTGGGCGCGGTGGCGCTCGTCATTTTGGTTTGACTCCGGCCGGGCCTGTGGACATCGGGGTCGTGAATGTGGAGGCCGCGGAGGATTGCGCTGCGGCCGCGGATTGTCCCGCGACAGCAGACGGGCCTTCTACGGCAGGTTGACCAGCGATGCCAAGCCTGGCGGCTCCGGGTTTCGGTGTGCCGACAAAGCCGCTGGCCGCGCCCTTGCCGAGCATCTCTTCCCAGCGCGGCCAAGTGTTTGCGACGTTGCCGGTAAGTGCGCGATCGATGACCAGGTGAGCCATCTGCTCGACCACGTGATCGAAGTAGAACTCGGTAATGCGATCCCGTTCAAAATCGGGCGCGGGATTGAGGAAGTCAATGGCGTAAGGAACGCCGTCCTTGATGGCAAACTCGATGGTGTTCATTTCGTAGCCGAGGGCCTGGTTGATGGTGCGCGCGTCCTGAACGATGCGCGCGCCGAGATCATCGGAGAGATAGTCGTGCTCCACCAGGTAGCGCCGCTCTTTGGGATCGTAGCGCACCGGGAGGATGTCGGTTTTGCCGAAGGTGAAGCAGCGCACGTAGCCGGTGAAGTCGATGAACTCCTGCAAGGTCATGCAATAGGGCGCGGTCTTGTCGTAGGCGGCGAGGAGTTCTTCGCGATTGTTCACCTTGTAGACGTGTTTCCAGCCGCCGCCGGAGAATGGCTTAAGGATGGCGGGACGTCCGACATAGTCGAGGAGCGCGTCCCACTCGACTGGATATTTGAGGTTGTGCAGAGATTCGGAAGTGATGTCCACATCGCTGGGATAGCCCTTTTGGGGCATCAAGACGGTCTTGGGAATGGCAATCCCGAGCTTGGCGGCGATGGAATAGTTGAAGAATTTATCGTCGGCGGTCCACCAGAAGGGATTGTTGATGACGTAAGTGCCCTGCAGTACCGCGTGCTTGAGGTAGCCGCGGTAATACTCGACTTCGTGCGAGATGCGATCGACGATGACGCTATATTCCGCGCGTTCGTTCATGCGCGTGCCGCCGAGCTTCACGAATTCTGCGGCGACCCCATCGGCCTTACCGAGTTGGTTCACTCTGGCCATGAAAGCGGGCGGGAAGCTGTATTCGCGCCCGCACAGAAGACCGACCTTTTTCAAAGGTTGCATGGCTTGCTCCTCAGGGGGAATCCGGCGCGGCGCATCGTCGCCAAACATCCGCTTAATATTTTCCGAAGACAACCGTACGCGAGCCAGGGCCTCAGCCAACCTGCTCATTAATTTATCGCATGGACGGACGAGGCTCGCGGGTGAATCACGCCCCCGCGGGTTTCTTCCACCAGATGTTTGACGACGGCTCGCAGGTCGTTGGTTTCCTGATAGACGCGAAGCTGGCGTTCGGCACTGGTGCCCTCGTTCAAAATGGTGTGAACGTATTCGACGGCGCCGCGACTCCCGAGGTCGTCGACTACATCGTCCACAAATTCGAGCAGTTCGGTAGCCAGCTCGCGCATCGGCACTTCCGCTTCTTTGCCGAAATCGATCAGCTTCCCTTCGATGCCATAGCGCGCTGCGCGCCATTTATTCTCCTCGATGAGCGCGCGGCGGTAGAGGCGGAAACTCATGTTGCGGGTGTACAGGCGGTGCAGCTTGACGACGATGGCTTGCGTGAGCGCGGCGATGGCCACAGCCTCTTCGACTTTCGTGGTGACGTCGCACATGCGGAACTCCAGGGTGCCAAACGTCGGGTGTGGGCGAACGTCCCACCAGATTTTCTTTCCGGTGTCGATGCAGTTGAGCTTGATCAGGAGATTCGTGAAATTTTCGTAAGCGCTCCAGGACTCGAACTGCTCGGGAATGCCGGTGCGCGGAAAGCGGCGGAATACCGTGGTCCGAAACGACTTCAAGCCGGTGTTGCGGCCCATCCAGAACGGGGAACTCGTGGAGAGCGCAAGAAGGTGCGGCAGGAAATAGCGCACCATGTTCATCATGTCGATGGTGGTCTGCTTGTCGGGCATGGCCACGTGAACGTGCATGCCGAAGATCAGGAGAGAGCGCGCGAGTTGCTGCAGTTCTTCGACGATATGTTCATAGCGTTCGCCGGGAGAGATGACCTGATCGATCCAGCTGGAGAAAGGATGGGTGCCTGCAGCGGCCACTTGCAGGCCGACGCGTTCTGCGGCGGCTACGAGTTCGCCGCGCGTGCGGTGCATTTCGATGCGCAGCTCGCTCACGTTTTCGCAGATCCTGGTGCCGGTTTCGACGATGGACTGGTGCATCTCGTGTTTGACTTGCTCGACGATGTCGGGCGAAGCGGCGGACACCAGCTGCATGACGTGAGAGCGCAGCTCGCACGTGGCGGGATCGATGATCTGGAATTCCTCTTCTACGCCAATCGTAAAGCGGTGAGCCATGAGGTGGCCCTCCGGGGTCGCCATGGTCCTGTAGGGGACTGAGAAGCGGTATCATACGCTGCTCGTCCCGAAATTACATCAGGTTGTGGGCGCGGAATTCGAGTGACCGAAAATCGGCCATAGGACAAGGCCGCAGTGTCATAGATTTCGCAGGAAGATGGGCATACAACAGGGATGGGAGACAGGTAACCTTGCGCGTGCTACGTCGAACAATTCGGCGAAGCTTAGTGGAGCACAGCCAGGAATGGCTGTGCCAATGCTACGCGGCGCCCATGGCCCGGCGTTGCTGGAAGCATTCCCGGCAGAAGACTGGGCGGCCTTGCGTCGGACGGAAGGGAACGGTGGTGTCCTTGCCGCACTGCGAACAAGTGGTCTTGGTCTCCGAGCGCATCTGTGTGGCCGCCGCCACCGCCGGGGCCAGCGCCTTCGGCGCGCTTCGCTTTGCAACCTTTGCAACGTTTGGGTTCGTTTTTGAAGCCTTTGTCGGCGAAAAACATCTGTTCGCCGGCGGTAAAGACAAACTCCGCACCACACTCCGAACACTTCAGGACCTTATCGTGGAATTCCATGAGCCGCTCTCCCTTGACCCAGTGCGGGCAGCGGGGAGGGCGCACCTTGCACCAAGGGCCGGGAGATGAGGATTCCGCGATCCGGGGGAACCGGGTACACGGATCTCCTTGGGCCTGAGGGTACGAGCTGCAACGCAACCCCAACTTCTCTGCTTTACCGGGTCTACATCACGGAAGTGCGGCGCTGAGGCTTAGGCGAGGAGGGAAATGGCGGCCCCGGCCAGAGAGGCCGGGGCCGCCGAAAAACTAGTCCGCTTCCCGCCGCTGCTTCTTGCGCAGTCGCTTCCGCGAAAGCGCTTCCTTGGCCCGGCGCTTTTCACCGGGCTTCATATAGAAGCTATGCTTCTTGATTTCCTTGATGATGTCTTCCTGTTGCACCTTGCGTTTGAAACGGCGCAAAGCGTTCTCCAGAGATTCACTTTCCTGGATGATGACTTCAGCCACGTTATATTCACCCCCAATCCGGTTCGGATTGGTATCTTGCGGCGTCACTATAAGCGGTGCACCGCCCCTGAAGATTATCGCATGCTGGATGCTGGCTTTGCATGTGCACGTGGACAGGTTGATGCATCTTCTAATCAATTCTGGCCATAGGTGTCAAGCAATCTTTCGGCGGAGAGGGCGATTCGTGGCGGGAGTTGAGGGGGTGTTGATGAGCTAGGTACGTATAGATCGATAGTAAATAGTTCGGGAGTTCGATGTTGGTTGGGATTAGAAGCACGTGGGCCGGGCATCGTGTCTGGCTTGGTGACGTTGCTTTCCATGGGAACGCCCTCGTGCTTCCTTCGTTCCGCAGAAGGTAAGCCGAGTCGGGTCGGCCGGGAGGAGCAAGCCCCTCCCCTACAAGAGCTGCGCTGTACCCTTACGGGCGGCAACAGGGCGGACCTTGGGGGAACCAGGGTATTGCCCTTCTATACGGTTGTGCTGTTAGAATGTGCCGCTTTCGAAACGCGCGGCCTGGGGGTTGATCATGTCCGAGATGCGCGACGCCATAGGGGTTCTCCTCGCAGGCGGGCAGGGTGAGAGGCTGTGGCCCTTGACCCGCGATCGGGCCAAACCGGCCGTCCCCTTCGGGGCGCTCTACCGCATCATCGACATCACGCTCTCCAATTGCATCAACTCCGAGCTTCGGCGCGTATTCGTGCTGACCCAATATAAGGCGCTGAGCTTGAACCGGCACATTCGGGCCGGGTGGTCGCCGCTGATGGGCCTGGGTGACTACATTGAGGTGCTCCCTCCGCAGATGCGCGTTTCGAACCAGTGGTATCAGGGCACCGCCGACGCCGTGTATCAGAATATTTATTCGATCGGCAGCGAACATTCCAAATATGTGTTCATCCTTTCGGGCGATCACATCTACAAAATGAATTACAGCCGCATGCTGCAGCAGCATGTGGATGCCGGCGCGGACGTTACCTGCGCGGTCCTGGAGATTCCGGTTAAGGAGGCGGCCCGGCAGTTCGGCGTGATTGAGGTGGACAAGGACTATCGCATCAAGGGCTTCGACGAAAAGCCGGCGCATCCCAAGGAGTCTCCGCACCACGCGGGGTACTGCAACGCGTCGATGGGCATCTACATTTTCAATACCCACCTGATGATTCCGATTTTGCTGGCGGATTCGGAGGATCCGAAGTCGGCGCACGACTTTGGCAAGGATATTTTGCCGCGGATCATTTCAAAACACCGGGTGTTTGCGTTCAACTTCGTGGATGAGAATCGTAAGGACGCGCTGTACTGGCGGGATGTGGGGACACTGGACGCCTACTACGAAGCGAACATGGACCTGACGTCGGTGTCGCCCATTTTCAATCTGTACGACAAGCAATGGCCATTACGCGGATGGCAGCATCAGTATCCGCCGGCCAAGTTCGTTTTTGCGGATCCCGAACGCATGGGCGTGGCCATCGATTCCATCGTGGCGGGCGGCTCGATCATCTCCGGAGGCCGCGTGAAGGGCTCGATTCTCGGGTACGACGTGCGCGTCAATAGTTATAGCGAGGTCACCGACTCGATCATCTACAACCACGTGAACGTGGGACGCTATTCGCGCATTCGCCGCGCGATCATCGACCGCCACGTTACGCTGCCCGAGCGTACCGAGATCGGTTACGACGTGGAAGCGGACAAGCGGCGGTTTCATGTTACGGATTCGGGGATCGTGATTGTGGTGCGGCAGGAATCGCTGATCGAAGAGCCCGAAACAGTGTAAGCGCGGCGTTTACTAGGCATGAGACAATCCGTTCAAAAGCTATAGGATGTAAACTTCTTAAATGAATCGCTTCCTTGCCTAGCCACGATAGTCGGCCTGTTATGTCTACCGCTAAAAATCGATGCCCAATATCAAGTCATCGAGCTTGCCGACGTTCAATTGGTGAAGTCTTTGTCTGCAGTTGTACAAGACCCGGTAGGCTCACCGCTGACAAATGTCTTGGTACAAGAGTTTAGTCCGGACTGGAAAACAGTCTTACGGACAACCGCGACGAACGACCACGGAGGGTTTTCCCTTGCTACTTTACAAGGTCAAAAATTTACTGCCTGCAACTTTCGACGCCGGGCTTTGACCCGCTCCGTCTGCGTGTCCAGTTAGATCGCAAACGCGGAGCCAACCTCAAATTGAAGCTGACGATAGCCACCTAACGCACACGCGTGCGCGTTGTGACTCTTCCGGCATTCTTCTGTAGAATCTTTGATTCGCGATCACTGAGGAGAATATACGGATATGTCCACCAAGATTACTCGAGTTCATGCGCGTCAGATTATCGACTCTCGCGGCAATCCCACGGTGGAGGCTGACGTTTACGTGGGCGGGGTCGCGCGTGGGCGCGCGGCGGTGCCGTCGGGAGCATCGACGGGCGAACATGAAGCCCTGGAGTTGCGCGACGGTGACAAGTCCAAGTATCTGGGCAAGGGCGTGCTCAGGGCCGTCGCCAATGTAAATGGAGACATCGCGAAAGCGGTGAGTGGTCTGGACGCCGCGGATCAGCGGGCGCTGGACAAGCGCATGATCGAACTGGACGGGACGCCCACGAAATCGAAACTGGGGGCGAATGCAATTCTTGCGGTCTCGATGGCGGCAGCCCGCGGGGCAGCGGCCGAGCAGAACGTGCCGCTTTACAAATATCTGGCGCGTTATTCGACGGACAGTTCGGCAAATCTGCTGCCCGTGCCGATGATGAACATTCTGAACGGCGGTGCGCATGCGGATAGTTCGGTGGATTTTCAGGAATTCATGGTCATGCCGGTCGGCGCGCCGAACTTTTCCGAGGCGCTGCGCTGGGGCGTGGAAATTTTTCACGCGCTGAAAGCGGCGCTGAAGAAGCACGGTTATTCGACGGCGGTTGGCGATGAAGGCGGCTTCGCGCCGAGCTGCAAATCCAACGAAGAGGCGATTCAGATCGTGCTGGAGGCGATTTCGGCGGCCGGCTACAAGCCAGGCGAGCAGGTAAGCATCGCGCTCGATCCCGCGTCCAGCGAGTTTTACGACAAGGCCAGCGGCAAGTACGTGTTCAAGAAATCGGACAAGTCGTCGCATTCTTCCGACGAGATGGCGGCCTACTGGACCAGTTGGGCGGAGAAATATCCCATCGTGTCGATTGAAGATGGAATGGCGGAAGATGACTGGGCGGGATGGAAGCAGCTTACCCAGAGTGTCGGCGGGAAATCGTCGAAGAAGAAAATCCAGTTGGTGGGCGACGATCTGTTCGTCACCAACACCGAGCGGTTGTCTCGCGGGATCAACGAAGGCATAGCGAACGCAATTCTGATCAAGCTGAATCAGATCGGGACCGTGACCGAGACGATCGATGCCATCGAGTTGGCGCGCAAGGCCGGCTACAACTCGATCATTTCGCACCGCTCCGGCGAGACCGAGGATACTTTCATCGCGGATTTGGCGGTGGCCACCGCCGCCGGTCAGATCAAGACGGGTTCGGCCTCGCGCACCGACCGCATCGCGAAATACAACCAGCTATTGCGCATTGAAGAGGAACTGGGCGCGGCGGCTCGGTTCCCGGGCCGGTCGATTTTCTCGGCTGCGTAGATAGTGGCGCGAAGCGTCCGCGACAGTCGTCTGCCGCGCCCTTCGCCAAAGTTGAATCTCTGGACCCCGATTCCGTGGGAAGGTAACATGCGCTTACTTTCGGGGGGCCTGATGAGCAATCGTTATCGGTACGTCGCTACTGGCGTTGTCGTACCCGTTCTAATCGCGGCGTTCGGACTATTCGATCTACGCAGAGGCCCACGTTCGCCACGCTCCATCGAATCGACGTCTTTCAATTGCTCGTTTGTGGAATGTGCCTGGGCATCGCGTTGACGGGATTCATCGAGTTTCTTCGCTCCCCGCGCCCTAGCTGATTTCATCCGAGACGCGGTCACCCGCCTTTATAATCGTCAGAATGCTTAACACGGGATACGCCATGCGCTTCCTTAGCGAGCTTTAGCTATGCCTGCCGCGACAAACTCGTTTTCGCCCGAACGCAACCTTCGCACGCGGATCGCGCAAATCGCCGATGTCGATGCGATTGCCCGGCTCATCAACGCCGCTTTTATCGTTGAGCGGGTTGCCTTTGACGGCGACCGCATCGATGCGCAAGGTGTCGGCGAACTCCTGAATAAAGGGGCATTTCTGCTGGGGGAAGATGCGGCAGGCTTGGCGGGTTGCGTGTACGTCGAGGTGCGTGGAGCGCGAAGTTACCTGGGGCTGTTGTCCGTCGATCCCGCGCGGCAAGGTACGGGCCTGGGCCGGCTGGCTTGTCGCAGCAGCCGAGAACTATGCGCGCAAGGCCGGCTGTTACGCGATGGATTTGCGAATCATCAGTCCCCGTGCGGAAAGCCTCCTGCCGTTTTATCAGCATCTTGGCTACACAGAGACGGGCACTGCTCCGTTTTCTTCGGACGTCAAGCCAAAAGTGCCGTGCCACTATGTCACGATGGCAAAGCCGCTCATCGTAGATTCGCTTTCCTCGTTTCCAAAACCAGCTCTATTCAGGCAGAATACGTCCTCATTTCCGGTGGGTTCGCCGGGTGGAAGCCCGGCGCCTGCATAGTCAAATCGGATTTCGCCAGGGGGTGGAATGAATCGTCGGTTCTTCATCGCCATTTTCGTTTTCGCGGGACTCTCGCTTGCGCCCGTTCGCACTCATGTGATTGCCGACGAGCAGCCATTGCTCGGTTATTCCGCGGAGTCTTCTCGCGCGGAACGCCAGTGGGAAGAAAAGATGCGCGCCATCCCGAGTCCCGAAAATCTGCGCGCGTACATGCAGCATCTCTCCGCGCATCCCCACAACGTCGGCACCGCTTATGACAAAGAGAACGCCGAGTGGATCGCGGCGAAGTTCAAGGAATTTGGCCTGGACACGCACATCGAGCAGTTCGATGTTCTGTTTCCCACGCCGAAGGAGCGCGCCGTCGAACTGGTCGAGGGCGGCCCGAAGTTTGTCGCCAAGCTGCAGGAGCCAGCGATCCCGCAGGATCCGACTTCGAATCAGCAGGCTGAGCAGCTTCCGACCTACAACGCCTATTCGATCGACGGCGACGTCACCGCGCCGCTGGTTTACGTGAACTACGGAATCCCTGAAGATTATGAACAGCTCGAGCGCATGGGCGTTTCCGTCAAAGGCAAGATCGTCATCGCGCGCTACTTCCATTCCTGGCGCGGCATTAAGCCAAAGGTTGCCGCGGAGCATGGAGCGGTGGGTTGCTTGATCTATTCCGATCCGCATGAGGACGGTTTCGTCCAGGGCGAAACGTTTCCCGCGGGCGCGTGGCGGCCCAAAGACGGAGTGCAGCGCGGCAGCGTCGCGGACATGCCGTTCTATCCTGGCGATCCGCTGACGCCGGGTGTTGGCGCCACGAAAAACGCAAAGCGCCTGAAAATCAAAGATGCCGCGACGATCACGAAAATTCCCGTGCTGCCGATTTCTTATGGCGATGCGCAGCCGCTTCTCGCGGCGCTCTGACCGGCCGCGTTGCGCCGGCCGAGTGGCGCGGGGGACTGGGCCAGACTTATCGCATCGGCCCGGGCCCGGCCAAGGTTCACCTGAAAGTGAAATCGAATTGGGACATCAAGCCGGTGTACGACGTGATCGCGAAGATTCCCGGCTCCGCTTTTCCCGACGAATGGGTGATTCGCGGCAACCATCACGATGCCTGGGTGAACGGCGCGGAAGATCCGATCTCCGGCATGGTCGCGGTGCATCGAAGAAGGCCGCGCGCTGGGCGAGTTGCTGAAGCGGGGATGGAAGCCGAAGCGAACGATTATTCTGTGCGCGTGGGATGGCGAGGAGCCCGGCTTGCTCGGCTCGACGGAATGGGCCGAAGAGCATGCCGACGAATTGCGCCAGCACGCCGTGGCCTACATCAATTCGGACAGCAATAGCCGCGGGTATCTTGGGATCGAAGGCTCGCACACGTTGGAGAAATTCAGCAACGACGTGGCGCGCGATATCTCCGATCCGGAAACAAAGTTCTCGGTTTGGAAGCGCAGCCAGCTTCATGAAATCGCGCACGGCGAAATCCGCCGAGCAGCGCAAGGAGATTCGCCAGCGCGGCGACCTGCGCATTCGCGGCGCTCGGTTCCGGTTCGGACTACACGGCGTTTCTCCAGCACGATGGCGTCGCCTCGCTGAATATCGGTTTCGGCGGCGAAGATGGCGGCGGCATCTACCACTCCATCTACGATGATTTTTACTGGTACACGCATTTCAGCGACACAGATTTTGTCTATGGGCGCGCGCTGGCGCAAGCCGGCGGACAGCATGTGATGCGTCTCGCCGATGCGGAGCTACTGCCGTTCGAGTTCGGCGATTTCGCCGACACCATGCAAACGTATGTCAAGGAGCTGAAAGCGCTCTCGCAGAAGATGCACGACGACATCATCGAACGCAACCGCGAGATCGAAGAGGGATTCTTCAAGCGCCACCAATGACCCAAGAACACCCGCTGGTCGCGCCCACGATGGAAACCGTTCCGCCGCACTTGAATTTCGCGCCGCTCGATGACGCGGAAGACGTCTCGTCGTAGCGCGGCCGAATACCGCAAAGCGCTGGAGCAGCGCTGACGCTAATGGAGGCGCCGCACTGGCATCGGCTTCGCTTGCCGAAGTAAATCAACTGCTCATCGAAAGCGAGCGCAAGCTGACGAACCCGAAGGCTTGCCCAACCGCCCATGGTTCAAGCATCAGATCTACGCCCCCGGCTTTTACACTGGATACGCGGTGAAGACCATGCCTGCCGTCCGCGAAGCCATCGAGCAGAAGCAGTGGAAGCAGGCGGACAAAGCCATCGTCGTGGTCGCGCGAGTTCTGCAAGACGAAGCCGCACTCATCTCGTCTGCGGCATCCAAAGCTTTCCGCACAGTAAACGCTGGATCGTCAGCACTGAGCCTGGACTAGGACACAGAAATTCCTCTTCGGAGGCGCTCCCATTCCATCCTACAACTTGGCCATCGTCGGTTTCGGAAACGTAGGACGCGCCTTCCTGCGGCTGCTCATCTCCAAAGAGACGGAGCTTCGCCGCCGCTACGACGTGCGCTGGCGCCTCACCGGAGTCGCCACACGCCGCACGGGCTGGTTGGTCGATCCCGACGGCCTGAATCCTCTCGCCATTCTCAACGGTCATTGGCCGGCGCAACACGGCGCACACCGCTCCGCGAAATGTTCGTGAGTGGGTCGAGCGCACCCGCGCCGACGTAGTCTTCGAAGCCAGCTCGCTCAATGCTGCTACCGGCGAGCCCGCCATCGATCACATCAAAGCCGCACTAGAACTCGGGGCCCATGCCGTCACCGCCAACAAAGGCCCGATCGTGCACGCGTTCAACGAGCTGACCTCTCTTGCCAACGAAAAGGGCCGGAAATTTCTCTACGAAGCCACGGTGATGGACGGCGTTCCTATTTTTTCGATGTTCCCGTTAGGTTTGCCCGCGATGGAGATTCGCGGCTTTTCTGGCGTGCTCAATTCCACGACCAACCTGGTGCTGACGGAAATCGAGAAGGGGCGCTCGTTCGACGATGCCATTCGCCGCGCCCAAGCCATGGGCATCGCCGAAACTGATCCCACCGCCGACCTCGATGGATGGGACTCGGCGGTCAAAATCGTCGCGATGACGATCGTGCTTCTGGGAGTGCCGATTCGCCTCGAGCAGGTGCGGCGCACCGGCATTCGCGAACTCAGCGAAGAAAAAATCCGCTCCGTGCGTGCCTCGGGAATGCGCTACAAGCTCGTCTGCCGGGCCGAACGACGCGGGGGCGGAGTCGAGTGTAGCGTCCAGCCGGAACTCCTGCTCGCTTCCGATCCTCTCGCCAATCTCGAAGGCAGCAGCTCCGCCGTGCGCTTCGACATGGATGTCTTCAGCCTCTCGCTGGTCGAGCACAATCCCGGCATTGAGGCCACCGGCTACGGCCTGCTCGCCGACTTCCTCCGCGCAGTGCGCCAATAGCGGGGCCAAAAGGCAATTGCCGAGAATTTTCCAGAAAATATCGCCTCTGAAATGGAAAATATCAGCGCCGCCAAACCTGTCATTCTGAGCGCATCCGACAAGGATGCGCGAAGAACCTCAACCTAACGTGCTTGGCGCAGACGCTCAGCCTGCTACCGCCGATACTCCGCCGCATACCCCGGCACCGGAATCCCCGCATCACACCGCTCATCCCGAACCGGCGCCCCCGCCGCAAGCTTTAGCGGCACAATGCCCGCCCAAACCGGCAGCGCATAATCCTCCGCGTCGTCCTCCACCGGCCCGGTGCGCATCTTCGCGGAAACTTCCGTAAGCGGCAGTCGCAAAATGCTAGTCGCCTTCAATTCCTTCTCATTCGGTTGCCGAGCGTCGTCCCAGCGCCCCGGCAAAATCTTCTCCGTGAAAGCTCGCAGCGCTTCAATCTTTTCCGCCGGCGCATCGACGAACGTGGCTTTCCCGAGCGCCACCACCGATCGATAATTCATCGAATGATTGAAAACAGAACGCGCCAGCACCAACCCATCGACCAGCGTCACCGTAATGCAGACCGGAATCCCCGCGCTGGCGCCGCGCAACATCCGGCTAGCCGCCGAACCATGAAAATAGATCGCATCGCCAACTCGCGCATACATCGTCGGAATCACGTAAGGCTGTCCGTCCACGGCAAATCCCACATGACATACAAACCCTTCATCTAGAATTTTATAGATGGTTTCGCGATCATAGACGCCGCGATGCGGTTCGCGCACCACACGCGTGCGCTCATTCGGCGTGAAGCTTTCAGGCACGATAGACCTCGTTGAGAAAAACAGGGCGCGTCGACCGCTTCGCGGTCGCTGTCCCAGTTTATAGCCGGCGCTCACGCGGCATGAGTGGGGAACAACAAGTCATGCTACCACGCCCGCGCCTGTGCGGTAGCTCTCCTGACCCGAGCACTCTTACGAATTGACTTCCAATTTGGCACGGACGTGTGCGTGTCACGCATCTCTTGTAGTGGCCGGTCTTCAGACCGGCCAGCGCAGCGAATCGGCCGTATGGGCGCGCTTTAGCGCGGCCCACTGCGCTGACCCGAGACTGAGCCAAATGGGCGCATCGCGATATTATGAGAAACTACCTAGCTACGAACACCAACTTGCGCTGGGGACCAACCATGAGCACACCGGTACTACACGAGACAGGCAGCAAGCCTCTCGACCTCGCCTGGGTAAGAGAACAATTCCCGTCGCTGAAGCTCCAGGTAAACGGCCAGCCCGCCGCATTCCTCGACGGCCCCGCAGGCACGCAAGTCCCGAAACAAGTGATGGACGCCGTCCAAAATTACTTCCTCACCGCCAACGCCAACACTTGCGGCGCGTTCGAAACCAGCCGCCGCAACGACGCGATGATCGCTTCGGCCCGCGCCGCCATGGCCGATTTCTTCAATTGTGACACGGACGAAGTCGTCTTCGGCCAAAACATGACCACCATCACGTTCGCGCTCTCCCGAGCCATCGCCCGCGAACTAAAACCCGGCGACGAAATCGTAGTCACCACGCTGGACCACGACGCCAACGTCGCTCCGTGGCGCGCTTTGGAAGAAAAAGGCGTCGTCATCCGCCAGGCCGGCATCCGCGAAGCCGACTGCACCCTGGATCTCGACGACCTGAAGAAGAAAATCACCGCGAAGACCAAACTCGTCGCCGTAGGCTATGCCTCCAACGCCGTAGGCACGATCAATCCGGTAGCGGAAATCACCAAGCTAGCCCACGCCGCAGGCGCGCTGATGTTCATCGACGCGGTCCACTACGCCCCACACGGCCCCATCGACGTCCGCGCTCTCGACTGCGATTTTCTAGCCTGCTCGCCCTACAAATTTTTCGGCCCGCACATGGGCACGCTCTACGGCAAGCGCGAGCACCTGCTCCGCTTCAATCCCTACAAAGTGCGCCCAGCTCCCAATTCGCTCCCCGACCGCTGGGAAACCGGCACGCAAGTTCAGGAGCTGATCGCCGGAATCGGCGCCGCAGTCGACTACCTCGCCGAACTAGGCCGCCGCTGCGATCCCAGCGCCAAGGATCGCCGCAGCGCCCTGCTGGCGGCCTATCGCGCAACCCGCCAGCACGAGATGACCCTGCTCTCGCAATTAATTCCCGGTCTCCTCGCCATCCCGGGCCTGCGCTTCTTCGGCATCACCGATCCCGCGCGTTTCAACGACCGCTGCTCCACCGTCTCCATCCGCCTCGCGAATCACACTCCCACCGAAACCGCGAAATTCCTGGGCGACCGCGGCATCTTCACCTGGGACGGCAACTACTACGCCCTCAATCTCACCGAACGCCTCGGCGTCGAACAAACCGGCGGCCTCCTCCGCATCGGCCTCGTCCATTACAACACTGCCGAAGAGGTCGACCGCCTCCTAGCCGCCCTCCGTGAATTCGCGAGCTAACCATCGTCACCTGCGTCAACATCGTCGGAGGTCCTGAATGCTCTGGTTCTACGAATCGTTCTTTCCCGTGGTCTGGATTTCCTTTTTTCTCTTAGCCCGCAAACACGGCCTCGCACTGTTTGACCCTAACTGGACGTCCGTATACTCCGTGCAAGAAAAATCGTCGCTAGTGAACCAGTCTACTAGTCGCAAGATTCGAATTTCGTTCGGAAAAGAGAGCGTGGCAATCAACCCGAGCAAATCATCGAGGTTCTGGATTTGACCTAGGACTTCTTAAGAGCGGTTTGTTCTTCAGTCTGTGCAATTCATCGTCTAGGATGGAGTCAATCTCTTCAGCAATTTTACTCAGTTTGTTCTTATCTTCCACTACCTCAGCGTGCTCGGACAACTGCTTGAAACGCTCTCTGCTTTTTCTCAGCATAAAAAGCTCTTAAATTGGATGATTTGGACGCCATAAACGTCAGTGGGTTACTGTAGCTATCCTCTGTACTTTGGGTACAGTCAGCGCATATAGCCCTCGTCAATCACACATGCCGATTCGCGACACGTTCAATACTCCCTATGAGGCTCCACGCTTCACTCTTCGGAATGATTGCCTGAATCCCGGCCTTGTGAGCCGCGGCACCAAGCCCTTCAATGTCCAGTATCGTGAACAAGATTAAGGGAATCGTAGGGTTTGACGCAGACATTTGCTGAGCGGCTTCGATGCCCGTCATGTCGGGCATAGACAAATCCAACAAAACTACGTCCGGTTTGAGTTCTTGAAATTTCTCGACTCCATCTTTGCCATCCTCGGCTTCGCCGCAAACCGTCCAGTGACGGGAACGCAAAATCGTGCCGATAATACGGCGCGAAACCTCGGAGTCATCGACAACCAATATTCGAAGTGCTTCGGGTTCCATGCTCTTGTACATCTGTCACCTCGCGTTGGGTGACAGCCAAAGAGCTGGAAGCACCTTGAGTGCGCTACCGTACCAACTGGCAACTGACCGCGCAATCGGGTCTTCGTGGTACGCAGGTTTAGTGGATGTTGAAGGACCAAGGTTCAATACGAACTGCTTTGAATTAGCTACGGACCGGTTTGGCCTCTGTCGTCGGAGAGAAATACAACGTACGCAAATGCGGCGGCTGCACCTACAATGATGGCTGCAAATATTCCTACGATTAGCGTCGCCATGCTGGGAACCCCGAGGCCAATTATGGTCCTAGAACTGTCATGCGCCGTCGATAGGGTGATTCCTGTAGACCGAATACAGTACGCCACCGTACCAACTATCAAACCATTGCAATCTACGTTCCCAACCGTGCCGATGACAGCCACAATCGCCCTCATTTCAACCTCAAGACTAGGCTATAGCGATGCTGTGGCATTATCCCGACCTGTGCTGAGTGCGCCTTCGTAATTATCTTTCGTAATTACAATGTTCCACTCTGTTTCGGATTTTACTTGGAGCATTTTTCACGCGGATCGGGATCAAAGTCCGACTGCGGGGTCGTAGACCACTTTATAGGGAAGAACTACCTGCCTATAGAGGTGACCAAATTCGCGATTTGCGCGTTGGATGCAATTCCTATGAGCAGAAAAGCTATCGCGCACAGGACATAATCCAAAGCGACGAACGGCATCGGTTCGATTTCCGCGTACGGTTCTTTCAGGTACCATTTTTTAGGCGTTGACCCCATGAAAACTCCTCAGGGGCGGGCGTTCTCGGAGCATGGTTCTGGTCGAGGTCAACCGCTATCGAGGGAAACCTGTAACAAACCGTGTGGAATGCTTGATACATGTGACGCACAATTCGGGCAGACTAGAATCCATCGGGCCATGGCCCAATTCACAGAGGGTCGCGTTGACCTGTGAACTGGCCTCGGGCGGAGTCTTTGAGGGTTGTATCTTTCTTATCCGCTTCAATCGTCACTTCGACCTCTGCACCTGGCTTTAGTTTCACTTCATTGCAAGTTCCATCCGTCAAGGAATTGTCGATCCGTAGTTCTCGGTAGAGATCGTCACAGCCTTGAATCGAGATTTCCGCCTTCTCTGGTATCTCAGGATGAGGAGAGGCAATGATCTTTTGGACCTTCGCTGGCTTCCTGGTTGCTGGTTTGGTTCCCGCCTTCTTACGCGTGCTTCCGCCTCCGTAATCACGGGAACTGCCCTATTTTTAGTAGATGTGATGTTCCGACCAACGATTAAGTTCGCCGCAATTCATTTGCGAGGTGCTATCCTGTCGTCCCGTTTCCTCCGATTGGGGAATTCCATAGTTAAGTAGCCTCAGATGCCACGCCCAGCTCTCGTGCACTCGTAGTGCATTTCCACTAGGGCCTTCCTCGTATAACAATTTGTTCAGCCGCATGTCGAATTTTCACTCAGGCCACTGTTTGAAGCCTTTCAGGTGTTCTTCCAACCTCTTGAATCGGGGCAAGTTCCGGTTTTCTGGAGGCTCTGGTACGGGTGGTGCACTCTTCACACCGGTGACAAAGTCACCCAGGAGGCACTATGAAAAAGAAACAAGTGCATCTGAAGAGCGGGCTGGCACTACTTGTTCTAGCAACTTTTTTCTGCTTTGCTAAGCCCGCTGGTGGGCAATCCGCGCCCGCCCAAAATAGGCCTGTTCAGGACAACGACACTACCCGCCAAGAACTGGCGAATTTCGATAAGTTCCTGGACAGCCACCGCGAAATTGCCGAGCAGCTTCGCAAAGATCCTTCGCTCGTAAATAACCAGGAATTTGCGAAGAACCATCCTGCTCTGCAGACTTATCTGCAGGACCATCCGGCAGTTCGCGAGGAAATAAAGGAAAATCCGAACGCGTTCATGCGGCAGGAGGACCGTTACGACCGCCGCGAGGACAATCGCGATCGCGATGTCACTCGCGACCGTGATACCACCCGACAGGAGCTCGCCAATTTCGATAAGTTTCTGGATAACCATCGCGAAACCGCCGAACAGCTTCGCAAAGATCCTTCGCTCGTAAATAACCAGGAATTTGCGAAGAACCATCCTGCTCTGCAGACTTATCTGCAGGACCATCCAGCGGTTCGCGAGGAAATCAGAGAAAACCCGGACGCTTTCATGCAGGCGGAAAATCGCTACGACCGCCAAGAAGACAATCGCAACCGTGACACCGACCGCCAGGTGGCCAATCAGGACCGTGATGCCAACCGCGATCGCGACCCCAATCGCCAGACCGACGACCGCGATCGTGACGTCAACCGCGATCGTGATACCAACCGCCAAGAACTGGCGAGTTTTGACCGCTTCTTGGACAGCCACCGCGAAACCGCCGAACAGCCTTCGCAAAGATCCTTCCCTAGTCGATAACCAGGAATTTGTGAAGAGCCATCCTGCTCTACAAACCTATCTGCAGGACCATCCGGCAGTTCGCGAGGAAATAAAGGAAAATCCGAACGCCTTCATGCAGGAGGAAGCTCGCTACGACCACCACGAAGACGCCATGAATCGCGATCGCCGCGAGGATGGCCTGAATCGTGACATGGATCGTGACACGATGCATCGCCATTTCGGAGAATTCCTAGGCGACCATTCGGACATTGCGCAACGGCTTTCCAAGGATCCTTCCCTGGTTAAAAACCAGGAATTCATAGAAAGCCATCCTGAACTCAAGGAATATTTGAGTGCTCATCCTGAGGTGAAGCAAGAATTGATGACCAATCCTCAGAGCTTCGTCAAATCATCCCAGCAGTTCACGAACGGGACTGCAACTCCGGCGGTCCAGCCCAAACCGAAGCAGTAGGACCTGATTGCGACTCCGGGACTGGAAGGCCGCATCGCCGGCCTTCCAATTCCCCGGATCGCTTTAATTCCTTCGTGGCCGGGCACGGCGTTCGGTCAGCCGGCAGCCGAGCCCGGTCTCGAGTTTATCTGGGCTGAGAGACTCCGCTTAAGGAGGCACTATGAAAGTCAAGACTTTACTTGTTCTGGCGCTCGTCCTGGTGGCCGCAGTTCCCGTCACCGCCGACAGCAAAAAGAAAAAGCAACCCGATCGGGCCATGCTCGAAAAAATGGACGCCGTACCCTGCGGCGCGAAACAAAAAGGCGTGACGGGCTTGGGCAGCATCTGGGCATCCGTGGGCATAACGCACATCAACTCCGATGAAAAACTATGCCCGCGGTACTTGTTGCGCACCGATGACATGGAATACGAAATCCAGCCCGACCGAGAAAAAACATCCCGCAGTTTTGCCAGTCGGCCAGGAAGTCGTCTTCAAGATTAAGAACGACCGCATGACCGTCAAGTGCCCAGAAGGCGACAAGAAAACGCGAACCTATGAGGTCGTAGCCATGAAGCCGACAACTCCAGACACCGACGCCCAGAGCCCATCGGCCAAAAACGAGAAGCCTTAGCGGCCGCACGCTTCTCGTGCCGCTTCATTTAGCACCGGCCTAGATTTGCATCAGAATCGGAAGCCGGGCATCCCAGCCTGCCCACCGTTTCTGGCATATATCTGGCTTGCGCAACGGCGAATCTGTAGAATTATCAGAATCTATAGCCCATTAAATCTGCAAGTTACAGACCTTGAAGGGCACTCAATAGAATGAACACTTATGCAAGAATCGGGACGGGCACGCCCGCCTGTCGATTTGCCATCCATTAAGTCATCTTAGGGTACTATTGTTTTTATATCTCGAAGCACTTAACGTCCCCGCTATCATTTTCAGCGCTTAAGGAGAGGACTGCGTGCCCAATCTTCGCTTGTTCCCTATGCTCGTCCTGTTGTTCGCAGGCGTGTCGTCGCCCGTCGCGCAGGCCGCTGAAAAGCCCTGGACCGAAGTGCGCAGTCCCAATTTTCGCGTCCTGACCAACGGCAGCGCTGCCGATGGCCGTCGTGTCGCTCGCGAATTTGAGCAGATGCGCACCGTCTTTGCCGTGGCCTTTCCCAAGATGCGCCTCGAGACCGGCGCGCCGCTCGTCATCTTCGCCCCTCGCGATGAATCCTCCATGAAAGCGATGGCCCCTGCTTTCTGGAAGGCGCCTGGTCCGAAGCCTGGCGGCCTGTTTCAACACGGCTGGGAGCGACAATATGCCGTCATTCGTCTCGATCAGGACGTCCCCGGCAAATACAATGTCGTCTACCACGAGTACGTGCACACCTTGCTGCACGCCAATTTTCGATGGTTGCCCACCTGGCTCGATGAAGGTCTGGCCGAATTCTACGGAAACACCCGCTTTGAGCAGACCAAGATGTACGTCGGCGCTCCCAGCACGCGAGTCTACCGCCTGCAAGGCGCTACCCTCATCAAGGTGGACGAACTGATTAGCGAAAATCCCTGGGTCAAATTCCGCAAGGATGAGCAGCAGATCGATCTGTTCTATTCCGAAGCATGGGCCCTGGTGCACTACCTCATTTTCGGACCCGGAATGGAGCAAGGGAAAAAGCTCGACAAGTTTTATAAGGCGTTGCTGCAAGGCGAAGACCAGAAAAAAGCGTTTCAGGAGGTTTTCGGCAGTTTTCAGGACGTCCAGGAAGGCCTCTCAAACTACACCCGAAAATTCATGTTTAGCAGCTACGTGCTTGAGAATCCCCCGCAGCTCAAAGAGAAGGAGTTTCCGTCTCGCGTGACCTCCCCGGCGGAGACTGACGCGGAACTCGGTGCTTACCGCCTGTTCTCTCACGATCGCGACGATGCACGCGCTTCCACCGAGCAAGCCCTCCACGACGATCCCAATGTGGCTCTCGCCCACGAGACCCTTGGTTTTCTCGACTTTGCCGATGGCAAGGATCAAGACGCGGATACCGAATTTGCAAAGGCCTATGCCGCCGGTCCCCAGCAATACCTGTCCCTCTACTACAAAACGATGCTTTCCCCCTTGCGTACTTCCACCGCCCCGGCCGACGAATTGGCCCTCCGTACCGCCATGTATGACGTTCTCAAGGTCAATCCGCGCTTCGCGCCCGCTTTCATCGAGCTCGCCTTGATCGCTGCGCGTCACGCCGAGTTGCAAGACGCCTACAACCTCGCGCACAAGGCCGAAACCTTGGAACCCTCGCGCGCCGGGTATCACCTGCTCGTCGGAAGGCTTCTCCTCGCCTCAGGAAACGGCCAGGAGGCTGGAAAGCAGGCGACTTTCGTTGCCGACCGTTGGCGCGGGCCCGATCGCGACGAAGCCATGGAATTGTGGAACGATATTCCTGCCGAGAAGCGTCCTCCGGACGCTCCCCAGCCGCTCGACACACCCCCAACCACTTTGACCTCGCAGGGAACACTGACGTCCATCGTCTGCGGCGGAAAAGAAACCGGAACCTCCCTCGTCATTCAGAGCCCCCTTGGCACGCAAACCTTTCGCAGCTCTGGCGCGCACGTAATCGGATTCTCCGACACCCTCTGGTTCGGCACCGACCACTTCACTCTCTGCCACCATCTCGAAGGTCTGCGCGCCATTGTGGAGTACAAGCCCACCACCGATAAGGACTTGACCGGAGAATGGCTCGGCCTCGAACTCCGCGAAGATCTACCCGCCATATCCGCCAAGCCGGCCGACCCAACGGCGCAGCATGCGCCCGCTGCCGCGCCCGCCGGCCCAACGAATTGACGCCGCGCGATGCGAAAATCCAGAACTGGCAGTACCGCTTTTTACCTCGAGTGCCCAAATAATGTCCTTGACGACCTATTACTATTCGCGTATAGTACCCTCTAGGTAACCGTACGGAAGGTCTTGGTAGCGCCAGCTTCTAGCTGGCGTTTTTTTCGTTGCGACAAGGAGAATTTCAAGGTCCGCGAGCGAATAAACGGCCGCACCGCTAACTACCTTTAGAATCAATACTTATGAATGTCTATCAAAACAAACGACTTTAAGCCCCTCTAGAATGAATACTTACAAAAAACCCAGGGGGCGGGGTATCAAGTTGGTTACGATCCTCGCGGCGAACTCGAACGAGTCCTCGACAGCTTCTTCTCGTCGTCTCTTGCCCGCATGGCAAGAATTTCCTCCCCCATGTATCCTGACGGCCTATGGCAAAACGACCGAAACCTATCGTACTCACGGTGCTCGACGGCTGGGGCTACCGCGCGGAAACAAAAGGCAACGCCATCGCGCTGGCTCGCAAACCCACCTACGACTCCCTGATCAAGAATTTTCCCAACACGCTGATTCACACTTCCGGGCCGTCCGTCGGCCTGCCGGAAGGGCAGATGGGCAACAGCGAAGTGGGCCATCTCAACATCGGCGCCGGCCGCATCGTCCACATGGACATGACCCGCATCGACCTGCTCATCGCCAACAAGCAACTGCAAAATGTCCCACTCTTCCAGCAAGCCATGGAGCGCGGCCGCCAGCGCCAGCTGCACTTCCTGGGCCTGCTCAGCGACGGTGGCGTCCATTCGCACATCCAGCACTTGTTCGCGCTGCTGGAAATGGCCAAGCAGCAAAAAGTCGAGAAAGTTTTCGTTCATTGCTTTATGGACGGCCGCGACACGCCGCCCCACAGCGGCCGCGACTTCGTCCGCCAATTGCAACAGAAAATGCGCGAACTGCATGTTGGAGAAATCGCTACGCTGGTTGGACGCTACTACGCCATGGACCGCGACAATCGCTGGGAGCGCATCGAGCTGGCCTATCGCGCGATCGTCCATGGTGAAGCCGAAACGCGCACCGACGACCCCATTGCCGCTTTGCAAAAAAGCTACGAACAGGACGTAACCGACGAATTCATCAAGCCTATCGTCGTAACCAAGGATGCAAATCCGTCCGCTGCCCCCGTCGGATTGATCCACGACGATGACGCCGTCATCTTCTTCAACTATCGCGCCGACCGCGCCCGCCAAATGACCAACGCGCTGGCCGCTCCCGATTTCGACAAATTCATCGACGCGAAGCGCCCGAAAAACCTCTTTTACGTAGGCATGACGCAGTACGACAAAAAGTGGCCGTGGCTACAATACGTAATCGGCCCTGAAAAACTGGAGCACATCCTCGCGCAGGTTTTCGCCGACATTCAGTACAAAAATCTGCGTTGCGCGGAAACCGAAAAGTACGCCCACGTCACCTATTTCTTCAACGGCGGCATCGAAAAGCCGTTCGCCGGCGAAGAGCGCATCCTCGTCCCCTCGCCGAAAGTAGCCACCTACGACCTGAAACCCGAAATGTCCGCCGAAGGAATCACCGACACGGTCGTAAAAGCCATCGAGCAAGACGCATTCGACGCCATCATCATGAACTACGCCAATGCCGATATGGTCGGCCACTCCGGAAAACTCGAAGCCGCCATTAAAGCCGTCGAAGCGGTAGACGCCGGCCTTAGCCCGCATCTATCAAGCGTTAAAACCGCGCGGCGGTGCCTGGATCATCACCGCCGACCACGGCAACGCGGAAACCATGATCGACCCCGTCACGGGAGGCGCGCACACCTACCACACGCTGAATCCAGTACCGTTTATTTTAGTCAGCGATAACGGCCCGCGAAGCCTGCAATCCGGCGGCGCCCTGCGCGACATCGCGCCCACGATGCTCGCCGCGCTAGGCGAGTCGCAGCCCGCCGATATGACCGGCCGCGACCTCCGCGTCATCCAAAAGTAGAGACGCAGGAGGGCGCCGCTGCCGAGCAGAAGACGGCGCAAACGGGTGGGCTCGCTGCGGAGTAGCTCGCAGCAGGAGGCAAACCATGTTTCAGAATCTCGGCGGACGCCAGCGGTCCGAGCCACAGAGACTCGCATTCGGCAACTTGCCGGTGCCCGGCACAAAGGCTGGCGCCATCGTCTCCATCGGGCTGGTCGTGATCGCCTGGATTGCGATTCCCGTTGCGCGCCCATTCATCCTGGGCACGGTAGGCCTCGGCGCAATCGTTGGCCTGTTTCTTAGTTGGATTCACAGCAGGCCGTAAAGCGCGACACATGAATCGGACAATCCCAGCCGAAACCAAACTCGTCGTCTGCGTCTGGCATCGGTTCGACCAGTGGCGTGCTCAACCCATCATGCCGGAGACTATCCGCCGCCGCTGGCCCGAGATGCTCGTAGTCCACTTACCCGACTACGAGCGCCTGCCGCAAGAATTACCCGACACCGACATTTTTGTAGGCGCCTTGCTCCGCCCCGAACAATTTCAGCACGCCCGAAAACTCAAGTGGATCCACTCCACGGCAGTTGGCGTTTCGCAACTGATGTATCCCGAACTCCGCAGCTCTGGCGTCATCCTCACCAACCCCAGCGGCATCCTCTCCGCACCCATGGCCGAGCACACCATGGGCCTGATGATCGCGCTCGCCCGCCATTTTCCGGATTCCGTCCGCTACCAGGACCGCGCCCGCTGGAGCCAAATCGAAGTTTCGAGCCAGCCCGGACCGTTGACCGAACTCAACGGCCAGCTCTTGCTGATCGTGGGCTACGGCTCCATCGGCCGCGAACTCGCCCGCCGCGCCCACGCCTTCGACATGCGCGTCTGGGGCGTCACGCGCTCCGGAAAGGGCGACGTAACGCATGCCGAAAAAATCCTTCCCGTCGCGCAACTCGAGGACGCGCTTCCCCACGCCGACTACATCGTCCTCTCAGCGCCAGACACGCAAGAGACGCAGCAACTCATCGGTCCGGCCCAGATCGAAAAGATGAAGCGCGGCGCAAGACTCATCAACGTAGGTCGTGGCTCACTTCTGGATGAAGCGGCGCTGATTCGCGCCCTGGAAACGGGCGCCCTCGGCGGCGCCGCTCTCGACGTCGCCGCCACCGAACCGCTCCCCGCCGAGAGTCCGCTATGGAAAACACCCAATCTCCTCATAACTCCGCACACGAGCGGCGTAAGCGACCGCCTGTGGCAAAAAGAAACCAAACTGTTGATGGATTTACTTGGAAGATGGTTCGACGGCCGCGACCTCTTTAACGTGGTCGACTTCACCCGCGGCTACTGAAGAAAAGGTCGACAGTCGACAGTTTAAAGTTGAAAGTAAAATCGCGGACGCACGAGGCGAAAATGCCGTCACGAGTGTGCTGATGGTGTTACGGGTGGCGGCGCGGGTGATCGCCGTTGACCGTGGCTTTGCGACGAAGAACAACTGCGACGGGCGCGACTACTGTCGACTTAAACTGTCGACTGTCGACTGACTTAATCTCCGACGCCGCCCTTCACTGCCGTATAGCCTTCGCGCGCATACACAACGACCTTTTGCTTCTTGCCCTTCTGATCATTCACGACCAGCGGGCTCCCATCGGGCTGCACCAGCTCAATCTTCACCTTGTGAAACTTCCCGTCGTTTGCGCCGGTTGTCGGGGTGTACGAAATGCTGTACTGGTTCCGCAAAAACGCCACGACATCGTGGAAAATACCGGGAATTTCGCCGTCAAACTGTGGAAACCACGCGTAACCGCCGGTCAGCGATGCAAATGTCTTGAGCTGATTTTCGCCCTGCAGATAATTCATATGCGAGCCCTGATTTCCGTGCGACTCGATGAAATTGATGTACGGCTTGTCGAGTCCCACGGCAAAAATGGTCACATCGCTCTGCCGCAACTGTTTCATGGTCTGGTCCAAGGTGTGCTTCGAGAAAGTATCCACGCCGGTCGCCAGCAGCAAAATCGACTTCTTCCCCTTCACGTCCTTCATGCGCTCGGAAGTATCCAGGATCGCGTCGAAGACGTTCGACTCGCTGAATCCCGGAAAATACAAATGATACAGCGCGTTGCGCACTTCCATCTTGTCTTGGGTAAAATCCACTTCCGTGCGCACCTTCATGTCGAAGGTAACCAGCGCCACCCAATCCTTCTGCTGCAAGTTCGGGAAAAACGCATCCGCCCAATATTTCGCCTGATACGCAAACCAGTCGTAATACCCGCGGCTGCTGAACTCCATCAGCATCACGATGGTGATCGGAGCATCGGTAGCCCCAAAATTGGTGATCGTCTGTGGGGCGTTTTCATCGATCACGCGAAAGTTTTCTTTCTTCAGCCCGGTCAGGATGTCGCCATGCTGCGTGGCCGCAATCACATCCAGCGTCACCACCGGCACTTCCACGGAGATCGATGCCCCAGCGTCCGGCGGTTTCTGTTGTGCCGGCGGAGGTGTCGGCGCAACCGGCGGAGCGCCCTGCTGCGCGCCACCCTGCGGACCCGCCGGTGATTGCGCGCTGGCTAGCCGCGTCCCAAGCGGCAGCAAGAGCGCCGCCGCCAAAATTCCCAAGAACAACGTCGTCAGCATTGCCTTCATGGCTATCCCTCGTGGCACATCATAGAACGCTCAAATCTCGGCGGCAACGTGCCAAATCCAGGCGACCCTCACCGTGGAGCTTACGAAACGACGTGCCATTGCCGAGGCCGGGTCCCCACACCCTGCATGTTAATATGAGTCAGATTTGCCGCAAAACGTTGCTGAGCTTACCCCTCGGCTGCGGCAGGTCGCTCCCCCGATTCGCGCGGTGGGCTATGAACCAGGAAAGAGGACGGTTTCGTGAACGGTTTCCGCAGAACGCCCCTGCCACTGCTGCACGTGATCGCGTGGTTGTTCGTTGCCGCGTTATCGGTCGTTGTGCAACTCGTCGTCGCGCAACCCGTTGCCGCGCAGGTCGCGCCGCCGCCCACGAACTCTCTCCCCGGCAGCCAATCGCCGCTCGGTGATCTCACCTCGCTCACGGGCGACGCCAAGGTCTGGCTCCAGGACCTGATCAAAATCAACACCACCAACCCGCCCGGAAACGAACAAGCGGCCGCAAAGTACATCTTGGCCATTCTGCAAAAGGAAGGCATCGCCGCGGAAGAGCTCCCGGTCGCACCCGGGCGCACTTCGGTGGTCGCGCGCCTGCGCAGCTCCGCGGTTGCGGACCCGTCACGGGCGCTCATTCTGGTCGCGCACATGGACGTCGTGGGCGTGGATCGAGCCAAGTGGACCGTTGACCCCTTTGCCGCCACCATCAAAGACGGCTACCTCTACGGCCGCGGCGCCATCGACAACAAAGCCATGCTCGCGAGCAATCTCGCCACCTTCATCGCGCTCAAGCGTGCCAATGCGCGCCTGAACCGCGACGTGATCTTTCTGGCCACCGACGACGAAGAGCAAGGCGGCGACGCCAGCATCAAGATCCTGATTGCGAAATATTGGGACAAGATCGCCGCGGGCTTCGCGCTGAATGAAGGCGGCAACGTCGTCCTTGAAAACGGCAAAGTGCAATACATTGCTGTGCAAGCCAGCGAGAAAGTTGCCGTCAATGTCACTGTCGTCGCGCGCGGCACGTCCGGGCACGCGTCCATGCCGATGAAAGACAATCCCATCGTGCACCTGTCGGCGGCCGTGGCCAAGATTGGCGCGTATGTCGCCCCGGTCCATTTCACCGCCATCGTGCGCCGCTATTTCGAAGGCTTGGCCGCCCTCGAAGGCGACGAACTCGCCAAGTGGATGCGTTCTCTCGATAGCGCCGACCGCGGCGAACACGCGCAACGCGTAATTTCCGACGCCAACCCGCAATGGAACTCCATGTTGCGCGACACCATTTCCCCCACCATGCTTACCGCGGGCGTACGTCCCAACGTCATCCCCGCCGAAGCTCGTGCCACGCTCAACATCCGCCTCCTGCCGGGCGACACCATCGACGCGCTGCTTGGCGAACTCAACAAGCTCGTCAACGATCCGCTGGTTCGTCTGGACGTGCAGCCTGACGCGGGTTTAGCGGCGCCGCCATCGTCGTTGGAAAATGATTTTTACGCCGACATCACCAAGGTAGCCGCCCAGGAATTCGGCGGCGCTCCGGTGCTGCCCTATCAATCGCCATGGGCCACCGATTCCGCGCAACTGCGCCTGCACAACGTACAGTCTTACGGCTTGTGGCCTTTTCCCTTGACGCAAGACGACCTGAAACGCATGCACGGCGACGATGAACGCATCCCGCTGGCATCATTCGCAAAAGGCATCGACGTCGAATCGCGGATCGTCGCGGAATTCGCGGTGACCAAGTAACTTCGGGTGTGCCGTCGGTTGCAGGCAAGATCAATCTTTCTTTCTTCCAAATCTTAACTTTCACTAATAAAAAGTTTCCGCGTTTCACGTAAACTACAGGACTCGCAAACGGCTATGGCCTTCCGCCACTCAAAAATTGTCTGCACCATCGGCCCGGCTAGCTCCTCGCCGCGCATCATTGAGCGATTGATGCGAGCGGGCATGGACGTAGCGCGCCTGAATTTCTCTCACGGCAAGCACGAGGATCACGCGCACAGCATCGCCACGCTTCGCGCTGCTGCCATCGAACACGAGAAGCCCATCGCCCTCATTGCTGACCTGCAAGGACCGAAGATCCGCACAGGTCCGCTCGCAGGCGGCACCCCGGTAACGCTGCGCGCGGGCCAGCGCTTCGTCATCACCACCGCCCGCGTTCCCGGCGACGCAAACTGCGTCAGCACGACTTTTCGCCCATTGCCGCGCGAAGTGCATCGCGGCAATCGCATCCTGCTATCCGACGGATTGATCGAGCTTCGCGTTGAGAAAGTGCGCGGCCAAGAAGTGATCTGCGAAGTCGTCAATGGCGGCGCGCTTGGCCAGCACAAAGGCATCAATCTTCCGGGAATTCAGCTTCGCGTTCCTGCGCTCACGTCAAAAGACCGGAAGGACCTAGCCTTTGCCCTCACACAGGATGTCAACTACATTGCCGTAAGTTTCGTGCGTCATCCGGAAGACGTCGTCCTGGCGAAAAATCTCATTCGGCGCGCTGGAAAAGATACCCCGGTAATCGCCAAGCTTGAAAAGCCCGAAGCCATCGAGAATCTTGATGCCATCCTGCGCGTCGCTGACGGAGTCATGGTCGCTCGCGGCGACCTCGGCGTGGAAATGAACCCGGAACGCGTACCGGTCGTGCAGAAAATGATCATCACCCGCGCCCGCGAGGCTCGCCGCCCGGTGATCACTGCCACGCAGATGCTCGAATCGATGACTCAGAATCCGCGCCCTACCCGCGCGGAAGCCTCCGACGTCGCCAATGCCATCTTCGATGGTTCCGACGCGGTCATGCTTTCCGCCGAGACCGCCTCCGGAAAGTATCCGGTGGAAGCGGTGGCCATGATGGCGCGCATCATCGAAGAAGCCGAAGCGCAGTATCACCGAATTTCCCCGTCCGTCCTTGCAGGAGAAACTCAAAGTCGCCGAGACCGTCGCCGAACTGGTGTGCCACGCCTCGCGCGAGCTGCACATGAAACTCATCGCCGTTTTCACTCACAGCGGTTTCACCGCCCGGCTGGTCTCCCGCTACCGGCCCCTGGTCCCCATCGTCGCCTTTTCACCAGAAGCGGAAACCCGCCGCCGCATGGCCCTGTTCTGGGGCGTAATGGCGCGAGCCATTGTGGACGTTCACAAAGTCGATGGCCTCGCTGAGATCGCCGAGCAGCGCCTTCTCGAAGAGCGCCTGGTGCGCAAAGGTGACGTCATCGGCATCGTTGCGGGCACCCCCATGGGCGTACGCGGCACCACGAACTTCATGAAGTTCCACGTCATCGGCGGAGCAGTCTGATGGCTGCGCCGGCTGCGGCCGCGCCGCTAACGATGGAACGCGTCCGCGCGGCGCAGTCTCTTCTGCGTCAGGTCGTGCCGGAAAGCCGCCTCGCGGGAACGGACAAGCTGTCGACGCAAGGCGATGGCTGGGTCTATCTCAAGCTGGAAAGCGAAGGTCCGACAGGTTCTTTCAAAGTCCGCGGCGCATATCATGCCATCGACGCTCGCCAAAAGCGATTGAGCGGCAAACTCCCGGGCATAGTCACCAGCAGCACCGGCAACCACGGCGCCGCGGTCGCTTACGCCGCCGCGAAGCTGCGTATTCCTTCGCGGGTCTACCTTCCCGAAAATCCAAATCCTGCGAAGAGAGCGCGAATCGCGGACCTCGGCGCCGAGATCGTGGAAATTGGCAAGTTCCTGGAAGAGACCAGGAAGCACGCCGTGCAATTCGCGCAGGAATCCGGCTGGTACAACATCGTGGACGGCTCCGATCCCGAAATGCTGCCCGGCACGGCCACCATCGCCTGCGAAATTCTGGACAAGCTCACGCGCGCCGACGTGATTTTCGTTCCGGTTGGTGACAGTACGTTGATTCGCGGGGTAGCCTTTGCCGCCAAACAGCTCCGCCCCGAAATCAAAATAGTTGGCGTGCAAGCGGCGCACGCTCCCGCTTACGCGCTCTCTTTTGCGAAGGGCCGCGCTTTTTCCACCGAATTCAGCGATACCATCGCCGACGGCCTGGCCGTCCGCGAAACGTCGGAAGAAAACGTGCGCGAAATCGCCTCCTTGGTCGATGAATTCGTATTGGTCAGCGAAGAAGAAATGCTCGGCGCCATGCGCCACCTAATGGTCCAGGAACACGTCATCGCCGAACCAGCGGGCGCCGCCACCACGGCAGCATTCCTGAAAAACGCGCCGCACTACGCCAACAAGATGGCGGTGCTCATCGTCACGGGCTCCAACGCCACCGAAGAACTCCTGCTGCGCGCGCTGCAAACCCGCTAAGCCGCGATCATTCTGAAATGTCGACATGCCCATTGGACGCCTGATGGCTAGGACCGCCGAAGCAGCTCAACGCCAAGACGCTACGGCCGGGCGGGGCAAGCCCCGCCCCTACAAGGGGACGGAACGCGAAGGGGCGGAGCGCCAAGGAAGGGAGCGAGCGAGGGGGAACGGAATGGGAGACGAAGCTAGAGGTGACGGAATGGAGGGGCGAAGATTGGTCGTGCGCTCGCTCACGCGCTAATTCACCCAATTATCGGGGCGTGAAGGCGGATCTTGTCGATGTTTATTTACGTAAACCTGAAACCTCTTGCGATTCCGTTCGTTCTTCCAGTCCGAGACGCTGTTCCGCACGCTGTAAAGGAACGAGCCGCGCCGCAAATAAAGGTACGCGACCAGCATCCCGCCCAGATGGCACAAATGTCCGACTCCATCGCCGCCAGATCCCAGGGTCATGAAAAACTCGATGGCACCCATGACCGCCACATACGGACGCATCGGAATGGTCACCGGCAGAGGAATCAGCCAGATCTTGCGATCGGGAAAGAGGATCGCGTTGGCCATGAGTATGCCGAAAATCGCACCCGAAGCGCCTATCGTGGGGATATCCGAAGGCGTGTGTCCCCAGAACTCAGGGATCAGCTTCACGATCATCTCGATCAATCCAGCGCCCACCCCACAGACGATGAAAAAATTCAGGAAGCGCCGTTTGCCCCAACCCACTTCGAGATCGCGGCCGAACATCCAGAGCATCAGCATGTTGATCAAAATGTGCCAGAGGTCGCCGTGCAGAAAAATGTAGGTAAAAGGCTGCCAAATGCGTAAGCCCGGAAGCACCGCGCGCGGAATCAAGCCGAAGACTTGAGTTATATGATGGTACGCAAAGAGGGGATCGACCAGGAGGGAGACCAGCGTCTGCACGACGAAGACGCCGGTGCACACGAGCACGAGCAGCTTTACACCCGGTGTGATGAAGCTGCGCCAGTCGAAATTGTAGCGGCGGCCGCCGAATGCGACGCTCATTCAGCCAGTGTACGGCGACGCAAACGACGAGTCAAAGAATACGGGAGTTTATGGTTAGGTGTGTACGACTCCGCTATTGTTAGGACGCTCTAAGATCGCAGCGCGTGTCGCCTTCTTAGCGAATCTCGGCGCTCTCCGCGTCTCTGCGTTGGCTTTCCTGCTAGTTGTGAGGCGGCGCAAACTGGGCCCAGGCCTTGAACAAGTTCGTGGCGTTCACCGAACCGAGTCCCGTAGCAAGATCGTAGCCTACTGCGGCCGGATACGCGGGATCGTCCTCATTATTGGTTGTCGAGAGCTCGCCGATCTCCGTCTTGCTCGCGCCGTGGCAATCGTAGAATTTCCCGTCGGTGTTCTGACCGCAAGGAATGTCCATGTCTCCGAGGGTGACATCGTTAAAAATGCACGAAGCCGCGGGCAAGTTGCCGGTGGTTTGGCTGGCGTCACACTGCGCCGCCGCACCGCCCGGATGCGCAAATTGCTGCGCGGCCAACGCGTAATAAACATAGTTGGCGTCGCCCTGCCGGCCGTACTGCTGATTGATCAGCGCTTGGATTCCCGCCATGGCCGGGGACGAGAACGACGTTCCCCCGCCGCCTAACAGCAGCGCGTCGTTGTCAGCGGTGCAGGTCGTGCCGCCCTGGTTGGTGTCGGACAAACACTCCGGATAGAAGCTGCCCCATATGCCATCGGCGGCGAACAACGAAACATCCGGCTGATCGCGGAGTCCGTCATGCGGCACGCCCGGCACGCCCTTTTGATACGAAGGCTTCGGATTCCCCTTGCACGTGCCGCTGACGACTCCGGGTATCGACGGCGTGCCGGTGAAGCACGTGCTGGGACCTCCGCTGCCCGATACCGCGAACAAAAAGTCGTCCTGACCGATCGACGAATTGCAAAATCCTTTCTCCCCGAACGATTGCGTGAAGCCGCCGGCAATTAACGGGTCGGTGTAAATGAGCCGGCTCGCGCAGCTATCGTTCCAGGGAATTTCCGGAATGTACGATTTCGCCGAAGCCAGTGTTTTCGGATCATTTTTGGCATTCCAATACCGCGAGGTCGGAATTCCGCTGACATCCGAGTTGTACTGCGCCATAAAATCGGTGCCGCCGACGTCCACGGCAAAAGCCGACGCGGTGTTGTCGCCGCTATTGATGCCGAGCACGGAATAGGGTGGAGTTTCGACGGGAGCACACTCGTCGGCACCGGTGTCGCCTTGGGCGATGAAAAAGGTCACGCCTTCGGCGGTAGCGAGCTCTGCCTCAAAATTTTCGAGAGCGACTTCGGCTTGTCCGGTGATGGTCTCGCACAGGCCGTAGCTGTCGGAAATGATGTCCGGCGGATTGGTCTCCAGGATGCCGAGGATGGCCAGGTCCAGCCCGGCGGTCGTCTGGGTGTCGCCGCACGCGGCTAGCACAATATTGGCGTCCGGAGCGGCCGCGCTGGACCATTCGACATCGAGCGCTGACTCGATTTCATCACCGTTCTGACCGGGATTGGGACAGTTCGGATAGACCTGTTTGAAATTACCCTGGGTGAATCCGCTCAAGCCAAAAGTTTTGCGGAAGGTCGACCAGTCTTTGGGATTGGCGAGATTGCTGTCCTCCACGAGCGCGATGGTCACGCCCTTGCCGGTGAAGCCCTGGTTCCACAGAGGCAGCAGGTTGTAGATGGTGGCGAAGTCGAAAGGCGCGACGACGTTAAAGGTGGAGCCCTGAAACGGAACGTTGAATTTCGGCTGCCAGCGCTTGCTTTCATGATTGAAACTGATAGGGCGCATCTTGGTGAGGCGCGGGCGAGGAAAGAAATCGTGCAGCGAAGTTACTCCCTCGATCACCGGAGCGAGCGCCGCGGGAATCTGCGGATCGCGAACCGTGGCGATGTGCTTGTCGCCGTTCGGTAAAACCAGATTGTGCATGTCCGCATGAAATGTGTCCCGCAGCTGCTTCGCGGTTCCCGCGAGGTCCAGCACCAGGCCGTTCTTATATGCCTGATTGATGGTGAAGCCGTGCGACTTGAGCCATTGCTGCACCGCTTCCATATCCTGCGCATGGATTCCGTAGCGCGTCCCGATTTGCTCCGGAGTCAGCCAGTGATGGAATTCGGGCGAAGCCGGGTTGTGCATCGCCTCGATCTGTTCCTTCAGGTCCGCTTCGGTTTGCGGATCGCGTTTCAATAACAGCAGCAGGTGATCGAAGCGCACGTCGTCCGCTACCGGGCCGCGGTCATTTTGGGCGCGAGTGGCCGCGGGCGTGGTGTTGCCGCCGAGGGTGACGAGTTTGGATTCGTCGATCGGCGCAATCACCATTTGCCGGGGTCCCTGCGCTTGCAAGCTGGAAGCAAGACCGAGACAAACCAGGCAAAGCGTGAGTACAGAGAGATAGCGCACGGGAGATGGCCTCCTAATCGGCCAGAAGGTGAGGACAGCTTCGGCAGAGCCCTCGAGGACGCCCCTATTCTAGAACCGAAATGAGTTTTTCGCGAAGCGATTCGTTTTTTCGGCGGCGACGTATTTTGACGTCGACGCCGTGGCTGACGACATAAATCAAGCGTCCGTTACACTCAAGACATTCCCGTCCGGGTCTTGGAACCATGCCACATGCACGACTCCTCCCGGCAACGTCAAGATGCCGAGTTCGTCTTGATGGAAGGCCTTGTAGATATTGAAAGTGACGCCCTTTTCACGCAGGGCTCTTACGACCGCGGCCACGTCTGGAACGTTGAAGCCCAATATGGTGTGTTCGTGCGGCGTAAAATCGGCAACAGTAGAAATGCGCAACGCGGTTCCGCCAACATCAAAAACGCTGGCGAAATTGTCCTCGGAGGTCATTGCCAGACCTAGCGTATCGCGATAAAAAGCCGTGGAACGCGCGCGATCCCGCGTGCAGACGACAATGACCGGCTTTGCAAGTTCCAGGATCCCCATTCGCCGTTCCCCCCGTTGAGCACCTTTTTCTTCTGCCGCTCACTCTTCGCCACTCGTGGGGCTGGGTTTAGTCCAACTTTTTGCGCGCGAAATAAAACAGCGACGCGGCGAGCACGAGGAACATGATGAGGCCGAACAAATTGCTGGTGGCCAGCGGGCCCAAAAGTTTCGGCCCGAAAGAAAACAGGTCAGCACGCCAGGGAAGCCGAAGACTTTCAGTAAGCCAGTGCGGCACGTTGTTGGAAATCTCCGGGTCTTGAAAAAGATTGATGATGATTCCGAGTAAACCAAAGACGCCGCCCGCCGCGATCAGGCCGCTGGAAAACAGCGCGCCGGGACTGGCTTCGCTTTCATCTTTTTTCTTGGTGGTGGCTTCAACCGCCATGCGCACCAGGGCTCCGGCGAACATCGCGGCCGTAGTGCCGAGGGGAAGATAGGAGCCGGTGGCGAACGCGAGGGAACGCACGCCAAGAATTTCGATGGCGATCACCAGCGCGACGCCCATCAGGACCAGGCGCCAGGGCAAGCGCTGATTCAGAATGCCGCTGATGACCGTGGCCATGAGGCGCGCTTGCGGGGCTGGGGCTTTGTCGCTGCCAATTCCTTGCGCCCACTGAAACTCGATTTGCTTTGTGCCCGCGTCGTAGAGATATTCGCCGTCTGGAATTTCGTGCGAGCCCAGAGAGTTGATCAGCGTGTAGTTTTTGCCGTGATAGACGAAGGTATCGCGCTCGACTTTGACGCCGGACGGCAAAGTTTGGATATTGACGGGAATTTCGGTGGGCAGATATTTCTCCAGGCCCTTGTTCATCAGATTGAGCGTGGTGCCGATCGCGAGAGTGGAAACGGTTACGCCGATCAGAAGTCCCATCTGCTGCCAGAACGGCGTTGCGCCTACCAGGTAGCCGGTTTTTAAATCCTGCGAAGTGGCTCCCGCGATGGCTGCGGCGATGCAGACTACGCCGCCAATCATCAGCGCGAGCACCTGGTAATTCGGTGCGGTCCAGCCTGCGACAAAAAAGATCGCGCAAGTGGCCATGAGCGTGGCGATGCTCATGCCGCTGATAGGATTCGAGGAATTGCCGAGAAGGCCGCTGATTCGTCCAGCCACGGTGACGAAAAGAAATCCAAACACAACGACGAACACTCCGGCGAACAGATTCTGCCACCAGCTGGTTTGCGCGCCTTTTATCGGATGGAAAGTGAGCAGGATCCACATCATGACCATGATCACGACCGTGCCGAGGACCACGACGCGCATCGGCACATCGCGATCGATGCGGTTCGCCGCGCTGGATTGACCGGCGCCTTCGGTGCGCACATCTTTCAGCCCGGCGCGCAAAGCGGAAATAATCGTGGGCAGCGTGCGCAGCAAGGTGATCAATCCCGCGGCGGCCACGGCGCCCGCGCCCATCGGACGAATGTACGACCCCCAGATTTGATCCGGCGTCATTTGCGGAATCGGAATGGTCGAGGGATAGAGCGGCGTGTTGCCGGCAAGCTGCCCGTAAAAACTGATCGCCGGCATGATCACCAGCCAGGAAATGATGCCTCCGGCGAAGAGCAGGCCGGCGACGCGCGGACCGATGATGTAGCCGACTCCCAAATATTCGGAAGTGATCGCGGCGCGAAACGATGCGCCCTGAAACCAGCTTGGCCGGCTTTCCGGCTGCGAAGTCCACGCCTGCACCGTGTTCATCAGAAAGGTGTAGACGCCGCCAAGACCCAATCCCCAGAAAACGCGTCCCGCGAAGGAACCTCCACGCTCGCCCGCGACCAGCACGTCAGCGCAGGCGGTGCCTTCGGGAAATGTGAGGTTGCCGTGTTCCTTGACGATGAGCTGGCGGCGCAGCGGCACCATAAACAGCACACCAAGCCAACCGCCAAGCAGTGCCAGCGGGAAAATTCGCCAGAACGTAAATTCCGCGCCGAATCCCAGAAAGATCAATGCGGGGATCGTGAACATGACCCCCGCCGCGAGAGATTCTCCCGCGGAACCGGTGGTCTGCACGATATTGTTCTCGAGGATGGTGGAGCGTCCAAACGCGCGCAAAATGCTGATGGACAGCACCGAAATGGGGATGGAAGCGGAAACCGTGAGACCCGCACGCAATCCCACGTACACCGTCACCGCGCCGAACAGCAGGCCGAAGAGCGCGCCAAGAATGACCGCGCGGATGGTGAATTCCTTCAGCGTCTCTTCCGCCGGAACGTAGGTGCGAAATTCTCCTGGAGGCGCGGTGGAACTCCATGGACGATCGCTCACTGAATCCTCCCCGAAGCGGGAATGCCTTTGCGGCCGCGGATAAGAGCGGCGGCCAGGTGTGCCCCTGTGCGGCAGGCATTATGCCGCAAAAACCGGAGGTTGGAGGTTGGAGATTGGAATAGCCAGGATTAATTGTCGATGGGCCGGGCGCCGGGCTTGAAAATCTCCGTTGCGGCTGCCCAACAGCTCTTAACATCTACCCAAACGCTATGAATGGTCGTACTCTGCGACTATGCAATCCGCGAAAATGATCTTGTGCCTCTTTGGCGTGTGTATCCTCGCGCCTGAAGTGTCTTGCCAGACGACGCCTGCGGCCAAGCGCATCGTGATTGGCGCGAGCGCGGTGCTCGATGGTCGGGGACGCGTGCTGCACGACACCCGCATCGTCATCGAGGGTTCAAACATTGTCGCCGTGGATGCAAACGCCGGGCCGGTAGACTACGACCTTCGCGGGTTGACGGTAATGCCCGGATGGATCGATGCGCATGCCCACATCACCTGGAGTTTCGGGAAAGACGGCAAGAATGCAGGCATGGCAGGGACGACACAAGAAGACGCCTATCAATCGGCGTCGAATGCCTGGCTGACATTGATGGCTGGGTTCACCACCATTCAAAGCCCAGGCTCGCCAAACGATATCCCGCTCCGTGATGCTATCGCGAAGGGAATTCTCCCGGGCCCGCGTATCCTCACGGCCGCCGAGCCACTCATTGGAAAAGGCGAGGCTACCGGCACGCCGGAAGAGATCCGCGCGTTCGTGAGGAAGCAGAAGCAAGCCGGCGCGGACCTGATCAAAATTTTCGCCTCGCAGTCCATCCGCCAGGGCGGCGGCATGACGCTCTCGCAGGAGCAACTAGACGCGGCCTGCGATGAAGCGAAGAAGCAGGGACTCCGTACACTGGTGCATGCGTATAAAGACGCCGTTCGCGCCGCGACGCTCGCGGGATGTACCGAGATCGAGCACGGCACGCTGGCAACGGACGACGACTTGAAATTGATGGCCCAGAAAGGGACGTACCTGGATCCGCAGTGCGGGCTGGTGATCGAAAACTACATGCTGAATAAGGAAAAGTATATCGGTACACCCGGCTACACCGCAGAGGGATTTGCAGCGATGGACAAGATTCTTCCGATGAACCACGAACTGGTACAGCACGCGATGAAAACTCCAGGGCTGAAAGTTGTCTTTGGCACGGATGCGGTTGCGGGCGCTCACGGTCGCAACGCGGAGGAATTCATCGACCGCGTGCGCGACGGCGGAGTGGACCCCATGGCGGCAATGGTCTCGGCAAACTCCTTGGGCGCGGAAGCAATGAACCTGGCCGATCAGATCGGCTCGATCGCACCCGGACTGCAAGCGGACATCATTGCAGTCGATGGCGATCCATTGAAGGACATCACCTCCGTCCGGCGTGTGGTATTCGTGATGAAGGCGCGGGGTTGTCTATAAGAATGTCGCGCGCGGTGCGATCCCTGCTTATGCGGGGGTTCAGCCTTGATTGGAGCTTGATTGGAGGGCGGTAGAGGAGGAAAGACTCGGCTGGCCGGGCTAAAGTCCAGCACCTACATCGCTTCCCATTTGGCGCCAAGTAGCTGTGCTCATTGCGGGCGCAAATCTATGCGACATTAGACGACTTTGATCCCTGCGTCTTTCGCCTCAGCCGGCGCCGGAGCGACACTCGCCGGTGCCGCCGGCGCAACTTTCATGCACAACTCCGCAGCCTCCGTGATGCTCTGGGCTTCCTCATGCATCGTCGTTAGCCAGCTGCCAAATCTCGCCCGGTCGCGCGCGATCCCATCCAAAGTCTGCTTCATGCGCTCCATAAAACGCGTACGTACCTGATCGAGTTCGGCCTTCAGTTGAAGATGCTCTTCGGCCTTGCGCGCCCACTCCGCCTCGCATAGCTTTTTCTGCTCCGCCTCGTAGGACTTGATCGCTTCCAGGCGCGCTTGCGCGTCACGCAGCACCTCATCGACGGAGATACCCGCCGCATCCAGCGCCATCATCACCGACGCCCGCCGCATCTCCTTCGACAGCGCGCTAAGGTGTTCGCTATGCAGCATCTCCATAACCTTCTTGATGGTGTAGCCCCTGCGCGGGCTTACGATCCCCGCGGCGACGTAAATCTCTTCCAGCGGCATCAACTCATTTTGATATGCCAGGTCGCCATCGACGGCGGGGGCCACGCGCTCCTTCTTCGGCGACGCCGCAAACGCTGGAACCACAACATTGCGCTTCTCCTCCGTGCCTCCGCTGCCGGCGTTAGCGTCCTCGTGCGCATCTTCCCCGGCTTCGACCCGCTTCGCTTTGCCCATCCAGTTAAGCTCCATAGTGATCCTTCCCCTTTCCACTTGCGCTTGCATTTCCTCAAGTGGTGATTTGACCCGCGTCTGCAACCGTTGCGGAGAACGGAGGCTTCGGTATTGCGAACTCCGCCATCGTCTCTGCGTAGATTTTCTGTAACCAACCTTAGGAGCGAGCACTTCCGTCACCACCTCTGTCGCTCCCTCGCTATCTGGTCTGCTCGCCACAACTTCTGCGGCTCCTGCGGGTTTCACGCAGCGTTCCTCCAAGGGGCTTTCCTGGCGCTCGCGGCCTGCCGGATTTGGCGCGGTCTCCGCGATCTGTTTGGGGATGGTATGCTCCCCACTCTCTCGCTGAATTCCTACCAGATATTCTTGTCCATCGCTCCGGCAATACCTGGCGGTGCCGGAGAATTCATCCCAGCGAGACTGAATTCTCACCTTCGCGCCCACGTCGATTCTGCTTTTAACCCGTACGCAAGCGCCCGAGATCGACTTATTTGCGATACGAACGGAGCCTCTCTGCAATACTCCATCCGGCCCTTCCCACCAAGCCTCCGCCACAATCATTACCGCCGAACGCGGTTCGGCCATGACTTGGAACTCCTGCCGACTCCATCGGCAGAAAGCCAAATCAGTTCAGCGCCCCAGGTCAAAACGCGTAGCCCCGATCTAAGACCTGATCTAAGAACTGTTTAATGTTTGTCCGTGGCTTCGGCCTCTCGCGCGATCTTAGCCACACTTCCCCGCATGTTCTCGCGTACCGCATGTTTTCGCGTACAATGAGCCGAAAAAAGAGGACTTCTGATGAAAAACACCGCCGTGCTTCTGGTGCAGTGTCCCGAGCGTAAGGGCTTGGATGCCACCATCGCCGAATTCATCTATCGCTACGACGGCAATATCCTTCACTTTGAACAGCACCAGGCCGGAGAAGAACGCTACTTCCTGGCCCGCGTCGAATGGGACCTGGCCGGCTTCCGCCTGGACATGAAAGACTTCGACGGCGCGTTTGGTCCGATTGCCCACAAGTTCGGCATGAACTGGTGCATCGCGCCCCATCACCGTCCGCGCGTGGCCATTTTCGTCTCAAAATTCGATCACTGCCTCGTCGATCTCCTCTATCGCCAGCGAAGCGGAGAACTCGCGTGCGATTTTCCGCTGATAATCAGCAATCATCCCGACGCCAAGCGGCATGCCGATTTTTATAGCGTGCCTTTCCAACTCATTCCCATGACCAAGGACAACAAGCCGCAAGCCGAGGCCCAGCAACTCGAGCTTCTAGCCGCCCACCACATCGACGCCGTTGTACTCGCCCGCTACATGCAAGTGCTTTCGACGGACTTCATCAACCAATATCCGATGCCCATCATAAACATTCATCACTCTTTTCTGCCCGCCTTTATCGGCGCGAAACCCCATCACCAGGCTTATGCGCGCGGCGTAAAACTCATCGGCGCCACCGCGCACTATGTCACCGAAATCCTCGACGACGGCCCCATCATCGAACAGAGCGTCGCGCGCATCTCGCATCGCGATTCCGTTGAAGATCTGGTGGAAAAGGGGCGCGACCTTGAAAAAATGGTCCTCTCCCGCGCCGTTCGCTTGCACATTGAAAACAGAATCCTCCTCTATAACAACAAAACCATCATCTTCGAGTAGCCTCCTAAGGGTGAGCGCCCGCAGCGAACATGCGGCCGGCTAACCATTTGTGTTCCGAGAAATTGTGCCCGACAAACGCGGCAAGCCGGTCATCTCTAACGACGCCAGCCGTGTCGCCGTGCTCTTAATGGTCCAAGAAGGAGGCACGATATGTCGTGCCTCTACCCGCGTCGGCTAGGCCCTTAGAAGTGCCTGGATATAGGAGCGCTTGAGAGGGAGGCGGCGAAGGACTTTACCGGTGGCGTCGTGGAGAGCGGCGGCGATGGCTGGAGCGGCGAGAGCGTTAGCGGCTTCGGAGCCTCCGCCGTATGCGCCGACTTTGGGATTGTGAATGAGGACGACCTTGATTTCGGGAGTGTCCGTCATTTTGGCTACGGGATACGTGTTCCAGTCGCGCGAAGTAATGCCGCTTTCATCGAACATAGCTTCTTCATAGAGCGCATGGCTGATGCCCATCATGGCGCCGCCTTCGACTTGCCGTTTTAGTTGGGCAGGATTGACAACGATGCCAGGATCCACGGCGATGGCGTACTTCTCGACCGTGATGGCTCCGGTGCTCGGAGTGACAGCGATTTCGCAGACACAGGCCCAGTAAGTGCCGGAGCGAAACATCGCCGAGACGCCGCGGCCGCGAACGGGAGTTGAGCCGGTGGATTTTGCTCCGGCGCCAGGTGAGGGGCGCGTGTCCCAACCGGAAGCGTCCCGCACTTGCTTGAGAACATTGATGAGGCGCTCTTCCTTAGCGTGGTTAATTCGAAATTGAATCGAATCCGCGCCAGCGAGTGCTGCGGCTTCGCTGAAGGCGAGTTCGCGCGGATAGTTTTGCTGATACTGGCCGGGCGTGCGCATGCTGTGGTCGCGAAGGCCGACGGCGAGAGGCGACGCTTTTTGTCCAACTTGAAATGTGCCGTGGCCGCGCTCGGCGACATTGGGAATGAGATCGTAAAACCAAGGATCGGACAAGAAGTTGGCCGTAGACCCGAGGAATCCTGACCCGCCTCCTGGCGCGGGCATGGTGGGAAGTCCAGCAAGGATGGCGCCGATGGGCCGATCATCCTGGAAGGCAGGCATATAGTGATCGATCTGGTAGCCAGCGATTCCGCCTTTTTCGTCGAGAGCGAATTCGACATCCGCGAAAGCAGCCGGCGATTGCGTGGACCACTGTAAATCTTCGGCACGCATCCACTGAACGCGCACCGGCTTTCCAACAGCCTGCGACAGGATTACGGCGTCGTCTTCCGCGCCAGAGTTGCCGCCGTTGGAGCGTCCGTAGTGCCCTGCTCCGGGATGCGTGTGAACGATGACGTGATCGGGGGTCGTGCCAAGCATCATGGCAATTTCGCCACGCAGGGCCTGAGGATTCTGATTGTGTGTATGAATGTGGACCGAACCGTCGGGCTTGACATCCGCGACGGCCATCGTGGGGCCAATCGGTGCGTGCTTCATGAAGGGAAAATGATAAGTGGCGGAGAGTTTCTTGTTTGCAGAGGCGAGCACCGCAGGCACATCGCCTTTGTTGGCGGTGCTCTTCGTAACTTCCGCGGTGGTCCAATCGGCTTCTTTGCGAAGAGCATCGTAGAGCTTTTCGTTACCCGGGAGGCCTTTCCATTCGCTCCATTTCGTTGCGGCGGCGACTTGCTGTGAGGCCTGAATGGCTTCCCACTCGCTTGGAGCGACGACTCCTACAAGATTCCCTTTCACGACGAGTTGCGAATTGGGGAATTTGGTTTTGTCCAGCTGGCCGGCGGAGACGAGCGTGGAGCCGAGCGTTTTCGGATGCACCATGCGTCCATGCAACATTCCGGGAAGGCGGATGTCGGTGGCCCAGGTTTCTTTTGCCGTGACTTTGGAGGTGACGATGGAGTTCGGATGCGACTTGCCGATGACGGTGTAAGCGCTGACTGCTTTCATCGGAGGATTGCCTTCAACTCTCAATCCCATAATGCCGGTCAGATCTCCGCTGATGGGAATGGTGAGTTTGAGTTGCTGATCCTTGATGAGGTCGCCGTAAGAAATGGATTTACCGCCACCGGCAAAGACTCCGTCTTTGGCAGTGAGCTGATCTTTGGGAACGGCGAGACGTTCGGAGCCGAGATCGAGGAGGGCTTGATAGGTGTACGCAGCGGCTTTACGGATGTTAGGCGTGCCACGACCGAGGAAATCGAAGGCGCCGCTGCCGTCGGGCGTCTGATCGGTGTTCCCTGCGACGACCGTTGTGATGGATTCGAACGGGACGCTCAATTCGTCGGCAACGATTTGGCGATAGGCAGTGAAGGTTGTGCCCTGACCAAAGTCGCTCTTGCCGGTGCGAATGAGGACTGTGTTATCCGGATGAATTTCGATCCAGGAATTGAGTTGAGTCGGATCGAGCGTATTTTTGAAGGGCGCACCGGTAACTTTCGGGCCCTGAAAGCCCTGAGCTTTGAGGACGGAAGGACCGACGAATGCGACGCCGACAACCAGTGCGCCGCCGGTTTTGACGAATTGGCGGCGGGAGAGAGTAGCTTCATAAACTTTGACGGTGTTTTCAGCGGCGGTGGTCATGGCTTACTTCCCCTTTCCCATAAGCGTTGCGGCGTGTTTTACAGCGTCCATGATGGCGAGGTAGCTGCCGCAGCGACAGAGGTGAGGCGATGGGCCTTCGGTGGTGTAGGCTGCCTTGATTTGGGCGTCGGTGGGATTGGGATTTCTTTCCAGGAGTTCAGTGGCGACCATCATCATGCCACTCTGGCAGAAGCCGCAAAGCGGGGTTTGTTCTTCGATCCATGCTTGCTGGACGGGGTGAAGTATGTCCTTGGCTTGCTCCGGAGAAAGACCCTTCAGCTTTGCCCAGCGTGCGGGAAGACCTTCGAGGGTGGTAATTTCGGCGTTGCGCAACCGTCGAGAGCGGCGTAACGCAGGAACGAACCTCTTTGCCGTCTAGGAGGATGGAGCATGCTCCACACTGGGCTAGGCCGCAACCGAATTGCGGGCCGGAGAGTTCGAGGTCGTTGCGCAAGACGTAGAGGAGAGGCGTGTCAGCTGGTGCCTGAACTTCTCGACGGACTCCGTTGACGGTGATGGTGGGCATAGTTTGCTCCCTTCCAAGCGCAGTTCGCACGGTAATTCTAAACCCGCGGACAATCAAAAATATACGCATTTCCGAATCGGTTCCGGTAGCCCGATTCTGTCGAAATCTTGCCTAATCCTATGGAATTCCCTCTTGTGAGCATTGGTTTGCGCCCGCAGCCATGGCATGGCCACCATGCCGCTGAGCAAAATCGATGACTTGAAAATGCTGTACCGCATCATTGCGTCCGACGACCACTCTATCGGTTTTGGGAACTCGCTGTAGGGCTTCCGCCAGCTCAGCGTCGGAATTCGTCAATTCTGGGGGCTCAAGATATACTTCGGGCAAGAAGATTCAGTCCCGGGGGGCCACCTATTACTATGACTCGAAGACTCGATGGTCTGACTACTCTTCTGCTAGCGACTATCTTTGCCACCTTGCTGTTGTTTTCGTGCGCTGCAAAACAGGCGCCGCGTGACATTACCGTCAAAGTTCCAGAAAATTATTCGGGCCCCTTGAATCTGAATCCCTGTTTCCAGGAGTCTTCCGCGGAGGTTTCGGTGGACTCAAACGGATCCGCGCGGACCTCCGCGTGTCCGAAACCCGGTGAGAGCGTTACGCTGACAGTCATTCAAGGCGGGGTGGAGCATCGAATTCCCGCCGATCAGATCACCATTGAGCGTGCTGGCGACGGCTTGCCCGTGATGATTAAAACACGCGTTCCCGCAAAATAATTCCTTCCAACGATTTTTTCCGTCTGTGCTTTTGTGCCAGTTCCTCCGCGGGCTCTCAGGAGAGCCGGGCGCGTACGCGGTCGCTCAGCGCCTTACCATCGACGGTCTTGCCTTCGAGGGCGGCTTTGGCGGCCTTGACGACGGCGCCCATTTGCTTGATGGAGGTGGCGGAGGTTTCCGCGATGGCTTTGGTGATGGCGGCGTCCATTTCGGCGTCGCTGGCGCCAGCGGGAAGGTACGTCTCGATGATGGCGAGTTCCTTGGTCTCCTTGTCTACGAGATCCTGGCGATTGCCCTTGGTGAATTGGTCGATGGACTCTTTGCGCTGCTTGACGAGGGTTTGCAGCAGTTGGATGCATTCGCTTTCGTCGAGGGGGCGGATCTTTTCGGTCTCTTTATAGGTGATGGCGGACTTGATTCCGCGCAGGACGCTCAGGCGCAGTTCGTCTTTCGCGCGCATCGCGTCGGTCAGATCTTTCTGGATTTTTTCGGAGAGCGTCATCGGATCCTCGTGGAATGAATATAGCAGAGGCCGGTAGCACGGACACTCCTGTCTGTACCGACGAAGAAACAGCGAGGCGGAAGACAAACGCCGAAAGAATTAACACAGAGGGCGCAGAGATCGGAGCACAGAGATCGCGAAGACAACAATCACGAAGAGCATTCACGGAGATGTGGAGTGTATTTGACTTGGCGTGGTGGGCTCGCTACCGTTGTTCTCTTGAGTTTTGGCGATTTTGTCGCCTTGGGCGACTTGATTACAAACCAACGACGGATGAGGGCGGATGAAAGTCATTGTTGCGGACAAGATCAGTGAGCGGGGAGTGGCGCTGCTGAAGGAGCAGGCTGGCTGGAATGTGGTCCTGACCACCAAGGACACGCTAAACGCGGAAATCGCGGATGCGGATGCGCTGATTGTGCGCAGCGCGACCAAGGTCACGCCGGAATTGATGGAGAAGGCGCCACGGTTGCGCGTGGTGGGGCGCGCCGGGGTGGGCGTGGACAATATCGATCTGGAAGAGGCGACGCGTCGAGGGGTGCTGGTGATGAGCACTCCGGGCGGGAACGCGGTGAGCGTGGCCGAGCACACTTTCGCGCTGATGCTGGGGCTGGCGCGGCAAGTACCGCGGCTGGACAAGGGGATGCACGAAGGGAAGTGGGAAAAGGGCAGCGCGGCGGGAACGGAAGTCCGTGGCAAGACCCTGGGTTTGATTGGGTTGGGACGCATCGGGAGCGAAGTCGCCGTGCGGGCGGAAGCGTTTGATATGCGCGTGCTTGGCTACGATCCCTATATCAGTGAAGCGGCGGCGCGGGAGATGCAAGTGGAGTTGGTGCCGCTGGAGAAGTTGCTGGCTGAGAGCGATTTCGTTTCGTTGCACACCGCGGTGAGTCCGGCTACGCAGAATCTGATCAACGCGACACCCTGGCGCAGATGAAGAAGGGGGCGCGCCTGATCAATGCGGCGCGCGGCGAACTGATCGATGAGGGGGCGCTGGCCGATGCGTTGAAGAGCGGACATTTAGGTGGGGCGGCGCTGGACGTGTTTGTGGAAGAGCCGACCAAGAATACGGCGCTGGTGGGATTGCCGAACGTGGTGGCCACGCCGCACATCGCCGGCTCGACGACCGAGGCGCAGGAAGAGGTCGGGACGCAGGTTGCCGTGCAGGTGCGCGACTATCTGGCGGACGGCGTGATACGCAACGCGGTGAATTTGCCGGCGTTGTCGCCGGATCAGTACCGGCGAGGGCGGCCTTACTTGGCGCTGGCCGAGCGCTTGGGATCGATGGTGGCGCAGGCGGCGGCGGTGCGGCCGGCGCGGATCCGGATCCGGTATGCGGGCGAAGTGGCCGAGGTCGGAACGAACTTGCTGCGCAGCGCGGTTTTGGCGGGACTGCTGAACGCCGTACTCGACGAAAAGGTGAATGTGGTAAACGCTCCGCAAGTGGCGGCGGCGCGCGGGCTGACGGTACATGAGGAGACGCGGCGGCGCGAGCATGGATTCCCAAATACGCTCGAAGTGTCGGCGCTGCCGGAAAAGAGCGCTTCGGGCGCGGCGACGGAGTTTACGGTCGAGGGAACGGTTTTACACGACGGGACCCCGCGCGTTTTGCAGATTGGCGGAATACCGGTGGAGGCGCAGCTGGAGGGCACGATTCTGTACTTGCGTAATCGCGATGAACCCGGGGTTATCGGCCAGGTGGGATCGACGCTCGGCAAGCTCGGAGTGAACATCGCGACGTTTGCCCTAGGGCGGCGCGAAGAGGCTCGAGGGGCGGAGGCGGTTTCGCTGGTGCGGTTGGACGGCGAGGTTGCGGCGTCGATTCTGGGTCCGATTCGAGAGATTTCGGCGATCACCGAGGCCAAGCTTTTGCATCTCGGTAGGGCCTAACTCACGCAAGTGATTTTGGACTCTAGGGCGATGGTTTTGAAGCAATCTTGCTGGTTGACGCGGACACGGACGCTTCGAGGCTCAGCGTAACCCTTCGCAACTAAGGGCAAGCAGGAGTGTCTGTGCTATCCCCCTAGTATTTTTGTAAGTGTTATTCTAGCCGCTTAAACGCCCTTTAGAGTCTGTAACTTACAGATTTCAATGGCTATAGATTCTAGTAGTTCTACAGATTTGTCGCTGCGTAGGCCAGATGTATGCCAGAAAGTCTTGGCCTCAAAGGCGAGATGACGCTCAGGCCGTTGAGATCATGGCAGTTTTTCCGACGGTGGCTCGCGCAAGTGATCGCCGCGAAAGTCCGATTCGCGCAGATAACCGGCACATCGATGTTTTGTGTCAACGCGTAAAGATATTTATTCGCGACTCGCCATCACTGGCGCTCTGCGCGCTGTGGCGAGCCCGCCAGGCCACCAGTTCCAATCGCCTGCAATACGAAGGAGCGCCGGGACCGATCACAATACGAACGAGTGTCGCGTCAATCAACACGGCGATCGCCAGCGTAAATCCGATCATCTTGACCACCAGGAAATCTCCGAAGGTGAATGCCGCAAATACCACGATCATGATCGCGGCGGCACTCGTAATCAGGCCCGCGGTTCTAGCCAGACCCTCCGGGATCGCATCCATTTCACTCAGTCCGCTCCTTCTGGCTTCCAGAACGCGTGCGACCAAAAATACCTCGTAATCCATGCTTAATCCGAAGACGATGGCAAACGCGACGATCGGTACTAGAGGAAACACGCTACCGGTTCCCCCGGGAACTCCCAGGAACTTGCTTCCGTGTCCATCTTGGATAACGAAAACCAATGCTCCGAAGGCCGCAGCGACCGAGAATAGGTTGAGTGCGATGGCCTTCACGGCGGCGAAGATCGATCGGAACCCGCACAGCAGAGCAAGGAGCGTTCCCCCCACTACCAGCGCCATGACAGACGGAAAGCGGTCTCTGATAATCGTTTCATAATCGGCGTTGAGTGCCGGGATGCCGCCAACGAGAAGGGTTGAGCCAGGCACCCCGGTGAGAGCTGGCGCGCCGGTCTTACGCAGCTCCCGCACCCAGTTGACCTGGTCGCGCAGGGAGACCGAACTCGCGGGTAACACCTCAAGCAGCGCTGCTCGTCCGTCACTACTCAGGAACGATCGACGGGTCTCGCGCGAGAGATCAGGGAGCGAAGATCGGTTGTTCTCCGCAAGCGTAGTGATAGAAATCACGCGGTCACAGCGAGGGTCGGTCGCGAGGCGCTTGCTGAGACGATCCAGCGCATTCCACCCGGCGTCGGTTTGCGCGATGGAATCCGTTGGAAGTTCGACGATGACGCGCAACGATTCAACAACGCCGCTCCGATTCATCCGTTCAAGAGTGTGCAGCGCATGGACGGATTCGGCCGCCTGCGGAAGCCAATCCCCTCGGGGGAGGCTGGTATCCAGTCGTCTGACCTGCCACGCGAGCAGAATCAAAGGAGTACCCGCCAAAAAAAGGGCAAGCCAGGGATGCGCGACGATCGTCTTTCCCCACCGCCGCCAGCGATTTCCCGTACGCGCGGCGCG
>CAVSNL010000036.1:0-111046 GCA_963729285.1 uncultured Acidobacteriota bacterium
AATGATGGGCTACCTCATCCTAATGCTGATGACGCCAGCGTATAACTGCTTCGCCTATGAAGGTCGAGGCATCCAGACGTATTTCACCGCGCCGCTGCGATTCCGCGACGTTCTGTTGGGGAAAAACCTGATGCATGCGGGAGTCCTGGTCTTTGAGGTTATTCTGTCCATGCTGGTGCTGGCTCTGCGAATTGGACTGCCGTCAACGCCGGTGTTTATCGCCACCATCGCGGCGGTCATTTTTGCCGTGGCCGGTCAATTCGCGATTGCGGATTGGGTGTCGCTCAGCTTTCCGCGAAAGCTCGAATTCGGTTCCATGCGCGGTCAGCGTTCTTCCGGAGTCTCCATCTGGGTCGCGTTCGGCGTTCAGATTCTTCTCGCTGGAATTTGCTCGCTCATTTTGCTCGCTGGGCGCTGGACCAACAGTCCCTGGCTGCCTGCGGAGGCGTTCGTGGCATTAGCGGCGGCGTCCATTGCTGGATATTTCGCCACGCTCGATGTGCTGAGCGGCGTCGCCGAAAAAAAGAAAGAAATCCTGATCGAAACATTGAGCCGCTGAAGCGTCACTCTCGCTGCCCCAACGCCGCAACGTAACGTTCCGCAATCGCGTTCCAACTGAAATGATTTCGCTGAGCCCTACGGCTCCGTTCCGCCAGGGATGCTCGGAAGCCCCCATCCGACACTACACGCAGGAGCGCCTCGCCCAGCTCGGCATTATTGCCTGGCGACACAAGGACGACGCCCGCATCCGTAATTGGCCGCGCGGTTTCATTGCCCGAATAAGCGATCACCGGCAGCCCGCAGGCGATGCCCGCAATAGCGCTGCCTCGCCGGCTGGAAATGGGACCCCGCACGAAAAGCATCACATCCGACGAAGACAGCGCCTTCACGACTTGCTCGGCCGGCAGAACGCCATCAACTTGCAATTCCACGGCCACGTCTTTCAGTGCTTTCCGCAATTCGGCTTCGCATTCGCTCGCTCCCCGTCCGAACGCGTGGAGCCGCAGCGCACCGCCTCTGGCCGCGGCAAAACCCACGGCGTCTACAATTCGTGCGCATTCCTTCCGGCCGGTTTCTCCTTCCGTGATTCCGAAAACCGCCACACTGAGCGGAGTTCGCTCATGCTCCCGGGATTCCGTTGTCCCAAAGCTGGTAAGAGGCAGATTGGCGCCAACCGGGATGAAAGTGGCGTTCGAGTGAGAGTTACCGAGCCAGGAAATAACATCGAGAGGTAGTGTGAAAATCCCGAGATTCGCGAACCTCAGTGCTTGCCGCATGACGCGCAACTGCGCGCGTCGGCGTAGCCAATCGATAGCTCGGCCGCCGCCATACGGCTCGACATCATGGTAGACGATCCCGATTCGCGCTCCGCTCTTGCGCAGTTCTTTTACGACGCGGAGAAAGCCCGAAGGGAATCCGCGCATCGACCACGCCAGCGCCGTGTATTGCAGGAGCACCCATTTGCCGCGCCACGTGCCTGCCCTTTCCCGCAGCTCACGCAACGCCGATGTCCAACCGCGGTCCGCCCATACCACCCGGGCCAACTCCATCGAGAAGCCATGATTGCCCAACGCGCCGCCAAGATAGCGGCAATACTCTTCGACGGCGTCGGTCGGCTCATCCCGCCGCCCCAGCAGCGCGATGATGTGCCGCTCGCTCATTTGCGCCCGCTCATTTTTCGACCAGAAAGCTGCCGATCAACAGCGCATCCATCCCCGAACTGAAAAACGTCCGCACGGCATCGGTCGGCGTGTGCACGATGGCTTCCCCGCGCAAGTTAAATGACGTGTTCATCACCACCGGCACGCCCGTGCGCTTGTCAAATTCATCGATCAGCCGCCAATAGAGCGGATTGACCTCGCGCTCGACGGTTTGCGGCCGAGCGCTTCCATCGACGTGGGTCACCGCCGGGATCACGCTGCGCTTTTCCGCACGCACTTGCGCCGTCAGTATCATGAATGGCGAGTCTGCGGCGCTCTCCACGAAGTCGTCCGCCGTTTCTTTCTTCATCGAAGGCGCGAACGGCCGCCACCACTCGCGAAACTTCACCGCGTTGTTCACCTTTGCCGTCATCTCCGGATCTCGCGGATCAGCCAGGATCGATCGGCTCCCCAACGCTCGCGGGCCAAATTCCATGCGCCCCTGGAACCAGCCGAGTATTTTCCCTTGCGCCAGCAATTCCGCGCCTTTCGCGGCAGGGTCATGCATGCGCGAGTAGCGCAGTTTGTACGTTTTTAAGGCCGTCTCGATCAGGTCATCATCAAACGCCGGACCAAAATACGCGTGCCTCATGGCTCGATTTGGTAGCCGTCCGCCGTGGTCCAAATACGGCGCAAGGGCCGCACCCAGCGCCACGCCATCATCCGAAGCGGCGGGCTGCACGAAAATCTTCTCCACGATTCCCGACGCCAGAATCTTTCCGTTCGCCTTCGAGTTCAGCGCTACTCCGCCGGCCAGGCAAAGGTTGCGCGACTTCGTTTTTGCGAGCGCCATCCGCACGACGCTCATCATCGCCCGCTCGCAGTAATCCTGGACCGCATACGCGATGTTCTTGTGGCGGTCGTCAATTTCGCTTTCCGCGGCGCGCGGCGGGCCCAGGACCTCCGCGATCCCGGAAGCATTTCCGGTTCTGCCATTGTTCAGCCGCTTCGAGTTAACCCGGTAGGGCGTAGCCTCCGGATCGATGAACGCATCGAGGTTCACTCCCGGCTTGCCGTACGGCGCAAGCCCCATGACTTTCCACTCGTCGCTGTTCGGCGCAAAGCCAAGATAGTCCGTGAACGCGCTGTAAAATCCACCCACGGAATTAGGGAACGGAATCGTCAGCACGTGCTCGATCCTGCCGTCACGCCCATGCCAGATCGAAGTCGCTTCCCAAGCTCCGCGTCCGTCCATAATCACGATCGCGGAATCATCGAACCCCGAAAATCCATAGGCGCTGATCGCGTGCGCCAGATGATGGTCCACAAATCGCATGCGCGCCTTCGTCGGCCCAAATTTCCGCGCGAACACTTTCGCGCCGGATTCTTGATGCCACATACTCAAGAAGTAGCGCGTTGAATTCAGCACGTTGAGGTATGTCAGCGGGAGCCGGCGGGTCGCGTAACACTGCAAATCATGCCGAAACAGGGCCCCAGGCCTCTGCCAGCCAAAACAAACTTCGTCCACCTCAGCCGCCGTCATGCCCGCAAACTTGAGACACGCCTCAACGGCCAGATGCGGAAATCTTGCATCGTGCTTGACCCGGCTAAGGCGTTCCTCCGCCACCGCAAACAGCAATTCACCATCGCGGACGATGCAGGCTGAGGAATCATGCATCTGCGAATAATTGATTCCGATCGTCAGCATCCGCCGGCTAGCCCTGTTTCCCGGAAGCCACGCCGCAGCACCACGTCATCGGCGTATTTTCTCCGCTCAATTCGCGAACCTCTCCACCCGCCGCGCGCACACTATCCTTCATGCGCTGCGCACCAATCGCCGCCCCGCGCCAGCTCTTCCCGGCGGCGCAAGGATCGAGACCAAACATTCCCGCCAGCGATCGACTCACATCGCGCAGCCGCAATGACCACAGCGCATCTACGATTCCCCACGCCGCTCGGCCACGCAAATTCATCGTCGGCTCCAGGCCGCCGTTGAATTGAAACAGGAACACGCCGCCGGGTCGGAGCACCCGCACCAGCTCATGAACATAGCGAAACGCCATGGCTTCCTCCGGCAAGTGCTGCAAGACCAGGTAGCTGAAGACGAAATCCAGCGAGCCGGAAGCGATACACGAAAGATCCGCGCCGTTGCCGAGCAGCCAAAGAATATTCGACCGCTCTTCGTGAATGGCCCGTGCTCGCCGCAGCATCTCTGGCGAAAGATCGAAAGCGTAGACGCGCTCGAAGCGTTTGGCAAAACTATGCGTCATGCGTCCCGCCCCGCAGCCTAGCTCCAGCATCGCGCAGCCCGACGTGGGCAGCCCGCAGCGCTGCAGAACAGGGGCCACGAGTCGCGCGAAGTCTTTCTCACCCGACAAGAAAAATGACTCGTCGTCCCATTCACGCCGCCACGACGCGATATAGTGGAAGGCGTTCTTCCGGGCCCGTTCGTCCCAGTCCTTCCGCATCGCCTTCGTCAAGTTGTTGTCGGTCATAGACTGCAACGCTCCACATGAACCGCGGAGCGGCCACCTGCTCCCAGAGTCATCACTCCGCCGTTCGCCCTGCCGCGATCAGCGTGCGCTTGTAAAGCGACTCCACCATTCTTGCGGTCCGTTCCCACGTAAATCGTTCCATCGTTGCACGCGCGGCCATCCCCAGCTTCCGCCGTAGATCCTCGCAGTTCGCCAACCGCAGAATTGCTTCCTCTAGTGCCGAGGCGTCCGCCGGCGGAATCAGCAAGCCATTGAAATCATTCTCGATGATATCCGGCATTCCGCATGTTTCCGTCGTGATCACAGGCATCCCACCCGCCATCGCTTCCATTAAAACATTCGGCAATCCCTCCACAATCGACGGAAAAACAAAAATGTCGTGCTCGGCGTACAGTTCTTGCATGCGATCGGCGGCGACCGAAGGCCGCACCACGATGGATGAAGCGAGGTCGTCCCCAAGGAATCGAAGGATCTGTTCGCTCGGCACTCCGGGTCCCGCAAAAGTCATCGTCAACCCTGGAATGCGCGGCACGACCTTGCGCAGAGCATCCCGCAGATAAAAAATGCCTCGCTGGTCGAGCCACGTCCCGGCATACAGAAGTCGCACGTGGCCCCGCACCTCGTAGGTCCTCGGCACAAAAAAGCGCCGCTCGACTCCATTGGGGATGTACGCCACCCGCTCGGCATCGAGGTTGTAATTGAGCCGAAGAATAGTCCATACATCGCGGCTGAACACATGCGCGGCGTCCGCGGTCCGTATCGACCAGCGAAATCTCGGAAAATGATAGAGCCGATGCCACAATCGGTTCTTCGCTCCGAAGTTCCAGGCCCGTCCTTTCTTTGCTTCCCGGCTCATCGCGTACACGCGGTTTTCTTCCAGGCCGTGAAGCGTCATCACATACGGCGGATAATCGGAGTTGCGATTCCAGCGGCGGCGCATTCCGTACACGAATCCGGCCGGCGCGTGCAGATTCACGAGTGAAAACTTAGTGCGATTTTGCGAGATGTAGCGCGCAAGCCGAAAAGCAAATATTGCCTCGCTGAACCGCGAGGAAACCGAGCCCGGCGCCACCAGATCATCCAGGAAAATGTAGGTCACCTTGTGCCCGAGCTTTTCGAGTTCGCTCCCCATATTATAGATAATGGCGGCCACCCCTCCCTCCCGGCGTTTTGGCACTCCCGACCCCATCAAAATATTCATCGGCGCGTCTACCCGGCGACTTTCTTCTGGGCCACAACAAAATAATGCAGCGCAAATGGACTGAGTAGTTTTCGCACGGTGTGATTCGATTCTACTGCTTCCACGCGAACCGGCGAGTGCCCGGGCAGGATCGGGAATTGATGGACGGTGCCATCAACCCCTAAAATTTTCCAACCCGCGCCGCGAATCCAGCCGCGAATCTGCGGAAACCACTGACGCCGGTCGAAGGGTTGATCGGTTTTCCGTGAGCCACGCCGCACCCGTGCATACAACTCGTAGAGTCCCGTAAGATTCGCGTAATTAGGCGTGGTAAGAAAGAGTTTGCCGCCTGGCCGCGTTACGCGATGCATTTCCCGGATCGCCGCATGCACATCGGGCAAATGTTCGATCGTCTCGCAGGAAACAATCAGATCGAATGACCCGTTGGCAAAGGGCAGACATTGCGCATCGCCATGCACGAGCGTGGCCCGACCGTGCTGCTCCCCACGTCATCCAGCTTCGCATGCGCGACCCGCAGCGCCGAAAACGAAAAATCGCATCCGGTCACATGCGCGCCGCCACATGCCAATTCTCGTACGAATCCGCCTCGTCCGCACGCGACCTCCAGCACGCGCAACCCGGCGACGCTCCCAATCTTTTCGCGAACCAGCTGATACCAAGGGCTGGACGCGTCCTCATGCTGCCGGTTCGATTCGTACACTCGCTCGTGCCAGGCATCATATTCGGTTCGCAGCGTCATGCTTTCGATCCATCCAGGCCAGCTCTGCGCGCGAGAGCTGGTTCCTGATCTGCCCTGGAATTCGCCGTCCCCAGGCCCGCGCGATCACAACGGATCCCGCCAGCGCCTTTGCCAAACTACGCTGCGCGATCGCCGGCAGTTCCGCCAAGGCGCACCCCAGCGCTCCATTGGCCGCAAAATACTCCAGGTACGCCAAGCGCACGCGCTCCTCGGTCCAGTTGCGCGCCGGCGCCCAGCGTTTCTTCTGCGCTCCCTCGATAAGCTCCAGGAAAGTGCCTACTCGCCGGTCATACGTGTGTTCCTTCAGAACCAATTCCTGGCCCGCTGCCGCGATCGTCCGTCGCGCGCGCTCGTTCGCAAGATAGGCTCGCACCAAGCCGGTAATTTCCTCTTTCGTTGCGATACCCAACAAAGTGCACACCATCCTGAAATCCGATGGCCGTTAACTCGCTCGGCAGCGACGTGACCAGCAAAGCCCCCGCCGCCATCGCCTCAAACGTCCGCACATTCGCATCTTGCGGGTAGTCGTCTCTCCCGATATTCACGACAATCTTCGATTGGCGGTAGATTGCACTCAGTTCCGCTGCCGAATATCGACTCGCAACTTCGTTCATGCGAAACGTTTTCGATAACTCCGCCAGGATCCGTGCACGCGCCTGATAAACCGGTCCCTCCGTCTGGCCCACCCACCCGACTTCGTAGATGCGTTCCAACTCTGGCCCCGAGAAGAATTCCGCCTCGACAGCGTGCGGCATGAAATGGGCCCCTGGGTGCCCAGCCTCTCGAAACGTAACGTCATAACCCGGATGAAACACCAAAACCAGATCAAACAACATGGACCACGAAATTCGCCGGCGCGTATACGCGTACGTATCCACCTGGAACGATGCTGTTGGAATATCGATGCTCGTCAAACCCCAAGGCAAAAATGGCACGTCCGCTTCCGGGTGCCAGATCAGCGATGGCCTTTCCGGGCATAGACGCAGCCATGCATCAAGATCTCCATTCCACGGAAATTCCGGTGCCGCGCAAACCAGACGAACGCCCACGCCGCCGAAACGCCTGCGCATAAAAGCCCAGCGTGTTGCAAAGATTGCTCTCCCAGCAGAGCACCAATATCGTCATCGCTCAAAAACCAGCAAAACAGTGCTCCCCGCGTACCGATAGATTGGTAGCAGATACAGCAGCCGCTTTAACAATCGCACGAGTTTGTTCGTCCCCCACATCCTGTCATCAACCTCTCCATGCACCAAGCGGCAGCCTATGAGCTTCATTTGCCGAATGACTTCATAGCTCCAGACGACGTAGACCGCGTCCGCGTCGTAGACGAACTCCTCGTGGAACGCATCAGGTTCCTCAACGCGCAGAAACGGAAGCTTCCCGAAAAACCAGCCGCGCATTTGACCGAAAAACCGCTTCGCCGCGTAGGCCGCACGATGCGCCGGTTCTCGCAATTGGCTACGCATCGCGTTCGGATACCAGAATGGAAGGTCCCAGGACGGTCCTAGCAACACGATGCGTCCACCCGGCCGCACCACGCGGCGCATTTCCTGCAGCATCTGCTTCGGATTCACGCAGTGTTCCAGAGCGAATGTTGAAATCGCCGCATCGAAGGATTCACTCGCGAACGGAAGCTGGTCCGCGTCTCCGCAGACTAATCTTAGCGACGGCCGCGATGCTCTCCGCAGACCAGACTGTGAGATGTCCGAACCGAAATACCGGCAGCGCAGAGAAATGCACTGCGCATTCGCCGCGCTGCCACAAGCCACGTCCAGAACGTCTCCGCCTTCTGGAAGAAACGACGCTGCTTTCTCCCGTTGTGGCGATTCCGCAGCTTCGCTGGTCGATATCGGATCCCAGTAGACTTCGCGGCTATTCCAAAAATGAACTAACCGTTTCTTCAGTGACTCGCCACGGGCATCCACGTCGACGCCAGTCACCATGGCATCGGCAAAAACTTTCTTCGGAATTCGCCGTACCAGCGGTGGGATGCCGCCCACCCGCGCGCCCGGTAAAACCATCGCGGTGGCAGCACAAAAGCCGGAACCATCGTCAGAGCGCGAAATATCCGGTGCGTCTGCGGCGCATTTCGGTGCAGTATCTCGTAGATCCTGTTCTCCGTACGCACCGTCTCCCAGGGTGCTCCGCCATCCAGCATTAACCGAATCTGGTCGGCCTCCAACTGAACAATCTCGGTCACGCAGTCCACCGCGTCCCGCGGCACATCACGAGCCGTCAATTCGTGGCGCAACGCCGTAGCCAGCGCCTCATGCACAGCCTGCTTCCGCTTCAGCGCACTCCTGCTGGAACCCGCGGCCAGGTAGAGACTCCCGGAATGCAACCGATAATGGCACAGGGCCTCTCGCAGAATCGCGACGTCGCTCACAGCTGCGGCCAACGTAAATAAATACTCGTCGGCTTCGATTACCAGCGACTCAGGCGCCGGCAGGATTTCCCGCGCCACGCTCGCCCGCAGCGCCATCCGGCTGGTTCCCAAATACGTTTTCCGCAAGCGAAACGCCCGGGCAGCCGCCAGCGAATTCAGGCGAAAGCGCTCAGCTTTCTCGGGCGCCACAATTCGCTCCACTCCATTCTCAAACGATTCAACGATCCCGTGCCCAATAACTCCAATGGCGTCATCTGTCGCGAACACCTCGGCCACCGTCCGCAGCTTTCCAGGCGCCCACCAGTCGTCTCCATCCAGGAACGCGATGCCCACGCCGGAACACGCTGGAATTCCCGCATTAAACGCCGATGCTTGCCCGCCATTCGTTTTCCGGATCAGCCGTACGCGAGGCTCGAACCTCCGCACAATCTCGGGTGTCCGGTCGCTTGAGCCGTCATCCACCACGATGATTTCCCGCTCGCCATCCGCAATGTCCTGCGCCAACACGCTGAGAATCGCCTGCTCGATGAATCGTTCGTGATTGTAGGTGTCGATCAGTACGCTGAGAAAAGGTGTCGCCATTTAAGAATCACGCATCGCTGAAATGGTCGCAACGTTAGCGCCTGAAATCCGGGCCCCATCCCAAGCGAACGCACTTGCCTAAGTCTACGACATCTCCGAGTTCCTGGTCCCGGCGAGTAAGCCACGACGCGAATCAATGAAGCGGGTGTAGCCGCCCTCTCCGAGAGGGCGGGGTTTAGAGTCAACATTTGCGAAATCCCAAGGCCGGAGCAAAGCGATGCACCGAGCAGCGGAAAGTGGAATATCAGTTCCTCCGCACCACCCGCGGCAGCTACATCTCACCGCTGTAAATGTTTCGAAGGATCTCGCAGAGCGTTCTTGATCGCCATTCTCCATTCATCCAGCCGGTGCACATTCTTATACCCCACCACCAGCGACCCTGCCGCGTTCATATACGTCACCGTGCGATGCCGCCACGTAAGCTGCGGACCATAGTAGCGCGCGTAATCCATAGGTGACGTGAAATCCGCACGCGCCCCGGCGGCTCCACTGTGAACTCTTCCTTCTCCTGCGAAAGGTCCCATTGTTTGAAATAGGCATACAGGTCGGGTCGCCCGAGGTCATATCCTCGCTCCGATAGCCAATACTTCATTCCATCGACCAGCGCGCGCCGCGTCCTCATGCGCAACTCGTGCTGCTTCCCGCTTCCCTCCGAGCGATCGGAGAACAGATTCGCGCCATGCACCCGGTAGACCGCCAAGTGCTCCGGAATCGCGACAATCGGCGCTACAAACACGATCAGTCCCGAAAGATGCGCGTCCGCTTGGATCGTCAACGTTTCCGGAATCGGCAGCACCAACTCCAACGCGCTTCGACGAAAGGCCAAAAATGACGTCGGATACAAGACGTAACTCAGCAGTTCCTGGTGTTCGACGGAAGAAATCCCGAGAGCAGCGGCAGCCCTCCGTCTTGAAAAGCACCCGCACGCGAATCAAGTTGTCGGAACGCGTGATACACCATGCCTGCGTCCCGATGCTCCCCGAACGTTTCCACAATTCGCCGTAATTTGCCCGGCAGCCAATAATCGTCAGCGTCAAGAAATGCTACGAGCTTGCCTCGCGCCTTTTCCAGCCCAAAATTGAACGCCGAGGCTTGCCCTCCATTGGGCTTGCGCAGATACGTGATGGCATCCCCAAATCTCCGCAAACGCTCAGCGGTATCGTCCGTGGACCCGTCATCGACGACCAGAATCTCCCGCTGTTCCGCGGGAAAGTCTTGCGCCAGCACGCTGCCCACCGCCTCTTCGATGTACTGCCCGTAGTTGTAGGTATCAATGAGTACGGTAACGAGAGGACGCATCCTCATTTATGCTTCCTCTCGGGCTTCCTCTTCGTTGCTATACATTTCCACGCGTGCGCCGCAGCGCCGCGCTTCGCATTCCCAGCAGTCGCCGTAGCGGTCGCGTGATCCCGAGGACGAAAAACGCCATCGGTTGCAGGACGTCGAACAATAAGTATCGTTCGGCGCGCACCGCGGTTCGCCTTGCCGCCGACCAGTAGCGTTTCCGGTTGGATTTGAGCCCATTCGCATGCAATACCTCCGTGGCGTCCGCGATCGTGCGCAGATGCCTCCCGCCTCCTGCCAGTTGATGGTTTTGTCCCGCTTCCAGCCCGTACCAAACGCCTTGCCTCCCCTGCGGGTGATAACCATAGTCGTGGTTTTGGTGCACCGCGATCACCACCGGCGAAACATCCACGACCGGCTTCTTACATTCCCGCGCCTTCCAAACCAGCCACTGATCCCAATGCACTCGCCCAACCACGAATGGCGGCATGCTGTTCCCAAAAAGTTCGCGGCTGAACGCAAAATAATCGATCCACTCCGGAGTCCGCTGCACGCCGCGCATCAGCGCCAGCGCCTGAAGCTGCGATCGCCAGTTCGCTTGCGTGAAATCGCAAGGTTCCGGCATCTCGGCATCCCAGCGCCGTCCCAACATCAGGAATTGCTCATGCCGCGCCTTCACGCGCTCCAACGCCCGCCGGAAGTCCTCCATCAAAATGATGTCGCAGTTGACGTAGCAGAGAATGTCGTGCCGCGCGAGGGCGCGCGCCGTTGCGAACATGTAATCCAGCCGCTTGGTCCCATACTCGTTGCGTTCCACGTACGGTTCGTGGCGCAAGCCTAGTTCCCGAGCCGTCTCGGCAGCGCCTTCCTCATCCCCAAACAAGATCACCTCGACTGCCGGATGCATGAGCGTCCAGCTCGCCAGCGCATTTCGCTGAATCCTCCAGCTGTGCCCGCGAAAAGGTTTCGCCGTGGTAAAGAACGTAAGCACGCCACCCCTCCTTTCTAGTCCCAACTTATTTAGTGTACGAGTCGGTAAACTACTGGGAAGGGCATACTACTTAAACGCGGCTGTGATAGCTAGAAGATAATATAATAAAACATGTTACTAATAGATTGGGGGACTAGCCGTCCAGGAACCACCAGATATTGAGGTTATCGCCCGGCGGGACTTGCGCGCTCGTCCCGATGGGACGCGGTCATCTCTTCCAGAATCGAGTCAATACTGCGGGTGATCCGCCAATTCGGGTAGTCCTTCTTGAACTTTCCCAGGTTCGAGATGTAGCAGATGTGGTCGCCCTTGCGCGCTTCATCCACGTACCGCCAGTTCAGCTTGCGCCCCGTCAAAGCCTCGATCTTCCCAATCGCCTCCAGCATCGAGATGCTGTTCGCGCGCCCGCCGCCCAGGTTGTAGACTTCACCCGGCCGCGGGTTCGCCGCAAACTCTTCGATGGCGCGCACCACATCGTAGCTGTGAATGTTGTCGCGCACCTGTTTTCCTTTGTACCCGAACACCGAATAGCTTCTCCCGGTGACGCCCATCTTCACCAGATACGACAAAAACCCATGAAGCTCCACGCCGGAATGCGACGGCCCCGTCAGGCATCCCCCGCGAAACACGCCCACCTTCATTCCGAAGTAGCGTCCGTATTCCTGCGCCACCAGATCGGCCGCGGCCTTCGATGCCCCGAACAGCGAGTGCAGCGTCCGGTCGATCCGGCACGTCTCGTCTACGCCATCGAAGTCCTCGGGCCGCGCGTAGTCCCAGCGCGTCTCCAGTTCCTTCATGGGAATTTCGTTGGGCGCGTCGCCGTAAACTTTGTTGGTGCTGAAGAAAACAAAAACCGCTTCCGGACAATGCTGCCGCGTGGCCTCCAGCAGGTTGATCGTGCCCAGCGCGTTGACCTCGAAGTCCAGCAGCGGAATGTCGCGCGCCTTGTCGTGCGAAGGCTGCGCCGCGCAGTGCACGATCAAATCAAACCGGTGCGCGCTCGAACAATTGTTCGATGGCCGCCCGGTCACGAATGTCCAACGCCACATGCGTGAATCGTCTTGGTCGCGCCCTTCAGCCGCTCCAGATTCCACAACGTGTCGCCGGCCTCGCCAAAAAACACGCGCCGCATATTGTTGTCGACGCCCACAACTTCGTGCCCATTGCCCGTCGAAGTGCCTCACCGCCTCCGACCCAATCAGTCCGCTGCTTCCCGTCACCAGAATCTTCACGCGTCTGAGCCTCCCAGAAAGGATGCCATAACTAGATCGCACGGTTGGGTCTTTGAGCGAATCTCTAGAGGTCATCTCATAAATGCATCTCACGGGTCGGAGCTTTCTTGCCCTGAGGCACGAAGGGAGCTCCAACATTCAAAGACACGCAGAATCGGGCCTTAGCCCCTGAGGGCTTCTTCTCTCAGTTTCCGGTTTTCGTCAGGGCACGGCTTCAGCCGTGCCGTAACGGAAGCCGAATCAACATGGCTTTAGCCCCTGAGGAAATTCTTCTCTTTCAGCTAGAATGCCGAGCGCTGCGCCTTGGGAGGGGTTTCGTGGGACGCATCTTCCGCTTCGCTGTTTTGCTCTCGCTCGTCTCTGGCGCCGCATCGGCGCAGAAGCCGCCGTTGCTTCCGGAAAAGGATGTGGCCGCGCTGGCCCAGGAACTCTCCGGCGAAACCGCCAAGCGCAACCTCGAAGGCATCACGCGCTTTCACCGCCAGCGCGGCTCGCAGGGATTTCACTCCGCCGCGGAACTCGTCGCCGAGCGGGCCCGTGCCTACGGACTAGAGCGACGTCGCGATCCTGCAATTTCCCGCCGACGGGAAAATCTACTACGGCACGCAGCGCTCGCGTCCGCCTTGGGACGCGGAGTTCGCGGAGTTGTGGGAAGTGAAGGGCGGAGCAGCGACGATAAAGATGGCGAGCTATGACGCGGAACCGGTCGTGTTGGCGGAAGACAGCGAGAGCGCAGACGTTACTGCGGACCTGGTTGATGTCGGCGAGGGAACGAAAGAGAGCGACTACGCCGGCAAAGATGTGAAGGGCAAGATCGTGCTGGCGGCCGCGCAACCCGGCGCGGTGCAGGATTTAGCGGTCGGCAAGTTCGGTGCGGCTGGAATTGTCAGCTACGCGCAGAACCAGAAAACCGCGTGGTGGGGCGAGGATGAAAATCTGATTCGCTGGGGACATCTCGAAACATTTTCGCCGAACAAGACGTTCGGCTTCATGGTTTCGCTGAAGACTGGGCGCGCGCTGCGCGAGCGTTTGGCAAGAGGCGAGCACATCCAATTGCACGCGACCGTAAAGGCCGGGCAGCATCCTGGCTTCACAGAGGTTGTGACCGCGACAATTCCCGGCGCCGATCCGAAACTCAAAGACGAAGAGATCGCCTTCAGCTGCCATCTGGATCACCAGCGCCCTGGCGCGAACGACAACGCCAGCGGTTGCGTGACCATCCTGGAAGTGGCGCGCACCCTGCAAAAACTGATCAACGACGGAAAACTCGCCGGCCCAGCGCGCACGATCCGCTTCATCTGGCCGCCGGAAATCGAAGGCACGCTCACGTTGCTGAACGCCAAGCCGGAATTCGCGCAGCGCATCAAAGCGGTCGTGCACATGGACATGGTCGGCGGCGGACCGGTGACGAAGGCCGTGTTTCACGTGACGCGCGGGCCGATGAGCCTGCCTTCGTTCGTGCACGATGTTGCCTGGGCGTTCGGCGAATTCGTGAACGAGCAGTCGTACAATTTCGCGGCAGGGCTTCCGGCGGAATATCCGTTGGTCGCTCCGGAAGGCGGCAAAGAGCCATTACTCGCGCAAGACACCGCCGTACACGATGGGCAGCGATCACGATGTGTATCAGGACAGCTCCTTCAAAATCCCCGCGATTTATCTGAACGACTGGCCCGACCGCTACATCCACACCAATTTCGACACCGCCGCCAACATCGATCCGACGAAGCTCAAGCGCGCCGCCTTCATCGGCGCCGCCTCGGCTATTTTCTGGCCAGCTCTGGACGAAGAGTGCTTTGTCCGACTTGCATCCGGTAATGGACGCGAAGGTCGCATCGAACGGTTTGCTGCGGCACTTCGTCGCGGCCTCAGCTGTCGCATGACGAGCAGTCCGTCTTGCTCCGAAATGACGCTGCAGATCGAGCTACGGAATCGACTGGTATCGACGAATCGCTTCGTGCCTCGAAATCTTACGACCGGCGGAGCTGAACTTCAAGACCACTTTCGGCTTGCGCGAACTGGCCGGAGATCTGGGTGCGGCGACCGAAGGCAAATGGCGACGGACTCCTGATTTTTTCGCGCGAAACCACAGCCCAAGGGTCCAGTCGCGGTGTTTGGGTCCGACTACGTGAGCGATCGCAGCCGCGACGGCTGGAATCGCTCCGCCAAGAATCCTGAGCTACGAAGGTCTTTGGGGCAGCGGTGAAGAGTACGCATACGAAGTGCTCAACTTTGCTGACGGAAAACGAAACGCGCAGCAGATTCGCGACGCGGTGTCGGCGGAGTACGGGCCTGTTCCGTTGGAATTGGTCGTTGAATATTTGCGGGTGCTGGAGAAAGTCGGCGTCGTGGAGCAGGTGAAGTGACCCTTCGAGCTCGCTGCGGATCTGTGCGCACGCGTCTCGGTGAACCGATGCTAGCGAAGCGAGCGGCTGCAACTACTGATGCCTGAATGCTCGCAGGCCTCTACTATCGCAGCGCGGATTGAACCGTTGCCGATGGGGAGTTTTCATCGGCGATTTATTGCGTTGGTGTCGCTGGGCGGGTGGTTCGATTTTTACGACATCTACATGATGGCGTATATCGGGGCGACGCTGCAGAACTCCGGGTTCCTTACCTTGCAACAGTTCAGCACCGTGATCGCGGCGGGATTTCTGGGGATGTTCACCGGGACGATCATTTTTGGAATGGGCAGCGACCGCATGGGGCGGCGCAGCGCGTTCGTGGCGATGTTGCTGATTTATTCGGCGTTCACGCTGGCGGGGGCGTTCGCGCCTTCGGCGGGATGGCTGATCGCGTTGCGATTTTTCGCGGGAATCGGCATCGGCGCGGAACTCGTGGTGATCGACACCTATGTTTCGGAAATGGTGCCGAGCGGCGCACGCGGGCGCTATGTGGCGATCTCCCAAATGACCGGCTTCACGCGCTGTGCCCATCGTTGCGATTCTGGTCCGCGTCCTGGCGCCGACGCATTTTCTGATCGATGGCTGGCGCTGGGTGATGGTGATCGGTTCGATGGGCGCGGCGTTGGCGTGGTATTTCCGGCGTCGACTGCCGGAATCGCCGCGATGGCTGGAAAGCCGCGGCCGCCACGCGGAGGCGGAACGTATTGTTGCCGCACTGGAATCCGAATCGCTTTCCGGCGTTTCTCGCGTAAGCACGGCAGCGCAAAACCGGGCGTGGAAACGGCGCCCGAATCCAGGCCGGTGGATTACGCCGCGGCCGAACGAGCTTCGTTCACCGAACTGTGGCGGCCGCCTTACCGGCGGCGGACGATCATGCTGGTGATTTTTCACGCGCTGCAGACGATCGGGTATTACGGGTTCGCGAATTGGGCGCCGACGTTTTTGCTGCGGCGCGGAGTCTCGCTGGTGCATTCGCTGGAGTACACCATGTTGATCGCGCTGGTGTCGCCGCTGGGGCCGGCACTCGCGGTGCTGACGTCGGACCGACTGGAGCGCAAGTGGGCGATCGTGACCATGGCGCTGTTGATTGCGGCGCTGGGATTGGGATTTGCGTTCTGGAGCGCGCCGGTCTTGATCGTGGCGAGCGGCGCGCTGGTTACGCTGTGCAGCAACTGGTTTTCGGCGCTGCTGCACGCTTATCAATCGGAATTGTTTCCGACGCGGCTGCGGGCTACCGGCGTGGGCTTCACGTATAGCTGGAGCCGGTTGAGCGCGGTATTTTCTTCGCTGCTGATCGGGGCGGTGCTGGTGCGCGGCGGCGTCGGCGCTGTTTTCACGCTGCTGGCTGCCGCGATGTGCGGCGTCGCGCTGATCATAGGTTTATTTGGTCCGCGGACGAATCGGATCACGCTGGAACAATTGGCGAGATGACCGATATTGTTTGAGCACCGGCGTACCGCCGTGCTGGTCCTAATTTTTTCCGAAGATGAAGTATAGTTTGCGAATGGACACGAAACCGGACCCGCTTGCAGCAGACCGAGCCTTCTTCGCCGCACTTATTTCCGCCAACCTAAACTCTTTGGATTCTTTGCTCGTCGACGATTTTCTTTTGATCGATGTTTTAACCGGCTCGGAAATCACCAAGCCGATGCTGCTGGCGGCGGTCGGATCGAGCCAGGTGAAGTTCGATGCCATCGAACCGGTGGAGAGCCGGTTACGGATGTTTGCGGCCAACACGGCGGTGGTGACGGGCCGGACGGAGATGCGCGGGCGCGTGGGGGAGGCGGCGTTTACGGCCAGCAGCCGGTACACGCACGTGTTTGTGGCGCAGGATGGCCATTGGGCGTTGGCGTCAGCGCAGGGAACGCAGATTCGATAGAGGTCGTTAGGCCCACCTTTGACTTGCGCGGTTGGTTAACAATAACCACCCTCCCCCCGGGTTTTTTGTAAGTATTCATTCTAAAGATAGTTAAAGCTGTTTGTTTTGATAGACATCTGTAAGTGTTGATTCTGGGGACGTTAGCGCAACGCGTGGTGCTGAAACGCGATGGTATTTGCGTGAGTGGGGTCTAAAACTTCCAGCAGCTGCCGATGTGACTTATGTCCTAGGAACGAATATCACCCGCCCTCTCGGAGAGGGCGGCTACTGGTTGCTAGCGGAAGGCGGGGGAGGCCAGAAATGAAAAAAGCGCCGATGGGCGGCGCTGGGACGAAAATCAAACTAGCTACGATTATACCACAACCCCGAGAAAAGTCAAGGGGTCGGGCAAGAATTTCGGTATCTTTCTGTCGATTTTACGATTGCTGTTCGACTATGGGATAGGAGGTCAAACGACCATGCAATATTTGCTACTGATTTACGATTCCGAGGCGGTTTGGGAAAAGATGAACCCGGCCGACCAGGCCAAGATGTACGAGGAGTACGGCAAGTTTTCGCAGGAGATCAAGGAAAAGGGGAAGCACCTGGCGGGGCATCAACTGAAGCCGGTCGCTACGGCGACCACCGTGCGGGTGCGGGACGGGAAGCGGGTTACGACCGACGGTCCTTTTGCGGAGACCAAGGAGCAATTGGGCGGGTTCTACATGATCAACGCCAATGACCTGGACGAGGCGATTGCGATTGCGGCGCGGGTCCCTTCGGCGAAGGTGGGGTCGATTGAAGTGCGGCCGATTGTGGTGCGGGAGGCGGCGGCTAACGGATAGGAAGTAATGACGTAAAGAAGTAACGAAGTAACGAAGTGAAGAAGAAGAAGGGAAGCACGATCGGAGCTGGTTCTCGAGGGCGTTGGGAACGCAGGGCGCGGCGTGCTGCGCCCTGCGATGTATTGGTGGATTCGTGCATGGGGTTTGCGGATTTGTGCATGGATTTTGACAAATTGCATCGGGAGGAGTCGGGGCGAATCCTGGCTACTTTGATTCGGCTGGTGGGGGATTTCGATTTGGCCGAGGAGATGTTGCAGGAGGCTTACGCTACCGCTTTGCAGAAGTGGCCCGCGGAGGGAACGCCAACGAATCCGCGGGCCTGGTTGATCAGCACCGCGCGGCACAAGGCGATCGACCGTATACGACGCGACCGGCGGTTGGAGACGAAATCCGGCGAGATTCTCAGGTCGTCGCCGTCGGTGACGGAGCCGGATGCCGAAGTGGATGACGATATGGTTCGCGATGACCGACTGCGATTGATCTTTACGTGCTGCCACCCGGCGTTGCCGATTGAGGCGCAGGTGGCGTTGACACTGCGAACCGTCTGCGGAGTGACGACGGAGGAAATATCCAGGGCGTTTCTGGTTCCAGTGGCGACGATGGCGCAGCGGTTGGTGCGGGCAAAGAGCAAGATTCGCGACGCGGGCATTCCTTATCGCGTGCCTTTGCAGGAAGACTTGCGCGACCGACTGGATGCGGTCTTGCTGGTCATCTACCTGATTTTCAACGAAGGATACCTGGCGAGCAGCGGGGATGCGTTGATCCGGCGGGAGATGTGCGCGGAGGCAATCCGCCTGGGGCGGGTGTTGTGCGAACTGCTGCCGCGGCAGGGGGAGGCGCGGGCGCTGCTGGGATTGATGTTGCTGCACGATTCGCGGAGCGATGCGCGACTGACTCCGGAAGGGGAGTTGATTTTGCTGGAGCAGCAGGATCGCAGTTTGTGGCGATGGGAGCAGATTCGGGAAGGGACGCAGTTGGTGGAGTCGGCGTTGCGTAGCGGTGCGGGGGGAGCGTACACCGTGCAAGCTTCCATCGCGGCTTTGCACGCCGGCGCGAAAACCGCGGCGGAGACCGATTGGCGGCAGATTGCGGGTTTGTATGATGTGTTGCTGCGGATGGAGCCTTCGCCGGTGATCGAGGTGAATCGGGCTGTGGCCGTGGCGATGGGACGATCTCTGGAAGAGGGATTGGCGCTGCTGGATGAGCTTCAGCAGCGCCGGGAACTTGGGGAGTTTCATTTGCTGCCGGCGGCGCGGGCGGATTTGTTGCGGCGGTTGGGGAGGATGGCTGAGGCTGGCGAGGCGTATCGGCGGGCTTTGTCGTTGGCTACCAATGATATCGAACGGAAATTTTTGCGCGGGAGGGTTGCGGAGATGGAAAGGGGTGGCGGGAATTCGGCGTGATCGACGGCGGCGATATTTTAAATTCGCTCGCGGGTTAGTTCACAATGGTATTGGGAAATTCGAGGTTAGAGCTCGCCGATGACGCGTGTGGAATATCATACGTTTGGGTGGGGCTGGCTCTAAACCCCGCCCTCTCAGAGAGGGCGGCTACAGGTAGCGTCTGTTAAGTTGGCAGTGAAAGATCGTTGGGCTGGGACTGGTTTCAACCGGGGGAATGGATTACTTTTGGTTCGTGATGCTTGGGCTTGGCGGGATTGTTTGCGTGGTGTTGGTGGTGTGTCTGGTCTTGGTGGCGCGGCACGGGCGAATCTCCGTACGGGGGAAGGTGTGCACGGGGATTGCGGTCGTTGGGGCTTGCGTGTTGTGGGGTGTGTGGTTCCGTGCGACGAACGGGACGACGTACGGGATAACGCCGGCTGCGGCTGCCGGGCAACACAAGCATTCGGTGACGCTGACCTGGAAAGCGAGTACGTCGACGGTAGCGGGGTACAACGTTTATCGGAGCACGGTGAAGGGCCGGGACTACGTGAAGATAAATGTGGCGCTGGTTACGGGGCAGACCAGCTACAAAGATGAGAACGTGCAGAGCGGAACGACTTACTACTATATGACGCGAGCGGTGGATGCGAAGGGGAAGGAGAGCGCGGATTCGAATGTGACTACGGTGGTGGTGCCGTAGATGCGACCATTTCCTCAGGGGCTGAAGCCCTTTCGTACGTAGCACTCAATGTCGGAGCTGAAGCTCCGACCCCTAAGAAGCTGCCTGCGACCCCCAAGAAGCTTCTTGCATTGACCTCCGCCCGGCATTGACACTCGACCGGCCTTAGCTCCCGACAAACTCAGACGTCAAGCATTCAGCCTCAACGAGCTGGCGCGCCGGGCTGAAGCCCGGCGCCTACATAGTCATGGCACGCGAGAATCATGGCGCGCAGAATCACATGCGAACTGAGCGAGAATCATGGCACGAAAATCATGCGCGCGAAATTCTGGGTCGAGCGGACGGTGGCGGCTTATTCGGTGCGGAGGGCGTTCATGGGTTGGATGGAGGCGGCGCGGTTGGCGGGGATTAGGGCGGCGACGAACGAGCAGGCGGCCAGGGCGCCTGCGGCCAGGGTTAGCGCGAACGGGTCCCAGGAGGCTACGCCGTAGAGTTGGGTGGAAAGCAGGCGGCCGGCGCCTACGGCTAACGGGAGGCCGAGGAGCAAGCCGATGAGGACGCGCTGGAAAGCGCCGCGGAGGACCAAGCTGAAAACCTTGGTGCGGTTGGCGCCGAGGACCATGCGGATCCCGATTTCGTTGGTGCGCTGGGCTACGGAGTAGGCGGTAACGCCGTAGAGGCCAATGGCGGCCAGGATCAGGGCGATTACCCCGAAGAGGCCTGCCAGGCTGGCCACGGCGCGCTCCTGATCGAAGGCCAGATCGATTTGTTCCTGCATGGTGCGGATGCTCATGATGGACACGTTGGGATCGAGGTCGGCGAGCGCGCGAATGACTAAAGGTTCAAGCGAGCCGGTGGAAGCTTTGGTGGTGAGCAGGATTCCCTCGAGGGAGTGGGAGCGCAATTCCAGCTTTTTCATCATCTCGTTGTCGTATTTTACGTTCTGCATGAGCGGGACGTAAAACATGGGGCGTGCTGGCTTTTCCAGTTCGAATCCCGCGAACTTGGCGTCACCGACGATGCCCACGATTTGAAATGTGCCGGCTAGTTCCGGGACATCGAGGCCGAAGTGCTGGTCGATGGGATCTTCATTGCTTTTGAAGAAGCGTTTGACGAAGGCTTGGTTCACCACGGCGACCGGGGCCGTGGTTTCATTGTCGGCGCTATTGAAATAACGGCCGCGGATGATGGGAACACCCAGGTCCTGCAGATAATTGGCGCCTACGCGATCCCAGGAGGCGTTCGATTCTTCGTTCATCTGGCCGGGAGGATGACCGGCGACCATGATGAGTTCGCCCCAATTGTCGGTGAGCGGGTTGTACATCGCGAGATCGGCGTGCTCGACGCCGGGGAGGCGGTTTAAGTTTTCTTCCAGCTGGCGATAACGGGCCAGTTGATTGGTGAGCGAGACGGTCCAAGGGGGCTGCAGCACCTCGACTTCAACGCGATGGGGCACTTGGAAGCCAAAATCCTGATGCTCGAGTTTGTTCAGGCTGCGGCCGAGCATGGTGGCGCCGGCAACCAGGACGACGGAAAGAGTGGCCTGGACGACCAGCAGCGCTTTGCGGGCGAACGAAGAGCGGTCGGTATTGCCGCGGCCGGTGCCGCGCAGGGCGTCGGCCGGGTCGGTGCGGGTAGCGAACCAGGCTGGAGCGGCGCCGAAGATCACCCCGGTGATCAGCGCCAGCACGAAAGCGAAGGCCAGGACCATGAAGGAAGGCGCGGGGCTGATGGGGAGAAAATGCGCGCCGTGGAAAGCCAGGGCCAGGAGCAGGCGCGCGGCGCCGGTCGCCACCAGGAGCCCCGCAATGCCTCCGGCGATCGCCAGCAACACACTTTCAATCAGAGCCTGGGTGACGATTTGGCGTGGCGTGGCGCCTACCGCGAGGCGCACCGCGGTTTGCCCGCGGCGAGCCACCGCGCGAGCCAGCAACAAGTTGGCGACATTGGCGCAGGCGATGAGCAGCACGATGCCGCAGACGGCGAGCAGGATCTGCAGACTCCGGCCATAGCGCTCTTTCATGATCGCGACGCCGGCTCCCGCGGGAACAATATGGATGAACTGTTTCGGCAGCAGGGGGACTATCCCCCAGTTCGGCGGGATAGCCGGCGTCGTATTGCATCCATTGGCGCAAGACGCCGGTAAGGCGCGGGGCCATTCCGTCGATGGTGGCCCCAGGACGGAGGCGGCCAATGACGCGGAGCCAAGCGGAGAAGGTTTGTCGGATGAGAGCGGTATCGCCGTCGATGACGGATTCCTGTTGGAGGGGAATCCAAATGTCGGTCGGATCGCTGCGCAGCGTCTCCCCGTAGAATCCGGGTGGCGCGATGCCGACAACCGTGAAGGGATGACCTTGGACATCCAGCGTAGCGCCGAGCATCGTGGTATCGCCGCCGTAGGTGGTTTGCCAGGCGCGATGACTTAGGACGGCCACCGGGGGCGAGGAAGGCGTGTCGTCATTGGGGGTGAAGACGCGGCCGGCGAAGGAACCTACCCCCAGGGTGGAGAAATAGTTTCCGGTGACGTATTCGGAGCGCAGCGGGCGAGCGGCTAGTTCGACGCCTTCGCGACGGACCGTGGCGCTCCAGTCGCCAGCTTGGAATGCGGCAAGCTCTTCAAATTCAGGGGCTTGAGACTTCAGACGCTGGAACAAGTGGTAGGAGAACATGCCCCAGGTGTCCTGCGGGCCGCCTTCGACGCAGCAGTCGTCGCCTTCGCCGATGCGGTAGAGGCGGGAGGGGTCGGAGACCGGGAGAGAGCGGAGCATTACGGCGTGGATGAGGGTGAAGATGGCGGTGGTGCCGCCGATGCCAAGGGCGAGGGTGAGAACGGCGGCGGCGGTGAAGATCGGGGATAGCCGGAACTGTCGCACGGCGTAGCGAAGATTGGCTAGAAGGTCGTGCATATGTGCCTCACAGAGCTTTACGAAGATCACGAGCCGCAGGTTCCCGGTTAATTGACGTCAGGAAGGGGCTCGCGGTCTGGTCTGCTCGGGAGTTTCGCCGGCTGTCAAGGTAAGTGCTTAGTGGTGGCCGGTGGTAAGGGCTGCCTTGGGACGCTGGTGGGAGTATTTGAGTCTAAACCTCGCGGTCTGTCGACCGCGGCTACAGTTTTCGAGACGGGCGTTGTGCTAGCATGGATTCTCTGTCGGCGCTTGCCTGCGCGGCCAACTCCACGATGACGACTACCATGAAAGCATTGCGCAAGATGCAGCCTGCGCGCGGGCTTTCGTTTGAGACAGCTAAAGTGCCTGCGATCGGACCGACGGATGTGCTGGTGCGCGTTCGAACGGCGTCGATCTGCGGGACGGATTTGCACATTTATGGGTGGGACCGGTGGTCGCAGGGACGGATCAAGCCGCCGGTGACTTTGGGGCACGAATTTTGCGGCGTCGTGGAGCGGGTTGGGGATGAAGTGACCGCGGTGCGCGCGGGGGATTTTGTCAGCGCGGAGATGCATGTCAATTGCGGGCATTGCCGACAGTGCCGCATTGGCGAGGCGCACGTTTGCCAGAACCTGAAGATTATCGGGATCGATCAGGACGGGGCGTTTGCGGAGTTTGTGAAGATTCCGGGGTCGAACATTATCAAGCTGGATCCGAGTATTCCGGAACATTATGGGGCGATTTTGGATCCGCTGGGGAATGCGGTGCATACCGTGCTGGCGGGACCGATTGCGGGAATGACGGTGCTGGTGACGGGGTGCGGGCCGATCGGGTTGATGTCGATTGCGGTGGCGAAGGCTTGCGGGAGTTCGACCGTTTTTGCTACGGAGACGAACGAGCAGCGGCGGGCCATGGCGAAGAAGATGGGCGCGGACGCGGTGATCAATCCGGCGGCTGAGGATTCGGTGGCGCGGATTAGGAGTGAGACGGATGGGACCGGGGTGGATGTGCTGTTGGAGATGTCGGGGAATCCTACCGCGATTCAGCAGGGGTTTAAGGCTTTGCGGGCCGGAGGGCGGGCTTCGCTTTTGGGGATTCCTACCGAATCGGTGCCTTTGGATTTGGTGAATGACGTAATTTTCAAAGGCGCGACGGTGCAGGGGATTTATGGGCGGCGGATGTATGGGACGTGGGTGCAGATGACTGCGCTGTTGAAGGCGGGGCGGTTGAATCTGGAGCCTTTGTTTGGGGAGCGGGCTTCCTTGGAAAAATTTGAAGGGGCGTTTGCGATGTTGCAGGGGGGGTTGGCGGGGAAGATTTTGTTGTATCCGGATGGGGTGAAGTGAAGGCGTGAAGTAAAGAGGTGATGAGTAACGACGTAACGAGGTAAAGACAAAAACCGGGGAAAAGGATTTAACACAGAGGGCACAGAGGTCGGAGCACAGAGGGCGCGGAGTCGGAGCGCTCTCTGAGGGCTCAGGGTAAACAGGCACAGGGTAAACAGAGGGCACGGAGACGATTCGAAGAGTTTGTCTAGGAGCGATGAGATGTCAGAGCTTGGGACACAGGCTACAAAATTGAATCCGTTGCAATTTGTGGCGGATGCGCTTGGGGAGTTGCGGGCTAAGGGGGTGGCGCCTCGAAGTTGCGGGTCTTGGAGGGGGAGCAGAAGCCGGTTGCTACTTTTGACGGCAAGGAAGTGATCAATCTGGCTTCGAACAATTATTTGGGACTGACTACGCATAAGGCTTTGCGGAAGGCGGAGATTGAGGCGGTGCGCACGTATGGGGCTGGGGCTGGGGCGGTGCGGACCATTGCCGGGACGATGAAGCTGCATATGGAGTTGGAGGAGCAGATCGCGCGGTTCAAGAATGTTGAGGCTTGCGTGGTGTTTCAGTCGGGATTCACGGCGAATGCGGGGACGGTTTCGGCGATTCTGGGCAAGGAAGATCTGATCGTCTCGGACGAGTTGAATCATGCGTCGATCATCGATGGGGCGCGGCTTTCGCGGGCGACGATCAAGGTTTTCAAGCACAAGGACGCGGGGGATTGCGAGCGGATTTTGCAGGAGACGGCGGATTGGAAGGGCCATAAGCTGATCATTACGGATGGCGTGTTCTCGATGGACGGGGATATCGCGCCGTTGCCGAAGCTTTGCGATCTGGCGGAAAAGTACAACTGCATCATGATGGTGGATGATGCGCACGCTTCGGGAGTGCTGGGACGCGGAGGGCGGGGGACGATTGACCACTTCGATTGTCATGGGCGGGTGCACATCCAGGTCGGTACGCTGAGTAAGGCGATTGGCACGATGGGCGGGTATGTGTGCGGGTCGCGGGACCTGATCGATTTTCTTTACTTGCGGGCGCGGCCGTTCCTGTTTTCGACTTCGCATCCGCCCGCTACCGCGGCGGCTTGCAAGGCGGCGTTTACCTTGCTGGATTCGCCGGAGGGTGAGCGGTTGGTAAAAAAGCTGTGGGCGAACACGAAGTTTTTCAAGCGGGAGCTTAAGAAACGCGGCTTTCAGTTCAAGGCCAGCGAGACGCCGATTATTCCGATCCACGTCGGAGACGCCGCCAAGGCCTTCGAGTTCTCCAAGAAGCTCTTCGAAGCCGGAGTGTTCGCGCCGGCGGTGGGGTTCCCGACGGTGGCGGAAGGGAAGGCGCGATTGCGCGCGATCGTGAGCGCCACGCACAAGAGGGATGAGTTGTTGCGGGCGGCCGATACGCTGGAAGCAGTCGGAAAGCCGCTCGGCGTCATCTCGTAGCCTCCTAGCCGAGGATACGGCTGGGCAGCGGTGCCTGCGTGTGGCAGGCATTTTTGGAGTACCGTGACGACATTTTGAACTATCTCGGCATTCTTAGTATCTCGTTAACTGTAACAAAGCAAAGAGGTTATGTTTTGGTTCGTGCCGTGCAGAAATGTAACACTGCGGTAATGGTGTCTAGATTTTGCGGTTCCCAGCCTTCGCGGTTCCCGAAAGGGGGACGCGTCATGATAAAATTTGCGGCAAGTTTGCTTTTTGCGGGCGCGCTCTTGGCCTTGACGGCGAATGCGCAGAACCCTCCGGACCTTCAGCCGTCTGCCAAATCTGATGTGACTCAGGCACCTGCCCCGGTCATCGCGCCTTTGGGTGTGGGAACGGCCTTCAACGCGTCCTTGGAAGACACGCTGGATACGCGCAAAACAAAGGCCGGGGACGTGGTAACCGCTGAAACGTCCGAGGATGTTTCCTATCAGCGTTGCGTAATTTTCCCCAAAGGAACGAAGATTACCGGGCACGTGGTGCGGGTGACCTCCGGAGGGCGCGGGGGCGCAGGATCGGCAATCTTTATTCAATTTGACAAGGCCACCGTCAAGGACGGGCAAGAAGTGATCCTCAATGCCGGGATTCAAGCTCTGGCGGTCGGTGCCGTGGCACCGATGCCTTCGGCCACGCCCAAGACCAAGCCCACTAGTCCAGAGGCCGTGCCGGTGGTGGAAGATGGCTCCGGGTCGGCAGAATCTAGCGGTGCTGTCGTCGTGTCGACACTTTATCAGGAGCCGCGCAGTGCTCTGAAGGCTCCTCTTGCGGCGGGCCAGGCGTCGGAGGGCGAGTTTACGTCGGACGGCTTGTTTTCCCCGCGTAGTAAGGGAGCGTTTGGGCGCCCGGACCTGAAGGTGTACACGCCAACATCGGAAGGCTCGCACGGCACGGTGCTGTTGTCTTCCAAGAAGAACATGCATCTTGACGCCGGCACACACCTGTTGCTGGTCGTCCAGCCGCCAGCGACCGCGGACTCGGCGGCACCGAGTTCCTCGTCCACCAATCTCGATCCGCAATAGGCCTGCGCCTCTCCCGTCCGCGGAATTCTCCTCGAGGAGGCATAGTCATGAAACGCAACAGGATAACGCTGCTTGCCGCACTCGGCGCGAGCTTAGCGATCGCGGCGTCTGTACTGCCAGCTTTCGCTCAAGACGCCGAGAACGTTGCGGGAAGGGCCGGGCAGACCGAGGCTACGCTTGCTCCTGGCTCCGCAATCTCCGTGGAGCTGAACTCCAGCATTGACTCGAAAAAGGCCAAAGCGGGGGACCCGATTACGGCGCACACTTCGGAGGCGTTGAAGTCGGCGGATGATCGTCTGATCATACCGAAGGGCGCCAAGGTCGAAGGGCATGTGACGCAATCGACCTCGCGCGGCAAGGGCGGAGACGAATCGATGCTGGGCATTCAATTCGACAAAGCCATCCTGAAGGATGGTGGTGAAATACCGCTGAACGTAATCATCCGCGCGATGGCTGGGCCAGTGAGCTTCTCGGCGCCTAATGATTTGGGCACGACTCCCAATCTGGGTACGACGCAAACCTCGCCGATGCGAAATGCGCCAGCCGCCCACACCACAACCATCAACGGGTGGAATCGACCGTGATGCGATCTCTGGGCCTTCGCAGCCCCTTGATGCAAAAAGCCGCGGCGTTATCGGTCTGCACGGTATTACGCTGAAGGCTGAACTGGCCAACAACCGTCCGGCGTCGGTGGTGGTCTCGAATGGAAAGAGCGTGCGCCTGGACGGCGGCACCCAAATGTTGCTAGTCGAGCAAGCACCGGCCTCCGAACCGTCGGGCCAATAGCATAAGAATAGACAACGATCCTTCGGCGCAACGATTGCTCGTTCGGCGCCAGAGGTTCCCATTTGTAATCTGCCAGCCTCGAACGGGCGTCGCGCATCACCCAAAAACTTCACCACTCTCTCCGGGCGCAAGACCCCGCAGGACACTGACGGTGCTTTGCTATACTCGGCGAGATGCCTGCGGCTCGGAAGAAACTCTTTTTAGTAGATGCGATGGCGCATATCTATCGCGCGTTTTTTGCGCCGATGGTGCGCATGAATGCGCCTTCGGGTATGCCCACGAAGGTGCCGTTCCTGTTCAACAATATTCTCCGGCGGCTTTTGAAGGATTACCAGCCGGACTATGTCGGCGTGGTGTTCGATACGTCGAAGCCGACCTTTCGCGACAAACTCTTCGAGAAATACAAAGCGCATCGGGCGCCGATGCCCGACGAATTATCGCAGCAGATTCCTTACGTGCGGCGACTGTGCGAGGCGCTGCAACTGCCGATTCTGGAGTACGACGGATACGAGGCAGACGATGTTTTAGGCGCCCTGGCAGAGCAGGCCGCGAAACAGAAACTGGATGTGCTGTTGGTTACGAATGACAAGGACATGATGCAGCTGGTCGGCGACGGGATTCGCGTGTTGCGAGCGGGCACAGGCGGGATCAAGAACGACGTGATCGTCGATGCGGCGAGGGTCAAGGAGATTCTGGGAGTCGTGCCCGAGCAGGTCGTGGACTACATGGCGCTGTTCGGCGACAGCATTGACAACATTCCCGGAGCAAAAGGAATCGGCGAAAAGGGAGCGGCGGAGCTGATCCAGAAATACGGAAACGTAGAAAACGCTCTGGACCACGCCGCGGAGGTGCCGAACAAGAGGTATCGCGAAGCGTTACAACAGCAGCGGGAACAGGTGTTGCTGTCGAAGCAGCTGGCAAGAATTGCGACGGATGTTCCGGTAACGCTGGAGTTGGACAAGATGCTGCGGCGAGAGCCGGACGTGGCGGCGTTGACGGCGCTTTACCGGGAGCTGGGATTCAATTCGATGTTGAAGGAGCTGGGGGCCGAGGCGGTGGCGACGGCAGCGGCGAACGAGCAGGCCGCGGTCAAGACCGACTACGTGCAGCTGGCTACCGTGGAGGAGTTTCGCGATTATCTGGCGACGTTGCCAGCGAAAGGGCCGCTATCGGTGTGGTTCAACCTGGAAACTGGTGATCGCGAGGCGGAAGGATTCGGGACGCGGGTGGCGTCCATCGAGGTGTCGTCCAAGGCCGGGGAAGGCCGCTCCGTGTGGATGGATGAGAAGGGGGAGGCGCTTAAGGCGCTGGCTCCGCTGCTTGCGGATCCCAAGCGGCCCAAAATCGTACACGACCCGAAACTATTTCAGATTTTGGGCAGGCGCGCGGCGAATATCCAGCACGCGACGCAGATTTATTCTTATTTGCTGAGGCCGACAACCGGGAATCACAATTTCGCGGACGTGGTGATGCGGCAGTTCAACGTGATGCTGGGCGGCGGACCAGGGGAGCGCGCCGACTATCTGCACCGACTCGCGCCGGCGTTGCGGGAGAGTGTGGAAGCGCAGCGGCTGACGAAGCCTACGAGAAGATCGATCTGCCGGTGGCGGCGGTGCTGGCCGAGGTGGAGCGAACCGGCATTCGCGTCGATCCGCAGGCACTGGATGCGATGTCGCTGACGATGGAGAAAGAAGTCCGGAGGCTGGAGAAAGAGATCTGGGAGCTTGCCGGTGTGGAGTTCAACGTCAACTCACCGACGCAGCTCGCCGAGATTTTGTTCGACAAACTGAACCTGCAAGGGCCGTTTCGCCGGGGGCGCGGCCGGGTGCGTTCGACGGCGGCGGATGTGCTTGAAGATTTGGCGGAGCAGCACGCGATGCCCGCGAAGATCATTGAGTACCGCGAGGTGGCGAAACTCAAGTCCACTTATGTGGATACGCTGCCAAAGCTGATTCATCGCGAGACTGGCCGGCTGCATACCAGTTTTTCGCTGACAGGCACGGCGACCGGGCGGTTGAGCTCCTCCGATCCCAATTTGCAGAATATTCCGATCCGCACGGAGCTGGGCCGCCAGATTCGGGCCGCGTTTGTGGCCGGACCGGGGAACGTGCTGCTGGCGGCGGACTATTCGCAGATCGAACTGCGAGTGATGGCGCATTTGTCGAACGATCCCGTATTGCTGGAAGCGTTTCGCAACGGCGAGGACATTCACGCGCGAACCGCGCAGGAAGTATTCAACGTAGGGCCGATGGGGCAAACGGCGGAACATCGGCGGGCGGCGAAGGTCATCAATTTCGGCATTATTTATGGATTGTCGCCGTTTGGATTGGCGCAGAATCTGGGAATCCCGCAAAAAGAGGCGGCGCAGTTTATCAACGCTTATTTCGCGCGGTATCGCGGCGTGAAGGAGTATCTGGACAATTCGCTGGCGGAGACGCGAAAGACCGAGATGGCGAAGACGATGTTCGGCCGCATCCGCCCGATCCCGGAGATCAATTCTCCGCAGGTGCAACTTCGAAATTTCGCGGAACGCACGGCGTTGAACTCTCCGCTGCAGGGCACTGCGGCCGATTTGATCAAGCTGGCGATGATCGCGATTGACGCTCGACTCGCCACGGAAACGTTTGAAGCCAAGATGATTTTGCAGGTGCATGACGAATTGCTTTTTGAGGCGCCGGAGAAAGAGACACAGGCGCTGACGGAGTTGGTGCGGGATGAAATGGAGAATGTATATAAGCTGGCGGTGCCGTTGGTGGTGGAGATTGGGGTGGGAGCGAATTGGCGGGATTTGGAGTAATGCGTTGAGGGTCGGGATTGAACCTTGGTGGATTGGGGGCGGATTGGGCGGGGCATTGGGGACGCATCCCTCGAAAATCAGGGTAAAAGCGGTGCTGCGCCCCTACAACACGCTGATTGCCTAGCCAAAAAGACATTCCCCGTTTGGTAACACTGGATACGGTCTTAACTAGTTAGATGGTTTCCTCTGCTAGAGTACACATACCCACTGCGTCGGGTCTCTCATGAATCGTGCTTGCTTACTGGCGTTGTTAGCGGCTCTCATGACCCTTGCCGGGTGCAAGAACGGCACGGCGGGGCAGGTCGTGGCGGTCGCGGTTACGCCCACCGGCGTGGACATCGTGGTAGCAACGAGCCAGCAGATGACCGCGACGGTAACCGGAACGTTTAACACGGCAGTGACCTGGAGCGTTGCGGGAGGGAGCGCCAATGGCACCATTACCGCAGGCGGGCTGTATATGGCGCCGGCGACCGTGCCAGCGCCCTCGCAAGTGACGGTTACGGCCACCTCGCAGAAAGACACAACGAAATCCGGATCGGCCACACTGACGATAACGACGACGGCGGGACCGCCGAATATTACCGTGGCCGTGTCCCCTGGGGCCGTGAGCGTGGCTAATTATGGCACGCAGCAATTCACGGCCATGGTCACCGGCACCGCGAACGCGGGAGTGACTTGGCAAGTGAACGGCACAACGGGCGGTAGTCAAACGGTGGGGTTCATTTCGGCGTCAGGATTTTATGTGGCGCCGGGGAATGTGCCTACGACATCGGACAGCAAGGGCAACGTGACGGCAACCACGTTGACGATCACGGCGATTTCCCAGGCGGATCTGACGGCGTCAGGATCATCGACCGTCACGATCGTGCCGGGGAATCAGAATAAACAGACCGGCGTGATCGAACTCGGAACGTCGGGCGGCAATGGCAAAGACTCGATCTCGAATGCGACGAATCACACCATTACGTGCTGTGGCGGAACGCTTGGGTCGCTGGTGACGCGTGGTGGGATCCAGTACATTTTGAGCAACAACCATGTGTTGGCGGAGAGCGACGCCGCCACGATCGGCGATCCCATCGTACAACCCGGCTTGATCGATGCACAGTGCGATACGACGCAGGCAACCACAGTCGCGACGCTGAGCCAATTCGTGAATTTGGAATCGGAGGATAAGACGCCATCCTCGGGGAACATTGACGCGGCCATCGCGCAAGTAGTGTCGGGGCAAGTTGATCCGACCGGAAATATACTCTATCTGGGCCCAACGGCGGACTCCAATAGCGTGCCGGTGCCAGGCGCGCCGAATGCGGGCCCCGGCATAGTGGCTTCGCTAGGCATGGGGGTCGCGAAGAGCGGCAGGACGACGGGGCTGACGTGTTCGACGGTACTCGCGGTTAACACCAACACGAGCGTGGAATACAACAAGAGCTGCGACGGAACCGGAGCCTCGTTTACGGTTGACTACAACAATCAGGTGGACATCGCCGGCGGCGGATTCGGCGCGGAGGGCGATTCGGGGTCGCTGATCGTTTCTCAAGACACCGCGGATCCAGTGGCGCTGCTGTACGGGGGATCGGACACCGACACGGTCGCAAATCCGGTGGCGCCGGTACTGAATTTCTTCGCCAGTGGCGGGAACGCCGTTACCTTTGTCGGCGGGTCGGCTCATCAGGTGATTGGTTGCATGCTGCCGACGGCGCCACAATCCGCTTCCAAAACGGTCCAGCCTGCATCGCTGGCGAACGAGGTCCTGCAGAAAGCGGTGACGGCCCGCGACACGCAAGCGCCGGCGTTGCTCGCGCATCCGGAAGTGCAGGCTGTGGGCGTGGGAGCGAGTCTCGACAATCCTGCCGAGCCCGCGATCGTATTCTTTGTGACAAAAGGACAAACGCATACGGACATTCCCGGCCAGGTAAACGGCATTCGTACGCGGATCGTGGAAGGCGATTTGTTCGCGCGCCGGGGAGCTATTTCCGTGGCGGATACCGCCATCAACGAACAAGCGGCAGCAGCGCCTCAGCTGGTGTATGCGCTTTCCGCCGCAGAGATGCAGCGTGCCAACGTGGTTCACGCCGCGCACGCAAAGGACCTGATGCGGCAACCGGGTGTGCAGGGCGTGGGGATTACGTCGAGTGTGGATTCGCCGGGCGAAGCGGCGCTGATGATCTTTGTGATTCGCGGCGTGACGCATTCCGCGATTCCGGCGGCTATCGATGGATTGCGGACGCGGGTGCGTGAATCGAGCCGATTCCGCGCGGGATACCGCGGCGTGCAGCAGCACCGGGCATGCACGTTGCCGGCGAAGCGCGATGCCGCACAAAACTCCATCCAACACGCATTAACGATTCCGCGACGCTGAATTCTACCCTGCTATCTTTTGGCGTCTTTGCCGGGAGTAGAATCCGCTCACGATGTAAACGTGGTGGTTCTCCGTCGTATCGTTCTATCAGGAGGTACGTATGAGGCGCTCTCTCCCCGTTGCGGGTGCGTTTCTGCTGGTTTGTTTCGGTGTGTCGGCCGCGCCGCGCAATGCGGCACAAGAGAGTTCGAGTCCGGCTCAATCGCCGGGCGATGACTACAAAATTACTCCGGAAGACATCGCGCGAAAGAGTCCAGTGAAGTCTTCACCCGAAGGGCTGGCGGAGGCGCGCCGCGTCTTCAAGTATGACTGCGCCATGTGCCACGGTGAACATGGTGACGGCAAAGGCGAAATCGTGGAATCGATGAAATTGACGATGCACGACTGGCATGATCCCGCGGCTCTCGAGGGCAAGACCGACGGCGAGATCTTTTACATCATTACCAAAGGCAAGGGAAAGATGATGGGGGAGGGGGACCGGCAACCCGAGAAATTGCGCTGGAACCTGGTGAATCTGGTGCGCGCGATGGCGGGCAAGGGCGCGCAGGCGAAGTCTCCGGCGGGGGCGTCGAGTTCCCATCGATGAGTAATGGGCTGGAGACTTGGCGCGTGTGCTAGGCTTTTGTGTTGAGCAATCTCGCAAAGGGAGACGCACATGGCGCATTCACCGCAGTTTCTGAAGCTGGTGCAGGATGCGAAGAAGAACGTGAAGGAGACGAACGTCGCGGACGTGAAGCGTCGCAGCGACGCGGGAGAGAAATTTGTGCTCGTGGACGTGCGCGAGGACAATGAGTGGGCGAAGGGGCATCTACCCGGCGCCGTGCACCTCGGCAAGGGCATCATCGAGCGCGATATCGATGCAGCGCGTTCCAGACACGAACGCAAAGATCATTTTGTACTGCGGCGGCGGGTTTCGCTCAGCGCTGGCGGCGGAAAACTTGCAGAAAATGGGCTACACCAACGTGGAATCGATGGACGGCGGTTGGAGGGGCTGGGTCGAAGCGGGCCTGCCTACGGCGAAGGATTAGACGCAGACGAGTACGAAGTCCAGCCGGTCTGCATTCATTGCAAAGTCGAGCATAGTCGGATACAGTTCGCGCGAGTTGCGAAAATGACTCGTTAGCGGCGGGCGACGAAAGCTTTCGCGTACGCATGATCTTCAATACCTGGGACTACTACCTTCTTTTTCTCTTACCCAGCGCCACGTTGTTCCGGGTTTTGAATGCACGCTACCGCCCGTTGGTGATTCTCGCGAGCGGCAGCCTCTTTTTTCTGTATTTTTCCTACACACAGTTGGGCGGAATGATCGGTGCCGCTTGTCTGGGCATTTTCCTGTGGGAGTCTCTGGTCAGCAGATTTTACAAGCCTGGATCGTGGTTTTGCGCGGTTGGGGTGATCCAGACGATATTGTTTTTGGCCGTCTTCAAGTATCGGAATTTCCTGACGAGTCTGGTCTGGCCCATTCCTGCGCATAACCCGTTCTACTGGCAAAATGCATTTTTGCCGCTCGGCATTTCGTTTTTTACGTTCGAATTTCTTCACTACGCCGTGGATCGCTACAAAGACAGGGCGGAAGAAGGCACGGTCGGCGAGTACATGGCCTTCATTCTGTTTTTTCCGACGATGGTGGCCGGGCCGATCAAGAGGTACCAGGATTTTCTTCCCAAGCTTCGTAATATTTCGCTCGACTGGGTGGTGGATTGGCAGCGCGGATTCACACGCATACTCGCTGGTCTAGTGAAGAAATTTGCAGTGGCGGATGTTCTCACGGCATACACGAATCACCTCAATATGGCCGATATCGCCCTGGCAAATCGAAGCGTCTTGGCTTTGTGGATTCTTGCGTACGGCATCAAGATTTACGCGGACTTTTCGGCGTATTCGGACATCGCCATAGGATCGGCGCGCATTTTTGGAATCAAAGTTCCGGAAAACTTCGATTGGCCTTACTTGCAAAGCAACATTTCCGACTTTTGGAGGCATTGGCACATTTCGCTCTCCACCTGGCTCGTGGACTACGTGTTTATTCCGCTCGGGGGTTCGCGCGTCCAGGTTGCCACGAATTTACGCAAATCTTCTGGTAACGATGCTGGTGAGTGGAATCTGGCACGGAGCGGGACTGAATTTCATCGTGTGGGGCCTTGTGCACGGGATCATGCTGGCGGTACACCGATGGTGGCGCAGAGTTCGCGGCGACGCTGTGCCGACGCCAGCCGGCCAGATCGCTGCGAGCGTGCTGACGTTCGTTTGCGTGAATCTGGCCTGGGCTTTCTTCTGTATGGATGTGAAAACAGCGCTATTCTTCTTGAAGCGTTTGTTCGTAGGGTGAAACCGTGAAGATACTTGATTGGATCAAGCATTTGCTGGAATACCTTGGCGGGGCGCAGGACGATCCGCCGCCGGGATTTCCCGTCACGCTTTCCAACATCTGGTTCTGGGGGCTGTGGTGGGGGCTGCTGGCGGGCATCATCTTCATTTTTTCGGGCCAAAGCTCGAAGTTCATCTACATCGACTTTTGAAAATGACGGCAAACTCCTTGTCACTCTCGAAATATAAGCTTCTTTCGATGCTGTGCGTGCTCGCGATCGCTTTGGTCGCGATTAATGTGACCGTAATGGTGCTTACGAGGAACTCGCTCCCCCGGCGCGTGATGGCGCACGCGCGGCAGGCCAGGAACGCGAGTGTCGTGGCGATAGGAAATTCGCTGATCGCAGCGGGCTTCGATGAAGCGGCATTCGATTCCGGCATGGGTGTCGAAAAGGAGAGAGGGTCTGTAAATGTCGGGTTGGGAGCTTCGTCGCCGGTCGAACAACTCCTCCTGTTTCGCTACGCGAGATCGCAAGGGATGCATCCACAAATCCTGGTTTATGGATTTTATGATCAGCAACTTACCGAGCCGTTGAAATTTGCCACCCGTGATTTGATCGGAAACCGAGACATGCTCTACTACGTTGAACCGGAATACGGGCTGCATTTCTACCAGTTATCGCCGCACGACCGGGCGGAGTTCGAGTTGATGCGTCATTTCCCAATGATGGTTGACCGGAGTGCAATCTGGGCGAAGGTCGAGTTGGTACGCCGGAAACTTGCGCAGACGGGAATGCCCAGGCAACAGGTCAACCGTTTTGGAAGAGCTGGCGACTTCACGCTGCTGGAGGCGCGTGATGCCGCCGAATTTAGTCGCAAGTGTGAAGCGGGAACCCGAGAAGACTTGATAACGCCCATAAGTGAATTGATACGGCAGGCTACGGAGGCAGGGATCAAAGTCGTTTTTGTCGAAATGCCCATGCACCCGTCGCACTTGAGTGTTTTCTATGATTCGCCGGCATGGGATCAGTATCGCGGGCATATTCAATCACTCTTGGTCGCACGGCAGGTCACCTATGTCGATGCAAGCGCTTGGGAAGCAGGCGAGCAGATGTTTGCAGACCGTCTTCATCTTACGGAAGTGGCCGCAGCTCAATTCAGCAAACGACTTGGAAACCTATTGAGAGAAAGCCAAATCGCGGAATCGCGGTCGAACCGTGACAATAAGCCGAGGACAGAGCCAATTCACGGTCAGTAACGTGTAGCAGGTTTATCGTGTCGACGGGAATCGCGATCGGCTATCACTGCTTTGTAAGACTCGGCGATTTGCCCGGGAGCCTGAAAGCCTCTGGCGGGTCCAAATTGCAGCGTTTCCAGAATTCATCCGCCTTGAGCGCTCCGGCGGAAAATTGCTGGACATCGAGGAGCGGACTGCTAATCATTCCGCCGTCCGCTGAGTCGAAGATGATGACAACACCTTCGATGGCGGTCGCCTGCGGGCCCAGGTCTGCAGGCAGTCCCTTCAGCAACGAAGAGGCGAAGATCAACTTTGCACCAGGCCCAGTTTCCTTAGGGTCTTGCGATGTAGGTTGCACCGTGAAGATTTTGACGGGCTTGCCACGTAGCTGATCCCAATCTCCGGGAAAGGTGCTGCTTTCTTCCCGCTCCACGCGAAAAGGTTCGGGTGCGACGTTGGGCGAATTGAAACGTTCGGCAACCAACTCAGGCAACTCAAGACTACTTCGGCGAATATAGCCACGTGACGCGCCCGCGATCTGAACGTGCACCCAATCACCTTTGACATCGAGAAATTCGAATTCATCATCCGCCGCGGCGGAGAAAAGAACGGGGGATCCTTCGGCAGCCCGGGCCACGACGGGTGTGCCACTTCTTTTGACGACCACGAGATTGGGTGGACGTGCCTGACCGCGCTGGATTTCCTGGAGACTTTGCAGCTCCGCGGCGAGCTGACTCATGCGTTTTTCCTCTGCTTCCCGCTTTTTGCGCAACGAAGATAACTCGTCGGTGGAAGGGGGAGTTGCGGCCGCTGTTGGTGCGGCGAGTGAGCCGTCAGCTGCGTTCTTTCCGGGCGATGAGGAACTTCGTGGCAGTCCGGTGGAGAGATCGAGTCTAGGAGATGGGGCCTGCACTTGAGATTTAAGAATTGAGGTTGCCGGTTTTTCGCCGAACTTTTCGCCGAGGCGGTCGAGCAAATCAAGCTCCAGACGTCCATTGGAAGGCAATATTTGATAGCCCGACTTCCAAGGCTCGCGATCTGCATACCAAGCTGTAATCTTTGCCGTCAGGCGCACAACCGTGCCGCTCGGCGAGGCAGGGACCAAATCGATCGAGAATTGATAGAAAGCGCGCTCGTAGCGATCGAGCGGTTGATCACCCGCGGCGACGAAGCCATCGACAATCGGAAGCTTCTGGCCACTGTAAGCCCCTAGTTCCTTTAGCGCTCTGTCGACATCGGCTTTCGATTTCGGATACGCGCGCGCATACGGAACGGCTTGTGCGAGGACCTGCCGCAAACCAAATCCGCCAGCCAAGCAAACCAGTAATTGGAAGAGAATCACCGCTTGCCGAAAACTCAACGAGTGTTTTGTCACGGAAGGGTTTCCAATTGATCCAGGGGAAGCCAGCCGCGCTGGCCGTCGGGAGTTTCGACTCCGAACCAGCGAGGAGTTACGACCATAATGACTACATCCGTGAACGCGGAAAGGCTGGTTACGTTGGCTGCAGAACGAAAGGGAGCAGCTTTCAAGTCGGCTCCGGGAGCCTTCACTCGGCGTTGGATTTGCTGCCGCAGAGAATGAATCCGCTGCTCCACATCTTGATTTGAAGACTCGGCGGCCGCCAAGCGCGTGCTCTCGTCCTCGTGCTGGAGCGCGAGGGTCTGCTTTGCCAAATCGATGCTGTCGCGGCGGCGCTTTGCATCCAGGGCTTCCTGCTCATCGAGTTGAATGGCTTGCAGGCGTTCCTGAAAGATCTTGAATTCGCTCGACTCGACGGTGCCGTCGGATGGGTGGACAATACGGCGCGCGTTTTCTACGAAGACTGCATCGATTCTTAGACGCGTGCGATTTCCGTCCAAACTGGTGACGATGTAGCGCACAGCAATGGTTCCCTGGTCAGCGCTTTCGAGGAAGTGACGAGGAGCGATTGCCTCCGTGCGCACCTTATAGTAAACGGTTCCTTCGCCGTTCCATCGCTCAAAGAGCGGTGTCTCGGACACTAGTTTCGCGCCCCGGAGGGTGCGCTCTTTGTCGAAGATATACGTTCCGTGAATGGTTTCATCTTGGAGTAGATCGTCCAAAGCCTGATGCACTTCAGTGAGAGATGCTGCGAGCTCACGGACAAATCCAGGACCGACCGAGGCACGCTGCGCCGCATTGGTGGCAAGTGGGCGCGCGCCGATAACACATGACAAAACGCAGAGTAGGGAAGCGGCGAACAGCCATGAAAGCGAGGACGGGCACCTGTCTCTTCGCAGCTTGCGTGCACTGCTGGCTGTAGCCGAACTCATAGCTTGTCATTCCAAAATGTTCGAAGCGCGGCGGACTCACTCATGGGATTCTTTGCTCTCAAGACGACGCAAGTCGTCATCTCTACTCCGGCATAAGACGTACTGTCAATCCGAAAAAAGTACAAAGGATTCCGAGGGCGCTCGAACGAGTCACTCTTGCCGAAGGTATCGTTCAACGCAAGATTTTGATCGCTAGCATAAAAAATCTCTTGCATTCGTTTTTTCCGAGGAGTACATTCGCGCCGGTTCAGGGACTTGGGGCTCACCCCGCTCTCTTTTTCGAGAGAGAAAAGGGGGTGGTTCTCTATGGGCGTGCTTTCTCGCACTCGGAGATACTGCCGAGTTTTTGCGTAGAGTACATCCAGTCGGTATCTGTCTGTTCATGCCCCTCCCGCAAACAGAGTTGCAGGAACTGTTGTTCGATTGCGATTGACGAACAGCAGGCAGAGGAGGCGGTATGTATCGGATGGCTCCGAAGTTGCGCGGGCATTTTGTTGTTTTGACTTCGGGTGTTTCGTTCGCTCTATTGTTCCTGGCATTGTTCCTCACCAGTGATCCTCCCGCCTCTGCTATCCCCCCGCCCCCCGGTGGAACAATCCGCGCGATTCCCGCATTCGCTCGCAAGTATGGGATGCCATGTTCCTCGTGTCACGAAGCTTGGCCGATGCTGAGCCCTTTCGGACAAGCATTTAAGGACAACGGCTACCAGTTGGGGAATGATCGCGACGCTCCCATTTTCCAACAGCCGGCATATTGGCCGGTCACCTTCCGTATCACTCCGATCTGGCACCGCGAGAACGAAAACCGCGCAGCGGTGGACGGACCTGCAGGTCCGTCGGCCAACGAAGGCAGCATCACCACCCATGGTTTTGACTGGAGCGGGCTGGACTTTCACACCGGCGGCACGCTCGCGAAAAACGTGTCCTTCTATGTGTTGCCTTCATCGGACAATACCGGGGCCTTTCACTTTGAAACGGTGTTCGCTCGGCTGGACAATCTGGCAGGCACCAGTTGGCTGAACTTCAAGCTCGGAAAATTTGAGCTCGATAACCTTTTGTCAGAAAAGCGCATTCTCACGCTGACAAACGTCGCCGGGGTGTACACGAATTATCACTTCCAGCCTCCCACCGAAGGTGGCGGTGCTCTCCCGTTCGTGTTCGGAATTGGCGACAACCAAGTGGGTATGGAGCTAATGGGGCATTCCAAGGACGATCGCACCCGCTATTCGGCGGCCCTGTTGAGTTCCAATGACGGCTCGCCAGGTCTACCGACAAGTCGCGGCTTACGATGCATTTTTTACCGCGAGCCAAGCCTTCCAAATAGGAAGTCTCGGCCTGCAACGCATCGGCGCGTTCGCGTATATCGGACAAGCGCCCACGTACTTCCAATTCACGCAGACCACTACGACTCAGGTGGGTACAGACATCGCTGGAAACCCGGTCAACCAAACGACCACTGCCGGTGTACCGGGCACGGGCATAGGAAACAAGAGCTTTTACCGCGCCGGCTTGATCGCCCAAATTTACATCAAGAAATATGACCTTACCGCCATGTACTTTCATAGCGCGGACAGTCCTTTCTTAGGCACCGGCACAGCGGCGAATACCCCACTTCCTGCTGGCGCCCAGAAGCCGATCTGGAACGGCGCGCTGTTCGAAAGCCACTACATGCCCAATCCGCAATTGATGCTGATCCAGCGCGTCGAACTCGTGCGTATGTCCCAGCAAGCCCTGCCGATCGTAGCTGGAACTCCCTACACGCCCGGCGTCAGCGTACCGTCTTCGGACTTCGGCAACGAGGAGGTCTACACGTTCGGCTGGCGCTACTACCCGTTCATCTCGAGTCGCGCGGGTTTCGCATTCCACAACGAGTATGCCTTCAGCCATCAGGTGGGCACGTCGCCGGTGACCGGCCGAAACCTTGATTTCAGCAGCTTGCTCGTCGGTTTTGACTTCGCGTTCTGAGGGTGATGAATATGCGAACAATGAATAGCTCAAAGTTGTTCCTGGGAATCGCCGCCCTCTTCGTTATGCCGCTTGTCGTTTCGGCGCAAGAAGGGGAATCGCACATCGGAAAGCTTTCGGGGCACACGGGCGCCGGCAAGCAGCTTTATTTTCGCTACTGCTGGGGGTGTCACGGATATCGCGGGGACGGCAACGGCGAGAACGCTCCGTATCTGAATATTCTCCCGCGCAATTTCGTAGCCGCGACATTCAAGTGCCGCTCCACGCCGACCGGTACTCTCCCGACGGACACCGATCTATATAATTCTCTGGGTCGCGGTTTCAATAATTCGAACATGCCTTCGTGGATTGAGCTGACCGACCAGAACCGCGCGGATTTGGTGGCCTTCATCAAGACTTTCTCGCCGCGGTGGAAGACCGACAAAGCAGGCGAGCCGATTAAGGTGCCAGCCGAGCCAAAGCTGACAGTGGAGAGTATCAAGCACGGAGGGGAACTGTTTCAGAAACTGGAATGTTGGAAGTGCCACGGTCAGGAAGGCCGTGGCGATGGCCCTTCGGCGTCCACGCTCACCGACAGCAACGATCAACCCATCCGACCCTACAACTTTGCCGCCGGCTCGCGCTTCAAGTGCGGCTCGACCAACGAAGATCTCTACAAAATTTTTGTCACCGGCGTTGACGGTACGCCGATGCCTTCGTTCGCCGATGTCGTCAAGCCCGAAGAAGCTTGGGACCTGGTCCATTTCCTCCGCACCTTGCAGGTAACCCACAAGAGCCCCGAACTCGCTCTGTGGGAATCAACGAAGGAGGGTGCCGAGCAGATTGCTTCCCGCAGAAAATCACCGGCACGCCGACAGGCTCGGGAATCAAGCAATAACGGGAGTCTATCGTCGCTGAATTTTAGGAGGAGACTAGATCATGCGAGCAAAAGTGGGCTATATCGTGGGGCTGGCGGCGCTCGCCGCTTGCGCAGTCATCGTGCATGCCGGACCGAGTGGCGGGACCGTAAGCGGCAAAGTCACTTATGAGGGGACGCCGGCAAAACAGAAGCCCATCGATATGTCCAAGGAGCCGAGTTGCGCCAAGCAACATGCAACTCCAATCACAACCGAGACCGTCGTTACCGGTCCCAGCAATGCGCTCGACAATGTCGTGGTCTACGTCTCGGCGGGAGCCCCGGACGATAACCCGCCGGGCCAGGCGGCGAAGTTCGAACAAAAAGGCTGCCAGTATATTCCGCATGTCCTGGCCTTCCAGGTGAATCAGACCTTGGAAATCTCCAACGCGGACCAAACTTCCCACAACATCCATCCCCTGCCCAAGATCAATCGCGAGTGGAACAAGTCGCAGCCGCCGGGATCCGCGCCGATCGTCGACAAGTATGACAAGCCGGAATTCATTCCCGTGAAATGCAATATCCATCCATGGATGCACGGCAACTTCGCGGTGCTCAAGAACTCGCATTACGCAATCACGGAGGGCGAAGGAGGCTTCTCACTCGCGGGTCTTCCTCCGGGAAAATACACCATCACTGCGTGGCACGAGTCTTACGGCGACCAGTCGCAGGAAGTGACGATTTCAGGAAATGAAACCAAGACCGTGAATTTTACCTTTAAAGCCAAGCCCTACTAGCAAGGCTGAAGTAAATCGGGCACGAGGGATCTTGGAACGCCAGGGTCCAAGGAAGCGAGGTGCCAATGGGGAAATTTTTCGCCGTAGTTCTGATTATCATTACGCTGGCGTCGGCGTATCCGATCGTGACCCACAAGTTCGTCCAGCCGGTGGACATTTCCACGCATGGTCACGCGATCGACGAGCAACTAGCGGATACGATGGCCGAGGGAGGGTTCGCGTTTGTCGGCGCGCAACTGCTGCTGGCCTTCTTCGTTTGGAAGTTTTCCAGTCGTAAGGACGGTTCCAAGGTCACGCACCTTCCCGGCGGCGCGAAGTTGATGGTGGCGACCGCATTCATTCTCGTGGGCACCGAAGTACTTGCGCTCGGAGTGCTCGGACAAAAGGCTTGGGCTGACGTCTATTTCACACCGCCCAAGGCGGACGCCTTGCAAGTTCAGGCGCAGGCGGGTCAATTCGCATTTTATTTTCGTTATCCCGGAGCGGACGGAAAGTTTGGTCCACTTCATCCAGACAAGATCGATGAAGGGAATCAAAATTATTTTGGCCTCGATCCCGCGAATGACGTCGAAGCCCGTGACGACATCGTGACCGCGGAGATGGATATCCCGGTAAACCGCGAAGTTCATCTTTTGATGCATGCCAAAGACGTCGGTCATTCGTTCTATGTTCGTGAGCTGCGCATTCAGCAGGATTTCGTGCCAGGCCTGGATCTTATCGCTGCACTTTACCGCAACAAAAACGGGCAAGTATGAAATTGTGTGCACCCAACTTTGCGGTTTGGGTCATTACAACATGAAGGCGTATCTGAACGTTTTGCCTGAAGACGAATTTGAGAAGTGGTTGAAGGACAGAGCCGCGGAACAATAGTCCTTTGATGTGCAGCGCAGTTAAGTCCGAGCGCGAGACGGCAACGCCAAGGGACGGGGTGACCGATGGAAGAAGCAGCAATTCAGCCAACGCACGTTCACGCTCCGCCGGAAGGATTCATCCGTAAGTACGTCTTCAGCCTCGATCACAAAATGATCGGAAAGCAATACTACGGCTTGGCATTGGTAGCCGTATTCATGGGCATGGTGTTGTCGTGGTTCATGCGCTTTCATCTGGTCTGGCCAGAACACGAAAATTCCTGGCTTGGGTGCGATCGCGTCCACCGGCGCGCCGGGCGGTGTAATTACCCCCGAGTACTACCTCTCATTGCTCACCATGCATGGAACGCTCATGGTTTTCTTCGTCCTCACAAACGCTCCGTTCGCAGGTTTCGGAAATTATTTTCTGCCCATTCAGATCGGCGCGGAAGACATGGCCTTTCCGCGATTCAACATGATGTCTTTTTGGGTGACGTTCATAGGCTTTCTCGTGCTCGTCCTGGCGTTTTTCATTCCCGATGGACCTCCCATCTCCGGGTGGACCGCTTATGCGCCTCTCAGCGCTGTGGGAAAAGACGCGGGTCCCGGGCTTGGATGGGGGCAAAATCTCTGGGCAATTTCGATTGCCATCTTCTGCGTGGGCCAACTCCTCGGCTCCCTAAACTTTATCGCGACAACCCTGGACCTGAGAGCGAAAGGCATGACGCTGATGCGTATGCCCATCTGCACTTGGGCATGGTTTATCACCTCTAGTATCGGATTGCTGGCGTTCGCGGTGTTACTCCCGGCCTGCTTGCTGCTTCTATTGGATCGGCTCGCCGGAACCAGTTTCTTCATTCCATCCGGACTGGTGGTGAGCGACCGCTTGCAGAACCACGCTGGGGGGTCGCCGCTTCTGTGGCAGCATTTGTTCTGGTTTTTCGGTCATCCGGAAGTCTACATCGCCATTTTGCCCGCGGTGGGCATCGTTTCTCACGTGCTCATCACGAGCATGCGCAAGCCTCTTCTCAGCGCGAAAGTACTCATCTACTCGATGATGTCCATCGGCTTTTTGAGCTGGATGGTTTGGGGTCATCACATGTTCGTCAGCGGGATGAATCCGTTTTCATCGCTGCTTTTTTCTTTCCCGACTCTGACGATCACGATTCCGGCGACCATCATCACCTTGATCTGGCTTGGAAGTCTATATGGCGCAAATATCCAAATAACCTCGGCCTCCCTCTTTGCTCTCGGCTTCGTATCCATGTTTGTCAGCGGGGGCGTGAGCGGATTCTTCCTTGCGCAACCATCCATCGACATTTATCTGCACGCGACATACTTCGTAGTTGGCCACTTCCATATGGTCATGGGCGTCGCGGCGATTTTCGGCATTTTGTCGGGCACGTATTTCTGGTTCCCGAAAATGTCGGGTCGCATGATGAATGAGACTCTCGGTAAGATCCACTTTTGGATCACCTTCGTTGGCACGTATTGCATCTTCATGCCCTTCCATTACCTGGGGTTGGTGGGCAACGTGCGCCGATATGCGTCCTTCGTCGACGACTTCATGGCCCCGCTGATGCCCGTGCACAAATTTATATCCATCGCGGCGTTTATTACCGGCGCGGCGCAATTGATTTTTCTTTACAACCTGATTCACAGCCGCTTCCGCGGCAAAGTGGCGCCCGAGAACCCGTGGAACGCGACCTCGCTGGAATGGAGCATTCCCTCACCACCACCTTGGAACAATTTCGGGGGCAGGCATCCAGTCGTCTTTCACGATCCCTATCAGTACGGAGTGAAAGGCTCTAAGGGTGATTATGTCATGCAGGATTCGCCAGAACAGATTGTCGGCGGTTCATAAACAGGCGAAAGCAAGCGACTCGATGCGGGAAGACGTTTGGTTTAGGTAAAGAGCTCCGCCGGAAGGAATAAGGAGAGCATGGCCTCAACGGTTCATCAGCATGTCGCATTTCAGCCCGTTGCCGAGAGGCAAGGGCGCGCCCAAGCGACCCGAAGTGGCATTTGGGTAGGCATTTTTGCCATCACAATGTCCTTCGCGGCGTTTACTAGCGCCTTGATGGTTCGCCAGGGCTCCGGGGACTGGAAGCACATCGTGCTGCCTCCCATCATCTACCTGAACACGATCGCACTGTTATTCAGCAGCATCACTTTAGAGCGAGCGCGAAGTCGGGCGACACATGGCTCAAGATCTCAGCTACGGGACGCCCTGCCTTGGCTCACGGTTACTTTGGCACTCGGACTTGTCTTCGTCGCCGGACAATACTTTGTTTGGCGACAGCTGGCGGGGCAAGGCCTCTACCTGGCAACAACATCGAACAGTTCTTTTTTCTACGTTTTCACCGTGATGCACGTTCTGCATCTTCTGGGAGGCATTGCCGCACTAGCTTTTCTGATCGCGAAAATCGCGCCCCGCCGAGGGGTCCCTCGATGGACTCTATTCGAAGGCGCTGCGATTTACTGGCATTTTATGGGCGTTCTGTGGCTGTACCTGCTCGTCGTAATCGCTACGAGACTTTGACCGAAGGAAGGGAACTGATTGTGAGTGAATCCGACCAAGCCATCCATGGATATGGAACGGCGGTGCTGGAGCCGCCGCCGTATGCGATTCCATCCCGCAAGCTGACCATGTGGTTGTTTATCATTTCCGACGCGATCACCTTTGGCGCCCTGCTTTTCGGTTATGGCTACCTGCGCACCGCCAGCAGCGATTGGCCCGCACCGTTCAAATTTAATCCCAGCATCATTAATGTGATGATTATGACCGTGGTCCTGATTACTAGCAGTTTGACGATGCTTGGCGCGGTGGATTCCGCGAAAGCGGGGGACAAGGTCAAGGCGAGACGCTTTCTTTGGTCCACGATCTTTTTGGGCATTATCTTCGCAGGCTTGCACATCCGGGAGTGGTTCGGTCTGATCGACGACGGGGTGCGTTTGTTTCAGAACCCTTGGGGCTCTCCACTTTTTGGGGCGACATTCTTCAGTATTACCGGCTTGCATTTGCTGCACGTAATCAGCGGCGTGGTAGCGCTGGCAGTCATTTCGCAGGGTTTTTCTAGGGGACGGCTGACCGCAGGCCACGTGGAGACTATCGGCTTGTATTGGCACTTCGTGGATTTGGTTTGGATGTTTGTCGTGCCTTTGATTTATCTGTTAAACCTCGCGCGCTGAGCAGGTTGGGAGATGTTCGATGACGCCTTCGGGAGCATCAGGGAACGTAATCGCCAAGTATTTGCCGGTGTATTTCGTTTTGCTCGGAATTGCCGCACTGGAGGTCGTTCTGGCCTACCAGAGTTTTTCGACGGTGACCTTGCTAGTCATTCTGCTGGCATTAGCGGTGTGTGGCGCCGCTTTGGCCGTAATGTACTTCATGCATCTGGCGCAAGAGCGCCGCAGCTTATTCCTGACATTGATCCCGGCCGTTATTTTCGTCCTGTTGATGATGAATATGATATGGTCGGACAGTTTTCGGATGCTGCACATGAGGCCGTTTGCGCATTAGCAGGTTCGCGGTCGAACTGGATTCGTTATGAGCTCGCACATCCATGTGGCAGTTCGCAGAAATACCAGGTTTCTCGCACTTCTCGGCAGCCTCTTTATTCCTGGAGTTACGCTGGCCCAAAATTGCGCGCTATGCTACACACAGGCGGCCGCCGCGGGCGCTCGCATCGTGCAGGCATTACGCAGCGGCATCGTCATATTAGTCCTTCCGCCTATGCTGATCTGCATCGGGCTCGCTGTGATGACCTACAGGAAGAGAAATCAGTTCAATGAGTAGCTCCCAAAGGCGCTCCAGAACATCAAGGTAAGTCGAGGTCGAGCGAGTAGATGTCTGTCAGCCCGCGTTCCAGCATTACGTAGAGCGATCCGTCTTGCCCCAAACCGCTAAAGAAGCAATGCGCGGCGCTGCCGCGAAGAATCTCTCCGAACCCGGCGACTCGCTCGATCTTCAGTGTAGATACGCTAACCCGAAATATAGACTCCTCCTCATCGAGTTGATCCTGAAAATAGATATAGGAGCCGTTTGCGGACCAATAAGGTCTTTCGAGAAGCCCACCGGACGCAACCGAAGCCCACTTTCCTCGCTGCACGTCTAGTAAGACTAAATTGTGATTGGAGCTATCCGCACAGGCAATATAGCGTCCGTCAGGCGACCATCTAGGTTGGCTAAGTCCCTTTGAATCTGGGAGTTCCTTCCAAACCGCGGTGGTGGGTTCAAGCGTGTACAGCCCGTACTCCGGATGGGTCTTTCGATTTCGCATCACCACCGCGATGCGGTAACCGTCCGGCGACCAGTCTGCTTGCGCACCCTCCCATCCTTCAGGAAGTACAGGACGCAAAGCGCCTCCATCGGACGCAACAATATAGATTTGGCGAGCTTGCCCCGGACGCACCCCTGTAAAAAGAAGCTGCTCGCCCTTTGGCGACCATTGCGGCGCCATCCCACTTAAGGGCGCGCTCGTCAACCGGAGTCGCTGCGAGCCATCTGTCCGGCTTCGCCATAACGACCCGTCAGGATGGTCCGAATACACCACCATTTCACCGTCGGGCGAAACGCTGGCTTCTTCCGCATGAGTATCCAAGCTCAACGTTGTTGCGTGCATCGTCCGAGCTTCGATTCTTTCGAGTTCACGCCGAGAACGGAAGCTAAATGCGAAAATTCGTGATCCTGTCTGCGCCGGCGTGGCCACATTCAGGGCGTCAGGTCCACTCGTCAACGGCACGGGCGTGTGATGCGAGCGTCTAAACCAGCTCCACACATCCCTCATCGCCCACAAGTTGCAGTCATACTGTTCACAGCCCGAAAAAAGGAAATATTTACCGTCTGCCGTCCAAATCCCTGAGGACTGTCGCGACGGTGGGTTCCCAGCCGCCAGAATCGGGTGCGAATTATTCCCTTCCGCGGACACTTCCCAGATCGATTGCGTTCCGTATTCGCTAACCTCAACGGTAAACCGGATGGTTCGGCTATCGGGTGACCACGCTGGCGCATGAGGATCTCCTGCGACGTGCAGCAGTTTGCGCAGTTGCGTCCCATCGCGTCGCACCGAATACAGATCCTGGCCTTGCACAAAGACGATTTGCATCGCATCGGGAGACCACGCTGGGTCATGGCCCGTTGCCTTACCTAGGCGGCGCGGCTCGCCCCCTTGCACCGGCCAGAGCCAGAGGGGCATTTCCTCGTCGCGTCGCGCAAATTGGCCAATCAGAAACTGCGAATGGTCGGGAGATACAGCGAAGATTCGCGTATTCTGGAAGGGCGGTGCGATCTTCTCCGCATTGCCCCCTTCCACCGAAGTTTGCATAAGGTTCCAGTGTCCGGCATCTCGTTCCAGGAAGAATATCCGCGTGCCATCGGATACGATGCCACCCCATTCATCGATCCGTCCCTCGTTCGTTATCCTATTTACGCGCTGCACGCTGGGTCTTGGCACCGGGTATACAATGAAAAAAAGCAGCCACGAACCGAAGAGAATGCCGGCGGTTAGCAAAAGAAATTCAAACCAACGCTGCGTGCGTTCGGCGCGACGCTGATCCCAGTGTGTTTCCCCTGGCGCCAAGTCATCCAAATAGGGGTTTAGCCGGAGCCGGACCTCGACGGACTTGTCCGAATCCGCGTCTGGGCCTTGTGCCGTTAATACAGGGGATGGCGGCTCGTTAATAATATGGACCGGTGCCACGAATCGATACCCCTGCCGGGGTACGGTCTCGACAAACCGGGGGTTTTCAGCATCATCTTGCAGTGCCGCGCGAAGCTTCTTGAGGGCTGCGTTGAGGCTTCCGTCGAAGTTTACGTGAGTGCCCTCTGGCCAGAGGGCCTGCCGAAGCTGTTCCCGCGTGACAATCTCACTGCTTTGTTGGAGCAGCAACTCCAGAATCCGAAACGGCTGCTCCTGAATCTTTAGGCGAATTCCCTGGCGAGTTAACGTACCTCGTCCCAAGTCTACTTCGAACAGTCCGAACCGGACGATTGCTGTCGAGTCTACCTTTGCCATCTCTTGGGTTTCAGCCCTGCGTTTTCGGCCGCGATTCAAGGTTTTACTGTACCACGTTTCCGGATCATATGACCTGCTATGTCCATAGACATGAGTGCCTTACGAGGTCATCATATTTTCAGCCGCAAATCGTTTGACCCTCGTGCATGTTCCGCTGTATGCGATTCGTGCTCGGTCGCTGGCTCGCTTCTTTGAGACTAGCGCCGTCCAGTTCGAGTGTGAAAAAGGAGGCCTTAGGAGAACATTTAGCCCATAGTCCTAAGAACCTTCGGAACTCCCGCGTTTGCGTCCCTGAACCGCTGTACCCAAGACGCCCAGCGCGGGAGTTTCGACCAATCGAGTAGTCGGGTTGTAGGTTCTCCGATCCTTGCGATACGTAGCTCCTTCCCCTAATCGCCATTCGTTTCACGACCAACCGCTCTCCGATTCTTACCCTCGTTCGAAGCGCACTTCGACTCTTCGCGCCATAGCCATTCGTCCCTTCGCTGACGGATGCTTCGCTTTGGTTGGAAACCGAGATTGTCGTTGAAGAGGTTCCGCGACCGTATTGGTTGGAATAGCCGAAGCTACGGTTACCTTCCATTTCAGAAAAGAAAATTGGCTGGGGCGGAAGGATTCGAACCTTCACCGTCCTCATTAACAGTGAGGTGTCCTACCGATTGGACCACGCCCCAGCAGGCACACGCACACTTCGCAGGATGTTCCGAGAAAAACTCACCCGGACCCCGCGAAGCGGAGAGGCTTCGCCGCGAGCGGTGCGACGAAGGGTTCACTTAAGATAACACGAGCCAAGTGTCCAACAAACTTTCGTAGCAAAAAAATGGACGAAATAGACCAGCACGTATTGGAGGGGCGCAACCTGGAAGGGAACCGGACTAAAACGGCACTCTCGCTCGAATCTTGAGGCAGCTTCAGATCCAAATTGGCACCGGCGGGTGGTGAAACGATTCTGACGATTCAAAACCGTCGAATAATTCTCCTCTTTCCGCTCTCATGATCTTACAAAAGGTAACGAAAAGAGGCGTGGACAGTTGCATTCCAGAAAGTTTTGTTGGAAACTCATCGCGTCAAAAATTGGACTCGGGCCCGCACATCCCGGATAGGATTTGGTCGCCTAGGTAACCGCTCCCTTCCGGAGCGCTCACCTCCAACGTGCATACACAAACATGGCGCAGATTTTTCACCGCAGCACGAATTTCATCTCCCGTTTCAGTGTCTTTGCGTCGCTTTTCCTGGCGGGTTTGGCGCTGACAGGCGTTCTCGTGGCGGCGCGTTCTCCCATTTTGACGAATCAAAATGTAACGCGTGATCAGCCCATTCAATTCAGCCACAAACACCACGTCGGCGACGATGGCATTGATTGCCGGTACTGCCACACGGGTGTCGAGTTCTCTGCGACGGCAGGCATTCCACCGACTAAGACATGCATGAACTGTCATTCCGTGCTGTTTAACAGCGCAGGCTATCTGGAGCCGGTCCGAGAGAGTTATCGCACCGATCAGTCGATTCACTGGGTTCGCATACACCGCTTGGCCGATTATGTTTATTTCAATCACAGCATTCACGTGGCCAAGGGCGTGGGCTGTTCTACGTGCCACGGGCAAGTGAATCAGATGCCGCTGATGTTTCAGGCGTCGACGTTGGAGATGTCGTGGTGCCTGGACTGCCATCGCAATCCGGAGAACGTGCTGCGGCCACACGATCAAGTTTTCAATATGGACTGGAAGGCGCCAGCGGATCAGGCTGAAATCGGTAAAAAGCTGGCGGTAGAATACAAGATTCGTACGGCAGCCGAGCTCACGAGTTGCTCGACCTGTCATCGCTAGTTGAAGCGGAGTTAGTTGGAAGAACGCTTTGGTAGCAAGAAGAGTTGACGACGGACGGTATGCGCGAAGACGAACATAATTATTTTGCGATGCACCCGAGCGGCGGAGACTCTCATAGATCTCCCGACGAGGATGCCCACCGAAGAGTTGACGCCGAGCGACCGGCCGCTGGACCTGGCTGCGGTTCGCGCGCGCTTGCAATCGAAGAGTGGCAAGCAGTATTGGCGCACCCTGGACGAACTCGCCGACGATCCTCATTTTGAGGAGCTGCTGCATCGCGAGTTTCCGCGGCAGGCGTCGGAGTGGGATGAGGCCGTTGATCGCCGCGATTTCTTGAAGCTGATGGCGGCCTCTCTGGCTTTTGCGGGCCTCGCGGGGTGCAAGTCCAACGAGCAGACGAACATCGTACCGTACGTGAAGCAGCCGGATGGCATGGTCCTCGGAAAGCCGCTGTTCTTTGCGACCGCAATGCCGTTCGGCGCCGACGCTATTGGATTGCTGGTCGAAAGCCATGAAGGCCGCCCGACCAAGATCGAAGGCAATCCCGATCATCCCTCGAGCCAGGGCGCCACAGACGCGATCGTTCAGGCCTCGATACTGAATCTGTACGATCCGGACCGCGCGCAAACCGTCACGTACGCTGGCGCGCTACGCACGTGGTCCGCATTTCTGGATAGTGCGCAGGCCGATGCCGCAGAGCTAAAGTCCGTCAACGGCGCTGGCTTCCACATCCTGACTGGGACGATCACGTCGCCGGTGCTCGCCGCGCAGATGCAGGCGCTCCTGAAGCAATATCCGCAAGCGAAATGGCATCAGTGGGAGTCGGCGGTCAGCGACGGCGCACGCGAAGGTGGAAAACTTGCCTTCGGGCGTTACGTCAACACGGTCTACCGCCCTGAACGAGCTGAAGTAATTCTGTCGCTCGATTCCGACTTTCTGGCCAGCGGGCCCGGGCATATTCGCTACATGAAGGCGTTTTACAAGCGCCGCAAGCTCGAGCAGGATCCTGAGGTCGAGCAACTGAGCAGCGAGATGAACCGCCTCTACGTCGTGGAGCCGACGCCCTCGGTGACCGGGTCCAGCGCGGATCATCGCTTGCCGCTTCGAGTCTCGGAGATCGAACAGTTCGCGCGGGCGATGGCCGCGAAGCTGGGTCTCGGCGGAAGCGGTACGCTCTCGCCTGCCGCTCAAAAGTGGCTGGACGTCGTGGCGAAGGATCTGCAGGGACATCGAGGAAGTTCGCTGGTCATCGCTGGAGAACAACAGTCGGCGGAAGTGCACGCTCTGACGCACGCGATCAACGCGGCGCTCAGCAATCCCGGGAACACGTTGTATTACACGGAGCCGGTCGAAGCCAATCCAATGAATCAGTTGGAATCGCTGCGTGAGCTTTGCGCGGATATGGACGCGGGCAAGGTCGACACGCTGTTGATACTGGGTGTCAATCCAGTTTACGACACCCCGCACGATTTTGATTTCGCGTCGAAATTGCGGAAGGTTCGCAACGCGGTCCAGCTAAGTCCCTATCTTGATGAGACCTCGCAACTTTGCCGTTGGCACGTCGCTGAATCGCACTACCTGGAAGCTTGGGGCGACGCTCGCGCTTTCGATGGTACCGTCAGCGTGATTCAACCGTTGATTGCGCCGCTCTACGCCACACATTCCGCGCACGATGTGCTGGCGGCCTACAGCGACAAGCCGGGCGTCAACGCCTACGACGCGATCCGTGACCTTCTGAAGGCCGCGGCGGGCAACAGCGACTTTGAGAAGTTCTGGCGTAAAACGCTGAACGACGGCGTGGTGGCGAATTCGGCGCTCCCGCCGCTCAGTGTTAGCGCAAAGTGGAATCCTGGCAGCTTGCCCGCTTGCGAAGCCCGTTCAAGCGGAAGAACTCGAGTTTATTTTTCGCCCGGATCCCTGTGTCTATGACGGGCGATTTGCGAACAATGGCTGGCTGCAAGAGCTGCCCAAACCACTGACCAAATTGACCTGGGACAACGCGGCGATGGTCAGCCCGAATACCGCGGAAAAACTCGCCCTCACCCATCGCGTTGCTGCGCGCGGTGGTGAGCACGGCCAAATTCTTTCCAACGTCATCGATATCGCACTTTCCAACAGCAAGGTGACTGCAGCCGCATGGATTCTTCCGGGCCAAGCCGACGGAGTTATCGTCCTTCCTTTGGGCTACGGGCGCACGTTCTCCGGCTACACCGGCACGAACAAGGGCTTTAACGCTAACGTGGTGCGCTCGTCCAGCGCATTGTGGACCGCTCCCGGCGGCAAGATCAGCAAAACCGGCGCTGAATATTCCATGGCCTGCACCCAGTATCACTTCAACATGGAAGGCCGCAAGATTCTGAGTTCGGGCACCCTCGAGGAATACAAAAAGAATCCGGGATTCGCGCGGGAAGGCGACGAAGGGCCGCATACGCCGGAGGAAAAAGAAAAGATAACCCTGTACAAAGAGTTCGCCTACCCCGGCTACGCGTGGGGCATGGCCATCGACCTGAACAATTGCAACGGCTGCAACGCGTGCGTAGTCGCCTGCGTGTCGGAGAACAACATTCCAGTCGTCGGCAAAGATCAGGTGATGCGTGGCCGCGAAATGCACTGGATTCGGATCGACCGCTACTACAAAGCGGAGACCAGCACCAATGATCCGAGCACGAACGAGAACGACGCGCTCGCGAATCCTCCCACTTTCTTCCAGCCGGTGCCTTGCCAGCAGTGCGAAAACGCGCCGTGCGAGCAGGTTTGTCCTGTCGGCGCGACGGTACATAGCGCCGAAGGCTTGAACGACATGGTGTACAACCGCTGCGTCGGCACGCGCTATTGCTCGAACAACTGCCCGTACAAGGTGCGCCGATTCAACTTCCTGCGCTTCCAGGATTGGGAAACGCCTTCGCTCAAGCTCATCCGCAATCCGGAAGTGACTGTGCGCAGCCGTGGGGTAATGGAAAAGTGCACCTATTGCGTGCAGCGCATCAACAACGCGCGCATTGAGTCAGAGAAAGAGAATCGTCCGATTCGCGACGGCGAAATCGTGACTGCCTGCGAAGCTGCCTGCCCGTCCAACGCGATCGTTTTCGGCAACGCCAACGACCCAAACAGCCGTGTGGCTAAGTTGAAAGCGCAGCAGCGTAATTACACGATTCTCGGCGAGCTGAACTCCCGTCCGCGCACGACGTACCTGTCGGCGGTGCGCAATCCCAACCCTGATCTGGTGAAGGCATGAGCGCCAGCCAGCCGCCTCTCGATTCGCCCGAAATTCGCCGGCTCTCCCCGGTGCTCGCGCCGGGCCATACCTACGCGACGGTCACGGACAAGATCGCCGCCATCGTCCTGACGCGGCGCGTTTCTCTCGGTTGGCTCGCGGGATTTGGCATCGCGTTCACCATGGTGATGGTGCTCAACCTCGCCGTGGGATGGCTGATCATCAAGGGTGTCGGGATCTGGGGCATCAATATCCCCATCGGGTGGGGCTTCGCGATTGTCAATTTCGTCTGGTGGATTGGTATTGGCCACGCTGGAACGCTGATCTCGGCGATTTTGTTCCTGTTGAATCAGAAGTGGCGCACGTCGATCAACCGGTTCGCCGAGGCGATGACTTTGTTCGCGGTCGCCTGCGCCGGACTATTTCCGCTGATCCACACCGGTCGTCCGTGGATGGCGTACTACATGTTTCCCTACCCCAGCACGATGGGACTCTGGCCGCAGTTCCGCAGCCCGCTTATCTGGGACGTCTTCGCGGTCTCGACGTATGGCACGGTTTCAGCCTTGTTCTGGTTCGTCGGTCTGATCCCTGACCTCGCGACGCTGCGCGATCACGCCGTCGGCAAACCGAAGCAGATCATTTACGGCATGTTGGCGATGGGCTGGCGAGGATCGGCGCGGCATTGGCATCGCTACCAGTCGGCCTATCTGCTTTTGGCAGGCCTGGCGACGCCGCTGGTGCTCTCCGTACATACCGTTGTGAGCTTCGACTTCTCGGTCGCCATTGTTCCCGGCTGGCACACCACGATCTTCCCGCCCTACTTCGTCGCCGGCGCGATCTATTCCGGTTTCGCGATGGTTTTGACCATCGCCATCCCGCTGCGCGCCGCCTACGACCTGGAAGACTTCATCACCATGCGTCATCTGGAGAACATGGCGATGGTAATGCTGGCCACCGGCCTGATCGTGGCCTACGGCTACTTCTTTGAATTCTTCTTGTCGCTCTACAGTGGCAACAAATTCGACGTTTTCCTGGTACAGCAACGCCTTCACGGCCCGTACAATCACTTTTATTTTGCACTGATTCTGTGCAACATCCTGACACCGCAACTGCTGTGGTTTCAGAAAATCCGCACCAACGTGGCCATGCTCTTTATCATGTCCCTGATCATTAACCTCGGCATGTGGCTGGAACGATTCGTGATTGTGGTGATCAGCCTCACGCGCGACTTCATGCCCTCGGCCTGGGGTAGGTATTCGGCCACGTTCTGGGACTACGCGACGTTCGCCGGCACTTTGGGTCTCTTCACCATGCTGCTTTTCCTGTTCGTACGCGTGCTGCCCGCGATCTCCATCGCTGAAATGCGTGAGCTCGTCGCGGAAACGTCCGAGGAACACAAATGATCCAGCATCGCTCACACACATACGGCGTACTGGGTGAGTTCGTGACCGAGCATGAGCTTATTCATGCCGCGGAAAAGGCCCGCGAGGCTGGCTACCGCCGATATGAAGCCTACGCGCCCTTCCCTGTCGAAGGTCTCTCGGAGGCCATGGGCTTAAAGCGTAACAAAGTGCCGCTGATCACTCTGATTGGCGGATTGTGCGGCGGTCTGGGCGGCTTTTTCTTTCAATACTGGTGCAACGTCTATTCCTATCCATTGAATATTGCAGGACGCCCCCTGAACAGCTGGCCGGCTTGGATTCCCGTCACATTTGAGCTAACGGTGCTGGGCGCCTCGCTTTCCGCGGTTTTCGGCATGCTCGCTTTGAACGGCTTGCCGCAGCCTCATCACCCGCTATTCAATGTCGAGCGTTTTTCGAAGCACGCCACTTCCGATCGTTTTTTCCTGTGCATCGAAGCGCGCGACAAAAAATTTGATCTGGCGGACTCGGCGCGATTTCTTCAAGGGTTGAATGCGCAGCATGTGACCGAGGTGGTCGATGATTAGCTCCGCGCGCATCGCCCCACGCCGATCATTGGTGAAGGCGCTGTGCGGCGTAGCCTGCGCTTTGCAACTCGCCGGGTGCAGCTTGAAGCAGGACATGGCGCTGCAGCCCAAGAATCGCCCCCTATCGCCGTCGGATTTCTTCACCGATGGCCGCTCGGAGCGCCCACTGGTCGAAAACACTGTCGCTCGCGGCTCGGTCGAAACGGACGCTCTCTTTGTAGCCAAGGATTCCAACAGTTTCCCGCTTCCCGTCACGCAAGATCTGCTGGAGCGCGGGGAAGGCCGATACAAGATTTTCTGCACGCCGTGTCATGGGCTGCAGGGAGATGGCAACGGCATGATCTCGATGCGCGGCATGAAGCATCCACCGACGTTCCACGAGAACCGGTTACGCCAGTCGCCTAACGGCTACTTCTACGACGTCATCACCAACGGCTTCGGCGCCATGTACGGCTACTCGGCGCAAATCCCGCCGCGCGACCGCTGGGCCATCGTCGCTTACGTGCGCGCCCTGCAACTCAGCCGCAACGCCAAAGTCGCGGAACTCCCCGCCGATGTCCGTGAAAAAGTAATGCATCCGCCCGCAGAGAAGGCGGAGTCCGCCGGTGAGGAAAAGCCAACAGGAGCAACGGAATGATCGCGCAGGATTATAAGGCGCCGGAAAGCGTCGCCCACCTGCAACAGCGCGCGCTCATTGCCGGCGTGATTGGCGTGGTGCTCTGCGTCATCGGCTACGTGAAGTCGCCGGAGAGCCTCCTGCATTCGTACCTGCTGGCGTTCATGTTCATTTTAGGGTTGTCGCTGGGCTCCCTCGGTTTGCTGATGATGCAGCATCTCACCGGCGGCATGTGGGGCATCGTAATTCGCCGGCCGCTGGAGTCGGCAACGCGTGCCTTGCCGCTGGTATTTATTCTGTTCGCGCCGATCTTTTTCGGATTCCGCTATCTCTACGGCGCCTGGCTCAACGCGCCGACCACCGGTGAGGGCAGACTCTCGGACTTCCAACAGCATTACTTGACGGCCAGCTGGTTTCATATTCGTGCGCTGATTTACTTCGCCGTGTGGCTGCTGCTGATGTGGATATTCAACAACTGGTCGCGCAAACAGGATGTCGACCGCGATGACCGCGCTCTGCGTCGCCGCCTGAAAATGCTGGCTGGACCCGGCATCATTCTCTACGTTTTCGCCATGTCGTTCGCGGCCATCGATTGGGTGATGTCGCTATCGCCGCACTGGGCCTCCACGATTTACGGTTTCCTGTATGTTGCCGGTCAGTTGATTTCGTCGATGTCCCTGATGATCTGCGTGGTCGTACTGCTATCCCGCGCGCCGGTATTCCAGGGCGTCTTGAAGCCGCGCTACTTGCACGATCTCGGGAAACTCCTGCTCGCCTTCGTGATGTTGTGGGCGTACTTCAGCTTCTCGCAGCTCTTGATTATCTGGTCCGGCAATTCGCCCGAGGAGATCAGTTTCTACCGCTCGCGCCTCTACGGCGAGTGGGGCTATGTTTCGGTCATTATTTTGATCTTTCACTTTTTCGTCCCATTTTTCCTTTTGCTTTCGCGCGATTTGAAGCGCAATCCTTCGCTGCTGCCAAAAGTGGCGTTGTGGCTGATCTTCATGCGTTTCGTGGACATCTACTGGCTGACGCGTCCGGAATTCACTCCCAGCGCGATACCCAGCCTGTGGGATTTGGCTGCCGGGCTGGGGCTTGTAGGTTTGTGGTTCTTCGTCTTCGCTTGGCAATTGCAGAAGATGCCGCTTCTTCCGCTGGGCGAGCCTAAGCTGGAGGAGGTTCTGGACCCCCATGAGCACTGAGATGCACAACACGGCTCACGGCGCTCCCGGCTCGGGAGCCGAGCCCCGGAACACAGACGTCTCCTTTGAAAAGGCCGACGTCCAGGTCACCACGATCTACTGGTATCTTGGCGCGCTGGCGATTGCGGTGATGTTGTCTTACGTCGTTTGCGTTTTCGTTCTTCGGCTGACCACGAAAATCGCAGTCGAATTCGACACTCCGCCGCCGATGATCCGTCAGGAAATGGGCAGCGCGTATGAAGCGTTGCCGCCGGAACCCCGCTTGCAAGGTGTTCCTGGTCACGTCACCGATCCGCAGACGGATTTGCGACAAAAGCTCCAAGCCGACACCGCGGCGAACGAGAAGTATGGCTGGATCGATCAGAGCTCCGGAATCGCACAGATTCCGGTGCAAGACGCGATGAAGATCATCGCGGAGAAAGGATTGCCGGCCATTCAGCCGGCGGAAAAGAAATAGATGACCTTGTTTCGCTCCATCCTGTCTGTCGGCGGCCTGCTGGCGCTCGCCGTTACCGCGAACGCGCAGACCGTACCGGATGACGTCGGCACGTCTTCCGCCGGCCTGCCGACGGCTTTGCGGAATGTAGGTTTCGAGCCGCCGCTAAACGGACAGATCCCGTTGAGTCTTGCCTTTCGCGACGAGTACGGCCACGACGTTCATCTCGGCGACTACTTTGGCCACAAGCCCGTCCTCCTCGCGCTGGTCTATTACGGCTGCCCCATGCTTTGCAATCAGGTGGAGCAGGGCGTGGTCGGTTCGGTCAAGATGCTTTCTTTCAACGCCGGGCACGACTACGAAGTTGTGTTCGTGAGTTTCGATCCGCGCGAGACGCCAGACATGGCGGCCCAGAAAAAAGTATCCGCCCTGTCACGTTACGGACGCCCGGACACCGCCGAGGGCTGGCACTTTCTTACGGGTGCAAAGCCGTCCATCGACTCGCTGACGGAAGCCGCGAATTTCCGCTATTCTTTCAATGAGAAGTCCGGGATCTTCGCCCACGCCAGCGGGATAATGCTGCTCACTCCCGAAGGGCGCATCTCGCGCTATTTCTACGGCGTGGAATATCCTTCGCGCGACGTGCGGCTCGGCCTGGTGGACGCCTCCGCCGGCAAGATCGGCAATCCCATCGACCATCTGTTGCTTTACTGTTTCCAGTACGACCCGTCGACCGCCCGCTACAGCGCCACCATCCTCCGGATTATTCGTCTCGGCGGAGTTTTGACCATCTTTACGATCGTGGCGGGCATTTTGATTTTCCGGCGTCGCGATACTCATGCGCCCGACCCGACATTGCGTCCACCGTTCCGCGGCGGCAGCGAGCAAGGAGCACACTAGAATCGTGCAGTCGCAAATGCCATTGTATCCGGAGCAGGCGTCCAACTTCGCGCCTAGCGTCGACGCCCTGATGGTCTACATCACCGCGGTGTGCCTGTTTTTTGCGGTGGCGATCACTGCGGCGGTCATCTATTTCTTTTTTAAGTATCGCCGCAAGAGCGCCGGAGAAATCGGCGTTCCCATTCACGGCGACATGCGGCTGGAAGTCACCTGGTTGGTCGTTCCTCTGCTTTTGGCCATGACGATGTTCGCGGGCGGCGCCGTGGTCTACGTTGATTTCCGGCGTCCGCCGATGGATACGCTCGATATCTACGTCATCGGCAAACAGTGGATGTGGAAGTCACAGCAGCCCACGGGCCTGAAAGAAATCAACGAGCTGCACGTACCCGTCGGCCGCAACATTAAGCTGATCATGGCCAGCGAAGACGTGATTCACAATTTTTCGGTCCCGGATTTCCGCGTCAAGATGGACGTCATGCCCGGGCACTACAACACCTTGTGGTTCCGGCCCACCAAGCCGGGAAGGTATCATTTCTTCTGCTCGCAGTATTGCGGCACCAATCACGCCCTTATGGGTGGATGGGTGACGGTTATGGATGTACCGGATTATCAGGCGTGGCTCTCCGGCTCATCAGGCGAAGGCGCGAATCCCCTCGTCGCCGGCGAAAAACTGTTTGCCGAGAAGGCCTGCAATACCTGTCACCTCTCCGACGGCAAGGGCCGTGCGCCTTCGCTAAACGGCGTGTACGAAGGCAAGGTTCTTCTGGCGGATGGCTCGACGGTTACCGCAGATGACGCTTACATCCGCGAATCCATTCTTGTGCCCGGCGCAAAAGTCGTCGCCGGATATCAGCCGGTAATGCCCACGTTCCAGGGGCAATTGACCGAGGAGCAGATTCTGGCTCTCACCGCTTACATCAAGTCATTGCAGTCGCAGCCGGTTCCCGCGACGGGCGCCGGAGTAGCGCCGGCAGGGAAGAAATAGCTATGAGCTCGATACCATCGCCAACGCCAGGCAATCAACTGCCTCGCGAAAACTATCTCAACGCCACCTACGGACTCCGTTCATGGCTGCTCACCACTGATCACAAACGCATCGCGCTGCTGTATCTCGCGTCGGTGACCTTCTTCTTTTTCATCGGCGGCGCGTTCGCCACCATGATCCGCATTCACCTGCTGACGCCGAACGGCTACTTGGTCACGCCGGAAACCTACAACAAGCTGTTCACCATGCACGGCGTGGCCATGATCTTTTTCTTCCTGATCCCATCGATTCCCGCAGTCCTGGGAAATTTCCTGATACCCCTCATGATCGGCGCCAAGGATCTCGCCTTCCCCAAGATCAATCTTTTGAGCTGGTATATCTACCTGCTTGGCGGCAGCTTCGTTCTCTATTCCTTCGCGACCGGCGGCTTGGACACCGGCTGGACCTTCTACACGCCGCTGAGCAGTGTCTATTCCAATTCCGCGGTAACTCCGGCAGTGATCGGAGTTTTCATCAACGGCTTCTCCTCCATTCTGACGGGCCTGAATTTCATCGTCACCATTCACACCATGCGTGCACCCGGCATGACCTGGTTTCGCTTGCCCCTTTTCGTTTGGGCTCATTACGCCACCAGCATCATTTTTATCCTCGGAACACCGGTAATCGCCATCACCTTGCTGCTCGCCGGCCTCGAGCGCATGTTTCATCTCGGCTTCTTCAACCCGGTCCTCGGCGGCGATCCCATCCTCTTCCAGCACCTGTTCTGGTTCTACTCTCACCCCGCCGTGTACATCATGATTTTGCCGGCCATGGGCGTCATCAGCGAAATCATTCCCACGTTCGCGCGCAAACCCATTTTTGGCTACACCTTCATCGCCGGGTCGAGTATCGCCATTGCCGTAATCGGCTTCTTCGTTTGGGCCCACCACATGTTCTTGACCGGAGAGTCCGCCTACGCCGCGCTGACCTTCTCCCTGCTGTCCTATCTGGTCGCGATTCCTTCTGCAGTCAAGGTTTTCAACTGGACCTCGACTCTGTTCAAAGGCTCGATCTCCTACGACACGCCGATGCTTTATGCTCTCGGCTTCATCGGCTTGTTCCTGGTTGGCGGTCTTACCGGCCTGTTCCTTGCTTGCCTCGGCTTGGACATCCACATCCACGATACCTATTTCGTCGTCGCCCACTTCCACTACATCATGGTCGGCGGCGCGGTAATGGGTTACGTCGGCGGCCTGCACTTCTGGTGGCCGAAGATCACCGGCAGGCTTTACCCCGAATTCCTGGCGCGTATCGCGGCCGTGACGCTTTTTATCGGCTTCAACCTGACGTTCTTCCCGCAATTCATTCTCGGCTATCTGGGAATGCCCCGCCGCTATCACAGCTATCCTCCTGAATTCCAAGTGTTCAACGTCATGTCCACGGCGGGTGCGTCCATTCTCGCGTTGGGTTATCTGCTTCCGATGATTTATTTGGTCTGGTCCATGCGCTACGGCCAGGTCGCCGGCCGCAATCCATGGCCCGCAACGGGTCTCGAGTGGCAGACCAATTCACCTCCGCTGACGGAGAATTTTGACGTGACGCCGGAAGTAACCTGGGAAGCCTACGACTTCGAAAACCGGCCTGATCTGGGCCTCGATGTTAAAGGTGCGCCGACGCTTGCGCCGGCTCATGGGGACGACTAACTAGCAGCTACACGCGCGACCCCATCCGGGGCCGCAAGAGGAGCGCCGAGTGCATCGCACCGGAGAATTGTTCGGTCAGTTCGAGACCATGGACCAGCAGCGCGAAAGCGCCTCGCTGGGCATGTGGGTGTTCCTGTCCACCGAAGTTTTGTTCTTCGGCGGCATGTTCATGACCTACACGCTGAATCGCTCCAGATATCCCGACGTATTCGGCGAAGCCAGCCGCTCGATCGATCTTACTCTCGGCGCCATCAACACGGTCGTCCTGATCGGCAGCAGCTTGACGATGGCCATGTCGGTGTGGGCTGCGTCCGTGGGCAAGAAGCAGCTAGTCACCCTTTTCCTGATTGGGACGCTATTGCTTGGCTGCGTCTTTCTCGGCATCAAGGGCGTCGAATATCACCAGAAATTTGAGGAGCATCACGTCCCCGGCCTGAATTTCAGTTTTGAGCCTGGCGCGTCCGTCGCCACCAACGCTCACGCGCAACTGTTTTTCTCGCTTTATTTTGCGATGACCGGCCTGCACGCATTGCACATGATTATCGGCGCCGGCCTGCTCATTTGGCTCATCAAGGAATCGATGCGCGGACGCTTCACCGCGGAATACAACACGCCGGTAGAAATGGTAGGCCTCTACTGGCACTTCGTCGATATCGTCTGGATTTTCCTTTTCCCGCTGCTCTATTTGATCGATCGGCACTAACGGGAGAATGCAGGCGCGAGGCTTTAGCCCGGCAATCGCGAGTGGCGCACAGCCCAACGCCAGCTGTTGAGAGAGGAAAGCTCGTGTCCGAACATCATATCGTTTCGCCGAAATTGTACCTAGGCATCTTCGCCGCGCTGATGATCTGCACCTTTCTGACGGTCGCCGCCGCCAAGGTCGATCTAAATCAGTACTTCTCGGGCTTGAATATTATCGTCGCTCTGGTCATCGCCACCTTCAAGGCATCCCTCGTCGTTCTGTTTTTCATGCACGGCAAGTACAGTCCAAAGCGCACGCAGCTCGTCATTATCTGCTCGGTCTTCTGGCTTGCCATTATGTTGTTCATGACCATGAGCGACTACATCTCGCGCCCTTGGTCGTAAGTAGACCCTGTCCTAAAGTACAGGTCCACGAAAGTTCCGCCGAAACAAATCCAACCTCTCACTCCGACTCTCGTAATTTATTTTATTCCATTTAGTCTCAGCAAGATGCAACGCTGACACACCTTCGCCGGTTCGGGTGTGTCTTGGGGTGTTTGGGAGGTCGGCGAAAGTGCGGGAAAAATTGAAAAGGGGGACAAGCGAACCGGCCCAGCCCTCAATCCCCTAAAGGGATCCTCGGCTCGCGCCCCCCGATATGCCAAGGTGCAAGCCATAAGCCATTTCTAACATTCTTATTTTCAGCACACCGCCCATCCCATCCTGCGTAAAAATGCGGTACTCCCATGAAAAATTACCCGTCATCGGAACACTCTACAGCGATCGCTGTAACCCTGTGGAAAACCCTCTCGCGTCAGAAGAATCTCTTGCAGCAGTTAGGTCGGATAGTTCCAAAATAGGAATTTTACGCCGAGGCCTCGGGCACTCGGTCAGCCTGAAAAAGCAAAATCGCACAAGAAGGAATTTGCTTTCACCCAGGAATTGACGGCAACTGTCACTACCACTGCAACTCCCACTACCGGACCTCTGGTCCAGGATGACCTCTGTTTTCCGCGTCACCCTGCCCGAATCGCAATCTCACAAGTACAGCGTCTTCGCTTGAACTATGGTTCGCCGAGCGTAAAGAGGAATGTCGCGCCTGCTCCGGGCGCTGCTTCGGCCCAAATGCGCCCGCCGTGGCGTGAGATTATGCGTTGTACGGTTGCGAGGCCAATGCCCGTGCCCTCAAACTCGGAGTTGCTGTGCAGCCGCTGAAACGGTGCGAACAGATTTCCCTGCATGTTCCATGTCGAACCCGGCGCCGTTATCCCGGATGTAGAAAACAGTTTCCTTCTTCCCGGTCACATGGCCGAATGCAATTTGCGCCGTCGCCTGTTTTGCGGAATACTTCCACGCATTCCCCAGCAGATTGACCAGGACAATTGTCATGAGGGAGGCGTCCCCATGTGCACGAAGACCGTCTGTGATATCGATCGAAACCCTGCGCGCGGGATCCTTCGTCTGGAGATCGCTGACCACGCCGTGCGCCAGTTCTGTCAGATCGATCATTTCCTTGCACAGCGTAGCCCGGCTGACCTTTGACAGGCTCAGCAGATCTTCAATTAACGCGGACATCTTCTGAATCCCAGCGCGGATTCGTCCAATGTATTGACACGCTTGCTGGTCAAGGTTCCCGGAGTACTCTTCGAGAAGCAAAGCACTAAATCTGTCGATGGAGCGAAGTGGTGCCCGCAGATCATGAGAAACGGAATAGCTGAAAGCTTCCAACTCCTTGTTAGCCTGCTCAAGTTCGTTCGCCCATTCCCGGCGAACCCGTGCGAGTTCCAGATGAGTGCGAACCCGCGCCAGAAGCTCCTGCGCGGAAAAAGGCTTTGCCAGATAGTCATCTGCGCCCGCCTCCAGTCCTTCGACAGCCGATTCTTCGCCCGCTCTTGCGGACAGCAGAATCACCGGAACAGTCCGTGTGCGGGCGTCGGCCCGCAATGCGCGTAGCAGCCCGAAGCCGTCCAAACCAGGCATCATGATGTCGGTCAGGACCAGGTCGGAATGTTGTTCTTGAGCAGTCTCCAGAGCTGCAAGACCGTCTGGAACCGCGATTACGTCATAACGGTCGGCAAGCAGACGGCGGACGTAATCCCGCATGTCAGCGTTATCATCGGCCCAGATCATTCGCGGGCGATGATCGTTGCGGGTTTCAGGCGCCTCACTGGCGGAAGATGCGAAGTTCACCAATCCGGTAGGTGAGGGATCGGCAGCAGCATTGGGCAACCAATGAAGTGCCTCCTCGACATAAGCGGCAGCTCGCCCTGCGGTCGAGGCCAGGGCACGCGTGGCGTCTAGGCGTTCAGATGGAATATGAGCTATTCCGGTCTTAACCGTAACTCTAAAGGTGCTGCCTTTTCCTTCCTCGCTCTCGATACGGACCTCTCCTCCATGTAGAGAAACCAGCTCTTGCACCAGAGCAAGGCCGATCCCCGTGCCCTCATGCGTGCGAGAGTTCGCCCCTCTGACCCTGTGAAACCGCTCGAAAAGTCGCGGCAACTCCGCTTTCGGGATACCGACGCCCGTGTCCACAACTGCAAGCTCCGCATAGTCACCGCACCACTCCACCCTTACTGTGATGCTGCCCTCAAACGTGTGCTTGAGGGCGTTAGAGAGAAGGTTGAGCACGATCTTTTCCCACATCTCGCGGTCGACGTACACCGGTTCGGCCAGGGTCGGACAATCGACAACTAAAGTCAGGCCAGCCTTCTCGATCGCCGAGCGGAACACGCTGGCCAGTTCTGCAGTATAGGCGGCCAGATCCGTTGACTCGTAACTGGCCTGAGTACGACCGGCTTCGATGCGGGAAAAATCCAGCAACGTATTGACCAGCTTCAAGAGCCTTAGGCTGTTGCGATGTGCCGTTTGCAAGCGCTCGCGACGCGCGGGGGGAAGGGGACTCTCGCGTTCGGCGAGTTCGTCTTCGAGCGGCCCCAGCATTAGGGTGAGCGGAGTACGAAATTCGTGGCTGACGTTTGAGAAGAATGCCGTCTTCGCACGATCAATCTCTGCCAGTGCTTCGGCGCGCTTGCGCTCCTCCTCATAAGCCCGGGCATTGGCTACCTCCGCGGTTATGGCTGCTACCAGCAACTCGAGGAAGGCGCGATAGGTTTCATTCAGTGCCAGTCTCGGGCTCACACCGGCCACCACAACCCCAATCGGCCGGTCGCAACCGGGGGGCGTGATTGGCAGCGCCAGGGCCTCCCTCACAGATTCGGGATATTCGCCACACGACAGTTGTCCGAATCGCGCTTCCAGGTCGTTCACGTGTTGAACTCTGCCCGAACGAGCCACCTCCGCCACGGGCCAAGCCAACTCTTTGGATGCACCTAAGTCCACAACCACCACCATCGCGGTGCTTCCCTTCGGCAATCCGGTGCTTGCGGTAAGTTTCGCTTCGTTGGCCTGCTTGTCGAACAAATAGAAAAGGACATAGGGAAGGTCCTGCGGGTACTCCGAAAGCGTTTGTGCGGCCAGCATGCACACTTCCACTGTCGTCTGAGCCTTACCAGCGCCGCAGGCGGCCAGGTCGCGAAGCGCACGCGTGCGTCGCTCGCTCAACATTCTGCTGGTGGTTTCAGTGACTGGGTGGAAAAGGCCGGCAACCCCAGCGCCGTCGCGGATGGGGCTGAACGAGAAGGTGAAAAATGTTTCCTCGAGATAGCCGTTGCGATCGAGAAACATCCGCTGGTTCTCGAGAAAAGACGTTTCACCCGCAAGGGCGTGCGCAAACGCCTCCCCGATTACGGGCCAGGGCGCGGCCCAGCACTCGGTGAAGTCCTGGCCCATGGAGCGCGGGTGCTTCTCACCACAAATCGGCCAGTAGCCGTCGTTGTAGATCTGCACGTGTTCCGGTCCCCAGGCAAGGGCGATAGGAAGTTCGACGCGAGACAGAGGCTGACTGTGGTACGCAGGCTCTCGGACCATAACTCGATGGGGCCCAGCGGGGTCTCCGACCAGTCCATGGACCGGATAAGCTTACCCATCTCTCCGCCGCCGACGAGCCAGTCTCGCGCGTCCCTTTCCTGTTGACGCACACCCACGACGTACCCCGATTGTTGGATGGACATGGGGAGATCTTCGATCACTGAATTGCATATCGGCCAACGGCGGAACTACTTGAGTCAGGTTAGGACTTCCATCCCTCGGTCGTCCTCGGCATCTCGCCTTAGGTTGACCGCATTCCATCTCAACTGCTATCTTAAAAAGTTATTCTGGCCTCAGTGTACCTACTGTGCGCCGGAGCTCCTGTGGAGGAAGCGCAGCGGGATCATGGGCCTGACTAAACTTGTTATCCGGGGCGCGCGCCAGCACAATCTCAAGAACATCAGCGTCGAGATTCCGCGCAACACCCTTACTGTCATCACTGGGTTATCAGGTTCCGGCAAGTCTTCGCTCGCATTTGACACCATTTATGCTGAAGGCCAGCGCCGTTACGTGGAGTCGCTTTCGGCCTACGCGCGCCAATTCCTCGATCAAATGGAACGCCCTGAAGTCGATGTGATTGAAGGACTTTCGCCCTCTATCGCCATCGAGCAGAAGACCACCACGCGCTCGCCGCGTTCCACTGTCGGCACCATCACGGAAATCTACGACTACCTGCGCGTAATTTATAGCTCCATCGGAGTTCCACATTGCCCGCAGTGCGGCAAGCCCATCGCCCGCCAGTCCAGCGAGCAAATCGTACAGTCGATCCTGAACGGCGACTTGGCTAAGACTGACGACCGCATCATGATCCTCGCGCCGATTGTGCGCGGCCGTAAAGGCGCGTATCGCAAGGAGTTGGAGAAGCTTGCGCAAGACGGTTACCTCCGCGCCCGCATCAACGGCGAACTCGTCCAGCTCGACGAAACGCCAGTACTCGACAAGCGTAAGAATCACACCATCGAAGTTGTCGTGGACCGCTTGCTGGTCAAGCCGGGAATCGCGGCGCGCCTCGAGCAATCCATCACGACGGCACTGAAGCTTGCCGCTGGGCTGGTCACGGTGTCCATCGTAGGCGGCAAGGACCATGTCTTCTCCGAAAAGCTGGCCTGCCCGGATTGTGGCATCTCCGTTCCGCAATTGGAACCGCGCTCGTTCAGCTTTAATTCTCCCTATGGCGCGTGCCCCGCTTGCAACGGCCTCGGCTCAAAATACGATTTCGATCCCGCACGCGTGATCGTCGATTGGACCCGGCCTCTCTTCGATGGTGGCCTGGGTCCCGGCTCCAGCTCCGCAATGTTGAAGCGCACCCTGGAACTGGCGGCCTACGCCCACGGTTTCAGCCTCGACACGCCCTTCGAGAAATTTCCGCAGCGCATCCAGAATCTCGTGCTGTACGGATATCCTCCATCGAATGAACGATCGCCGCGAGCTTCGGATGCTGCCGGCTCCGTCGAAAAAAAGGCCCGAGCCGAAAAAGGCTTCCGCTTTTCGGGCATCCTGAAATTTCTCGATCGCAATTTCCAGGAGTCCAATTCCGATTCCTACCGCGAGTGGATGACCCAGTACATGTCGGCGACGCTGTGCAGCGTTTGCCACGGCAAGCGCTTGCGCCCCGAATCGCTCGCCGTCAAGCTCGCCGGATATTCGATTGCGGACTTTACCGCGCTGTCTCTCTCCGCCGCCCGCCCAGCCGTCGATAAAATTCTCGCGCAGCTCGCGCAGCGCCAGCGCGATGTTGCCGGCCGCCCGCTGGAAGAAGTCGGCGAGCGCCTCGATTTTCTGCTCGCCGTCGGTCTCAACTACCTCAGCCTCGATCGCTCCGCCGCCACTCTTTCCGGCGGCGAAGCCCAGCGCATCCGGCTGGCCACGCAGATCGGATCCCGCCTGCGCGGCGTTCTCTACGTTCTCGATGAGCCTTCGATCGGGCTGCACGCGCGCGACAACGATCGTTTGCTCGGCTCACTGGAGCAGCTCCGCAACCTCGGCAACACCGTTCTCGTCGTCGAGCACGACGAAGACACCATCCGCCGGGCCGATTTCGTAGTCGACCTGGGCCCCGGCGCAGGTGATGCAGGCGGTTATCTCGTGGCCCAAGGCAAGCCGGAGCAAATCGCAGCCACTGCCAGAATCATTGACAGGCCGCTACCTCAGCGGCGCGGCTCGCATTCCCGTACCCGAACATCGCCGCAGTCCCAACGGCAAAGCCATCCAGATCGTTGGCGCGCACGCCAACAACCTCAAGGACGTCGATGTCACGCTGCCCCTCGGCCTTTTGACCGTCGTTACCGGCGTCTCTGGCTCCGGCAAGTCCACTCTCGTCAATGACATCCTGTACCGATCCCTGGCGCAGAAGCTCTACCGCTCCATGGATCCCCCGGTGCTCACCGAGAGCTCCTCGGCGCAGAGCACATCGACAAAGTCATCGAGATCGACCAAGCGCCGATCGGCCGCACTCCACGCTCAAACCCAGCCACCTACACCGGCGTCTTCGCACCGATCCGCGAGCTCTTCGCCATGCTCCCGGAATCACGCGAACGCGGCTATCGCCCCGGCCGCTTCAGTTTCAACGTAAAGGGCGGCCGCTGCGAAGCATGCCAAGGCGACGGCCTGCGCCGCATCGAAATGAATTTTCTGCCGGATGTCTATGTGATGTGTGAAGTGTGCCGCGGCCGCCGCTACAATTCCGAAACACTCGCGGTCCGCTTCAAGGGCCATTCCATCTCCGATGTTCTCAATCTGCCCGCAAGCGATGCCCTGAAGCTTCTGGAAAACATTCCGCAGATCCAGCAAAAGCTCGCGACGATGGTCGAAGTTGGTCTCGGCTACGTGCAGTTGGGCCAGTCGGCCACGACACTGTCCGGCGGCGAGGCTCAGCGCATCAAGCTCGCGCGCGAACTCTCAAAGCGGCAAACCGGCCGCACTCTTTACATTCTCGACGAACCAACGACCGGATTGCATTTTGACGATGTCCGCAAACTCCTGGACGTTCTCCAGCGTCTGGTTTCCCTCGGCAACACCGTGCTGATCATCGAGCACCACCTCGACGTGATCAAGCAAGCCGACTGGATCATCGATCTCGGTCCGGAAGGCGGCGAAGGCGGCGGCCGAATCGTGGCGCAAGGCCCGCCGGAACTCGTCGCCCGCACAAAAAAATCCTACACGGGCCAAGCTCTAGCCCGCGTCTTGCCCGTAAACGGTCACGCCGGCGGAATTGGCCATCCAACCAACGGAAAGTAGCTTCGTACTGTGCGCCTTACGCTTGCACCCGCAACAGGTTCCCCGTAGAGTGAATTTTCGTCCATGAGCGTCTACTCCATCCAGCCCCTGACTCTCGGCGCCGTTCGCACCTATCCGCTGGCCTCGCGCAAGAGCAAGGTCAGCGTTCGCGACTTCGCCAAACCGCCAGCCGCCAATGGCTCACTGGTGAAGTTGCTGGACTCGCTGCCGGATATTCTCGCGGCTGGCGATCTGCGGACATCTTCTGGCAGCAATTCACCTCGCTCGCCGGGAACGCAAAGCGGTCCTGTGGGGCATTGGCGGCCACGTGATCAAAGTCGGTTTGGGTCCCGTGTTGATCGACCTCATGCGGCGCGGATTCGTCTCCGGCATCGCCATGAACGGTGCCGCGCTCATCCACGACTTTGAGATTGCGCTTGCCGGCAACACTTCGGAAGACGTGGAGGTTGCGATCGGCGAGGGGCATTTCGGCATGGCCGCTGAAACCGGCGAATACGTTAACGAAATTTCCAAGCTCGCCACGCGCATCCGCATCGGTTACGGCGAAGCAGCAGGCCAATTCCTGCGCAGCGGGGTCATCGACGTGCCCTACGCGGAATCCAGTGTTCTGTCCGCCGCCTACAAACATCGCATTCCCGTCACCATCCATTTGGCGATCGGCACGGATATCCCGCACATGCATCCTGCCGCCGATGGAGCTTCGCTGGGAATTGCCTCGCACTATGATTTTCGCTTGTTCAGCGCGCTCGTGAAAGAAATGCACCCTGGAGGCGTATATCTGAACTGGGGCTCCGCTGTGATTCTTCCCGAGGTCTTTTTGAAAGCAGTTTCCGTGGTGCGCAATCTGGGCGTTGCGCTGCGGCCCATCACTACCGCCAATTTCGATTTCGTGCAGCATTACCGGCCGCTGCAGAATGTCGTGAAGCGACCCACCGCATCGGCGCCGGGTTCGCGAGGCGTCGAATCTCACGGCTACGCCATCACCGGTCACCACGAAATTATGTTGCCGCTGGTGGCAGCTGCGCTGGCATCCAGTTGGCCTAAAGCTTCCGCGCGCAAGACGCCGCGCGGGAAAAGAAAGATGACCATTTTCGACGATACGCCGCCCGGTTCGCCGCCGTTGGACTCCATCGCGAAATCCCTTGAGGAACCGCGCTCCAGCCCACCAGTCTCGCCTTCGCTCGACGGCGATCCAATCGCCTACGCGGCAGAGGCTCCGGCAGCTCCCTACCACCTGGACTCTGCTTTGCCGGAGGATCTGCGCATTTCCTGGTCCTGGCCGCATCTCGTCCTCTTCTTGTTTTTCGCGGGCGCGAGCTTCGTGGTCGTCCAGACCGCGCTGTTCTTCTACTACGGTCCACGCCATCCTCTTCCCAAAGAAGAGCTGGAGCGCTACCTGTTGAACAAACCGCAGTTCATCTTCGGAACGAATCTTCTGTGGTACGCGGCCGTCTTTTTCTTTCTCTACATCACGCTGAGCGTGCTCCGTGATTCCCCGTTCTGGAGTTCCTTGGGATGGAAGAAACTCAAATCCAGCTCTTCGCGAACCTGGGGTGGACCTTGGACTTACTTCTTTGGTGGCTGCGCCTTGGCCATTTTCGTTGGGCTCGCAAGTTCCAGGGTCCATACCAACGAAAACATGCCTATCCAGGAGCTTTTCAAGAACCGCGAGAACGCCGTTCTTTTGATGTGCATGGCCGTGCTCGTCGCTCCCCTGGTCGAGGAGACCGTTTTTCGTGGCTACCTTTATCCACTCCTGGCGCGCTTCACCTATAGCGTCACGCGTCAATTTGGCATGGAGCCATCCCATTCGGTCCACGTCGGCATCAGGATCAGCATCTTGCTGACTGGCGTGCTGTTTGGGTTGATGCACGGCGCGCAGCTGGGATGGAGCTGGGAAGTCGTCGCGCTACTCATTGTCGTCGGGATCGTTTTCACGTCCGTACGCGCTCGCACTGGCACCGTCTTCGCCAGCTTTCTGCTTCATCTTGGCTATAACTCGATGATTGCCGTAACGACCATTATCGGCACCCATGGCTTTACGCGCATTCCCACCGGCCCGTGAGCATTCGTTTTCCGTCGCCGCCTTCGCTACAATAAAAGGGTTGTCCGGGACATCGCGAATCCTATGTACGTTGCCCAACCCATCGAATGGACCGACCGTGGCGTGGTTATGCTGGACCAGCGCCGCCTGCCCTCCCAGGAAATTCACCACACCTACACGGACTATCGCGAAGTCGCCAAAGCGATCCGCTCGATGGTGATTCGCGGCGCCCCGGCGATTGGCGTAGCCGCTGCCATGGGTGCGGCACTCGGGGTGCTCCATTCTTCAGCCCAGTCGGTGCAGGAACTCCGGCCAGAATTTGCGGAAATCTGCGACGTCTCTAGCCGAAACACGGCCTACCGCTGTCGACCTCTTCTGGGCGCTCGATCGCATGAAAGCGCGATTCGTCGAGTTGACCGCTGGAACCTCCGACCTCGAAAAGATAAAGCAGGGTATGGTTGCGGAAGCACAGCTGGTTCATCTCGAAAAGAAAGCCACCGACGAAGCCATCGGCCGCTATGGCGCCGAGCTTATGCCCCGCGATGGCCGCGTAATGACGCAATGCAACGCCGGCGCGTTAGCCACCGGCGGTATCGGCACCGCGCTGGGCGTGATTCGCGTCGCGATTGAGCAGGGACATAAGCTCCACATCCTCGTGCCCGAGACTCGTCCCTATCTTCAAGGCGCGCGCCTTACCGCCTGGGAGCTTCATCGTGGCGGCATTCCGCTTACGCTCATCACCGACAATATGGTCGGCCACTTCCTGAAGACCGGCGCGGTCGGCGCGGTCGTCACCGGCGCGGATCGCATCGCCGCCAACGGCGACACCGCCAACAAGATCGGCACCTATCAGATCGCCGTTCTGGCCAAAGAAAACAACGTTCCGTTTTACATCGCCGCCCCGGTCTCCACCTTCGATCTCTCGATTCCCGACGGCGACCACATCCCCATCGAACAGCGCGCCGCTTCCGAAGTGACCCACATGCAGGGGGTAAGCATCGCCCCGGATGTTCACGCCGCGAATCCCGCCTTCGACGTCACTCCCGCCCGATACATCACCGCCATTTTTACGGAACGAGGTATCGCCCGCGCTCCTTACACAGAATCCCTGCGGGCTTTAGCCAATGCGGATCCCGTCGCTGTAGCGCCGTCCGTCGGCCGCTGACCCTATTTTTATGATTCGTCTGCTGCGCGTTTCAACGATCAATGCGCTACGTGCCGCCGTGCTTCTTGCGCTGTTTCTGGCCACCGCGCGCGCACAATCGCAGGTCAACAGGCCAGCGCCTATTCGTCTTCATCCCGCGAACCCGCACTACTTTCTGTTCCGAGGCAAAGCGGTTGCGTTGATCACCAGCGGCGAGCACTACGGCTCAGTTTTGAATTCGGACTTCGACTATCACCGCTACCTCGCGGCCCTGGAGGCGGATGGCCTGAATTACACGCGTCTTTTCGGCGGATCTTATGTGGAAGTCCCCTCGAAATCGTTCGGGATTTTGCGGAACGATCTGGCGCCCGGGCCCGGCCGTTATCTGGCTCCCTGGGAGCGAAGCGACACCCGAGGATACGCTGGCGGTGGGAACAAATTTGATCTGGACCGATGGGACCCAGCATTTCTTACGCGGTATCGTGATTTTTTGGCGGAAGCGGCGAAGCGTGGAATTGTGGTTGAGGTGACCCTCTTCTCGTCTCACTACGACGAGAATCAGTGGCGGTTGAGCGCTTTAAATCCCGTGAACAACATCAACAACACGAACTCGATCGACTGGAAGAAGCTACACACGCTGGAAAACGGGAATATCCTGGCCTATCAAGAGCGCTACGCTCGGCAGTTGGTTCGCGAGGCGAACGAATTTGACAACGTCATCTTTGAAATCGAAAACGAGCCGTGGTCCGACCGGCCGGTTCTCACCGACGTGATCAATCCTTATCTGCGACTGCCAGGCCGCGACAACTATCCAAATTCCGTCGATCTGCCCGACGAGCTTTCGATGGCCTGGCAGGCCCGTGCAGCGGAGTGGATTCAAAAAGAAGAGGCCTCACTGCCGAACCGGCACCTGATTGCCCAGAACTACTGCAATTTTCGTCTCTCGGTCCGTAAGCTGCTGCCCGGCATCGACGTTGTGAATTTTCACTACGCGTACTCGGATGCCGTGACGCTGAACTATAGCCTCGACAAAGCGATTTCCTACGACGAGACCGGTTTTCTCGGTCACGACGATGACGCCTACCGCCGTCAGGCATGGAATTTCATGTTGTCGGGCGGAAGTGTGTTCGACAGCCTGGATTATTCATTCACGCCCGGGCACGAGGACGGGACGGATCTGGAACCTAATGGCCCCGGCGGCGGGAGTCCTGCGTTGCGGGGTCAACTCCGCGTCCTGCAAGCTTTCCTGCAGTCGATGTCCCTGGTGGATTTGCGACTAGACACTCACACTGTGAGGCACGCTTCGGGGGTAGTCGCAAGGGTGCTGTCCAATCCTGGGCAAGAGTATGCAATTTACCTTGATGGGAATGGTCCGAGCGAAGTGATGCTAGATTTGCCCGCCGGACAATACTCGGGCGGTTGGATAAATGTGAGAACGGGAAATGTAGGTAAGTCCGAAAATTTTCTGCACGCGGGCGGCGACAAGGTGCTGCAGAGTCCCGAATTCCAGAACGGAATTGCGTTGCGATTAAAGCGATCGGCGCCGTGAAGTCGGAATTCCCGGCCTACTCGTTCTCCCCCAAGCCGTGCGCGAGTGGTATCAGGCTGGGTGTAAGGCGATTACAATGCGCGGGCGGCGGCTAAAGAGTGCGAAGAAACCGAGAAGTTGCTTCAAGGGAAAATATCTCTTGTTGAGCAGGCGCATACCACGCGCTGCTTCTTCACCGGTCACAATTTCAGCTCGGGCATCAACCCATTCGCCGAGGACTTTGCCGCGCATGTCGCAAGGTGCAATCCGCACGCGCGGGTTGTTGCGAATCCGTTTCACTTTGCCGGTATCACCGATTGTGTAGATGTATAGTTTTGAGGCGGCGGAATCGACGCCCACGCGCGGATCAGCCGCGAACCACACCGGCGTCCGCACACTCTCCCCGCTCTTCTTGTAGGTTTCCAAGCTCAGATACTTGTGAATGCTGAAACCAGCGAATCCAGTCGGTGCAGTCATGGCTAATTCGATGTAAGGGCACGTGCCGGCGGCACAAACCCGCAACAGCCAGAAGACCTAGTCAAAGGTCTCGTCAACAAGTCGCGACACGTGGTTGGCAACGGCGAAGATGCCGCCGTCAGGCCGGGCGACTCCATGCCAACCAGGTGAATCGCCTGCGGGACTGCCGGATCCCGGGTAATCACAAAATCGGCGATTCCCTTTCCGGTGGGCGGCACGAGTTTGGGCCGCAGACCCGAGTAACCGAGTTGTAAGTCGCCGTCCTCGACTTCGGGCAACAGCGTTCTCGCACTTTCCGCAAAGTCGTGAATCGGCAGCCGGCCACGCTCATAATTGTCTTTCCCTTCGACGTACGTAGCCGTTGGGCCAAGCAAAACCGTGCCCCAAAGAGTCTTCGTAAAGTGTACGCCCAAACTCAACCCATCGTGATGTGGCAGCGGATAAACCAAACTGTTGATCAGGTTCGTGCGCGCGCCCTCGAATTTCGCAATATTCCCCGCGCACCGGATAAATCTTCCACGAATTGTTCCCCAGCATCGCCGCGATTTCGTCCGCGAAGAGCCCCGCCGCGTTCACCACGCATCGCGCTTCGATGGATTCCTTTTGCACGCCATCTTCGTCGCCAATCTCAAGATCGACTCGCACCGCCCCGGGGGTTGGCGTGAGCGCAACGACTTTCGCGCGCGTAACAATGTTCGCGCCGTTGTCTGTCGCAAGTCGCGCGTGCGTTCGGACCAGGTCCTCGGCGGAAAGTATGCCGGCGGACGGCACGTCGAGCGCAGCGGTCCCGCGGATGTGCGGCTCACGAGCTTGAATCTCCTTCGGCCCGACAATCGTGAGATGTTCAACCCCGTTGTCGCGCCCGCGCTGGGCCAGCGCTTCCAATTCGTGTTCCTCGCCCGCGTTTGCCGCCACCACAAGCTTTCCGGTCTTGCGAAACGGCACATTGTGCTTAGCGCAAAATTCATACGACAAGCGGTTGCCCTCGACGCAATGCCGCGCCTTGAGCGACCCCTTCGGATAATAGATGCCGGAGTGAATCACCCCGCTGTTGCGCGTGCTCGTGGCCATGCCCAGCTTCGGAAACTGCTCCACCAGGAACACATCTTGCCACCGCTGCGAAACTTCCCGCGCGATCGCGCAACCGATCACGCCGCCCCCGATGATCAGTACGTTAGCTTTGTCCATACCGTAAAAGGATAAGACGGAAGTGCCGCGGAGAGAAAGGGTTGACGCGCGCGTTTCGTCGTAGAGCTCTCGTCACGAGATCCGTCGCGAACCGGTTCCCGCCGACGCACTGCGCTCTACGGTACCTCCGCGGCGACGTCAGGGCACGGCGTTTAGCCATGCGCCAGTTCGTTTCCTATTCCAGTAGGGGCGGGGCTCGCCCCGTCCGGCGTCAACGCAACTACGATTTACACTCGCGGCGCATATCAATTGTTCCGACCTAAGTATCCCCGCCAACGTCATCAAACAGCGGCGCGCAATCGACCAGTCGCGCCTCCGTCCCATCATGAACCGCATAAGTCGCATGATGGCTGCGGTCGTAGGTATTGCGCCACAGCGAAGCCGCCCCGTGCACGCCATCCTTGTTCAAGGCATAGAAGAAAATGTGAAAAGTCGCCAGCTTCTTCTTGTCATTCTTGTAATTGTGCGCCACGCGATTCAGCGCCTCCAGGCACGCATCTTTCGGCGACATCCCCTTGCGCATCATTTCGATAATCGTATGGCCGCCGGAAATCTTGATATTTTCTTCGCCCTTACCCGTCGAACCCGCCGCGCCAACCTCGTTGTCCACGCAACATCCCGCCCCAATGATCGGCGAGTCCCCCACGCGCCCGGGAATTTTCCACGCAAGTCCAGAAGTAGTGGTGGTCGCGGAAATATCCCCCTTTTCATTGATAGCCATGCACGGGATCGTTCCGGTAGGCGGATGCGCGATCACGCGTTCCGCATACGCGATTTTCTCTTGGTCCCCGCCAAAAATAGACGACACATGCTCCTTCCATTCCGGCGAATCAATCCCCGGCCGCCAGTTGAGCGACGTAGACGCCTTCCACGCCAGCCAGAGCAATCGCGAATGCTCGGTGAGCAGATTCATCTCCTCGAACCCTTCGGCAACGCCGAAGCGCCGCGCCCCATCCCCAACGATCATCACGTGATTGGTCTTTTCCATTACGGTCTTCGCCAACCGCGCCACGTTCTTGATGCGCCGCACCGACGCCACTGATCCCGCTCGCCCCGTCGGCCCGTGCATGCAACTCGCATCCAACTCTACTTCGCCTTCCTCGTTTGGCAGTCCGCCATAACCCACTGAATCGTCATTCGGATCGTCTTCAACCACGGTGACCGCGGCAATCGCCGCGTCCAGCGTATCTCCTCCTTTCTTCAGGATGTCCATCCCCTTATCCAAAGCATGCAAACCATTCGCGCTGGAAATAATCAGCGGCCGCTTCCCCTGCGCCGGCAGCAACGGGTGCCACCACGGCGTCAGCAGCGGACCCGGCTCCGAAAAGCTTGCCGGCGCCCGCAACCGCGCTGCTTGCAAGAGAGGTCAGGAAAAACTTTCGGCGTGTCCACAATTCCATCGGTAGCCTCCGTGAATCTGCGGCAATAGGCGGCGCAACTATACCGTCGAACGACGCTGGTTAAAAGTTCAAAGCAACGATAGGGGAAACGTGCGAGCAGTGAGAGGAAGCGGGACTAGTCAAGTGCGTGACGAACAGGATGCGCTAGGCGAAGAGCATCCTGTCGTGCAGGATCGGATGTTTGTGCGCGGTGTTGCGATTCGCCCACCACTTGCGCCAGGCGTTAGCGTCGTTGCCTAACTCGGCGCCGGTAATCAGGCGCAGCGCCCCGTAGATCCAACCGCGCGTGGTGGAATCGACCCCATCATCGTCGAAAAGATTGAGCAAATCCGGGACCGCGCCGAGGCGCTGCTCTTTCGTAAGCATGCCCGCCTTCGCGAGATTGCAACCCGCCCGCTTCCGCACGCGCGCCGACGGATCATGCGCGAAACGATCGAGCAGCGGATCGACCACCTCATCGTTCCCGAGTATCGCCAATCCTTCCACCGCCCAGTAGCGCGTTTCTTCGTTCCGGTCATGCGTATAGTTCAGGAGCTGCGCGAGCACAATGTTGGGTTCGACGCCGCGATTTCCGAGTGCGCCCAGCCGCCAGAGAATCAACGACCGGTCCGCAGGATCATCTCGAAGTTGCCGTACTAGGTGCGCGACGCTCTCAGGCGATTTGCTCAGATTGTTCGCGGCGAGATCGATTTCCAGTGCCGAACTTCGCACCCGAAGATCGTCGGAGTTTAAAGCGGTGTGCACGAGATCGAACAGACGGTCCGTGTTCTGCAGGTGTCCGCGCCACCCATCCACGTTCTTCCCGATGATGTCGAGCGACTCGGTGTCCCGCGCAATGGCGCGTTCCAGCGAACGCTCAGCCTGCTCCTGGGGAGCCAAGCGTGAGAAGGTATTGACGCTTGGGTCTACCGCCAGACTGGGGTTTGCGGCCATCTTGGAACGCGAAGGCTCTCCGGTCAGCGAAGCCGCCTCTACAAGGTTGCCGCCTTGCTCCACCGCTGCGCTGCCCTGGAAGCGCGCGACCTCAAAACCGGCAAGTGTGGAAACCGCCGCCAAAGCCAAAACGGGCACGGCATAGCGGCGCATCCTATTGAAAAAACTAGGTTTTGCGCTGCGACCACCCACGTTCCCTGCTGATGCCCCGTGCAAACTTCCCATCCGTTTTGCCTCGTTCCCGGGTGGCACAAAGCGGCCACTCGGTCTGGGGCTAACTTAGGAGTTGGCGGGAGCATCAACAATGGTACGGCGGGCCACTGACCCTCTGGTACCCGCGTAAAATACTGATTGTAAGACTCTTACGCATTTACTGGTAAGCACACCGCGAATCGCCACCGTCCAACAGAACAGGCCTGCTGTTCCTCCAAATCAATGACAACAATGATGTTGCCCCAACAGTTGTTTCAAGTATTTCAAGGGAATGTTCACCGTAGCTTTTAGCCGAAATAGCTGAGCCAGCTCCTGGCCGCGGTCGGGGCTGAAACTGTATTAGCGATGCATACAGTTCGTTCGACCGATTACTCCTCGGTCTGTGGGATGTACTCGAAGTGATTGCTGCCTTTAGCCTTAGCCAATGTACCAAGGAGAAGAGCAGCACCGTCGAGTGCCCAGGTATCCGTTTTCAGCACCGGCGGTCGTGATTCCAGAATCGGGCGCACCCATAGGCGGCAATGTCACCGAGTTAAGCCTCTATGGGTGCTATCTCGACTCTGGAGCCCCTTGGCGCCGCGGACTCGCGCCGCAGTTAAGATCTTCGCGGCTGACGATGGATACTTCGAGGCTGAAGCGACCGTCATTTACTCCAATCCAAGCCTCGGAATGGGACTCGTCTTTCGACAGGTCGAGCCGGATTTTCTCGCCGTGCTAAGGAAATGGCTCCTGAAGGCGATGCAGCAGAGTCAGGCCGACGAAGAAAGGCCCTCCGAACAAAAGCCCACTGAAGAAAAGTAAGACCCCAATAGATTGTCAAGACATGGCGCTGTCGGAAGCGGCGACCAGCGCAGTGGTGTTTGGCACACCGGAAGCGGAACGCGGAAGGGCAGAATCGCGCGCGATCACCGATTCATCTCCGCCCGGCCTCGTTACGCGTCTCCTTTTTGCTCTACTCCGACGCGCCTAGCGGCAGGAAATATTGCGTGCCTTTGACGGGGTCCTGAAGGCGGCGCAGGAGCTGTTGCAGGTCGGCGCTGCGTTCGACGAAGTCGATGTCGGAGGTGTTGATCACCAGCAGGTCGGACGCGGCGTAGTGAAAGAAGAAATGCTCGTAAGCGCGGGCGACCTCTTCAATATATTCGAGAGAGATTTGGGTTTCGTCGCGAGAGGCTTTTTTGGCGATGCGCGCCCGGAGTATTTCGGGCTTGGCCTGGAGGTAGATGACCAGATCCGGAGCCGGAATTTCGGCAGCAAGCGTTTCGTAATATCGGTCGTAAAGTTTTAACTCTTCGTCATTGAGATTGAGATTGGCGAAGATGCGGTCTTTTTCCATCAGGAAGTCGGAAATGATCGGGCCGGGTGCTTCCACGGCTAAGGCTTCGCGCAGGCGTTTCTGGCGGTCGATCAGGAAATACATCTGGGCGCGGAAGGCGGAGCCGGGCTTTTCCTTGTAAAAATCAGCGAGAAATGGATTGTCTTCGCAATCGTAAACGCGGCGCGCGTGCAACCGCTCGGCGAGCACCTTGGCCAGCGTAGTTTTGCCGACGCGGAGCGGGCCTTCAATCACGATGAAACGCGGCGCCTGCGGGCCACGCTCCGGAATGGGTGCGCGCTTTGCCGAGGCGGATTCGTTGGCGGACATTTCTTTCGGCTCTCACGTGACCGCTAGCGATTTGGATCCCGATGACGCCGGCAACGCCGGAGTTTATCGCGCGCGATTATAGCAGAGTCGCTCTCTAGCAGCGCGTGAGCGCAGCCCTCGCGAACTCTCCACGCAGGTGCCCTCCCGGCAGGTGCTAGTACAAAAGTTCCGTTCGTGGTAAACCTGCCTCCCACCGAGGGGTACCACTGAGAATGTGACCAACAGTCCAGTGTGACCTGACCTGCCGCTCAGTATAGTTCAGGTGTTGCAGGCAGGTACTTTGAGCTAGTTCGCAGATCTCCTTACCACACTGAGGTGACACCATGTTGTTGGCCACGATTTTACTTCTGTGCCCCTTTCCGCAGATCGAGGGCACGGCTAAGGCGGTAACCAACGAGACCCCCGCGGCAGTCAGCGATTCGACCAAAGATTCTTCCCTCTCTCAGCCGTTGCCCTCGGCGCCGGAACCTAAAGTAAAGAGCGACGCCGAAGTCGCCTCCAGTGAAATGATCGAACCGGGTTATACGCCCGTGCAGCCGGGGACGCCTATCAAGGGCGTGAGGATGTCGGTTACGCTTCCGAGCGAAAGCGCGGCGCAGCGCAAGTTGTGGTATGCGCTGACCATCAGCGGCAGCACCGCAGCGGCATTTGACGCCTGGTCCACGCGGCGCGCGATTTCCGAGGGATATGCCACCGAGGGGAACCCGCTACTGCGACCCTTTTCGCATTCCAATGCGATGTATGCGGCTACGCAGGTCAGCCCGCTGGTAATGGATTTCATCGGCAAGCGCATGATGACGAGCCAGCACAAATGGATGAGGAATATGTGGTGGCTGCCGCAGTCGGCCGGGACGAGTTTTTCGCTGTATGCTGGCGTGCACAACGTACGGATGGTTCCCTAGTTTCCGAACGTTACCCGCTGCATTGAGTTAGGAAGCTGAGTCGCGCCAGTTTCTGATTGCGCGACCTATGCATTCGAACTTGGCGTTTCTTCCCTCGTCAAGCACCATTCATTTTTTTCCGCTGCCTGGCGCATTCGTCGTCCGCGCTTCGAGAATTCGCGGATTATATTCCCGGCGATTCGTCCGGCGAGGCCAACCGCGGCATTCGTGAACATCAGGCTGGCTCCCCGATTTGCTCGGGGATAGTAGAGATTCGACAGCGCTCCTGAGCTTAAGTCGCCAAGCAAATAAGAATAGTTGGGAGCGGTAAGTCCACTATCGGTGCGTGTGAAAAACGCGGAACCCACCGCATGCAAAAGGCGCGACTTAACGGACCCGGAGCCCTGGTAGTAGTAGCGTGGATCCTGGTGAAAGAGCGACGGGAAGATTGCGTGAGTCAGGAAGTCACTGCTGCGTCCGTCGGCAAACTTTGCAGCAAAACGTTTGCCGTATCCTGCGGCGCCTTGTCCGTATCCGGCAAAGGCGTTCGTCGCCTGCTCGATGCCGGCACGCGAAGCCGACGCCGATCATGGAAACCGGGTCGAATGTGCCCCGTGTAGCGAACCGGAATTTCTGTTTCGCAGTAAGCGGGGCGGCGTCATAAATGTAGCTCGTATAGAAGTTTGGGATGACGCCCATCAGACGCTGCTGCTCTGCAGCTCTTATCTGCTCGGCGGCGATCAGTTCGGTGGGTCGGACCGTCACCTCGATGTTTTGCCGTCGCAACAGATGAGTGAGACGTTAGGAACCTCATAAGCCTGTTGCGCCGCGACATCGAACTCTGCCGATGTAAAGAGCGCAAAACCTTCAGCGTTGACGATCACGAGGTAGGAACCTGGAATAATCTTTGTAAAACTAAATTCGCCGTTCGCCTCGGACACAATCGTGTGCAATTGTGTTCCGTCCTCATGCATCAAGCTCACTTCTGCGCCGGAAACCGGAGGCTCCGCTTACGTCGAGCACGGTGCCTGCGACGCTGGACTCCTCCGCGCGGGGCTGTTTGCGGAGCCGAATTCTGCGCGCCTGAATTGGGTAGAGCTGCATCGGGATGGGATCGGCTGCTAATCGCGCGCCCGGCAATTGGTTGCTGTGGGAGCGTGCTAGTAGGTAGCATTCCCAGCAGAATTAACGCACCCGTGAGAACCGCAAGGACACGAGAGCGGGGAACGACTATCAAAAGGCGTCAGCTTGGACGCGCAAAATAGCGAACTGTGAAAACATTTGCTCGCCGCCAGGCAGTGCGGCTTCAGGGGGGGCACTGCACACGAAGTATGCGCCATTGTCGGCAATTAACCTACTAAATTAAGACCATCACTCAGCCTATAGATAACCTCCGACAATACTCTCGCCAGTCATGCCGGTCCCACCACCGTTGCCTCTCGCTTGCCGTGGGTCTCCCTGGCGGCGGTGTTGTTTGATCGGCACTCGCGGGCACTCCGCGGCGGTGCTCGCTGGCGCTACTTGGCTACGACCAGGATGACGAAGCTGCCTGGCTTCATTTTGCCGCGGCGTTCGCCCGGGGCTGGGGGATCGAAGTCGGCGGCGGGTAGGAAGATATTGTGAGTCTTGAGGTCGAGGCCCATGGTGCGAGCGCTTCTTTTTGTTGCGACATTGTCGATGACGGTGAATTTGTCTGGCGGAATCTTCGTGGATGACGGTGAGATTGCCGTCGCCACAAGATGCAAACGCGTATTTCGTGGCGGGATCGAAAGCCGCGGCGTCGGGACCCTCGCAAATCGTTGGGGTAGCCACCACCTTGCCGCTGTCCGCGTCCACAACAGACATAACCTTTTCATCGCACACCGAGAAGAGACGCCGGCTTTTGAGATCCATGGCCAGTCCGGAGGGACCTTTGCACGGGGCCAATGGCCAGCGGTGGGTCTCGGTCAGTTTCTGCGTGTCGAGCTCGATCAGCTCCGAGGTGTCTTCATTGTTGACGAAGATGCTGCCCTTGCCGTCGGCTGCGGCGAATTCCGGCTTACCTCCCAGGGCCAGCGTGCCGACGACCGTGCCATCGGCGGCGTTGATGGCAGTGGTGTTTTTCCGCGGCCGTTAAAGGTGAAGACGCGCTTCGAGACGGGGTCGTAGGTGATCGCGTCGGGATTGGCGTCGGTCTTCACCGTGCCAATGGTTTTCAACGTCTTGAGATCGAAGATGGTGGCGGTGTTGGCCCGTCCGCTGCTGATGAAGCCGCGTCCGAGGTCGGAGGCTATCGCGATGCCGTGGACGCCCGGCGTGTCGGGGATGTCCCCTTCGATGGCGTAGGTGTCGGCGTTCATGACTACGACGTGCGTGCCGTGTGAGATGTAGACGCGGCGGGCGTCGCTGTCCACCGCGACGTAGTCCCAGCCGTCGTCGCCGGGGACCGGAGATCGTTTTGATGACGTGATAGCCAGAGGTTCCCGGGGCCGGTGCAGGGCGCGGCGTGAGAGTTCATTGCGAGTGCGAACGCGGCGGTTATTGCGAACAGGATGTAGGTTTTGCGCACGTTGTGTTCTCTTTCTGAGTTCGACTCTTACGAAGCGGTGGTCCCTTTATGCGGGTCCCTTTATGCGGGATTGAAGCTAAACGCAGCATTAACTGGTACAGGGTTGTCGCGGCGTTTGGCGAATTGGTTGGATTGGGTTCGTCATTCCGCTAGTATGTGCACGCTCTGGGAGCCGCGGCTGGATGTTCGAAGCTCAGCGCGAAGAAAATTCACGGCAGGAGCTGAATGCTCGAGTTCAGGCAACACAAGATTGTGAGCGTGACTCAGCTTTGCCGATTGACCGTGGAATTAACCGTGGAGAGGTCCACTTTTCGGGAAAGGTCAGCATCATGAAGAGAGTTTTCGCGGCGGGCTTGGCGATGGGACTGGTAATGGCTCTCGCAGCGGGCACTTGCTTTGGGCAGAAGGGTGCGGCTAAGGCAGGGGCGTGCGAGCGCCTGGCGCGCCTATCGTTGCCTGATGCGAAGATTACGTTGGCGCAGCGCGTTGCCGCGGGGTCGTTCACACCGATGACGCCCCTGGCTCCGTGGACGGCGAGGGATGCGTCGATTTATAAGGCGCTGCCTGCGTTTTGCCGGGTGGCTATCGAGGCGCGGCCTAGCGCCGACTCGGACATCAAGATCGAGGTGTGGTTGCCGGACAGCGGTTGGAATGGGAAATTTCAAGGGCGGGGCAATGGTGGATTTGCGGGAGAGATCGACTATCACGCTTTGGCGTTGGCGCTACACGAAGGCTACGCAACTGCTGGAACCGATACCGGCCATGTTGCTGGCGGGACCAATGCGAGCTGGGCGCTGGGACATCCCGAGAAGATCACGGACTTCGGTTACCGTGCCATTCATGAAATGACGCAGACCGCGAAGACCGTAATCAAGGCGTTTTACGGAAATCATCTGCAGCATTCCTATTTCGCGAGTTGTTCGAATGGCGGACGGCAGGCGTTGATGGAAGCGCAGCGATTTCCAGCGGACTACGACGGGATCATTGCGGGCGCTCCGGCCAATTACTGGACGCACCTGCTGACCAGCGCGGTGTGGAACGCGCAAGCCACGACGTCGCAAGAAGCGAGCTACATTCCTTCCAGCAAGTTGCCGGCGATCGCGCAGGCGGTGAATGAAGCGTGCGATGCCCAGGATGGCGTTGCGGATGAGATTTTGAACGATCCGAGAAAATGCCACTTCGATCCGGCGGCGATGCTTTGCAAAACCGAGGATTCGGACAAGTGCTTGACGGCGCCGCAGGTGACCGCGCTCAAGAAATTGTATGAGGGACCCCACGATTCGCACGGCGCCCAAATTTATCCCGGACTGTTGCCGGGAGCGGAGGAAGGGCCAGCAGGTTGGGGGTTGTGGATCACGGGACCTGCTCCCGGGAAGGGCTTGCTGTTCGCCTATGCCAGCGGATTTTTCGGCGACATGGTTTACGACAAGACCGCAATGGAATATCAACGATGCGGACATCGATGACGCGGTGAAAGCGGCCGACGCGAAGTTGGCGAAGATCTTGAACGCGACAGAAGCAGACCTGGGCCCCTTCAAGGGGCGCGGCGGGAAGCTGATTCTTTTTCATGGTTGGGATGATCCGGCGATCTCGGCCCTCAATTCGATCAACTATTATCAGAGCGTCGTGAACGCGATGGGACTCGCAAACACCGACGCATTCGCGCGGCTCTATATGGTGCCGGGGATGCAGCACTGCGGTGGGACCCCGCCGGAAGGCACCGGCCCTGATTCGTTTGGCCAGCACGGGCCGTCGCCGATGGAGAAAGATGCGGCTCACAGCATGCAACTGTCGATCGAGCAGTGGGTCGAGAGAGGGACACCGCCAGCTGCGATCATCGCGACGAAATATGCGGGGCCTGGGCCCGGCGCGGATGTGCAGATGACCCGGCCGTTGTGCGCGTATCCGCAAGTGGCCAAGTACAAAGGTAGCGGCGATACCAATGATGCAACGAACTTTGCGTGTGTTGCGGGGGAGTAAACGAGCGGAGAGGGAGGGAGTAGACGCGGCCGTGCCGTTTCGCATTGCTGGTGTAGCTTACGATTTTGATTGTAGATTCGCCGTGAAACCCAACTGCGCCCGCTTCGGAAAACGGACGCTACAACACCCGCGCGGTGCATAATGGTGGCTGTAGCTTTTGGTGTGGGGGATGACATGCCTGTAGCGAAGAAATTGACGTGATGCGGAAGTGAGTGAGCGGTTGAGCCACGCCAGCGGTTGGACCCTGGCCAACGGAAAATTGCATCGCGCGTTTGAGTGTAAGGATTTTGTAACCGCGTTTGGGAACATGACTCGCGTGGCCTTGGTGGCCGAGGCCATGAATCATCATCCGGAGTGGTTCAACGTGTGGAACAAGGTAGTCATTGATTTGAATTCGCACAGCGTCAAGGGCATCAGCAATTTGGATTTTGAATTGGCCGCGAAGATTGATGAGATCTTCTCCGCTTGAGAGATGGCGGCTTCGCTGTTCGGCGGGCCTGATGTGCGGCTTGACGTACGTGTTGACGCCCTGGCGGAGCAAGCCCCGTCCCCTGCAACGCCGGCGCGCTTTCGCCGCTTTCGTGTGTGGTTTGTGAGATAGCTTCCCTTTCATGATTGGCGCCCACCACTCCCAGCAGGGTTCGCGTCGCTGGTTGCCGGCTGTTTTGCGTTGGATCGCGGGCCTCGCCGTTCTCGGGGTGCTGCTGCATTTCCTTCCGTTCGCAACCGTCCGTAAAGCGATTGCGCAGATTCCTGCGTGGCTTTTTCTAGCCGCTCTGGCGGGCTATCTGCTGGCGCACACGCTGGGAATCGCGAAGTGGCGGATGGTGGTCAACGCCGCGGGCGCGGAACTCGATTTCGCCACCAGCGCGCAGTGTTATCTAGGCGGCTTGTTCGGCACGCTGTTTCTTCCTTCGATTGTTGGAGGCGATGTGATCCGCCTGGCGGTGGCTCTGCGACGCAGCCCGCGGCCAGCCGCGGTTCTTGCAGGCAACGTGCTCGACCGATTTCTGGATGTGGCCGCGCAGTCGGGACTTGCGCTGCTGGGACTGATCCTGCTGCCGGGCTCCATGCCGGAAAATCTTCGGCAGACGGCGCGCAAAGCGCTGTTGGTGTGCGCAGTGGTTGTTCTTGTGCTCCTGGCGCTGACGATTTTATCGCACAGGGCATTGTTGGCGGGCCGCTCGGTCGGTTCCGCCGGCGCCTGGCCCGACTCCGGCACGCGCTCCGCAGCATTTCGCGCCAGCCAAACAAACTGCTCTTCGGATGGCTGGCCGGAACTCTCATCCAATCCACTTTTCTGATTCTAACGGCGCGCCTCGCGGTGGCCTGCGGGCTGGTGCTGCCGCTACGCTTGTGGCTATTTGCGTGGCCGCTGGCAAAACTTGCAGCCCTATTGCCGCTGACGCAGGGAGGGATCGGTGTGCGCGAAGCCGCGCTGGTGGCGTTACTCACTCCCTTTGGCGCGGCCAGCCACCTGGTGCTGGCGGCTGGCCTGGTATGGGAAAGCGTGATCATCGCCGGTGGATTGCTTTCCGGCGGCGCAGCGTTTCTGCTCCGCCGCGCCGCCTCCTCGCGGCCCGGGACGTAGCGTATGGGAACCCATACGCGGAGTTCTCTTGACTATCCTCGTCATTGCGCCACAATAGGCGCACCCCCTTCCTATAGCTTGTGTTCTGTCTAAAGACTGACCTCTCCAGTTGCTGCAGTGTCTTTCCGCGGCCGCGATGATCCATCTTTGGATCGCGTGCCGCATAAGGAACTGCTCATTTCCAACACTCTTGGGAAATGAGGCCGAAACCATGACCCAAAAAAAGGTTCGTATTTTGCTCGCGGAAGACGACGCGGCGGAAACCGTCGATACGCTGCGGGCCCTGTATCCTGATTCCACCGGGGGATTGGATCTGACCGTCGTCTCCACTATGGCGACGCTGATCCCGACCGTGAAAATGGTCGACCCCGAACTCATTCTTTTCGATCTGGAGCTTAGTCTGAGCGATCCGCTCGATGCCGTGCATCTGGTGCACCGGTCGGCGCCGGGCATTCCCCTGGTGGTGCTCGCCGATCCTGCAAAGAAAAGTTATGCGGCGCAGAGCCTCAGCGAAGGGGCCATGGACTACGTATTAAAAGGGTTCATGGATGCGCGAACGCTGGGCCGGGTCGTGCGAACGGCGCTGGAACGCAATACGTTTGAAGGCTTGGCGGACTTGCTTCGCGATCCGCTCACGGGCCTTTACAATCGCGAAGGCTTATTGACCCTGGGCACGCGGTTTCACGAAGAGGCCCATCGCCGCACGGGCGGGGCGTTGCTGTTGATCTGCGCGCTGTTCGAGAACTTGCAGACACTGCGGGAGGGTTTTGGGCCGGGCGCGGCGGATTACGCGCTGCGCGACGTGGCCCAGATTCTTGCCAGCAGTTGCCGCCGCACCGACATCGTGGCGCGCCTGGGACACGAGCAATTTGCGGTCCTGGCTGTCGATGCCGTCGCGCCCAGTCTGCCAGTCATGCGGCAACGGCTCGAAAGGCATCTCGCCGTAAACAACGAGGCGCGTTCGCCGTGGGGGCCGATCGATTTGCGCCTGAGCGTGGGAACCTGGTCGGCGAAAGACCCAAGGACCTTCGGCGAGTTCCTTGATGCCGTGGAAGCGGACTTGCGCCAGGTGGGCTTGTCCGAAAAAGTGCAGGCCCCGCTTCTGCACCATTCCGTGCAACGTTGAAAAGGCTGACGTTGAACGGCCTGGAGGAGCGGCAGGGCCGCCCCGGAGTTCCTGAATGAAGACCATAACGCTGGAAGAAACGCCCAAATCAAGAGTTCTGACGCCGTTGCGGGCGCTCATCGTCGGTTATTCTCACAGCGATCTGGACTCCATCCTGTCCGAGTTGAGGGAATCCGGATTTGACGTGGAACACGCCGTTGCCGAGAGCCGCGAGGACTTCTGCGCCGCTATCGCGGAAAACAATTTCGACGTAGTGCTGGCGGACTACCGATTACCCAGCTGGAGTGGTCTGGACGCTCTGGTCGAGCTACGACGCGCCGGAAAGGACATCCCGTTTCTGTTGGTCGCGGGAACGTTAGGTGAGGAAGTAGCGGTCGAATGCATCAAACAGGGCGTCAACGACTACATTCTCAAAGACCATCTCTCGCGGCTGCCCATTGCTTTGACGCGAGCCATGACGGAAAAGGGCCTGCGCGACGAAAACGCGCGCGCTCATGAAGCGCTCCGGGTGTCCGAAGCGCGTAACCGCGACCTCGTGGAGCACGCCGTCTACGGAATCTCGCGGGTGTCCTCCGCCGGTGATTTTCTCGACGGGAATCCCGCGCTGCTTCGCATTCTCGGATGCTCGAACGCCGAGCGTTTGAAGTATCTCAATTTCGGCCGAGACCTCTTCCGCTTTCCCGAACAGCACGCCCAATTGATGGCGAAGTGCCGCGAACTCGGCCAGATTCACGGGTCCGAAGTCGAGTGGAGGCGCGCTGACGGCGGCATCGTCGCCGTGCGGCTGGACGTCCGGCGTGTGACCACTTCGCACGAGAGCGAAACGTTCGAAATTATCGTCGAGGACGTCACCGAACTGCGCGGGATGGAGCGGCAGTTGCGCCAGGCCCAAAAATTCGAGGCCATCGGCCAGCTTGCGGGAGGCGTAGCGCACGATTTCAACAATGTCTTGGGCGCGATCCTCGGCTGGGCGGAGATCGGGTTCGAGCATTGCCGCGACCTTCCCAAGGTGGCGGAGCAGTTTCGCCGCATTCAGGAACAGGCCGAACGCGCGGCGGCATTAACCCGCGAGTTGCTCACTTTTGCGCGGCACCAGGTTCTCGAGTCGCGCGCGGTCGATCTCAACACCGTGGCCAGCGGGTTGTTCAGTTTGCTCGATAAGGTCATCGGAAAGCATATCGAGGTCAAGTGCTTGACCTCGCCCCTCGATCCCGTCAAAGCCAATCCCACCCAGATCGAACAGGTACTGATGAATTTGTGCATCAATGCGCGCGACGCCATGTCCGAAGGCGGGCGCCTGGTAATCGAAACGGAGATGGTGGAAGTTGACGAGCCCTATTGCCGGTTCTATCCCTACGTGACGCCGGGGCGTTACGCGGTGCTGTCCGTGGCCGACACCGGAATAGGTATGGATGTGGAAACGCGGGAGCGCATCTTCGAACCTTTTTTCACCACCAAAGAGGGCGGTAAGGGCACAGGCATGGGACTCGCCGCGGTCTACGGCATCGTGAAGCAGCACGCCGGATTCATTCACGTCTACAGCGAGCCGGCACATGGAAGCTTGTTTCGCGTGTACCTGCCGGTGATGGAAGGCAGGGTTACGGAGGGAATTGTGGCGGAAGGAGTCGCGAGCAAAAAGCCCACGCCCTCGATGGCCGGGATGCGCGGTACGGAAACCGTGCTCATTGCCGAGGATCATGAGTCGGTGCGCGAGATGGCGCGACAGACTCTGGTGGGCCTCGGGTATCGCGTTCTGTCTGCCGCCGACGGCGAGGAAGCTTTGCGGCTCTGCGAAAACGAGACACCCCGGTTGGCAATCTTGGACGTGATCATGCCGAAGCTGGGCGGCCCAGCGGCCGCGACTCAGTTTGCCGCGCGATTCGCGGAAATCCGCGTGCTCTTCACCAGCGGCTATTCTGCGGAGTCCGACGTCATTCCGGACGTGGCTCGCGGGCGATATCTTCAGAAGCCCTACAGCCCGACGACGCTTGCCAGGCTAGTGCGCCAAATCTTGGATGAGCCAGTCGCTATCGAGAGCCAGACCAGCGCGGGTAGTAACTGATCTTTAGATCGGTGAAATGTAGGCGCCGGGCTTTAGCCCGGCAAAGCCTTCCTCTGCGCTTTTGCAGCCAACGCCGGTCTGAGCGCGCGATGGAAGAGATCCGGATCGCGAAATGCACAAAGGATTCGGCCTGTACTAGCAGGCAGGTTGATGCCAAGCACAGTTTCACGCAACAGTCTTCCCCGGTGTGGGAGGGGATCCTACACTGGAAAAAGCTGACGGGCCAGGTCTGCGACAAACTCGTCTTTCGCTAGGATAAGCCCTGGCAGTCTGGGGAAAAAGTCACTTTCTTTAGGAGGTCGGTGCTTTAGCGCCGACGTAAACTGCGTGCTCTCAACGGGCTTCAGTTCATCCTGAGGAACGAAGGGCCCCTGAAGGAAGTTTTTTCGTCGTTTTTTGTTGCATTTTTTCGCAGCCTGCTGGGACACCGATTACGAACTCGGCGGAGAATCGAGACAACAGTCATGAAACGCGTGCTGACCTTCAGTTTCGTCTTTTTGCTTGGCCTGGCCGTTGCGCGCCAGGCGATGGCGGAGCCGCAAAGCAGTGGATCCGGCGTGGTCACCGGAGTGGTGATCGGGCCGGATGATAAGCCAGTGCCCCACGCGGTCGTGACCTACCAGTCCGGTGGAGGAAGCGCCCCGCATGTAGCCCACGCCGACGCCAGGGGACACTTTACAATTTCGAAGCTTCGCTCGGATAACTATGCGTTACGCGCGTCGGGCAACGGCGTCTTCAGTTCCTGGGAAAACGTGGCGGTGCGCTCCGGGAAGACCAAGACGTTGACGCTGCACACGATTTACGCGAAAGAAATTCCCAAGGCCTACACGGCAACGCGAACCTACGAACCAAACAACTAGCCCCGATAGGAAGCTTATTCCTCGTTTTGTTGCATTTTTCCGCAACCTCTTCAGCCCGTGAGACTCACAATTCAAATGCCCTGTAGCCGCCCTCGTGTTTAGAGGGCGGGTGTGATGTCCCAGGACACAAGTCACACGGATTAGGATGAGCTGCCAGGGGGCGGCACATGCGAGGAGTGGCGTATTCGGTGGCAGAGCGGAGAACTGTTGATGAAGTTTCATATCCAGGGGCGGTCCTGGAAAGCATTGAGCACCGAGACGGGCATTCGCAGAGAAGTGCTCTCGCGTTGGTGGAACCGCTATCAGGAACAGGGGCGAGCGGGGCTCGAGCCCCGCTCACGACGGCCGGCGCACTCGCCGCATCGCTTGAGGCCCCCGATCCAGCAGCAGATTTTGCAGCTGCGAGATCGCGGCTGGGGACCGGCGCGCATCGCTGGGGCGCTGCACATTGGGCATAGCAGCGTACATCGCGTGTTGTCTACCCAAGGCCGGAACCGCTTGCGCCAGCCGCAGCTGCGGGTGTTCCGTCGCTATGAGAAGAGTCGTCCTGGGGAGTTGCTGCACTTGGATCTGAAATACCTCTATCGCTGGGTAAACTGCTCGCGGGAATATGCTTATGCTGCCGTGGACGACTTCAGCCGCGAAGCGGTGGCGTGCATCCGCCCCAAGCGCTCCAGTCCCGATGCGGTTTCCTTCCTGGAACAAGTGGTGCGGGCTTTGCCGTACCGCATTGAGGCGGTCATGACCGACAACGACCTGATCTTTTCGATGCGCTACGCCTATAATCCCGAACGGCAAACCCGCTTTCAGCAAGCCTGCAAAAGTCTTGGGATTGCGCATTGGCTGACCAAGCCTTGCCATCCGCAATCGAACGGGAAAGTGGAGCGCTTCTTCCGCACCTTGGATGAAGAATGCTTTCTGGTGCGCGATCCAGGCTGCTCGGAGCTGCGTATCCGCGACCTGCAAGAGTTTGTGTGGTATTACAACCATCAGCGGCCGCATCTCAGCTTGCAAGGTCTAACGCCAATTCAACGGCGCCAGGCCTACTTCCAGCAGCTGCCGATGTGACTTATGTCCTGGGACAATACAGGCGGGGTTTAGATGACGCGCCGCCGGGGACAATTGGCCGGAGCATCGATGTGGGTATCAAACATGTATGTTTCAACGGCGCTACCGGTGAACCAGTGAGATTGTGCTTGAAGCTGAATCTAACCACCCTCTCCGCGAGGGCGGCTACAGATGATGATCGTCTTGGTCTGGGCGCTAGTGGCGCAGCAGTGCTGCGTCCGCACAGCGCTGGGATGCGGATCGCCCGTCATTCCGTCAACAGCTTATGGAGTTCGTTGAGATCCGGCGCGCTGACATCGGAAACAGCGCTCATCTCCATCCCGCCCTTCCGCCAATCGATCCAATTGTAGCCGAGCTGAGAACCGGATTGCGGGGACATGTCCGGGTCCGTAGTTGGCCAAATGAAGACATTCACCACGTGCTTGCGCCGCCCATACACCAGCACTGCCACCTGATGACCCTTTACAACATCGAGGCGGCCGCCTTGCAACGGAAAGCCGTCACTCGCGAAATCGCGCACCGGCGGGGCGAAATCGACTTTGCCGTCGAACCACGGCTTTACCGTGTGTTGGTCTGTTGAGACAACATCTACCAGATGGCCGGGCTGCAGAGAGCGAAGGTGAGCATCGACAATCGACGACGCCAGTTCGGTTTGTCCACCGCGGCCGCCGGGGCCCGGCAGCAGACGCACTCCGATAAAAAAAGCAAGAATCAGGGCTGCAGCCAAAGCCAGCCACTGCGTGGGACGCACTCTCGGTCGAATAGGCACAACGTCAACCGGCGCGGGAGCGCGATATTGCACTTCCATCTTCCGGCGAAGGGCTTCGGGTGCGCGTTCGTAAAGTCCGGCTTGCCGGATCGAAGCTCGCAACGTCTCTTGGCTTTCTAGAGCAGAAGTGCACTGGGGACACGACAACAGGTGGCGTTCGAAATCTGCCGCTCGCGCGGCGTCCAACTCGCCGTCAATATAACCGTGGAGCACGGACTCAGTCAGCTCACAGCTCACGGCGGGCCTCCTGATTCCTGACAGGATCGGCCTGAGTCAAAGTGCGCTGCAGCCGCTGTCGCGCCCGTGCGAGCGCCGACATTACCGTGCCGATCGGCATGGAGGTGATCGCCGCAATCTCTTTATACGAGCAGCCTTCCAGTTCGCGCAGAATCAGGACTTCTCGAAAACGCGCCGGTAACTCCTCGAGTGCGCGCGTCAGCCGTTCACGATTATCGCCGGCAATAGCCAGCGATTCGGGAGTGGCGCCCGCCTGCGGATAAAGCTCTTCGTCGAACTCTGTCGTCAATTCCATCGGCCGATTCTTCTCCAGCCACGTGTAGCAGTTATTGCGCACGATCTGCAAAAGCCAGGCGCGAACATCGCCGCCATGAAACCCGCGAAAAAAGCGGAAAGCGCGCAGCATAGCCTCTTGCGCAACGTCCTCGGCATCGGCACGCCCGCGCAAGATCCATCGCGCGAGGTTAAAGGCAGCGTCCAGATGCGGAAGTACGAGTTGCTCGAAGCGCCCACGCTCCTGCAAATCCAACACGTCCAAGTCTTTCCCTTCGACACCCGAACTCATTCAGTAGACCGCCGTGGGCCGCATTTTATTCCGGAATTCCAGATTCCCGCAGGAAATAAAAACTTGCCGGCTCTGGAATAACTGGCAGGCCCTCGCGGTCTGGATAAGCGAAACACGTCCGGGAGCGGCGCGGGCACCCTGGACCAAACTCAACCTCGCGCCGCTTCATTATTTCTGAGTTTCGGGCGGGACGCGTCTGTGCGAGAAGTCCGGTTTTCGTCAGGGCACGGCTTCAGCCGTGCCGTAACTGAAGCCGAATCAACAAGGCTTCAGCCGCTGAGGGCTTCTTCTCTCAGTTCTCACACAGACTCTGAACGCCCTACGAGACAGCGATACACAGCATATTACGGAGAAAATCATGAGCAAAAAAACGAAAGACGAGATTCTGTACGATCACAACCACGACGGAATTGACCGGCGGGGATTCCTGAAGTGCATGGCCTGGGCGGGAACCGGAACACTGTGCGTGATGCAGGGCGGTGTGCTGAAGTCTTTTGCGCTAAACCGCGAGTCGGATCCGGGAGCTGCAGCCGCAAAGGGAGAACTGAGCTTCGTTCAGATCAGCGACTCCCACATGGGCTTCAACAAGCCGGCAAACACCGATGTGGCGGGCACCTTCCAAGCCGCGGTGGATAAGATCAACGGCTTGTCCACGCCGCCGGAATTCCTGCTGCACACCGGCGATATCAGCCACCTGTCCAAGCCCGAGGAGTTCGATCACGTCGATCAAATCCTGAAGAGCACCGGAAAGCAGACCTTCTTTGTGCCGGGCGAGCACGACGTATTGAATGATGATGGCCAACAGTTCCGCGACCGTTACGGAAAGGGCTCGAAGGGCGCAGGCTGGTACAGCTTCGATCAGAAGGGCGTGCACTTCGTCGGCTTGGTGAACGTGATGAATTTGAAAGCCGGAGGACTTGGCTCGCTGGGACACGATCAACTCGAGTGGCTCGAAGATGACGTAAAGCCCCTCAAGTCCAGCACCCCAATCGTGGTCTTTGCGCATATCCCGCTGTGGACGGTATATCCGGACTGGGGTTGGGGCACCGAAGATAGCGCCCAGGCTCTCGCGTATCTCAAGAAATTCGGTTCCGTCACTGTGCTCAACGGACACATTCACCAAATCATGCAAAAAGTGGAAGGCAACGTGACCTTCCATACCGCGGCATCAACCGCCTTTCCGCAACCAGAGCCCGGAAAAGCGCCGTCTCCCGGTCCAATGACCGTTCCCGCAGACCAACTGCGCAGCTACCTCGGCATCACCAACGTAAATTACGTTCAAGGTCAGCACGCGCTTGCTGTGGTGGACTCGAAGCTCGGGTGAGCTGTACCTGATTCCCCAAGCTCCGGTGAGCACTGTCCGATTCCGTGGGTGGGGGCGGACTCCAAGCTTAGGTGAGCAGTATCCGATCCCTTGTAGGGGCGGGGCTTGCCCCGCCCGGCGGCAGATCCATTTAATTCATTCGATATAAAAATTCAGAAAGGAGAAAATCATGAGGATACGTGTGTGCATTGCAAGATTGGCTGTACCGGTGGTAGCGGCGGCGATTCTGTTGTTCGCAGCGGGGAGAGGTTCTGTTGCCAGCGCGCAGCAGGCGCCTGCTGCCGGCGTGGAAGTGAAAATCGACAATTTCAGCTTCGGTCCGGCAGCGCTCACGGTTCGCGGTGGGGACGACGGTTACTTGGACGAATCGCGACGACATTCCCCATACCGTGGTCAGCGACGACAAGGTCTTTAAATCCAAAGTCCTCGACACCGACGAGAAGTTTTCTTACACCTTCACCAAGCCCGGAACATACCCGTACTTTTGCTCGGTGCACCCCAAAATGACCGGCAAAGTGATCGTGCAGTAAGGTTCGCCAATGTTGAACCCTTTCGATCCGCAAGCCGCGCTGCTCGCCAAACACGCGCAACACGTCGTGCTGATCCATTTTCCGATCGCGCTGTTCATCACCGGAGTGGCGTTTGACTTTGTCGCGCAATGGACCAGGCGCCGCGGCTTGGCGGACGCGGCCTACTACAACCTTCTGCTCGCCGCAGTTTCCACCGTGCCCGTGCTAATCACCGGGATCCTCGCCTGGCAGTTCGCGCTCGAGGGTCAGAAACTAAAGGGCATCTTGTTGCTCCACTTGGTTTTCGCGTGCCTCTCGATCGTAATGATCTGGACGGCTTGGTGGGTCCAATTCCTGGGAAGGCGCCGAGGTGGGGATTTGCCGAACTATCGCCTTGCGATAGAAGTGGTGGCAGCCGCCTTCGTCGCGCTGACTGGGCACCTCGGCGGGTTCCTGAGTGGCGTAAATGGAGCAGGGTAATGGTACCGACTTACTCGCTTGAATCGCTCTAAGATACTGATATTAAGCCTGTTACCCGATTCGTAAATTGCCGGTACCAAAACCCGGGTACCTCAATTTTTGACCCTCCCGGCCCATTGAGCGAAACAATCAGCTCCCCTAAATTTACTTTCGACGGGTTGGGGGCCGCGCGGGGACAGCGGCTCCGCAAGGGGTCGTGTGCGAGCTAACCCAACCCGCCAAACTTTAGCTTTCCTCTAGATAGCGCCGGGCAACTGCCCGGCGTTGTCGTTTCCAGGCACAAATTCGTGAAACAATAGGCATTGGCCATGCTCCGCTAGTACCTGTGGCTATCCGGTTGATGAATGTAACATGCTTAATAATCAGCAGCTTACGACACGCGGCAATGCTTCTGTTTGAGGGCTTTGCCCGACACTGGACGTGTTTCCCCTGCGCGACCCCTCGCAAGTTCCTGGTGTTCACCGCGGCTTTGGCATTCGCCACCCAAGGACTGCTGCCGGGTATCGCCATCGCGGGCGCATCGCCCCCCGCATCGCCTCCCTTGTTAAAACCATCGACGATCGAAGCGTTCAATCTATATGTTCGGCTGACAGACAGGCGTAGCGACGATGAGCTGAAGCGTGGCACCAGTCTTCTGTGGATCGATGGCCTGCCAGAAACCGAACGCACGCAGGCTTATGGGGAACTTCAACACGGCGCTGTGAAGATGCGCAAACTCGAAACGCTGGAGAACGGATGCGGCGATCCGCTGCCCGGACGGCTTAATTCACCATTGGGTCGGCCTCGCGTTCATTCCGGGAGCAAAGCTCGCAGACGTGTTAGCGGTGCTGGAGGACTACAACCAGCACGCTGTCTATTACGCGCCGGATGTCGAGCGATCCAAAATCGAGTCGCGCGACGGAGACCATTTTCGCGTCTTTCTCCGCTTTCGACGCCACAAGGTCGTGACCGTGGTCCTCAACACCGAACACGACGTCCAATACTTCCGCGATTCGGATACCAGCGCACACAGCCGGAGCTCCGCGGTGCGCATCGCGCAAGTTGAGAACGCCGGCAAGAGCGATGAACGCGAGAAAACTCCCGGTGACGACGACGGATTTCTGTGGCGGATGGAAACCTGGTGGCGAATGATCGAGGCTGACGGCGGCGTTTACGTACAGAGTGAAGTGGTTTCGCTGACGCGGGATATCCCGGCTGGATTGGGTTGGCTGATCGGGCCGTACGTAACCAGCATCCCCAAGGAATCGTTGGCCTTCACGATGGAAGCCACGCGAAAGGCAGTCGTCACCAAATCGCGCAAGTGAATCGCGGGCGAAGACCTGGAATTGTCGTTTCGGCCCCTTTTCAACTTTAGATTCAATCCTTCAGATTCAATCTTTCAGAGCGCAAAACGGCTCGATCCTCGCAAACCATTCAATCTTTCAGAGCGCAAACCAGTATGCCGCTGCTTGTGAGTAGCGGATGAAACCAGCTGCGGCTTTTGAGGTCGCCCGTAGTAGGAATCAAGATGACGCGATCGGCCCAACGGACGATGGGTTCGAGGGAATCGTATACGCTGTACGAGTAGGCCAGGCCATCACCTTCGGTGATCACGTAGCCTTTTCCGCCGGTTCGCAGATAATTGAATGCGCGCCAGAGGCCGACTTTGTAGAGCGCGAGTTTCAGGAGCCTCGCCGGCAGTGAGCCTTGTCCGAAGCGATTGCTGTCGCAGATGAAAACAGCTTTTCTGGCGACGCGCAGCATTTCCTTTACGACGGCCGTGGGGTTCGCCGCGTGATGGAGCGTCGCAAATTCAGACACGGCATCGAAGCTCGCGTCGGCAAACGGCAGCGCCTCGCCGGTGGCTTGAATGATGGGCCCGCTGGCGATGTTCCCGCTTAGCACGGCCTGGTCCACCAAGGCCGCGACCGGTTCGACACCGCACACGAATACGTCGGGTAGGGCTTGTTTCAGGTCGCGGATGCCGGTACCGGTTGCGGTGCCGACGTCGAGAAGCGTGCGGATTTCCTGCATGCGTAATAGCGCGTACATGAATTTGGTGATGGAGGGGTCGGCGCCGCCTTCGTGGGCGTGCATGTGGTCATAGCGGGAGGCGGTGTCGGTGTAATACTTCCGCTGGATCGCTATGGCTGGATCGGGCTTGCTTGGCATTTCGCTGATCAGGGGGAGGATGTTTGTGCTACCCCCTCCCCCCGTATTTTTGTAAGTATTCATTCTAAAGGTGGTTAAAGTTGCTTGTTTTGATAGACTTTTGCAAGTGTTGATTCTAGAGACTTTAGCCTCACTGTGCACTCTCACTATGACGAGGGTCTTCACGGGTCTTCGTCTTGGCCAACTCTTTGCAGCAACTGCCAGGCTTCGGCGGCGGATCGATCCCAGGTCCAGTGTTGCGCGGTTCTGGAAGCGGCTTCGCCTATGTTGCGACGAAACTCGGTGTCGCGGTATAGGCGCTCAACGATGCGAGCGAGCGTCTGCGTGTCCTCGGGTTCGGGCAAGACGAACCCGTCGACGGTGTTGTGTATCAAGCCCGAAACGCCTGCGTAGGTAGAGGTAATGACCGGCAGACCACAAGCCATGGCTTCTGCAACGGGTAAGCCGAATGAGTCTTCCAGGCTGGGGCTGACGTAGGTATCGGCCGCCGCGTAGAAGGTGATTACGTCGGGCCGCGGGGATTCCCAGTGGCAGCGATCGAGAACGCCGAGACTTTTCGCGGTTTCGCGAAAGGGAGCGATCGCGTCGTCGCCGACGACGAGAAGATGCAACGGAAGAGCGGGAAGCTGCGCCATGGCCCGAAGTATTACGGGAAGACCCTTCACTCGCCAATCATTTCCGATCAATAACAATACGAAATCAGTCTCACGGAGTCCAAGGCGCCAGCGCGCTGCGTCACGGCGTGCCGCGCGCGCCGGCGCAGAGAATTCTCGCGTGTCCACGCCGTTGGGAATTACATGAACATCGCTGCGATGGAAGTATTGATCGAGCAGGTCGGCGGTGCGTTGGGAGACCGCCGCGAGCGCCGTGCTTCGATCGGAATAGAGGCGACGCTCAAGTGCGGTCAGCAAGCCGTAGTAGGCACGCCTGTGGAGGTTTCGTAACCAGTCCGGATGATCGCGTCCCGGCGGATCGTGCTCCAGAGGACCCCGTCTCGCGCGCGAGCTCCTGCAACCGCCGGAAGACGGCGTGGACGATGATGACGTCCGCATTCAAACAATTAATTCCGGGAGAGAGGATAAGGTCGAACGAAAGGCGGCGGAAGACGCGGTGCCACCATCGAAGAAAGCCATTTGCAAACATCCAACCCACAAACTTGACGAGATGCGGCCCGGGAATCGAAGGAACTTTGTGCCAAACGATGCGGCCGGATTCGCTGGAGTCCAGCAGTTTGCTGCCGGCGAGCGGAAGGTCGTCGGCACGTTGCGCATAGAGATGGATTGCGCAGTGATAGTCACGAGCCAGGCGTTCCAGCAGCTCGGCGAGGGCGCGTTCCGAGCCGTGCTGGCGGTCCACGAAAGGAGAAACAACGGCCAGCCGCAAGTCAGCGATTCCCGGAATAGATGAATTGTGGGGCTGGGCTGGGTGTCACTTGCGCGGCTTGGGTGAGTTGAGCGGCCTGCGCCAGTTTTGGCAGCCGAAATAATATGCCCAGCAACAACCAGAGGTAAGCGTTCAAAACGAAGTCTTCGTACGCCTGCATGCCTTGAAACGTGAAGGGAATGCAGCAGAAGAAATGCGTACCAGAAAATCATGAAGCCGAGGGGAAACCAAGGGAGAACCTTTCAGCTTGCGCACCACTTTCCACGCGGAGAACAAGACCGCACCGCTCATGACGAACCAGAGAGCCAGGCCGACGATTCCAAGTTCAAGAATGATGTTCCCGAAACCGCTTTCGACTCCATCGGTTGGCGGAAGGACGTGGAAGATCCGTGGAGACGTACTGACCGCCGAGCGAAACGGTGCCGATACCAAACCCATACGGCCAGCGGGGAGAATTGAAGGCGCCCAGGAAATTTGCCAGCGGATAATCGCGGGTGCGATGAATCAATTCATTGGCCGGGCTTCTGGGATCGAGGGTCTCCGAATAGACCGCCAGGCGATTGAGCAACGCATCCGGAAAGTAAAGAGGAGCAAGACCATGGCCAGAGCGACACCCAGCACGGCCCGCTGCAAAGTGCGGAAGATGCGCCGGGCTTCACCCTGCGCCAAGGCGCGCCCCAGATAGAATGCAGCGCGCGCCAACGAGGCCGCTGCCAGAGCTCCACATAAAAACACCGCGCGATGCGCACATCACGCAGCCCGCCGCCGTCAATCCGAGCGCCAGGAAAGCGAATACCCTGCCGCGGCGTTCGCGCAGGAGAAGATAGCCACTGAATCCAAAGACGATGAGCCAAGCGACGATAAGCATGTCACCGAATCGGCCGGCGCTGACAAATACAGATGTCGGCCGATAGACAATCACGCCGGAGATCGGAGCTTCCCGGTACGTCTGGCTCAGTAGGCGGATATCCTCGGCGGGAACTTCAGGATTCAGAAACGTGTGTCCGAGGACGGACTGGACGAGGCCCAGAGCGACGATCGCCAGCATAAGTCGCGAGATTGATATTGAAAAAACGGCGCAGCGCGACTTCGGAATCGATCAGCGCGTAGCCAATGACGAAAAGCGGCGTGTAGTAGAAATACAGCTTCATTCCCAGAATGCCGTAAGAAGATGCTGGTGGAGCCGGGATTGAACACCTGCAAGACGCCCAAACCAGACGAAAACCGCCAAGGCCAGAAAAAAGGGAGGGCGCAAAAGCTGTAGGTCCTTATCTTTGCGCCGATAAGCGATAAAAAACGACATGTAGACAATGGCGACCAGAAAATCCTTGGCAAAGTAAATCGCCATATTGTTACCCAGGAATTTGCGGGCCAAGTCTTCGAACAGGAGCCACGCGAGGAAGAAATAGACGCCATTGCGCCAATTGTTGAGCATCGCGACGACGATAGCACCGCCGACAAATGCCATGGACGCAAAGGCCAGGCTGTTGACGTCGTTGTTGATGATGTAGCCGGCGAGCTGGTACGCGGCAAACATGGCAAAGACAAAAAAACCGACCGCGAACAGTGGGCCGCGGCGAAGGCTTAGCGGGAACGATTGCGCGAGAAGTCTCACGTAGCGGCCTTGAAGACGAAGATGTGATTGTCGCCGAGAACGGAGTCGCCCGGAAAGACGGCTGCGGCCAACGCCAGCGGCCATGCGAGGGTTTTGCGCGTCAACTGGTAGCCCTTGGGGGGAAATAGAAGATGCTCGGTTAGTTTCAAGCCAGCGCGCGGAAGGAACTGGCGTTGCAAGAGGTCCGAGAAGATGGGAGAGATATGCGTTGGATCGCTGACTTCGTCCATCATTCGGATTTTGCCTTCGAGGAGAAAGCTGAGGCGCGCGGGCAACGAGTCGACGTTCGGCGTGGTGATCACCGCGACACCATCGGGCGCGAGAAGCTGGGCGACGTTTCGCAAAAAGTTGATGGGGCTCTCGACGTGCTCGATCACTTCAACGGCAACGACCAAATCGAAGGAGGCCATGCCAAGTTCGGAAGCAAATCCCATGTGGTTCAAGTCCTGGGTCACAAATCGATGCTTGCCTTGATAGAGGGCGGGGTCACGATCGACCGCGGTCACTTCGCATCCGAGAGCAGAGAGGCGTTCCGCCATGGCGCCGGGTCCGGCGCCGAGATCCACTGCGCGTGTTCCGGCCTTCGCGTAACGCGCGATTACGTGGGAGGCTGTGAATTCGTGCAGGCCGCGAGGTGTGACGGTTCCGATCATCGCTGGTTGGTTATGATCCATGGCCGAGAAGTTGGGATGCGAATCCATCATACGCTTTGCTTTGCGGGTGCCAAGCGGGGGTGGCGACCGCGAAAAATCCGCTTCGGCTTCAGTACGGCAGGCCAACAGGCCATGCGAAAAATGAAGAGAGGACTGTAGCCGTCATAGAGTGCCTAAGCCTGATGCCGGGGAGGCAAGCCCTCAGCGGCTACAGCCGGATTGAGTAGAAGCACTGAGCGGCACGGCTGAAGCCGTGCCCTGACGAAAACCGGAATGGCCAGCTAATAGTATTACTAGGTGATACTACCATCTAAGTATCGCTCCGGGATATCTCCTGATAGATGCGGCGGTGATCCGCGATCATTCGTTCGCGAAGGAAGAGGGACTTGGCGCGCTCGCGGGCATGTTGGCCGAGAGCCACTCTATTCGCGGGGTTTTGCAGAACGTCTTTCATGCACCGCGCCAGGTCTTCCGGGTCGCCGGGCCTGCATGGTGATTCCTGAATCACCGACTACTTCACCGAGTCCGCCGATTTTCGATGCGATCACCAGGCGTCCTCGCATCATGTGCTCGATAGCGGCTAAGCCCGCGGTTTCTTCCCACACGGATGGCATAACGACAACGCCAATCCCGTCGAGTACTTGCGCGAGTGCATCGCCTCGCAAAAATCCGGTAATGCGGACAACATCGGTAAGGCCCGTCTGCGCGATCGTCGCTTCAAGACCTGCGCGCTCCGGACCGTCCCCGACCAGCAGGACGGCAAAGTCAAATCCCTCTCGATGCAAAATTGAGGTAGCTGCTAGCAAAACAGGCAGGCCCTTTTCGGGGACGAGCCTACCTACGTATGCAAAGGTCACCTTTTTAAGCGGGGAAGGGGGCGTCTGATCCGCTGTCTGGGGTAGCGTGGCTCCAGGGGACACAGACAGGAGTGTCTGTGTTACGCGCCGGAACTTCTGAATTGCGTCTGAACTGGCGTCAATACCATAGTAAATGACTTGCGAATGCGGCAAGTTGTGGCGTTTTAGAACGTGAGTGGAGATCGCGAGATTGCGCGAGGCGCGTCGAGCCAACGCGTTGCGCGGGAACATGAGTAACACGCTCATTAAACTCCGGAACCAGGACATTTGCGCGGCCTGGCAGCTCACGCATTTTCCATAGCGCCCTGCTTGAAAGTGGCCGGGGCAGATCGATCCGTCCGGCTGATGAAGCAACAAGCCATTGGGGCAGATGGCCTGGTAGCCGTGATGCTCCAGGGCAACCGGCTTGCGCGCCAGCGCTCGCGAGAAAGAGCGGGAGCAGAACAGGGCCCGCGAGATGGATCACGTCTGCGTCGCCAATCAGGCGCCGAAGTGCGAGCACGCCGGGGCGTCGTACCACGGTAAAGGGCAGCGAGGTGTCGTCGAAATCTCCCGCAGGGGTTTCCGTAGCTACCGTGAGATCAAACAGCGGCCGGTTGTTCACGGTGCGAAGCTGCGCGAGGCCTCGCGCCAGGGACAGCACGACGGTCTCAACGCCGCCAACGTTCGGTGCGAAAGAATGCGAGTACAGGAGCAGCTTCATTCGGAAAGCTTGTGGGAGGCGCGGCGAGTGGAATCTGTGGCGGCCGCGGGCTCCGCGCCGGTTTCCAACGCTCGGGTTTCCAACGCGCGGGGCCGCACTCGCGCAACGCCGCGCGCGATCGCCTCTACGGCTGCATCGATATTTTCACGCGGCGACCAAGACTCCATCCGCGTGCGAGCCGCGCGACCCATCGCGGACAGTTGTCCTCGATTGTCGAGGGCCTGCCGGAGAACTGCCGCAAGAGCATCGACATCGCCACACGGATAGACGAATCCGGTGCGACCATTTTCGATCAAATCCCGCGCCGCTCCCACGTGATCGCTGGCCGCCACCGGGCACCCGCACAGCATGGCTTCGTTCACCACCACGCCGAATGCGTCGTACTGCGAAGGAAGCACCATCAGGTCCGCGCTCGTGTAGATCGCCGGGCAGCTGCGTCTGGTTCGCGAATCCGAGAAACCTGACTTGTCTGGCCACTCCGAGAGTCGCCGCCTCGGCTTCCAGGCTTGGGCGTAGCGGACCTTCACCTGCAAAAACGAGCAGCCCGTGCGACGAACTCGGACTTGGCGAAGGCTCGCAGTAAGTCTGTTGGGCGCTTCCAGGGCTGCAGCTTGGCGCAAAAGAGTATGACGGTGTCGTCTGGCGCCGCGCCCCATGACGCACGTACAGCCGCGCGATCGACACCTGCCGACTGGGCTAGCCACCAATCGTTGTCGACGACGTAAGGCGTGAGCGTCACGCGATCGTCCGGAAGCCCCAGGGAGCGCATCAGGTCCCGCGTTCCCGACGACGGCACAATGACCTGGTCGGCGAGCCGGAACAACAGCGGCCAAGCGAGGCGCTTGACGTGCCGCTTCCACATTCTGCCATCGAGCGGGGACAATGTGACGGTATCGGTGCCAAACAGAAACGCGGTACCCGAAAGCTTCGCGGCGAAATAGGCGATCCAAAATGTCGCACGGGTATAGCTCGCATAGCACAGGAGGGCATCGAAATGTCCATCGCGGATGAGCTTCCACAATCCCCAATTGCGGAGGCCAAAAAAATTCTCGGCGCCTGATCCACGATTCGGCACATGCACCCACGAATAGCCGTCGAGTAAGGGCACATCCCATTTCACGGTAGCGCCGAATTCCGGATCGTGGGCTGCTTCCGCACCCCGCAAAGTGCAATACGCCACCTGGAGATCGAGATCCTCGCGGGCAGCCATGCGCCGGAGAATCGGGACCTGATATTGAACGGGATGGGTTCCGAGGGCGAGCACGCGAAAGCGGCGCTTAGGCATGCGATAACACCGGGTCAGGAGTCCACATCGGGCGGGACAGCGAAGCCGGCAGCAGCGATTTTGATCGAGTGCGATAGAGGGTGCAATAGAGGCCCCAGAGCGCAGTATACCCCCGTTTCGCGGGGCTGCCGGCTGTGCTAAACTCGCTAGGTTCCGCAGGGTAGGCGGTTTACCGTACGTCTCCGCATCGGGAATTGCGCGCACCCGGAGCGCGAAGGATCGCGCCGGGCCGCCGGAAATTTCACCAAAGAGGATCGCTAGCCGGCCGCCTGCGCGGTGGCTGGGTCTTGCGGTCGCGAAATTGAAAAACGAAATTGAAAAAGAGGACGTCTCATGTCTGGGCATTCAAAATGGGCCACGATTAAGCACAAAAAGGCGGCGACCGACGCCAAGCGCGGACGCGTCTTCACTCGCGTGATCCGCGAAATCACCATTGCCGCACGCATCGGCGGCGGCGATCCCAACTCCAATCCGCGCTTGCGTACTGCGATTCTCGCGGGCAAGAACGAAAACATGCCGAACGAGAATATCGAACGTGCGATTCTGCGCGGGACCGGGCAGCTGGAGGGCGAACAATTCGAAGAGGCAACGTTCGAAGGCTATGGGCCCGGCGGCGTGGGTATGCTGATTCAAGTCGTTACCACCAACCGCAATCGCATCGTCGGCGAATTTCGTCATTTGATGAGCAAGAACGGCGGAAATATGGCGGAGGCTGGGGCGGTGGGGTGGATGTTTCATCGTAAGGGCGAACTTACCGTGCCGAAAGAAGCGGCCAGCGAAGACAAGATGATGGACATCGTGCTGGAGGCGGGCGCCGACGATTTGAAAGATGATGGCTCGGCCTGGTATGTGGTGACTCCGCCGGAGGCGTTGGAAAAAGTGAAAGAGGCTCTGGCGAAGGCGGGGATCACACCCACGTCGGCAGAGGTTGGGATGGTGCCGCAAAATTACGTCAAGCTTACGGGCGCACAGGCCACGCAGATGGTGCGGCTGGTTGAGGCGCTGGAAGAACACGACGACGTGCAGCACGTCTACGCGAATTTCGATATCGACGAGTCCGAAATTCAGGCGGCCGTCGGCGCGAACTGAACCGCGACTTCGCACAGGCTTTTTGGGCGGCCACCTCCTCGCGAGGTGGCCGTTGTCATTTGTAAGCGACTTAACGGACAAACCTGTGGCAGCTACCGTGCGAAGGCCGTAGACTGTGATGCGATGATTGCAAGCCACGCTGCGAATCGCTGTATTCGAGTGCTCGGTGTGGACCCCGCCGCTGCTGGTCCGACCGGGTACGGCGTCGTCGAAAGCGACGGGCGGCGTTCCACGATGCTGCACTATGGCGCATTCCGCGTCGCGCCTAAACGCCAGAAGGAATGCTCCGGCGCTGCGCTTCAGGATGTGCACGAGTTACTTTGCCGTTTGATTGGGGAATTCTCACCGACGGTTATGGCTGTGGAATCGGTTTTTACCGCCCTCAACATGCGAACCGCGCTGCGCCTGGCCGAGGTTCGAGGAGTCGTGCTCCTGGCCGCAGCGCAGCACGGTGTTACGGTTCACAGCTATTCGCCCCGTGAAGTGAAGGCCAGCGTCGCCGGATATGGGCACGCGGACAAACGGCAGATGCAGCTGATGGTGCGGGCGCTGCTCTCGATGGCGGAGACGCCGGAGCCCGCGGACGCTGCGGATGCATTGGCGGTGGCGCTGTGCCACATCCAAGCGGAACAGGCACGTGAGCGATTTGGTCTGCCTGACCCCAAAGTGCTGGTAAAATCCCGGTCGTTGCGCGGCGGACCCCGCACCGCACGTGTCCAACGGGACGATGAAACGCCGGTGAGCGTCGCTGGCATCTAATAAGCCGATGAAAGCTTCCTTGTGCAAATTCGTGATGGTCGTGGCGGCGGTGCTGCTATTTCTCGGGTCGGCTTTTTGCTCGGCTGGCGCTGGCGAACTCGCGCGGCGCTCGGCCAGTTCGGCTGAGTTCGCGTCCTCTTTGCCGGCTGCTGGAGCCAAGCTGACCTTCCGCCGCGTCTTCAAATCCAGCACGCCTGAGTTCATCGAGATCAGCGTGCGCGAAGACTCCGACGAAGCGAGCTACGAGATTCGCCAGTTGGATGACGATCCCGAGAAGTTGCCATTTGAGGTGAGTGCGCCGCTGCGCGGGAAAATGTTTGAGCTTGCCGGGCAGTTGAATCGCTTTCAGGGGCAAGATCTCGACGTGCATCGGAAGATCGCTAATCTTGGCGAGAAGACATTCCGCTGGGAAAAAGGTTCTGAAGTCCACGAAGCCGTTTTCAATTACACGCTGAACACGGCGGCGGCGCAGTTGCTCCAAATCTTTGAAGGCTTGGCGCGGCAGCAGGAGCTGTTGATGCTGCTGGAGCGGCGCATGAAATACGACCGGTTGGGAATCAACGACGCGTTGCTGCAATTCGAATCGGATCTGAATCGCAAATTGCTGCCGGAACCGCAGCGTGCCTTGCCTGCATTGGACCAGATCGCCAGCGATACTCGTTTTGTGGACATTGCGCGGCAGCGCGCGCGAGCCGTCGCGGAACGCATTCGGCACTCCAACAGCTAGGATCACACTTCTACCGTAGCTCAGACTTCAGTCCGTGGCGCTTAGGACGGAGCACAGACTGAGGTCTGTGCCACAGCGGCGATAGGGGCTCTCTTCAGCCCGTGACGCCTCGACCCAATCGAGGCCTTGCGCTACGAATGAGGGCACTTGTCAGTTAGGCACACGCCTGCGTAGACTCGCCTGCGGATGACACACGACCCCCAAGCGCAAGGCGCCGACAACTTTCCTCCGACGCGATGGTCGGTTATTGAAACCGCACGCAGCGGCGATTCCGGGGAACGCGACCGCGCGCTCGAGACGCTGTTCGCCGCGTATTGGAAGCCCGTCTACAAATATGTGCGCCTGCGTTGGAACCGGCCGGCCGAAGATGCGCAGGATCTGACGCAAGGATTCTTCCTGGAACTCCTGGAGCGCGAAATGCTGCTCCGATACGATCCTAAAAAAAGCCGCTTGCGCACGTATCTGCGGCTGTGTGTCGATAGCTTCGTCATGAATCAAGACAAGGCCGCGCAGCGGCAAAAGCGCGGTGGAAACACAATCCACCTCACGCTGGATTTCGACGCGGCTGAGGAAGAACTGCACGGAGTGGCGATCGATGCAGCATCGATTCCATCGCCCGTGTCCCTGGAACAATTCTTCGAGAAGGAATGGATTCGCAGCCTTTTTTCCATGGCGGTCGAGGATTTGCGAAAGCTCTGCGAAGCGCGCAGCCGGCTGACAACGTTTCAGATCTTTGAAGAATATGACCTCGATGAGGTGGACGATATTTCCTACGACAAGCTGGCGGCGAAGCATGGACTCCCGGTAACGGACGTGACCAACGCCCTGGCTTGGGCGCGCCGCGAATTTCGCCGCATCGCGCTGGACCGCCTCCGCGAAATCTGTGGAAGTTACGACGAATACCAGCGAGAAGTCGTAGCGGTTTTTGGCAGGCAGGCGCAGTGAAGATGTTCCATGAAATTTCTATCCGACAAAACGCTTGAGCGCCTGCGTGAGGCCGCGGACATCCCGTCTCTTGAGGGCACGCGCTACGTTTTGATGGACCGCGTGGCGCGTGGCGGTATGGGTGTTGTGTATGCAGCGCAGGACGAAAAACTCGGGCGCCGCGTTGCCTTGAAGGTGCTGGATGCTCCGGAGCGAAATGGCGAGCTGGCGCGCCGGCTGATCCGCGAAGCCCAAGTCCTCGCAAGCCTCGAGCATCCGGGGATCGTTCCGGTGCACGACGTGGGCACGCTGCAAGACGGCCGCGTCTTTTACACCATGAAATTCGTCGAAGGCCAGCGTCTGGACGAATACATTCAATCGGTGTCCTCGGTGCCGGATCGTCTCCGTCTATTTCTGCGCATCTGCGAAACGGTAGCGTTCGCCCACGCGCGCGGGGTGCTGCACCGCGATTTGAAGCCCCCGAACGTCATGGTGGGTCCGTTTGGTGAAGTCCTGGTGCTCGATTGGGGCCTCGCCAAAATTTTGCGCCAGGCGCCCAGCGCAAACGGTGACGTCGGGTCCCAAGCGGCCAACGCACTCCAGGGTTCTGCCTTGTCTGCGAATGGGCATGAGGCGACGGAACACTCCGCTACAAAGGGACGCGGTACCGTCATGGGCACTCCCGGATACATGTCGCCGGAGCAAGCACGCGGCGAAAACGATGCTTTGGATGAACGCAGCGACATTTTCTCTCTGGGCGCAGTGCTGCGTTTTCTCCTGACCGAGGTTTCGCCGGCGTCGCGGCAGCCGAGCGGTCCAATCGACAAGTCTTTGGAGGCAGTTTGCGCGAAGGCGCTCGCCGCTCTTCCTGAACATCGTTATCCCGCGGTAACAGACCTCGCTGCGGACGTATCCCGCTACTTGGACGGCTTTCCGGTGAGCGCTCGCAAAGAAACGCTTATCGATAAAGCCGCTCGCTTTTACCGCCGCCACAGTGTCGCCATCCTGTTGATAGCAGCCTACTTGCTGATGCGCGTCGTGCTTCTGTTCATTTCCCGCAGATGGCCTTAAAGGAATTTCCTCACACGTTGTAAAGAACTGCAGGCGGAGAGAGAATCTCCAGCCACGGAGGGGGCGATGAATAAAGTGCTTCTCGGCATTCTGCTTGGGGCCATCCTGGGAGCCATCGATGGAGCGACGGCCTGGTTCACACCGGCGGCGCGTGCCGGAATTGGCGGCATCATTATCGGCTCGACGGTGAAAGGAATCATCGCCGGGGTGGCCATCGGTTTCTTCGCGCGCAAGGTCCATTCCTTGATGCTGGGCATCTTGTTCGGACTGGCGGTGGGCTTCGTGCTCGCCTTCATCATCGCGCAACTGCAGCACGGCTACTATTTTCAGATCATTCTGCCCGGCAGCCTCGTGGGCGTGATCGTGGGATACGCGACGCAGCGCTACGGCGCAGAGGCGACGACTGCGGCGGCTACCCGATGAACGGAGCCTGTTGAATGGGTGACACGACTCGGCGTTGCGTAGGGTGGGGCGCAATTATCCGCGCGACGAGGCTGAGAAGTTGCCACGAAAAACTCTTCCATGGTTCGCCGGGCTAAAGCCCAGCGCCTACAGAGGGAGCTGAGGACATCGCCCGGGCAGCTATTTGGGAGCTGAGATTTACTTTGCTGCGCGGGCCGCGTCAGGGAGCTTTCCAGCGGCTTCCACGACTTGTTCGGCTAGATAATTTCTCACGCGGGCTTCGTCGCGAGCGATGGCCAGGTAGGCCGACCGCAGCAATTGCTCTTTGCGATTTCGCAGGGTATCGCGGATAGTCTGTTGCACCTGGGGATCAGCAATATTGCGCTGGCCGGGAGATTCGCGGGTCACCAGTTTCAGGATGCGATAGCCGTCTTTCAGCTGAAGCGGCGGGCTCACCTGTCCGGGCTTCATGCCAATCACCATTTTTTTCAGCATGGGATCGGATTGGTTGAGCGCCGACTCCGGTACATATCCCAAATCTCCGCCGGTCGCCGCCGAGTTCATGTCTTCGGAATAGTCCATCGCCAACTGCGCGAAATCGGCGCCACTGTTGAGGCGATCCATCAGCATTTTCACTTTGCGCTGCGCTTCCGCTTCATTGGTAGCGTCGTCGTTTTTGCGATTGCGAATCTGGGGTTCTTTTCGAGGCGTCACAACGATCTGCGCGATACGGTATTGCGGCTCCGCTACGTTGAACTGGGCTTTATTGGAGTTGTAAAACTCGGTCACGTCCTGATCGGTGATGGAAATTTTAGCGACCACTTCGCGGTTCAGCAGCTTGGTGATCGACAGCTGGCTGAACCGCGAAGTGGTCGCTGAATTTTCATCACCGATCGGGACGTGACCGAGTTTTACAACTCCCAATAAACTTAGTTCAACGTAGCGGAACCCCGATACCGTATCGCCCGGATGGTGTCACGCCTCAAAAAGAGCCCCAGATTCGCAATCGCAAGAAACAACGAAGCGGAAGCCCAGCGCAAAGTGAAAATGCTGATGGATCGCCTCAACAGTGGCGCCGATTCAGCACATTAGGCGATGGACTATTCCGAAGACATGAACTCGGCGGCAACCAGCGGAGATTTGGGATATGTGCCAGAGTCGGCGCTCAACCAATCTGATCCCACTGAAAAAAATGGTGATTGGCATGAAGCCCGGACAGGTGAGCCCGCCGCTTCAGCTGAAAGACGGCTATCGCATCCTGAAACTGGTGACCCGCAATTCCCCGGCCAGCGCGATACCTGCTGATCCCCAGGTGCAACGGACTATCCGCGATACCCTGCGAAATCGGGGGAAGCAGTTGCTGCGGTCGGCCTACCTGGCGGCCATCGCTCGCGACGAAGCCCGCGTAAGAAATTATCTAGCCGAACAAGTCGTGGAAGCCGCTGGAAAGCTCCCGGACGCGGCCCGCGCCGCAAAGTGAATCTCAGCTCCCAAGTAGCGAGAATTGAACCCGCAAGTGCAACTTTTGCCCTG
>CAVSNL010000037.1:0-117092 GCA_963729285.1 uncultured Acidobacteriota bacterium
GCCCGGTACGCAGGTCCCGGAGCGCACCATTGGCCGTCGCAAATCCTTGCCCCAAGACCAAGTGTTACGAAACCACACCGTAGGCAAAATCTGCAGCGGGGCGTATTCCGGGCCGCGGTTTACCGCCGTGATCTTGATGAGGATGTCTTCCACATCCGCTTTCGCATATTCGACGAACACGTCGAAATAGCGGCTCTCGGCAAACACGCCCGTATCTACCAGCTCGTATTCGGGGTCGGCCTTGCCGCGCCTGCGGTTCTCTTCCACTAATTGTGTGTAGGGATACGCCGTTTGCGGATACTTGTACAGCATGCGCATGTAGGTGTGCGCGGGCGTGCAGTCGAGGTAGAAGTAGTATTCCTTGACGTCTTCTCCGTGGTTGCCCTCGTGTCCATTCAGTCCGAAGAGACGTTCCTTCAAAATCGGATCGCGGCCGTTCCAAAGCGCCAATCCAAAACAGATCAGTTGATGACGGTCGCTGATGCCCCCAATGCCATCTTCTCCCCAGCGGTAAGCGCGCGATCGTGCATGATCGTGCGGAAAATATTCCCACGCGGTGCCGCCAGGACTGTAATCCTCGCGCACCGTTCCCCACTGCCGCTCGGACAGATAAGGTCCCCAGCGCTTCCAATATTTCTTCCGTGCTTTCGTCTCTTCGAGCCGCCGGTCTTCGGTTGTCTCTAATCGCGCCATAGCTCTATTCATCCTTCAGCAAAGTCCATCGTCGCATTTTCCCGCGCGCATGCGACACCACCACGTACCGCTCCGGTGTCCGCATCCGTACCTCCCCGCCATTCATCGGGGGTTGCCTCTTGGATGCACCGCACCATACGCGCCGCAAAATGAATCGCTCGTAAAATTTCACTTGACAAGCTTTACTGTGTATCGTACAGTATGCGTCGTACAGTAGACGGTACACAGTATATGACCATCGAACCCAACGTCCTCGACAACCTTCGCTCCGAGCTTCGCCGCGGCTCTCTGATTCTCGCCGTGCTGGCCCAGCTGCGGTCCGAGCAGTACGGCTACACCCTTCGCAAAGCCTTGGCCGAGCATGGCATGGACATTGACGAAGGCACTCTCTATCCGCTCCTGCGGCGTCTCGAAACGCAGGGTTTGCTGGTCAGCGAGTGGCGCGAAGAAGACAAACGCAACAAGAGATTCTACGTTCTGTCGCCCGAAGGCACGCAAATCCTCCAGCAACTCCTCGCGGAGTGGAAAAGCATCGATTCCTCGCTGACCGCCATCGTGAAAGGCTATGACCATGCAACTTATTGATAACAATACATATACAGATCGCTGCCAGGGATTTCCATCAGGCTGGTCCCGGGAGCGTGCAGGCGACGGCCGCGTCGATGCCTGCGGGCGGTTGCTTGTCTTGCTCTCATCCGGCCTGCTCATCGTCGGCGGACCGACCATCCTGGACACGGTCACACAGGCGAGCGTCACCTCACTCCCGATTCTTTTGGAGATTTGCCACTTCGGCTTGGTTGCATATCAGATCTTCGGCAGGTAAGGAGACTCCCATGGAACTTCTCGATCAATATCTCAAGTCCGTCCGAAGTTGCCTGCCCGCAGCGCAGAGAGACGACATCGTCAGCGAACTGTCGGAGAATCTCCGCGCGCAAATCGAAGACAAGGAGGGCGAACTCGGCAGGCCGCTGAACGAGGGCGAAGTGGAAGCCATCCTGAAGCAACTCGGCCATCCCTTGGTCGTCGCCAGTCGATACCGCCAGGATCAGCGCAGCGTCGCCTTCGGCCAGCAAATTATCGGCCCGGTGCTCTTTCCGTTCTACATCCGGGTGCTATCGTTCAATCTCGGGTTGACGGGCGTCGTTATCCTTATTGTTTTGACGGCGCTGCTCGCCAGCGGCAAGTCCGTCACTTTGGTCAGTACCCTGCCCACATTCCTTTACCAGTTCCTCATTCAGTTTGGGGTGATCACGCTGATTTTTGCTCTGGCGGAGCGCCATTGGAACAAGTTCCCGGATCGCTGGGATCCGCGAGGCCTGAAGTATCCCTGGCACCCCGCGTTCGCCATGCAAACGGGATCAAAGGGCGAATCCAGCTCCGCCCAGGAATCCCGCCGCGTATCCCGGTTTGATTCGATCGCTCAATTTGTGGCTTTGGGCATTTCCATCGGCTGGCTTCGAGTCGCGCAGCGCTTCCCATTCATGATCTTCGGGCCCGCGGCTGCCTTCATCAAGCCGGCGCCCATCTGGCATCAATTTTACTGGCCCGTGGTTCTGTTGGCGCTGGCGGGAATGGTGCAGGCGGGCGTCAGCCTGGTGCGTCCCGACTGGGTGCGCCTGCCTGTCATCTACCGCCTGGTCAGCAATGTCGTGTGGATCACGATGCTGCTCTTCTTGCTGAAAGCCGGCAACTGGATCGTTCTCACGGACATACCCGGCGCCTCTGCGGAAAGCTACCGGCGAACCGTCGAAGTCCTGAACCACTCGCTCATTTACGCGCTGATTGGTCTCAGCGTGGTTACTGCTTATGACATGTTCCGCCACCTCCGCCGCCTTTTCCGCAACCAAGAGAACCACGCCCCGTCCACCACCGCCATGCACGACAAGTAGCCGCTGCCGGCCTCGTCGTGTATGCTCCGCGAGGCTTGGCGGTATTTTTCCGCTGATTGTAGTCTAATGAGGATCACGCCCAGCGTTTTTCGGACCAACCATCCGAGGAGAATCCGTTCATGCCAGCCGCTATATTTCGCCGTCGCCTCAGACATCGATGGGCGTCGGTCGCCTTCGCTTTTGTCGGCACCGCAGTCTTCTGCGACACTCCCCGCGCATCGGCCCAGAACCACCCCGAGGACAATACCCTTCACAAATTGAACGAGTCGGTGGATGCGCTGATTCGAAAAGTCTCGCCCAGCGTGGTGCAGATTCTCGTCGCGGGCTATGGTCCCGTAGATGAAAGCCACGGCAACACCAGCGTGGTCATCGGCAGGCAACGAGCGATTGGTTCCGGCTTCGTGATCGACCCGGCCGGATACATCATTACCAACGCGCATGTGGTCACCGGCGCGCAGGTCGTTCAAGTCGTTTTGCCCTCGGGCAATCCCGACGGGTCGTTGCAATCGTTGCTGTCCACCAAGACGAATATCGTGCCCGCGCGTGTTGTGGGTGTGAGCCGCGAAATCGACCTGGCGCTCTTGAAAGTCGACAACGTCAAGCTGGAGGCGCTGCCGGTCGCGTCCTATCGGAGTCTGCATCAAGGCGAGGTGGTCCTGGCGTTTGGAAGCCCGGAGGGATTGCGCAATACGGTGACGCTGGGCGTGATTTCGTCGGTTGCGCGGCAAACGGATCCCGATTCGCCGATGGTCTACATCCAGACCGACGCGCCCATCAATCCGGGAAACTCAGGCGGACCGTTGGTGAATGTGGATGGCGCCGTCGTCGGGGTCAATACATTTATCCTTTCGCAGTCTGGAGGTAACGAAGGACTCGGGTTCGCCATACCCAGCAGCGTGGTCAACGTCGCCTATCAACAGCTTCGCAAGTTCGGCCACGTGCATCGCGCGCAGATCGGTATCGGACTGCAAACGATTACGCCGGTGCTCGCAGCCGCGATGAACTTGCCGCGAAGTTACGGGGTCATCGTGTCCGACGTTCTTCCTGGCGGCCCGGCTCTCGAGGCTGGGATTCGGATCGGAGATGTACTGCTCACGATTGACGGCCGCATGGCGGAAAGCATTCCGTATGTGTCCTTCCGGCTGATGTCGGTCAATGCTGGCGAGAAGGTGCATCTGGAAGTTTTACGCGGGCAAGAGCGGCTGGCGTTCGACGTGACTGTAATAGAACACACCGACAACATGGATCAGATAACGGCGCTCGCTGACCCCGAGAAGAGTCTGGTCCGCCCGCTCGGCATTCTGGGTATCGAAATCGATAAGAAGGTTGCCGAGATGGCCTCCGATCTTCGCGACCCGTTCGGCGTCATCGTAGCAGCGCGCACTGGAACTGGAGCCGAAATACCCCTCAACACCGGAGACGTGATCCGGACTCTGAACGGTCAGCCGATAACTACACTCGATCGCTTGCGTGCCGCTCTGGCCGATCTCAAACCCGGGACACCGGTCGTACTGCAAATTCAGCGCGACGATCGGCTCCTGTACGTGTCTTTTACCCTGGAGCAACCTCTATGACCGCGAAGCTATGACCAGTGAGCGATGCGAGAACAACCAGCGCCGGGCTTAAGCCCGGCGCCTACACGCTGAACAGGAGACCACTATCCAGCCCCTGCGATTGAATCCGATCCTGAACACCGACAGCTACAAACTCAGCCATTGGTGGCAGTACCCTCCCAATACGCGACATATATATTCGTACGTTTGCTCGCGCGGCGGCTTTTTCGATCACGCCGAAATGGCCGGGCTGCAATACATCTTGAAGGCCAATTTTGCGGGTAAAGTTTTCACTCTCGGACGACGTCGAGGAAGCCGCGAAATTCGCGAGCCAGCATTTTTCCGGCAATCCCAAATGTTTCAACTATGAAGGCTGGAAGAGCCTCTATGCGAAATATGGGGGCATTCTGCCTTTGCGGGTCAAAGCCGTCAAAGAAGGTTCGGTGGTCGGGGCGCAGAATGCGATCGTCACGGTAGAAAATACCGACCCGGAATTCTATTGGCTGACGAACTGGGCGGAGACGGTGTTGCTCCAGATCTGGTACCCCATCACGGTGGCCACACTCAGCCGCGCGATCAAGCAAATTATTGGGGAAGCACTGGTTCGCACCGGCGATCCTTCCGGGATCGCCTTTAAGTTGCACGATTTTGGATTTCGTGGGGTAAGCAGCCGCGAATCCGCGGCCATTGGCGGCGCCGCGCATCTCTTCAATTTTCTCGGCACCGACAATCTGCCGGCCATCGAACTGCTCCGGCAATATTACGTTGCCGACATGCCGGGCGTCAGCATTCCTGCCTCGGAGCATTCCACGATCACGGCTTGGGGCCGCGAGCACGAAGTGGAAGCCTATGAAAATATTCTGGATAACGTTCCCGAGGGCATCGTGGCGTGCGTCAGCGATTCCTATGACATTTACAATGCGGTCCGCAATCTGTGGGGCGGGAAACTACGCGATAAGGTGATGCGGCGCAACGGAACGCTGGTTATCCGCCCGGACAGTGGCGACGCGGTTTCCGTGCTGGAGGAGCTTTTCAAAATCGCGGCCGACAAATTCGGCTATGAGGTCAACCGCAAAGGCTGGAAGGTTGTCGCGCCGCAGGTGCGTTTCATTCAGGGCGACGGCGTGAACTACTACACCATTCAGAACATGATCTCGCAGCTCACCCGGCGCGGCTGGTCCATGGATAACTGGAGCTTCGGGATGGGCGGCGCGCTGTTGCAACAGGTGAACCGCGATACGCTGCGTTTCGCGTTGAAATGTTCCGCGATCGACATCAACGGCGAATGGCATGACGTCTACAAGCAGCCAGTAACCGATCCGGGCAAGGATTCTCGTGCAGGACGGTTCGTGTTGCTGAAAGAGGGCGCCGAATTCGTGACCGTGAAGCGAAAATCCCGGCGAGCCGGTCAGCGGCGCGAATCAACTGGAGACGGTCTTGGAAAACGGAATCCTGCACCGGGAGCACACGCTGGAGGAAATCCGCGCAATCGCGTCAAGTTTCGACGACTACGCGAAAAATCCGCGAGAGAAGCAAGAAAGAATCGATCCGTCCTCGCAAAAGACGAAATTAGATCTTGAAACTTCGGCGTTGATCAAATCGCCGCACCTTACTTTGTCCAGCAGTTCATCCGATTGTCGCGCCCGTGTAACACGATGCGCTTACACCTGTTGCGCGCGTGATCCGCGTCCCCAGCCCGCTTGATTGCGCGACACGTCCCTCGATGGAGGATTTATAGATGGAATCGCGCTTGTCTCACTGGCGAGCTTACTTGCCGACCGTCAAGCAAGTTCTCGCCGCAGTCGTCGCAACACAACTGCTAGTAGCCACTCCGCTTCGCGCACAAACCGACACCGGCAGCAACGATGGAAAGACGACTTCGCCGATCAAACACGTCATCATCATCATCGGTGAAAACCGCAGCTTCGATCACGTCTTCGCCACCTATGTCCCCAACAAAGGGCAGACGATCTCGAACCTGCTCTCCAAGGGAATCGTAAAGGCGGACGGCACACCCGGGCCGAACTATTGCCTTGTCGGCTCAAAACAGCGCCACCGATTCCAGCGGTGCATTTTCGATCTCGCCCCAGGATCCAAAACCCCATACACCACTCTTCCCACGCCGTTGACCGATGGCGCACCGGAGTTTGCCAGTGATACCACCCCGAGAACGGCGCCGTTTATAACCTTGTCGATCGCGGTCGCCGCGGAGCCCGATCTGTTCCCCACCTATAATTTTGACCTGCTGACCGGTGCCACCGGATTGCCGGGCAAAGCTCCCGACACGCGCATCGATAACGTTTTTAAACTGCCTGGGGGCGCGTTCCAACTGAGTCCCGGCGTGCGCTACGACGATTACTCCGCCAGCCCGGTGCACCGCTTCTATCAAATGTGGCAGCAGCTCGACTGCGATGCCACGAAAGCCACGGCGACCAACTCCAGCGGCTGCCAGGCGGACCTGTTCCCCTGGGTGGAAACGACGATCGGCGCTGGAAGCAATGGCAATCCGCAACCGTCGCCCTTCGACGCAACGACGACTGGCGAAGGGTCGACGGCCATGGCGTTCTATAACGTGCAGAACGGCGATGCTCCCTATTTCAAGCACCTGGCCGACACCTACACACTGAGCGATAACTTTCATCAATCGGTGATGGGCGGCACGGGCGCGAACCACATCATGTTCGGCTTCGGCGATGATATCTGGTTCACCGACGGCAAGGGCAATGCGGCAGTTCCTCCGAAGAACCAAATCGAGAATCCCAATCCCCAATCGGGAACGAACAACTACTACGATCAGGACGGCTACAGTGGCGGAAGCTACAGCGCTTGCGCCGATATGAGCCAGCCCGCCGTCCCTGCGGTCGTAAACTATCTGCAAGCGCTGCCGCGTCCGGTGAATCCAAACTGCGAAGCAGGCCACTACTACCTGCTGAACAACTACAACCCGGGATATCTCGGAAATGGCGTTCCTCTGCCGCTGTCCGTGTCGCCGTTCACGATTCCGCCAGTTCCGGTCCGGCACATCGGAACCGTGATGATGGAACACAATGTTTCGTTCAAATACTACGGCGAACATTGGGACCGGTACGTTGCGGATTCGATCGCCGCGGAAGCAGATCCCACCGCGACCTCCAACCCCTTCGACGACTACTGCAACATTTGCAATCCGTTCCAGTACGCAACAGATATCATGGCCAACACGGCGACGCGAACGGCTCATATCGCAGACACGGATATCCTTTATTCGGACATCAAGAACAACACCTTACCGGCAGTATCGATCGTGAAGCCCAGCGGCTACACCGATGGGCATCCGGCTTCTTCTAAGCTCGATCTGTTCGAGGGCTTCACGCAAAACATCATTGCGAAGGTGCAAGCCAATCCCAGCGTCTGGAAAGACACCGCCATCTTCATCACCTTCGATGAAGGCGGCGGCTACTACGACTCTGGCTACGTGCAGCCCGTGGATTACTTCGGTGACGGAACGCGAATTCCGCTGCTGGTGGTTTCGCCATACTCGCAAGCAGGGAAAAGTCGTCCACTGGTACTACGACCATGTTTCGCTACTGAAGTTCATCGAGAGGAATTGGAGCCTGCCGAAGGTAACCGCGCGCAGCCGCGACAATCTTCCTGAACCCCAGCAAACCAGCGCTGATCCCTACGTGCCGACGAACTCACCGGCGCTGGGGGATCTGTTCGGTATGTTCGATTTTCAGCATCCGAACTTCAGCCCGAACTGAGCGACACGCAAGAATCAGCAAAGAAACACGGTGATGCGGTTGCCGGCCAGAGCTTTTGCCCTCTGGCCGGCAACTCATTTCGCTTTTATGAGCGTCACTTGGGTGTGTGAACGTTTTCTTACGCCAGGTTCACAGGGGAGAAATGGGATTGAAGATCGATCGCCGGGATTTGCTGCGGTTAGGTTTGTTTACGGGGGCGGGACTTTTTTCAGGGGCAAGCGCAAAAGGCAGGCGGAACTGGGGATTCGAACATTTCGCCGACCACGCCGGCCAAGTGAACGCTGGGACGTCGCGCAAAAGCGCTGAAGTCGTCCAGAAACCAAAAACTCTGACGCCGTACGTCGATGCATTGCCGGTGCCGCCGGTGATTCGCCCGGAGCATGCGGGAAACGTTGTGCAGATTCACATGCGAGAGTTTCATCAGAAAGTGCACCGGGACCTGCCGCCGACGCGGCTATGGGGATACAACGGCACCTGGCCGGGTCCGACACTTGAAGCGCGCACGGGGCAGCCATTTTCCGTGAAATGGATCAACCAACTGCCCAACAAGCATTTCTTGCCCATCGATCCAACCATTCATGGCTCTGAAGTAGGTGTTCCCGAGGTGCGCACCGTGGTGCATGTTCACGGTGCGAAGGTGCTGCCGGCGAGCGACGGCTATCCGGAAGCGTGGATTACCCCCGATGGAAAGACGGGACCTACCTATGATGCCGCGCCTTGTCAGTATCCCAACGATCAGGCTGCCACGACGCTGTGGTATCACGATCACGCCTCGGGATTACGCGATTGAACGTAGTCGCCGGCTTGGCGGGAGTGTACGTGGTCCGAGACGACGAAGAAGAAGCGTTGAATCTTCCCAGCGGAGAGTACGAGATGCCGTTGTTGATCCAGGATCGGTCATTTCTTGCGGATGGGTCCTTATTTTATCCGCCCGCGCCACAGGGAACGCATCCGATGTGGATGCAGGAATACTTCGGAGAGACCATTTGCGTGAATGGAAAAGCGACGCCGTACCTGGAGGTGGAGCCGCGCAAATATAGATTTCGCATGGTGAATGGCTCGAATTCGCGTTTTTATCATTTGACTCTCGTGCCCGCCGACAAGAATGGCAAGCCCGCCGGGCAACCTGTGGATGCACCGCCGTTTCGCCAGATCGGCACCGACGCCGGGCTGCTTCCCGCGCCGCTGAGCACGCACTATCTGATTTTTTCGCCAGGAGAGCGCTTCGATATCGTGATCGACTTCAGCGACCATGCCGGCGCGAGTCTTGCGATGACCAACGACGCGCCCGCACCCTACGCGCGCGGCGGCGAAGTCGTTCCGTCGGAGGTCATGCTCTTCAAGGTGACCAAGCCCTTGTCAGGAAAGGACACCAGTTTGCTCCCCGACGCGTTAGTGCCCATGGCGCCGCTAAATCCAGCCCATGCCGTGCGTGAGCGCCTCCTCGTTTTGACCGAGATGGACCGGCCCTCCGACGGCTACACCATGATGGGCATGCTCGGCGGCAAGCATTGGGATGATCCGATCACCGAAGATCCCAAGGCCGGGTCCATGGAGATCTGGTCGTTTGCAAATACGACTGGTGACGTTCACCCGATGCACATTCACCTGGTGCGCTTCCAGGTGTTGAATCGGCAGCCGTTTGACGTCAAGCAATATCTGCAGTCGGGGAAATTAGTCTATACCGGAATTCCAATGCCGCCGGAATCGAACGAACGGCCGGCATGGAAGGACACCATCAAAACATATTCTGGATACATCACGCGGGTCATTGCGCGCTTTGATTTGCCGACCGGTACTCCCGTTACTCCGGGCCAGGAGTTTCAATATGTGTGGCACTGCCATGTGCTGGAGCATGAGGACAACGAGATGATGCGGCCCTACAAGGTCGTGGGGTGAAGAAAAATCGCCGCGCGTGTCGACGATGAAGGGCAACTTCTCGAGAGAAGACGAAAGAATCCAAACGTCACGCGAAAAACAAATGAATTTGTAAAATTTTCGATTTGAACAATTCATTACCCCGACTTTGTCCTGCGGTTCATCAGCTTGTCGCGCATCTGTAACAAAACGAGCATACACATGTTGCGCGCGCCAATCTGCATGCCCAGCCTCCAAGATTGCGCGACACGTCTGTTCATGGAGGTTGTATAGATGCATTCGCGTGTGTCCCACTGGCTAGCCTACTTGCCGACCCTCAGGCAAGTTCTGGCCGCGTTCGTCGCAACACAGCTGCTAGTCGCAACTCCACTTCGCGCACAATCCGGCAGTTTCAGTAACGATGCAAACACCACCTCACCGATCAAACACGTCATCGTGATCATCGGCGAAAACCGCACCTTCGATCATCTCTTCGCGACGTACCAGCCTAAGGCCGGGCAGACCATCGACAATCTCCTTTCCAAGCAGATCATTATGCCGGACGGCAGTCCGGGCCCTAATTACGCATTCGCGCTGCAGAACACGGCGCAAGACACGGACACGTACCAAAACAGCCCGCAGTCCAAGTCTTTCTATCAAACCCTCCCTCCACCGATTACCGGAGGGCCGAGCGATGTCTGCAAGAACAATGGAATCTGCACTCTGGCGGAGGCTATGGCTTCGGAGAACGGACTGTCGCCGGACTACTACCAATTCTTACTGACCGGCGGTCACGAACAGGCTAAAGATGTTCCCGACCAGCGCATCTTGAATGTGACCAGCCTTCCTCCTGGCCCGTTTCAGCTGACCTCCCAGACTTTCCCCTACGATTCCTACGCCGCCAGTCCGGTGCATCGCTTCTATCAGATGCGGCAGGAGCTAGATTGCAACATTGTTTACGCCACGGTTTGGAATCCGGTCGGCTGCAAAAGCGATCTGTTTCCGTGGGTCGAAGTGACCGTTGGTGCGGGCACGAATGGCAACCCACAGGCTCCCGGATTCAACGACGCCTCGACGGGTGAAGGGGCCACATCGATGGGCTTTTACAACATGCTGCAAGGGGATGTTCCGTACTTCAAGGCCCTCGCGGACAACTTTGCCACCGCCGACAATTATCACCAGGCGGTTATGGGCGGCACCGGCGCAAACCACATCATGCTGGGAACCGGCGACGCGATCTTTTTCAGCGACGCTAACGGCAACCCGGCCGCGCCGCCACATATGGTCCCCGCGGCAACCTTCGTAGGAACGCCAAACGCCGGTATTGTGGACGAAATCGAAAATCCCGATCCCCAACAGGGCACGAATAACTGGTACACCCAGGATGGATACGGCGGCGGAGCGTTCGGTTCCCCATCGTTTGGCGGCGGCAGCTACACCAATTGTTCCGACTCCAGCCAGCCTGGCGCCACCTCCGTGCTGACCTACTTGAACACACTTCCCAAGCGTGTGGATCCGAACTGCGCTCCGGGCGCCTACTACCTCCTCAACAATTACAATCCCGGGTACTTTGGAGACGGCAGCAACGCTTACACCGATCCCAATGTTGCCAACACCCCGTTCACGATTCCGCCGAGCACCGTTCGCAATATTGGCGATGCCCTGCTCGAAAAGAACGTGTCCTTCAAATACTATGGCGATCAGTTTGACGCCTACCTCACCGACAAATACCAGATCAACTACGGGGCGGTTGGCGCGACGAGCGACCAGTACTGCAACATTTGCAACTTCTTCCAGTACTCCACCTCCATCATGACCAACGCCCCGGTGCGCACCGCGGTCCTCAAGGACACCACCGATCTCTATAACGACATCCAGGCCGGCACGTTGCCGGCGGTATCGTTCGTCAAGCCCAGCGGCTGGGTGGATGGTCACCCGGCGTCATCCAAGGTCAATCTACTGGAAGGATTCGTAAAGAAGATCGTCGATGCCGTAAGGGCCAACCCCAGTCTGTGGAAGGACACCGCGATCTTCATCACCATGGACGAAGGCGGCGGATACTACGATTCCGGCTACGTTCAGCCGTTGGATTACTTCGGCGACGGAACCCGCATCCCTCTGCAGGTAGTTTCCCCCTATGCCGTGGGTGGCCGCGTGGTCCACGTGTACTACGATCACGTTTCCATCCTCAAATTCATTGAACGCAACTGGAGCGTCCCGCCAGTTACCAACCGCAGCCGTGACAACCTGCCCGAGCCAAAGACCGGGTGGAGTCCGTACGTCCCAATCAACGGTCCGTCGATCGGAGACCTTTTCGGAATGTTCGACTTCGCTCATCCGAACTTTAACGCCACAACGCCGTAGCTCATCAGGTGTGGTTAGTTCAAAGCAGGGGCGCAGCGCGTGCTGCGCCCCTGCTTTTTTGTGTCATCGGGAGTTGTGCCGCGGAAAACGCCCAAGGATTGGCGCTCACTGTCCTACCGCACAATATAGCAACCTGTAGCCGCCCTCTTTTACCCTGAGCTCCGAAGGGCCGAGAGGCGGGGTTTAGATGACAAGCCAGCACCACTGACAATGCAAGCACACAATCGACGCGCAAAGGGTCGCGCCGTGAAAATGTCCAGAAAGCAGAAATCACGGTCATCCCCTAAATCCCCGCATACGTCTGCCGACGGAGAAATTGCCCGCTGCCAGGCCGCCCCACAAATTGACCCGCGTCGATGACCGCGCGGCCGCGGGACAACACCGTTTTCGGGACGCCCTTGATCTGAATCCCTTCGAACATGGAATAGTCCACGCGCATGTGATGCGTCTTCACGCTGATCACTTGCTCTTCGTTGGGATCGAAAATCACCAGATCGGCGTCAGACCCGACCGCAATCGTGCCTTTGCGCGGGAACAGGCCGAAGAGTTTTGCAGGCGCAGTCGAGACGACTTCCACAAAGCGGTTCGGCGAGAAACGCTTGCCGTGAACGCCTCCCGTGTAGATGAGGCTCAGGCGATGCTCAATGCCTGGACCACCGTTCGGAATCTTGGTGAAGTCATCGATGCCCAGCTCCTTTTGTTCCTTGAAGCAGAATGGGCAGTGATCCGTCGAGACCACCTGCAGCGTATCGTGCGTAAGACCTTGCCAGAGTTTTTCCTGATGCCATTTCTCGCGCAGCGGCGGCGTGAAGACATACTTCGCGCCCTCAAAACCAGGGGCATTCATGTTTTCCAGCGATAAATACAGATATTGCGGGCAAGTTTCCGCATACGCGGGCAACCCGCGGTCGCGTGCCTCGCGAACTTTTTCGAGCGCCTCATTGCAAGAGAGATGAACGATGTAGACAGGACATCCGGCCATCTCGGCCAGCGCGATTGCGCGAGAAGTGGCTTCGGCTTCGGCGGTTGTGGGCCGCGTAAGCGCATGATATTTCGGCGCGCGCTTCCCTTCCGCCAGCGCTTGCTGGACGATGACGTCGATCGCCCCGCCATTCTCGGCATGCATGCAGATCAAGCCGGAGTGCTTGGCAGCCTGCCCCATCGCGCGGAAGATGCTGGCGTCGTCGAGCATGAACACGCCGGGATAGGCCATGAAAAGTTTGAAACTCGTGACCCCTTCGCGGATGAGCTGCCCCATCTCTTCGAGTTGCGCGCTCCCAAGATCCGTGATGATGCAGTGGAAGGCGTAGTCGATGGTGGCTTTGTCATGCGCCTTCTTCATCCAGGTGTCGAAGGCATGCCGCAGCGTCTGCCCTTTATACTGAATCGCGAAGTCGATCAGTGTCGTTGTGCCGCCAAAGGCCGCGGCAATAGTGCCCGTCTGGAAATCGTCGGCAGACATGGTTCCGCCGAAAGGCATGTCGAGATGCGTGTGAACATCAATGCCGCCGGGAAGAAGCAAATGATTGCTGGCATCGATGGTCTGCGTAGCGTTTTCCGCTGACAATTGCGCCGCAATGGCGGAGATTTTGCCCCCGGAGATGCCGACGTCGGCCAACGTCGTATCCATCGCGGTCACGATCGTAGCGTTCTTGATGATGGTGTCGAAACCCATTGGTGTGGCGTGCCTCCGAGACTCTCGCGTGCCCCGCGAACTCTGGTTTTCGTCAGGGCACGGCTTCAGCCGTGCCGTAACTGGAGCCGAGTCAACAAGGCTTTAGCCGCTGAGGGCTCCTTCTCTCAGTTCTCACACCGACTCTTAAGCCCGGCGCTGCTTGTCCTCGCATCACTTCCCGGTCTGAGGCGCAAATGCTGCTCACCCACAAAAGGTTGGCCATTACTAAAAGCTTCGCCGCCAGCCCGGCCTTCGTAGTAGGGGCACAGCACCGCCGCCCCATCTCGGCAAGCTCTCTCATGCATGCGCGCGCATGTAGTTGGGCAACACGTCCCGGCCGTATACTTCCAGCGTTTTTTCTTCTTCGCCGCACATCAGATAAATATTGAATTGCGTCACGCCAGCCGCGCGTAGAGCCTCGAGCTTCTCTGCGATGTTGCTCGATCGGGCCAACCAGACAGAACCGGTCAATCACTTCGTCGGTCACAAAATTGGCGTTGTCGCTGCCCACTTCGCAATGATGAAGGTAATCGTACTTGCCACGATCCTTCACGAAAGAAGTCAGCGACGCAGGCAAATCCTCTGGTTTGTATTTGGAAATGAGATCCATCACGTGATTGGAGACCAGCGCCGGGAACCACCGGACTTTGTCGCGGGCGAGCGCAAGATCGTCGGACGCCCACACCGGCGCGGCAGCCATGACCTCAATCTTGCTGAAGTCCCGGCCCGCTTCTTTCGCACCTTCGCGCACGAAACCAAGGCACCAGGAAATCAAATCGGGATCGGCAAATTGCAGGATCACGCCGTCCCCGATGCGGCCCGCGGTACGCAGTGCTTTAGGTCCGTAACCCGCAACCCACACCGGTGGAATTTTTCCGCTCGTCCACGGGAACCGGGTGGCGACACCGTCGAGATCGACGGATTTTCCCGCGTTGAGATCGCGAAACGTCTTCACGAAATCTTCGAGGTTTTCGAGCGTCGTCGGCTTCTTGCCCAGTACTCGGCGGGAGCTGTCCCCGCGCCCAATCCCCATTTGCATGCGGCCGCCGGAAATCAGATTCAGCGTGGCAAAAAGACTGGACGCGACGGTCACCTCCCGGACCGCGGGATTGGTAACGCAAGGACCGATGTGCATGTTTTTCGTGTTGCTGGCCATCAGCGTCATCAGCGGGAACGGCTCCATCCAGAGGACGTGCGAATCGAAAATCCAGCCGTGAAGAAAACCGGCGGATTCCGCCTCCCGTGTCAGGCTGACGATGCGGTCGACAGTAAGATCGGGCTTGATGGTGATGCCGAATTCCATAGGAGGGCTCCCGTTAGTCCGCGGCCTGCGTGATGGGCTGAGCGGTGTGCATCATTGCGAAATAAGCGAAAAAGCTGACGAAGAATCCCACGAACCAGGCGTAATTGTACAAGACTCTCAACGACGGGACGACTAGACCGACGAACGCCACACCTGCACCCGCGGCCAGCGCCGCCACCGCTTGCCAATTCACTCCTCGTTGATATTCGTAGAGGCCATTGCGTTGATAGAGATCGGCCACAACCAGGAGTTTTTTGCGCACGATAAAGTAATCACAGATCAGCACGCCCGCAATCGGTCCCAGAAAACCGGAATAACCTACAAGCCAGCCCAAAATGTAGCTGCCGTAGTTGGCCATCAGCTTCCACGGCTGCATGGCGATGCCCATGAAGCACGTGATCAAACCCCCGGTGCGAAAACTGATCCGCCGCGGGGAGAGATTGGAGAAGTCGTTTGCGGGCGAAACCACGTTCGCGGCTACGTTGACGTTCAGCGTAGCCATCAGCAGCGCAAGCATCGCGACCACAACGGCGAACGGATTGCCCAACCGCGACAGCACCGCGACCGGATCCCACAGCGCCTGCCCGAATATGATCAGCGTCGCGGAGGTCACCGCAATCCCGATGAACGAGTAGAACGTCATGGTCGCGGGAAGTCCGAGCGCCTGCCCAAGGACTTGGTCGCGCTGGCTCCGCGCGTAGCGCGTGAAATCCGGGATGTTCAGCGAGACCGTAGCCCAGAACCCTACTACGCCGGTAAGCGCCGGAACAAAGAACCGGAAGAATTCGCCGAAGTTCTGAAATTTTGAAGGCGTCGACAGCATGGGGCCGAATCCGCCGGCCTTGGAGCGAGCCCACAGCAAGAGCGCGAGTCCAATCAACAGCAAAAACGGTGCGGAGATACCTTGCAGAAACCGGATCGTCTCGATTCCACGCAAAATCACAAGCACGTTGAGCAACCAGAAGAAACCGAAGCACAGCGCCGCGCCATATGCGAAATGCGCCCAGGCCGGAACCAGCGCGACGATCATCGCGTTGATGGCTTCGCCGCCGATCCAGGTTTGAATGCCGAACCATCCGCAGGCCACCAGCGCTCGCAAAATCGCGGGAACATTTGCGCCCAGGACGCCAAACGAAGCTCGCGCGAAGACCGGGAACGGGATTCCGTACCGCGCGCCCGCGTGAGCGTTGAGCAGCATGGGAATGAGCACCAGGACGTTGCCGAGGAATACGGTGAACAGCGCCTGCTTCCAGTTCATGCCGCCGGCAATCATGCCGCTGGCCAGCATGTACGTTGGAATATTGACGCTCATCGAGATCCAGAGAGCCGCGTAATTGTAGGTGCGCCAGGTGCGGCGGTCGGTCGAAATGGGAGCAAGGTCCTTATTATATAAGGTGCTGTCGCGAATGGTTTCCGCGGGCAACGAAGCGGAGTAGGCTTCCGTCATGGGTGGCGAACCATCATCGTTTCATCCACTTACGCGAAAAAAGCGTAGTTCCTTGCGGCGGCGTACAACAAAAGAAGCTGCCGCGCGACGCTGCCAATCGAACGAGCCTTGCCAAAATTGATTGGGAGAGTCTACTCCGGGCCGCCAAACGCGACAAGGACTTGCGATGCTCGGCGCGAGCGGCCATTCAAGCCAGCCGCATCGATTTTTCTTCTGGCTTTCCGGAGCGTTTTGCGAGACAGTTTGCCGCACTTTCGGTGCCGGCGGACCAGTGAATAGCCAATGAACAGAACGTATCCCGCGCGAAAAGGCGACCTTGAACTCGATTGACAAAACCACTCGGCTTCTCTACTTTCTCAGTGCTAGCAAACGATTACCGCCCATTACGGCCCGTCCAGGGAATGCTCGCGGCCAGCGAAAGGAACCCTATTGATGCTGCCACTGTTGGCGTACGTCTCCACCAAGCTCGTACAGCTCTCTGCAGTGGACGTCGTGATCATCGCCTTTTATTTCGCCCTGGTTCTCGGCATCGGCTTTTACCTTAGGGGTCGCGCCAACACCGCCGAAGATTTCTTTATGGCCGGCCGCGAAATGACCGCCTGGGTCGCCGGCCTCAGTTTTCTTTCCGCCAACTTGGGCGCCCTGGAATTGATGGGCTGGGCGGGTTCGGCATATCAATACGGCATTCTGGCGACGCATTGGTATTGGATCGGCGCGATCCCCGCGATGCTCTTCCTGGCGCTGGTCATGATGCCGTTCTACTACATCTCCAAAACTCACTCCGTTCCCGGATATTTGAAATTGCGTTTCGGAGAGCCCGCCCGAGCACTCTCGGCAGTCTCGTTTGCCTTCATGACCGTGCTGATGAGCGGCGTCAACATGTTCGCCATGGCCAAGGTCATGCAAATCGTCCTGGGCTGGGACATCAATTTCAGCATCTGGGTTTCCTCGCTGACGGTCGGCGTGTACGTCGCGCTGGGCGGCCTGCGATCCGCCATCTTCAACGAAGTGCTGCAATTCTTCCTCATCTGGGCGGGCGCGTTACTCATTCCCATTCTCGGGCTCTACGAAGCAGGCGGCTGGAGCAATTTGAAACTGCAAATCGCGCAGAGAGCCTCGGACCAATACGTTCACCTGTGGTCCACGCTCGGCTCGTTCTCCAGCAATCCTATGGGCATCAACTGGGTTGGAATCGTCTTCGGGCTGGGCGCCGTTATTTCCATGGGCTACTGGACCACCGACTTCCTGGTCGTGCAGCGCATTCTCTCCGCCAAAGACATTCGCAGCGCCGAGATGGCCCCGATCATCGGTGCGGGATTCAAGATGTTGGTGCCGCTCATCGTCATTCTGCCGGGCTTGCTGGGCTTGGCGGTGCTCCCGATGAAACTCACGGGCGAATCGGGCGCCGCAGCCGCGGGCCTCCACAGCTACAACGACGTTCTTCCACTCATGCTCGCGCGCTACTGCGGTCCCGGCCTGCTGGGCCTCGGGATCACGGCTCTGATCGCGGGCTTCATGTCCGGCATGGCCGGCAACGTCAGCGCATTCACTACCGTTTGGACCTATGACATCTATCGCCCGCTCATCAACAGCAAGGGCAGCGATCAACATTATCTAAGCATGGGCCGCTGGACCACGGTGATCGGTGTATTGATCAGCATCGGCACGGCCTACCTGGTGATGCAGTTCGCCAGCATCATGGATTACGTGCAGGCGCTGTTCAGCTTCTTCATCGCTCCCCTGTTCGGCACCGTTGTTCTTGGAATGCTGTGGAAGCGCGCGACTGGGCCGGGCGGCTTCCTGGGCTTGCTCTGTGGCACTGTTTCTTCCATCAGTATGTGGGCATGGGTGAAAGTCGATCCCTCGGCGCTTCGCTATGTGGCGCTTTCGCCGCATGCCAAGGCCCTCGCTCAGGATATGTTTCAGGCACTGTGGTCCTTCTGCGTGTGTGTGATCGTCACGGTCGTCGTCAGCTATATGACGCAGCCCAGACCGGAAGCGGAATTGGTCGGCCTGGTGCGAGGATTGACCCCGATGCCCTCGGTTGGGGATTTGCCGTTCTATGAAAAGCCGACTTTCTGGGCCATCGTGGTCGCAATCATCTTCGTGATTCTGAATGTGATCTTCTGGTAGGAGAAACCAGTGGTATGGAACAGGTGGTGAAGCATGCGTAGTGAAGGCGGCGTTTCGATCTGGTTTTTTATCGGGATCTCCTTGTTTGTGAATGGAGTGCTGATTACCGGCGCAGGGGTGTGGCAGGTGTTTCACCCGCCCGCGAATCCGGTTGTGCTCTTTCACCTGCACGCCAACGTTTGGTGGGGTGCGATATTGCTGGTGATTGGCCTCGTATACTGTTTGCAGTTCGCGCCGGGGCGGAAGAAGGTCTAGCGCCTTGCGGCGGAAGTTCCGCGGCTTGCGGCGGAAGTCTGGGCGTTTGGGGCGCAGCAGTGCTGCGCCCGTACAAACAGCCTGGCGAAAGAACTGCGAGTCGATATTTCGCTGGTTCGGCATTTACCTCGCTCGTCGAACCTATTGCTAATCCTCGCCAACCTTTCACGAACTCTCGGAACTATCGCGGCGCGTAGTGCTTGGTGTTTTTTGTCCGGGAATTGAATATGTCAAAACTCCCGTCGGTCTTTGCTGTCAGCTCGAGATAATTTCCAGCGTCGTCAGGGCCTTCCGGATTGGCGATAAATTCCGCGGCTACGTTGTGGGCGCTGCCTCCCTCTTCCGAAAAATGCAGCTGCCACAGGTCCGCGAGGTGGGGCGAGGACTTGACGATGTCCCACGCCGAGGGCGAGCCGCCTTTCTTTGCGCCGTTGTCCATGATGGCGACGCGGGGCGCGATCCCGTGTACGAGCGCAGGGCTGCCGCTCTGCTGCCAGCCGTGGTGCGACACAATATATATGTCGATTTTTCCGATCTTGTTGACTGGACACATTAGTTGCATCTCTTTGTCCCAGGTCAGATCGCCAAGATCGAGAATCTTTAGTTTCCCGAAGGTGAGAAGCGTTCCCAGCGAGCGCGGATTTTCCGTTTGGTCGCCGGCACGCTGCTCCGATTCCTTGCAACTTTCGTTTTGCTGGCCCGCACCGGGCAAAGGGCTCGCAATCAAAGCGCCGTCCGAACTGAGCACTGTGCCATCGAGGCCCTTCAACGGTAATTTGTCGCCGGGCTTCAGAGTGAGCCGCTTGTATTTTCCGGTGGCTAAAAGCTGTTGGTACGCTTGCCAGCCGCGAAGCGTCGCCGCGTCTCCTGGCTCGCGGTTGTCGCCGTGGTCGATGAACGTTCCTACGGGAATCCGCGCGACCAATTGCGGCAACCCGCCCACATGATCGTCGTGGAAATGGGTGATCAGCACGTAGTCGATCTTGTTGATTCCGGCGTCTTTTGCGGCGGCTACGATGCGATCGGCGTCGCGCCCGTTGTTGCCTGGCCAGCCGGTGTCGATCAGCAGGGATTGGCCCGCCGGGGTAACAAATAGCGTGGCTTGGCCGCCTTCGACGTCCACGAAGTACACCTTTAATTCCTTGGGGGCTGGTAATTCCTGGGAAGCTGGCATCGCTTGCGTTGACGGAGCTGCTCCGCCAACGAGGCAGCAAGCGCACAGCAGAGCGCCTATGGCGGCCCACACGTTGTTCGCAAGTTGGTTAACCATAACTACCCTCCCCCCTGGTTTTTTGTAAGTATTCATTCTAAAGGAAGTTGAAGTTGTTTGTTTTGATAGAGTTTTGCAAGTGTTGATTCTACACGACTTGGTGACATGTCGAGAATTTTGGGGAAATTTGGCGACGAGCGATGGGACGGGGGAGTAAATCGTCGGCGGTGGGATTCGGTGTACACGGGAGAGAATAGCACTTGAGTATCATTTAGTTAAGTAAATTACAGGGAACGGGGCGAATTCGGGGGTGGACGGCGACTGGGAGGATTAAAATGCGCGGCGCAAGATCGCTCGGCGGTTCGGTTTTGTTGTTGGCTGATGTTTGGGTGGTCTCCGGGTTTGGTGTCGCGCCTCGTTAGAGGCCCATCTTCATCACTGGCTGGGACAGGAAGAAGAAGAATTTCCTCAGGGGCTAAAGCCCGATTTTTGCGTGTCTTTAAATGTCGGAGCTAAAGCTCTGACCCCCTGAGATGCATTTATGAGACGACTTGGCTCTGTTGACATCCTAGCAACTTCATTGAAATTCGAGAGAGCCATTGGCCGCTTGCATGGTTTCCTATGGGGGCAGGAGGTGCGATGACCGAAGTCGGACTCCTGCCTTTTGCCCGCATCGCTCTGCAAGTCTCCCGGGCGGTGCTCCCGCGCTACCGAAGCCGTTTCAGCAAACGGCAATTTACCCAGCCGCAGTTGCTGGCCATTCTCTGCCTGATGCGTTACGAAGACTGGACCTTTGTGAAGCCGAGGTGCGTTTGGGCGAGCATCGCGAATTGCGCCAGGTGTTGGGGCTTGGCCGTGTGCCGGACTTCACGACGCTGTATCGCTTTTTGCAGCGTCTCGACGACCAGACCATCGACCGTGCGGTTGACGAAACCGTGCGTCGGTTGCGCGGTTCGCTGCGTCAAAAGCGGAAGCGCGCTCGCGTCGCCGTGGACGCCACGGGTTTGGCGCAAGGCGCCGTAAGCACCTTCTTTGTGCGGCGCATGCATCATCACGGGCAGAAACCGCTGCCGTGGCGCCACTGGCTGAAGTGGGTGGTCGCCGTGGATTTGGATCACCAGTTCGTGTTGTCGCAACTCGCGCGGCGCGGTCCGTGGAACGATTGCGCGAATTTGCCGGCGGTTGTCGCAGCCGCTTCCGAACAAACACCCATCGGGCTGGTGCTGGCCGATGCCGAGTTCGACAGCGAGCGCAATCATACCTACATCCGCAAACGCCTCGGAGCGCAGAGCGTGATTCCCGCCAAGCGCGGGAAGAAAACCTGGCGCGTGCGTGGAGTGCGCGCCGAGATGCGGCGGGCCTTCCCACGACGACTTTACCGTCGCCGCGCCCTGGTCGAAAGCCTGTTCTCTTCGGTCAAACGAAAACTCTCGGCTCGCGCCCCGGGTCGCTCGCTGCCCATGCAGATGCGTCAAGCGCTGCTGCTCGGATTGAGTTTCAATCTGTATCGGTTGAAACATCGCCGCCCTTTCATGAGGATGTCAACAGAGCCAGACGACTTCTAGAGCCAGGCTGCGGAAAAATGCAACAAACGAGGAGAAAAGCTTTCTTCAGGGGCTGAAGCCCGTTGAGAGCACGCGGTTTACGTCGGCGCTAAACCATCGAGGCTCTTGGAGAAGCTAAAGCGGCGACCTCCTGAAGAAAAAGATTTTTCCCGCGGCCTGCGAAGCCGTGGCCTGACATTACCGCACTGCTCTAACGGCATGGCCGAACAGGGCACGGAAAAATGCAACAAAACGAGGAGAAAGGCTTTCTTCAGGGGCTGAAGCCCGTTGAGAGCACGTGGTTTACGTCGGCGCTAAAGCACCGACCTCCTAAAGGAAAAGACCTGCGACAAGGCGGGATGCTGTCTTTTCATATGGTAATGATGCAATGACTATGGTCAGTTCGAGGAGCCACGAATGAGACAAATTCCTGCAGGGGTGTTTAAAGCGCGATGCTTGACGGTCATGAAACAGGTGCAGAGTACGGGCGAGCCGGTCGTGGTGACTAAGCGGGGAACTCCGCTGGTGAAGGTGGTGCCGGTTGAGAAGGAAAAGAATGAAATTTTCGGATTCCTCGCTGGGAAGGTCAAAATCGTTGGGGATATCGAGTCTCCGATATCGGTTAACATGGGCGACTCGAAAACGTGATCCTGTTCGATACGCATGTGCTGGTTTGGCTGACTAGCGAGCCTGGCAAGCTATCGAAAGCGGCGACCTCAGCGATTCGCAGAGCGAACCGGACCGGAGGGATCGCAATCTCGGCGATCACGCTATGGGAGTTGGCGTGGACGGTCACGCATGGGCGCCTGCAGGTCGCCGGAACCATGGAAAGTACCTCGAAGAGGTCTCTTCGCGCGTGGCCATCCGTCCAATCACTGCGAAGATCGCCGCCTTGTCAGATTCCGATTCGACCGTTTCCGGTGCAAGCTAAACGAACCCACCAATCGAGCCGGATTCCTCGTGAGGTGAGCATAAAATTCGGATGTCCTTCCAAGAACTAAGAGCGAGGTATAATCCGCCCAGTCATTGCGCCGGGCGGAGGCTCATGCAATGTGGAAGCGCTGTCTTGTTGCCTGTTAGTTTGTTGATTTGTAACTCGACGCCAACCTTGGCTATCGAAGATCAAACGGTGATGGTTGAGGCTGCACGCATCAATCCGGCCGAGGTAATGCTGATCGATTTGGGCGGCTCGAAGACTGATTACATCCAATTGGCGTGCAACACGGATCAGCGAGACACTTGTAAAATGCCAACGGTAGGTCGACAGTATTTACTTTCAGACCATCCTGGCCCTTATCCTGGTGACAACGTAATGCTGTCCGAAGACGGAAAGACAGCGTTTGGCGTTTATCGAGTTCAAGAAACGCGCTGACTGAGAAACGCGCTCATCAAAATGAGGAAAAATGACCCTGCAAGCACTTTGGCACTTCATTGAGCGGGCGCTCGGAGTATTTGGCGGGATAACTGTCATCGCCATCGGTATGTCACGCTGGATTGGCTCTATCTGGCTTAGCCGCGCAACTGAGAAATATCGGTTGGACGCGGCTAAAGAACTCAAGAACTGAAGGTAAAAGGCGACAAAGAAATCCAAGAGATGAAAGCCAAGCACGAAAAAGAACTGAAAGAAATCGACATCAAGCTGCAAAAGTATCGATCTGACCAACAGATTCCGAAAATTCCTCTGCGGCAAGATCCCTAAACCGCAGCCTCGACGAGATGTTCGACTGCAAATACAAAAAGACCTGGCTCGAGTGGCGGGTCTCTTCGGGGTACGAGTAAAACGTTACTTTGACTTCTCCACAATCAGCCGGGATTCCTGCCGATCGAGCCATCCGGTCTTGACCTCCTTCGGATGGTTCTTGAACATCTCGCACAGCTGCTCAGCGGTGCACTCCAACTGCTTGGCACGAGCAACCCAAGAGAGCGCATAGCCAGACGCCGCTTCCCGAACCCCGCCTAGGCCTGCGCCACGAGTTCCCGCACTTGACCCGAACGAATTTCGATAGTGCTGATGTAGCGCATCGTCGTTTCGATGTCTGAGTGCCCGAGCCACCGTCGCAAAGGTGTGACAGAATTGTGCGGTTTGCGTTCGTCACACCAGCACGCTCAGCGAGAAGGGTTACGGTGTAGAGCATGTGGCCTTCGGGATTCCCAAGTGCTTTTAGGGAAAACTCGCAAAATTGAGCTTTATCGGGTAGTGCTACGGGCAGGTTTGCTTCTAAGCCAAACAAAAGAAAAAATTGGCTGGGAGGCCTGGACTCGAACCAGGATAGCCAGAGTCAGAGTCTGGAGTCCTACCAATTGGACGACCTCCCAGGAGTTGCAAACAAAGTGGTTAGCGTTTTTGAACGACCTGATGATCGTCGGTTTCCCCTAACTTCCACGATGTCGTGGACGATCAAATCAGTATAGCGTTTGTCTTTGGACCCTTCAACCTGGGTTCCCGGCGGTGACGTTTGCGCGATCGATCGGCCGGGCGGGGCAAGCCCCGCCCCTACAGGGGGGTGCGGCTCCGTTCGTTGTTGTAGGTCGGAAGATTTAGCTGCGTTGGGTGTCGCGGTCCCGGTATCATGTCCTCGTATCTTTCGGGATAGGCCATCTCATGAAATGGCCAAGACAGAAAGAAAAGAATTTCCTCAGGGGCTGAAGCCCGATTTTGCGTGTCTTTGAGGTCGGAGCTAAAGCTCCGACCCCCTGACAAGCATGAGATGACTTCTGGTAGCACAACTTTGGGAGAGGAAGCAATGCTTGGGCGGTACGGCAAGCGGCGAGGGTAGTGGCGCGGTTTGGACGAAGTGAGGCGCTTGGGCATGGCTTTGGAGAGAGATGGACTTATGCGCGCGAGGGCATTGGTTGGATGGATCGTCGTGGTAGCGGTAGCCGTGGCGGTGCCGACGCTGGCGCTGTCGCAAGTTGCGCGGCAGACGCGGACGCTGACTGTGAATGGTCATTCGGGAGATACGGCGATCGTCGAAATAGAGGGTCGTTCTTACGTGGAGCTCGAAGCGCTCGTGCGTATCGCGAATGGTGCTTTGCGCTTTAACGGGAACCAGATCTCTGTGACTGTGCCTGCGGGCGGCGGCGGATCTGAGCATGCTTCGGCGACGCCGCCTGCGGATCCAGGATTCTCCAAAGAGTTTTTGCGGGCAGGAATCGAGCAGATGGCGGTGATCAGGGAATGGCGAATTGCGTTGACGAACGCAATCGAGCGCGGTTATCCGGTGACCGAGGACTGGGTGGGGGCGTATCGGAGTCAGGCTACGCAGAACCTTAGATTGGCATCGGTAGCAGCTTCCACTGATGCCGACCGAAATGCGGTGCGGTTGCTCGGCAGCGAGCTCAACAACATGAACAAGCTGAACCAGCGATTTCTGGATGCAAACCAGTCGATGACTATGGTTCCTACCGACGCACTGAAGGGTGATCCTTTAGACCAGAAGATCGTGAACTGCGGACACTCGCTGGCTGCGATGGCTTCGAGCGGCCAGTTTGTCGATGACGGGTCGTGTCAGTGATGCCGCTCGTTGATTGGGTTTGCCCAGGCAGGAATATTGCCACGCCATGGAGAAAAACCTCATTTCAATTCGCGCAGCACCTTCCCGGTCGTAGGGGTTGCTGGCGCGATCTTGTTGCTGTTTCACGTTCATAGCGGCGACATGCAGGCGCCGCAGGGGACAGAGTTCGGCTCTATCTGTCTTTTTTGACAGTGGGCATTGACATCCGGTTTCCTGCAGCATAGCCTCGCACGGAACAAACTGAGGGTCATAACAGTCATATGAGTCCTAAACAAAGAATTCTTCTTCCCTGTCTCCTGTTGTGCGTCGCGGTGTGCACGGCGTCGGCCCAGTCAGAGCAGCAATCGGCGCAAAACGTGCCGGCATCCGACTTGACGACCCGGTCTGTGAAAGCCATCGGCTATAAGGTCAACGGGGGAAGCACGAAGGTCGATCTGACGCCACGGACCTGATGCCTCAAGCCATCGGCGAGGCAAAAGTCGAGGCGAAGACCGGTGCAACCAATATCGAGGTCTCGCTTAGGAACATGCAGCAGCCCTCGAAACTAGGTGCTGAGTTCCTGACGTACGTGCTCTGGGCGGTCACGCCCGACGGGCGCGCCGGCAACACGGGCGAAATCGTCATCAACAAGAACGGCGAAGGGAAACTCAACGCGACCACTCCGGCGCAAACCTTCGCCTTGATCATTACGGCAGAACCCTATTCTCTAGTCCGCGTGCCCAGTGAGATGGTGGTGTTGGAAAACGAGACCCGCAAGAATACCAAGGGTCAGATCTTCCCGGTCAATGACTTCAAGCTGATGAAACGCGCCCAGTATGAGAAGTTGGGCAACCCGCTGGCCATGACGCCGGACCTGAAAACTGTTCCGCTGGAAGTGTATGAAGCACGCAACGCGGTGGACATCGCCAAGTCGCGCGGAGCGGATAAGGATGCGCCGGAGATCTTTACCAAGGCCGCGTCCAGCCTGCAAAAAACCGAGAATGCCCTGACGAGCAAGGCCGACAAAAAGCAGATCATCTCCACAGCCCGGGAAACAATACAATTTGCCGAGGACGCGCGGGCGCTGGCCGCACAACGCCAGGAAGAAGCACGCATAAAAGCGGAGCGTGACGCGGCGGCAGCCAAGGCCACAGCGGACGCGGAGGCAAAGGCTGCGGCCGAAGCCGCGGAAGCGAAGCGGAAGGCAGACGAGGAGGCTCAACGTCAGGCCGAACTGTCGGCCGCAAAGCAAGCGCAGATGAGGGCGGAAGCAGACGCCGCGGCTGTCCGAGCTCAAGCGGAGCAGGATGCCCTGAAGGCAAAAGAAGCGGCGGCCAACGCCGACGCTGAGCGGGCTCGTCAACAGGCGAACGCCCTGCGCGCGCAACTTCTGGAGCAATTCAACCGCATTCTGGAAACTCGCGATACCCCACGCGGGCTGGTGGTCAATATGGGAGACGTGCTGTTCGATTTCGGCAAGTATAACTTGCGTCCGGAAGCGAGGGAGAAGCTGGCCAGGCTTTCGGGAATTGTCCTCGGGCATCCCGGCTTGAATCTTGCGGTCGAGGGATACACCGACAACGTGGGCACCGATGAGATCAACATGACGCTTTCTCAGAAGCGCGCGGAGGCGGTGCGAAGCTATCTGCTTGAGCAGGGGTTGGCTGACGCGAACGTCACGGCACAAGGACTCGGCAAGTCCAGTCCGGTCGCCGACAATTCCACACCGGCGGGCAGACAAAAGAACCGCCGGGTAGAAATTGTCGTGTCGGGAGAAGTGATCGGGGTAAAGATCGGCAAGTAACCGCGGTCTTGTCCGGAGTCTTACTCGAAGGAGAACCTTCGCAGCTCTCTGCCCGCCGCTGTATCTTCACCTGCTAGTTTGACAGTGCCCACATCTATCAGCTGGACCCGAGAATGGTTGCGTACTTTCAATACGCGATTGCGAGCTCAAGATTTCAAGATCTGGTCGAGCGCAAAGTTTGATTCGATTGAGACAGGGCGAACAACGCCCGGCTGCACGTTGCCCGAGTGGTAAGTAACTCTAAGAGAAACGAGGCAAAATCATTCGCCTCGCGGCGGGAGCGTCAGGGATGAAGTCAAAGTGAAGCTGAGCGCAGACTCGGCCGGAAGTTCAATCTGCTTGTTTCCGGTGAATGCCCCGCCAACCAAACCAGCTCCCGCGCCGACGAGAGCGCCAATGCCCGCTCCCTTACCTCCACCCGCCAGCCCACCAATCAATGCACCCCCGGCCGCTCCTCCGCCGGTGGTGGCAGCCGTCCGTTTGCCCTTCCCTTTTTCTGTACTGCTCAGGAGGTTCGTTTTGATCGGATAGGTATGCCCCCGCACCGAGATGCTGGTCAGCATAAGGTCCAACTGCCCTTCACCTTTTATCTTACCCTTCGCCTTGGCCGTCACCACGGTGCCGCTAACGGTGGCGCCCTTTGGGAGCGCCGTTCTTCCGCCTGCACCCACGGGTTGCGCCAGGGTGGCGATAAAGGCTTGGCCCGCCGTACTGGTCTTGGAACTTAAAGACTGCCCGGTTATTACGGTTAGAACCGTTCCTGCCGGTACGACAATAGGCTCAGGCTTGGGTGCCTCGACCGGCGCGGGCGCATTGCGGCGGTTGCGCGGATTTGCGCTTGCGCGTCGGGCTGCACCGCGGTCTGGTCATCCACGCCAGCGGCTCCCGGCTCTTCACGGGCGATCTGTTCTAATTTTTGCTGCGCCGCGGGGCTTGAAACATTTCCGGTCAGCGTGACTTTTCCGTCTTTGGCTGCGACGTTCACCTGGGAATCTTTTGTATCTGGATCCGCAGAGACTTTGCTCTGAATGTCCTTGGTAATCGTGTCGTCGTTCGCATGCTTCGAACAGGCTACCGAAAATCCCATCAACACGCTTAAGAGCACAATTGAAATCGCTGAGTTGTGTTGGTGGCGCATATGACCTCCTTATTCGACAGGGGCGGAATGGAGTTTCGATCTTACATCAATGGGCGCCGCCTGTATCAAGTGACAGATTGGGCCGTTCTGGTCAAACGTCAAAAGGTCCAACGCGTTAGAGGGACTGACGTCTCTAACTCAAAGTGACTTTGCCGGTCGCGAGATCATAGACTCCAGCTTCTACCTTCAGTTTGCCATCTCTAACCGCATCGCGGATGACGGTTGAGGAAGTGCGCAGTAATTCGGCCTGAATCTTCGCATTCGCTTCGATTGCTTTGTCGAAATTGCCACCACTCTGTTCCACCGCCTGCCGAAGGTGCGCGTACAACGTGCTGATTTGTCCGGGGACGGTGTCTGCTTTCATGGCCGCCTTTACTGCTCCGCAATTACCATGGCCAAGTACGAGAAGGGCTTTGACTCCGAGGGCAGCGACGCCATATTCAAGGCTGGCAATAATCTCTGGTGTCACAATATTGCCGGCCACTCGTGTGACAAAGATATGGCCAATGGTCTGGTCAAAAACCAATTCCACAGGTACGCGAGAATCGGCACAGGCCAATACCGCCGCGAAGGGCTCTTGTTTGTCCACTGTTCGCTCTTTCAGGACGGTCAGATCGTGCTCAATCGATGTCAGCTGATTTGCGGCGAAACGTTGGTTGCCTGCGAGCAATTCCCGGAAAGCTGCATCGGGACTCAGGTTAGTTTGCGCGCTAAGCCTTTCAGGAGCAGCTAGCTCGATTCCCGCTTGCGCTGCGACTCCCGCAACCGCACTCGAAAGAACAGTCTGAAGGAATTGTCTCCGGCCGAAACCTGTGTCAACACGCGCATTCTCTGGCATTTTGCTATGACCTCCTCAAAACCAATGCGGGCCGATGCGGGCATGATTGCTTCATCGGAAAGGACAAACACCTTTCTCAGCAACGGCAATCAATTTCACGCTAACAGACTACCGATCCAGCGACTAACGACAGTGACGGCCGAGTGATGCCTACGGTTTTTCCCAGGTCAATGGATATTGCGAGGAGTTGTTCACAACCTCGCGTTCCTCAGGCGTGAAATTACTGTAGTTGCCCGAGTCAATTCGCCGCTGGAATGCATACGGCGGCATCTCGCGCATCGCTCGAATCGCGTTCTGGACTTCTTGGCGGGGTGGCGGAACTGGTTGCGTGGTGGAAGCGAGCCGATAGTTGCTCGCCGTGACCGTAGTTCGGTCGGTTGTGCGAAGCGGGGCCTTGGGTGCGGAGTTTGCGACATAAGTTGTCGCGGAGTTCGCGCTGGGGAAGCTTCCCGGCGCGGGCGTTCTCGAAGGTTTCACCGGGGCGTTGTCGCGGGATCTCGGTCCAGGATCTGGCGGCGGAGCATCGTCGTTCCCATTGTAGTCGTCCCCATTGTCAGGGTATGGGTAGCCGTAAGGCGCATAATACGGGGAATAGTAGGGAGCCCAAGAGCTATACCCATAAGGATACGCGTATCCGGGCCAATAGGACCCCCAGCCAAAGCCAATACCGTATCCCCATCCGTAGCCGTAGCCGTAACGCGGGTAGCCCCAATATCCGCCACGCCACCCGTAGTAGCCGCCGCGCCAGCCGTAGTATCCGGCTCCACGATACCCGTAGTATCCACCTCCACGATACCCGCCATAGCGTCCACCAGCGTAGGCATAGTGGCTTCCGCCGCTGTGAAAGGCTCCCGCGCCACCGTGCATCCCTCCTCCACCGCCACCGTGCATCCCGCCACCGCCGCCGTGACCACCACGCTGGGCAAAAGCGGACTCCGGCGCCCAGCCGAACGCGATACACGCGATGACTACGCAAAGAATTCTCAACAAGGAGGTTTTCTTCATTGCAGTTTCCTCGGTTCAAGCCCCCAGAAAATTCGCGCCAAAATTAGGAGTATAACCGTGTTTCGCTTGGCACGGCGTCGATGATACCAGTCGTCTGGTGGCCGCTGAACTGTCATTTTTGCCAGTATAGTGCGCCCATTCTCGTGTTAGCGGCAAGCCCCAAGTTCAAACTGTCATGGCGCCGCGCCGGCCCCTGATTTCGCGGTCGGGGATTTCGCGACGGCCGGAACCATTTGCCCCTTCTCCATTTTGAATTGTTCGCCGCCCCAGTGGATGCGGTTGGAGGCGAAGCTGGCTAGCCAGACGGCGAAATAGATGGCGTCGCGAAACGGCACGAGCCAGAGTTTCCGCCGGAGGACGTCGTCGCCGACGCCCCAAACGCCAACCGTCCACGCCATGACCAAGCGCAGGACCAGATAGGCCAATAGATATGACGCTGCGATCCACTTTGCCGGCGCTATCATTGCGGCGAGCATGGCCCACGGCAGACCGTGTGTGAGGATCAGGCCCGTGTACGAAAGCGGACGGCATAGTCGCACGGTGCGCGACCAGCGCACTTGATGGTTCCAGAATCCGCTGGGGCTCTGCGCCGGGTACATGGTCCACACGGATTCGCGCGAGAGCAGCACCTCGCCTCCAGCTTTCGCGATGCGGTGACCCAATTCGTAGTCATCGGAGTGCATGTTGGCGATGGCTTCGAAGCCTCCGATCTTCCGCACCCACTGCTTCGTCGTGACGACGGACGCTCCCAGCGCGAATGTCATTCCTTCCATCCAATTTGCCACCAACACGCCCGCGAAAAAATCGCTGGTTGCGCCGATGGCTTCGAGTTCAGCGCCAAGGCTCTTCTCGGCGATGCCGCGATAGAACGAAGTAACGGCGCCAGTCTTCGCGTCCGCGAAGGGCGCGACGACCTCGCGCAAGTAGTTCGGGCCTACGCGCACATCGCCGTCAGTCAGCACCAGAATGTCGTGGCGGGCTTCCCGGGCCAGCGCGATCAGGTTGTTCACCTTTTTGTTCGCGCCAATCTGCGGCGCCCCCGTAATCAAGCGAATGGGAATCGCCGGGAATTCCGCGGCCAAGCTTCGAATGAGCGGCACAGCGGGATCGTTTTCGTCATTTGTTGCGAAGAGAATTTCGTAGTCGGGATAGTTCTGACGAGCAAAAACTGGAGAAATTCTCGATACGACGCCAAAGTCCACGCCTTTAATGGGTTTCAAAAGGCTGACCGGTGGCGTGTAGGCCGGCGGCACACGTCGCCGTTCCCGACCGAAGAAATCGCGCCGCTGCAATCGATCGCTGTGACGTAATACGCCAGCGGCGCTGCCGTGACTACCAGGACTACATCTCGCCAACCTTGGTGCATTCGGCTCCAGACTATTTCTGAACTTCGCTTTCAGGTAGATCTCTGCGCATCGCAATCCGGCCTTCGCCGACCAGTTCGTAGGGAATGTTGCGCCAAACTGTGCGTTGCCCCGCATAGCTCGCGCACCACACAAAAAATCCCAGCAAATCGCGGATGAGGTATAACCAGGACGCATCGCGGGCGCGCGGGTCTCGTGTTACACCCCACCCGATCACCAGGTCTTCGAGCAGGCGGTTCCCGATGGCGATGACGAGCAGACTGACGCCCAGCCAAATTCGTCCCAACCCGGCGGCTGCCAAAAATCCGAGAATGCCATAGGGGATCGCAAAAATGAGGCCGGAGCCGAGGTGCCCCCAGGGTCGCGACCATCGCGTTGATTTGGCCCACCGCACCTCATGTTCCCAGACGCGGCGGAACGTCAGCGGCGAGACAACATGATCGATCACATGACGAGACAGCACGACGCGGTATCCGGCCTTCTCGATCAAGTTTCCGATGACAAAATCATTCGCGAAGTATTCTCCCAGAACGCTGTAGCCGCCAATCTTGTTCAGCGCGTCCCGCCGCACCACGATTGTTGGTCCGAGTCCAAACTTCATGCCTTCGAGCAGGTTGGCCGTCACTACGCCCGCGGTCATCTCCACCGACATGCCGATAGCGTGCACCGCTGACCAGAAGCCGCCAACGTTTTTGCCGCGGTAGACGCACGTGAGCATGCCGACATCCGGTTCGAGCAGCGGGGGCACCACCTCCCGAAGATAATTTGGCTGCACCTCGACGTCGCTATCGCTGGTAACCAGAATATCGTGCGCCGCAAGTTCAGCCATTTTATAGAACGAATACGATGGCGGGTTTGGCCATGGCGGCCGCCCCGTCACGATCACCTGAGTGCGAATCTGAGGATGGCGCGCGCAAACTTCGCGGACGATGGGGAGCGCTTCGTTTTCTTCCGTATCTGCCGCAAAAAGAATTTCGTATTCGGGATAGTCCTGGCGAAAAAAGCTCTCGAGGTTTTCTTTCAACCGGGCTTCGCGACCATGAACTGGCTTCAGCAAGGAGACCGGCGGTAGCCGAGTCGCTACGCTCTCGGAAGCACGAAGCTGGCGCCGCGCGTCGCGATGAAACTTGGCCGCCCCCAGCATGGCCAGCGCTAGAAACACGCAGGAAGAAAGCGTGCCGGCAATCGCGATGATTAAGAGAGTGTATGCGAGCCACACGCCGTCAAGCTCCGCGCCGTGTTGGCGGGCACTGGTATCGCGACAAAAACACATCGATGCATCGAGTCATTGTGAAAATGATAGTCCATGCGGCGATGCGGGTCGAGTGCGCGAGCGTAAGACTGTTGAGCGACGGCAGCACAGGCCCGTCGCGCTGCACCCCCGGCTAGAAGGCCGGGGGTGCCAGCCAGAACGGTGAGAGTCAGCTAAGAGAAGGTCGCTCCGGCCGGGACGTCGCAACCGTATCCCGGAAATCGGTTAGGGTTGAAAGTTACAGCGTCGCGGCCTCACTGGCCGTGATCGTCGTCATCGATGGGTTTGTGAAGCCAGGGAGTGAAACGAACGTCCGACCCGCTGGCCGTCGTGCATTGTGACCCACCGGGACCCGCGGCACATCCCCAGAAGTTCTGAGTAGCATCGACAGTGCCGGTGCAAACAGTAGCCTTGTCGAATGCGCAGACGTCGGCGACGCCAATCTTGCCGCCCAGCAGATCGTTGAGATGTATGTCAACCGGGGCAGGAGTGTTGACGGCAATGTCGACGTCCTCATCACGGATCACGTTCTGGGAAATGACGGTGCCCATAACGGGAGAACCTCCTCCACCGCTGTTAATGTTGATGCCCACATTACCGGGCGTGGCCGTGTCCGCCTGGTCCGCCAGATTTCCGGCAATGAAGTTGCCGATGATCATGTTCCCATCCATGTCATCCGCGGGAGCGCCAAAGGCTGGGCCCACGTGCGTGTGGAGAGCAACGCCGCCCAATCCGTTACCGGTCAGCTTGTTGCGGATGATTACGTTATCCGACGCTCGGCCTGGGCCGTTGCCATCCGAGAAAAGGCCTACCCCCGAGCCTCCAATTTTCACGCCATTGTCAGCAGAGATGTTCTCGGCCACGGTATTGCGATCCACTCCAAAGTGCGGAGCGAAAAAAGGTCCACTCGAGCCTGTGGGCGGGTGCGACGCAAGAACGATGCCGCACTCCAGCGGGTTGTTCTTGACGATATTGTGGATGAGCAAATTGTGATGGCTTTCCGCGGTCTCGTCACTGATAAGGACGCCATCGGCATTGCCGGTGATTAGGTTGCCGGAGATGATCGAGTTCGACGTGCCGATCAGGTGAAGCGCGCCGCCGCAGTCACCCGTTTCGTCGTTCTCGTACATGCCACTGCCAGGCTGGCCAGGGCAAGCGACCGGTGCCCCCGTGAATGACAAGCCCGGGGATGCGTCATTGTTCAAAATGTGATTGTCGCGGACGGTGACATCGGAAGCGCTCACGACCAAAATCCCTTCATATAAAGCGTTCTTCACTGTGAATCCCGCAATGGTCACGTCGGCGAGGCCGGGATGGTCGAAACCGTCCACGAAGATGCCATGAGCCAGGTTCGTGGCGTCGATCACGGACTGACCGGCGCCGGCGCCGAGGAGTGAAAGCGGAATTCCAATCACAACTTCTTCTTTGTAGGTCCCGGCTTCAACGTTGATGACCTCTCCGGAAGAGGCATTGTTGACGGCCGCTTGGATGGTTGAGAAGCAGCCATTGGAACCATTGGGGTTGACGCAGAGCGTCCAAGCCGCGGCGGTCTGAGAGAACGCCGCGAACAGAACGATGGAACAGACGATTACCCAGGGGCGCAATCGAACTAGCAGCATCGACGATCTCCTTTTTTTAGCGGCACAGCCATTTCGAAAGCATTGAATCAGTGGACGCTGGGAATCCACTTCACGATTCTTTTTGCAAATGGCGCCTGTGCTGCTCGATGGGGAAAGATTCCGTTGGAAATTCCGGAGTGGAGCTCCGGCTCGCGCATCATACGCTTCTGCTGCTGTGGAATACAACAATTCTGCGACGGGAGCTCGCCCGGCGCGACGATGTGGGGTAAGCCGGTTGTCGAAAACTGGCTCGTCACGGGCCTTGGTGCGCCGGGCGCTAACTCCGCAGCCCGTGCTAAACTTTCTACACATGCGTCGGAACTCGCAAACTCTCGGTCTTGCCCTGTTGAGGGTCCGCTGAAGGCATGAGCGCTTCCATCGGCCAGCGCCTCTGGCCTTCTCTTGCCGCAATCTTTCTTCTCTGGCTGGCGATTTTCGTGCCTGGCTTGCCGCATCCTTCTCTTTTTGACGACGCTGACGGGGCTCATGCGGAAGCGGGTCGTGAAATGCTCACGCTGCACGACTGGGTGACGCTACATGAGAACGGCATTCGCTATCTCGAAAAGGCGCCGCTCCCCTATTGGGCCATGGCGGTCAGCTTCCGCCTGTTTGGCGTGAGCGAGTCGTCGGCTCGGCTTGCGCAAGGGCTCGGCGTCCTGGTGCTGGCGTTCCTGCTGATACAGATGGGCCGCCGGTTTCTTTCCGCCGAAGCCGGACTCTGGGCTGCAGTCGTTTGCGTCACCTCGTTCGGGCCTTACCTTTTTACGCGCATCCTGATCCCTGATTTGCTGGTCGGCTTGTGGATTGGCCTGGGCCTCTATTTTTTCCTGGAAGGGTGGCAAGAGCAGCGGCCGTCACTGTGGTCCTGTTGGGGGTTCGCAGCAACCGTTGCGCTCAACGTGCTCACCAAAGGGTTGATCGGCCTGGTTTTTCCTTCCGTAATCATTCTGGTTTTTCTGTTGCTGGTGGGTGACCTCCGCTATCTCTTGAAGATGCGGCTCATCTCCAGCACCTTCGTCTTTCTTCTGGTCGCCGCGCCTTGGCATATCCTCGCGGCTCTACGCAATCCGCCCGCTGGTCAAGCGAAAGGATTTCTGTGGTTTTATTTCGTCAACGAACACTTTTTGCGTTATATCGGCAAGCGTTATCCGGTCGATTACGGTACGTTCCCACTGGTTCTGTTCTGGGGCATGATTCTTGTTTGGTTGTTACCTTGGAGCGCATTTCTGCCTCAAGCCATTCGGCAGGTCAGGTTGCGCTTGCTCCGAACGGCGGAAACTCGCAAGTCGCCTGAGGCTGCGTTGCTCCTCTTCTTCGTGTGGGCAATCGTGATTCTCTTGTTCTTCAGTTTTTCAACGCGCCAGGAGTATTACCTTGCGCCCGCTCTGCCGGCGCTCGCGTTGATTTTGGGAAGCTGGCTTGCCCGTGAATCGGAGTCCGCTTACGGCAGCGATCTGGCGCGGTCAGGCCGAATCTCCGCCACGGTTTTTCTTGTTGTCGGGCTGCTCATATCCGCGGTCACGTTAACGCTCGCGCTGATTTCGCACGCGCCGCAGCCGGGCATGGAGCTCGCCGACTTACTGAGCAAGAATACCGACGCTTACGTGTTGTCGCTCGGCCACTTCCTTGATCTCACCGGGAGCGCGATGAGCCTTTTCCGCGGACCGCTGGTCGGCACCGCAATCGCCTTTTTCTTCGGCAGCGGCTTGAACTGGCTATTGCGCCGCCGGGGCTCGCCGCGCGTGGCAAACTGGGCGCTGGCGCTGATGATGATTGTGTTCATCGAGTGCGCTCACATTGCGCTCGGTGTGTTCGCTCCGGTGCTCGGCTCGAAGCCGCTGGCCGTGGCCATTCAGCGCGAACTTCGGCCCAGTGACCAAATTGTCTGCGACGGCGAGTATGCCAACGCGTCATCGGTGAATTTCTATACCGGACGGCAGATGCTGATCTTCAACGGGCGCATCAACGGACTGTGGTACGGCTCATTATTTCCCGACGCCGCCCCGATCTTCATCGACGATGCACAACTGGCCCACGTGTGGACGGGACCCGACCGAATTTTCTTCGTGACCGGGGGCGACGATCGGCGCGCCTATCTCGAAAAGCTGGGTCCCACCTACGCGTTGGCGAAATCCGGCGGAAAGTTTGTCTTCACCAACCGGGATAAGTAGCACGGACACTCCTGTCTGTGCATCCGTAAGCCAGGCCGAAAACCGAGGCATCGAGCATTCTTCAGTGTCGAGAGATCCCGGGACAGGGCAACTGCGTTTGTCCAAGGCAGCTGGTGTTTCGACGTCAACTGAGGGCCACTAGCGCGACTCCGGCGCATACCAACGCAACTCCGGCCCAGCGGCCCGCGCTGATCTTCTCCCGGAGAAAATACTTGGCGGCTAGCGTGCCGAAGACATAGGGATTCAGTGCCGAGGCTGGGATCACCAAGGTGATGGGCTCCCAGGAAAGCAGCAGCAACAAGAGATAGAACGAGGCAGCCAGGAGCGGTATGCCGGTCCAGAACCAGGCATTGCGGAGTGCGCGCCCGAGAAAGATCAGCACTTCGCGGGGACGCAACTTGGTCGGCTCGCCAACGATTTTCATGGCGTGCGTGATGATGATCTCGCCGCCCGTGCTGCATAGGATGAACAGTGTGAACAGCACGAAGCTGCGCATTACGCCGCTACCTGCCGAGGTACGACATCGGTGGTGCGTGGCTTGGTGAGGCCGACTACCAATACTCCGACGCAGATCAGGATCACACCGATCCAGCGCCTGGGCGAAACGCTCTCGTGAAGAAACACGACCGCCAGAAACGTGAGCAGCGCGTAGCCGAAGGCCCCCGCGGGCATCACGTAGCTGTAGTCCGCCCAGCTCATCAACATCATGTAGCTGGCGGTGAAGCCAATGAGGAAGAAGATCGCCAGCCAGATCGTTGGGCTGGCCACGGTGAGCAGGAAGGCGTGCCGCAGACCAGCCCAGGAAAGTTGAACCGCGCCGATCTCGGTCATGCCGCGCTTGAGCATCAGATCGCCCGCATTGGCGCACCCGACCATTACCAGGATCATGAGGAACGTTTTGATCCGGAGACGGAAGTCTCGTTTCATCTGCTGTTTGACGCTCAAGAACACTGCCAGGAATGGCTGCGCCACGGTTGAGATGGATAGGCCACGGTTTTAAAAGTCTTGGAGTTGCTCTTCGACTTGCTTAGTCGTTGCCGGAAGCTGACGATGTGCCGGGTACGACGATCATGGGCTTGTCGATGTCGCCGCCCTGGCGAACCCACTTCCAGCGTTCGGAGCGCAGCTTCAGGAAGGACGTGGCTTCATGATAGAGACGCTTACGCTCGTGGGAATCCCACAGCGCTTCGCGCACGATACGCCACACCACCTTCGGACGGAAGTAGTACTCGTCGTAGAAGCGGTTCACGCCGCCCATCATCTCGGCCTTCGATAGATGTGGGTACTCGATGTGCGGCAACTGGTGGCCGCCGGAGTCGGCTAATGCTTCAACCTTCAGGAAGCCTTGTTGAGCCATCGAGTCATGCAATTCGGTGCCGGGCATGGCGTGCGCCAGCGACACTTGGATCGTCTCGCAATCGAGTTCCTTCGCGAACTCGATGGTTTTCTCGATGGTTTCCTTCGTTTCGCCGGGCAGGCCAATGATGAAGTCGCCATGCACCTTGATGCCGACCTTGCGGCAATTCTTCATGAAGTTGCGGGCCATCTCTACGGTGGCGCCCTTCTTGATGTTCTTCAGAATCTGCGGGTCGCCGGACTCGAAACCCACGATGAACAGACGCGCGCCGCCGTCCGCCATGGCTTTCAAAGTTTCATAGTCGCTGTGCACGCGTGCCGTGGAAGACCAGCGGAACTTCAGCTTCTTGAATTTCGCCGATAGATCCATGACGCGATCTTTCCGGATGTTGAAGGTATCGTCGTCGAAGAAAATTTCCTTCATCTGCGGGAAGTATTCGATCGCTTGCGCCACTTCGCGGGCTACGTTTTCGGTCGAGCGCGTGCGCCACGCATGTCCCGAAATCGTCTGCGGCCACATGCAGAAAGTGCACAGAGCCGGACATCCGCGCGTGGTGTAAAACGACACGTACGGGTGCAGCAGGAACGGCACGTTGTACTTGTCGATGTTCAGGTCGCGCTTGTAGATATCGGTGGCAAACGGCAACGCGTCCAGTTCTTCGGTATGAAGTTGCGGCGCGGACGCATTGTGAACAATCTTGCCGTCCTTGCGGTAGCTGACGCCCAGAATTTCACTGAGCGGCTTCCCCTTTGCGTATTCGACCACGGAGTGATCGAACTCGCCGCGCGTCACAAAATCGATGTCCTCGCTGGCCATCAGCGTCTCGTCGGGCTTGATGTGTCCGTGTGGGCCAACGAACGCGATCTTCATGCTCGGGTTGGCTTCTTTGATCTTGCGGATCAGCTTGACGTCGCTCGTAAACCCGACCGTGGAGGTAAACAGAATCAAAAATTCGTAGTTCTTGCAGATTTCAACCGTTTCCTTCCAGTTGACCTTGTGCGGTGACGCATCCAGCAAGCGGCTGCCGGGAATCATCCCAGCCGGGTAGGTCAGCCACACCGGGTACCAGTAGGACTCAATCTCGCGCGTCGCTGGCCACCGCGAACTCGCTCCGCCGTCGAAGTTGTCAAAACTCGGCGGATTCAACAGCAACGTCTTCATAAAATCCGGCATTCTTCACCCTCAGTTTTAGAAGCGGAACTAGCTGTGTGCAAAACTTTTCCCGTTTTGCGCCACGCTCCGCAGCCAGTCAGCTGCGCTCTCCAGCGTGCCCCGAGCCCTGTAGTCTAGAGTATAGTTTACCGGAGTTGGTTGCATCCCTCCACGGCTTTCTGCGAATGGCGCGTATCCTGCATCGAATGGCTAAATACTGCATTAAGTGGGAGTTCCGAGCGGCCAAGCCACCGCCAGCGGTTCGCTCGCCGGTCTTGGATTTTCGCAAGGATGCTATCCGAGATCGACCTCAGCCGGGCACGGATAGCTGGATGATCTTCCAGATGCGATCGATCCAGTCCAGGTGGTCGGGTTTCATCAGGACCGATCGAAGGGATGTGAGCGTGCGCCGTTGCTTTTCACCCTCGTCAGGCAAGCCCTGAAAAAACGCGATTGGTAATTCGGCCAGGGCTAGATGCAAATCGCGCTTGGCGGCTGCGGCAAATATTTTGCGGGATAGGGCGGAAATCTCCGCGACGCCGGAAGCTCGCGGCGCGAAGACCACGATGTCCAGTTCGGGTGGAAATGCAGGTACGAACGCGGGACTCGATTGAATCTTCTGGTGCAACGCCAACGCCGCTTCCCTGCTGCGCTCCAGGCCTTTGGCGAATTCTCCTCCCCGTTGCAGAGGCAGGAGTCTCTGGGTTGCCCACAGCGCTGCCGCTGCGGCACCCGGGCGCGAGCATTCGAGACTGATTTCGCCCAGGTGAAGTTCCGCGGAGCTGAAATAGGTGTAGGGCGAATCATGTTTGTAAAGGCGACCGACGTTGGGATCACGAAACAGCACGCAGCCGCAGCCATATGGTTGCAAACCGTGCTTGTGCGGGTCGATCACGATGGAATCGACTTCGGCGATTCGCGCGAACGCAGCCTTCGCGTCGGCTGCAAGATTTTGCGCCAGCGTGAAATAGCCCCCATAAGCAGCGTCAGCGTGAACGCGGAAACCATATTGATCGCGCAGTGCAAGAATTTCCGGCAGCGGATCGACGGACCCCGTCGCGGTCGTGCCCATCGTCGCGACGACCGTGCCCACGTCACCGCGGGCCACGCGTTTCCTCAGGGCGTCGCTATCCATGCGCGCGCGCGAGTCCACCGGTACCGCTTCGAACTCGAGTTGCAGGACTCTGCTGATTCGATGGTGTGTGTAATGGGCCTGCTCGCTGGCTAGGATTTTCTTGTTCGGTTGAAGCTGCCCGGCGACCCATAGGGCTTCGAGATTCGCCATGGTCCCGCCGCCGCAGAGGTGGCCCAGAAAATCTTTCCAGCCAAACATTGCGGCGATTTCGGCCACCGCCTCTTTTTCCATAGCGGAAGTGGCGCGGCCGCCGTCGAGCGCGTGATTGTTGGGATTGATCCACATCGCCAGCGCATAAGCGAGCCTCGCGACCGGATGCGGCGGTTTCAGCATCTGGCCCGCGTACAACGGATGAAAGTAGGGATAGTTGTCGTGAAGACGCCCAGCTGTTGCGTTCAACACTTCCGCGATTCGTTCGGCGCCCGGAGCCTCCAGCTCGTGCGCGGGCAACCGCGCAAATCCGGCGTCCAGCTTGGCAGCCGCGTCCAGGAACGCCTCGAGTGTTTTTTGGTCGATCTGCATGTCACGTATTGACGCGCGTTTTGGAGCGAGGAAAGCTTGCGCGAACTATTTCGACGGGTTAAGCCCGGCTCCGGCAAACGCCGATAAATGTAGGGGGCGCATCAGCGCGTCCGCTTTTCAACCCCGGCTGCTCCCATGCTAGAAGCTAGTCGCTCACTGCCACACTTTGTCCAACTGGCCCGCAGTTTGCAGCAGGTCCAGCTGCGCTTGCTGGCGTTGAAAATTAGCGTCAAGGTAGAGCATCCATCTCTCGTTTTCCGCAAGGCGGGCGCGCTCAACATCGCGTAGGTTGATTTTCCCTTCATCAAGCTGCGATTGCAGCACGGCAACATCCTGCTGGGCCAACTGCAATTCCAGGCGCGCGACTTCTTTCGCGGCGTCTCGCTCGCGCAAATGTCGGGTTTTCTGCCGAACCGCGGCGCTGACTTCATTTTTCTTGTTAGCCAGATTAGCTTGCGCGATGCGCAGATTCACTTCGGCTAGCGCGATATTGGCCTTCGTCTGCGCGCTGAAGATGGGCACCTGCACATTCACGCCGGCATTCAGATTGTTGCGGTTAAAGGTCTTGAAGTACTGATCGTAATTGTTGAACTTGCCTAGCACGCTGTAGATGCTGACGAGTTCGAGCGTGGGATAGTAGCCGCGCTTCTCGCCGATCAACCGAAATTCTTTCGCGCGGACGTCGGCCTCATCCGCAAGCAACGTCGTATTGCTCTGCATGGCCATGGCGACCAGGTTTGCGCCTTCCTGCTCAGCTTCGCCGGGCAAATCTTCGGGCGTCACTTCCAGTGGCGTATCCTGCGCCAACCCAGTCTGGCTTCGCAGGAAAACCTCCAGCTCGTCCTGGCGGCCTTCCAGCTGCAACAGGCGCTGCACCACCCGCGCTTTCGTGAGCTGTGATCGCGTGACTTCCACGGGCAATTCGAAATTTTCCTTCTCGCGTTGTTGCGTCACCTCCAGGATCTTCTCAGCGCTCGCTTGCTCTTTGCGTAAAAGGTCGAGCGCGTGCCGAACCATCACCAGTTCGAGATAGGCCGCGGCGGTGCGCGCGATGACCGTGTTCCGGGTGTCCTCCAAAAGAATTCGCTGCGACTTTGCCTGCTCCTGGAGTTCTTTCGCCTGGCCGCGCAAGGGCTCGTTAAAGACCTGCTCCTGGTACGTCACGCTGAAGATCGCGGGCGCTCGCCCTCCCGGAGTTTCCGGAATTCCGTACGTATAGCCCAAGCCCGATCCCCCGTACAGAGTTCGGCAAGAATTGCGAACGGGTCACCATGGATGAGCGATCCGCGAGGCTCGCTTGCAGCTTCGCCACTTGAATGTCCCTGCTGTTCTGCAGCGCGAGCTCGATGGCGCGCTTGAGCGTCAGCGCCACGGGCCCGCCGGCACTGACGCTGGACTCCTGCGACGATGCTTCCTGTGCGCAGACCACCGCGCTCGATGCCGCCAGCAAAACGCCGGCGATCAAACCGCAACAAATGGCTCTGCTCTTGTAGCGTCGGAAACGCTCTTTTTTCATGCCTGCCTCGCATCACTTCGCGGGATTCTCAAATTACTCGTATCGCAGCGATTCGACCGGCTGCATTCTCGCCGCCTGGTTCGCGGGCAAGTATCCGAACAGCAAGCCCGTCGAGCACGACACGATGAATGCCACCAATACGCTGGCAGTCGAAACCGGTACGCGCAGATTCCCGGGAAGAAACATTTGCACAATCACCGGTATCAACAATCCGATCAGAATTCCCACCACCGCTCCACCGCCGCTGATCAAAAACGCCTCAAACAAAAATTGGTACATGATTTCGCGATGCGCCGCACCAATGGCCTTGCGGATGCCGATCTCTCGCGTCCGCTCTTTCACCGTCACCAGCATGATGTTCATGATTCCTATTCCGCTGATCAACAGCGCGATGAACGCGATCAGCAGCAGCACGATCGTAAGCGCCAGCGAGATATTTTTTGCCGCGCTCAGAATCGCCGTGAGCGTTTGCACATCGTACTCCGCTGCGGCTGGATGGCGGCTGTGCAAGAGGCGCCCGATCTGGCGCTCGACGGCAGGCACGTCCTCGGCATTGTCGGCCTGCGCGTACAAGACTCGAAGAACGTTGACCCCGGTGTAGTAGCGCATCAGCGTCAACGGAATGATCACCGATTCATCCTTGATCTCCGACAATCCAAAGGTGGACACTCGCTCGCGAAAAACTCCGATCACCGTGAATGACAGTTCGCCCATGCGAATCGTTCCGCCAATCGGATTGTCGAAACCAAACACGCGGTCGGCGACCTGCTTGGTGATCAGGCAGACCTTCGTGCGCGCTTCCATATCGGAGGCATCGAAGTAACGTCCCCGCAAAATAACTAACCGCCGGATGGCCTGATATCCATCGGTTACGCCAATCAGGTTCACCGGGCGTTCGCGCCCGCCCACCACCACCGACATCGGCAACTCGCGCGTGCCGGCGACCTCGGTCACTCCGGGTACCGTCGCTTTCACCGCGTTCATGTCGTCGATCGTGAGTTCGTAACTCAGCGGCTGGCCTTTGCTTCCCGCGTTGATCAGCTCCACATAGACCATGTTCGAGCCGATCGCTTCAATCTGACTGATAACGTATTTCTGACTGGTAAGCGCAATCGTAACCACCAGAACGATCGACGCGCTTCCGATGATCACGCCGAGCGATGTCAGAATGGCGCGCATCTTGTTGGCGCGCAGAGCGTCGATGGCCACCGACAGGGTCTCGCGAACAGCCATCATGGCGTCACTCGCCTCCCGCTTGCCCGCATGGACCGAGCTTCCAGTCGAATCGCAACTTCCCACGAGTTCAATTTGCGCGGCGCCATCAATCCCTCTTCAGCCTCTTCAACGCTTCGCTGGCGTTCTTGCTTTTCGGATCGAGCTTCAGCGCAGCCTCGTATTCGCTGATGGCCGCCTGCGTCTTGCCCTGATTCTCATACAGCCGGCCCAGCCACTCGTGCGCTTCCCAGGGGCGCGGGTAGCCGCTGCGGTTCGGAGCGCGCTTCAAATATTCGCGCAGCAGGGATTCCGCATCGCCGCTGCCATTTTTCGTAAGGATCAGAGCTACCGCGCGATAAAAATCTCCGCGCGGGTCTGTCGGAGCTGCCTTCTCGCCTTCGTTCGCGACGCTGATTAGGCGCTCTGGCTGGCTGTGCTTCATCGCATAGTCGCCGATGTCGTAGATCAGGTCTGCGGACTTCGGGTGATCGGCCAGCGATTTGGTGAACTCCGCGTCTGCCGTCGCAAAGTCTTTCTTCTGCCGGCGACAGTTGCCCTCCGCGTAGTGGCCCTCCGCCGCATCCAGCTCCGCCAGCCTGGCGATTTGCGGGCGCGCTTTGTCTTCACCGCCGCCCGCGATGCCCGGCGCGCTGCAGTCATATTCCACCAGCGCCTGCCGCGCGGAAAAATTCATTTCGTCCAGCCGCACCGCCGTCTCAAATTCCTTGCGCGTTTTCTTTGCCAGCGACAATCCCGAAAACATGCCCGCGTGCTCGGCCTTGCCGCCATAGGCCCTGCCGAGCCATTCGTGGTACACCGAATTTTCGGGTTCGAGTGCTACCGCCTTTTCTGCGCTGGCGATGGCCGCATCGTGTTGCTGGGTCTCGTTGTAAGTTTTCGTCAGCAACAGATAGATTTCCCCGTTTTGCGGGCTCTTGGCCACGGCATCTTGCAGAAGTTGAGCGGCCTTGGAATAATCACTGGCTTCATACGCCCGCCTGCCTGCCTCGATGCCTTCATCTTGTTTTCTGGTTGCGGTTGCGCCCGCTGAAGCGCTCGTTGAAGCGCTCACGTTCGCGCTCGCAAATAAAATCAACACGGCGGTCAGCCGCTCCATTTTCATCGGCCTAGTTGGCATCCTGCCGGCCTTTTACCGAGCTTGCGTCCGTGTTCATGATCCTTACGTTCATGCCATCTTTCAAATCGATGTCGCCCGGCAGCGCAACCATTTCCCCCTGTTGCAGTCCGCTCGTGACTTCATAATTTGTCGAATCGGCAATCCCCACGTGGATCTCGCGCTTCTCCAGTTTGGTCTTCGCGAAGTCGCCTTGCTTTACGACGTACACGAATCGCTGATTCCCCTCGGCTTCCACCGCGCCCCGAGGCACCGCCAACACGTTGTCGCGCTCCTTGGAATTGATGCGCACATTGACGTTTATGTTAGGCAGCAACTCCAGTTTGTCGTTATCCACTGTACACAGCAGCTCGCCCACGCTGCGCGCGCCGCGCGCCACCACTTGCTTGGGAATGGTTTCCGTCTTGCCGATCCACACGCGGTTTGGCAGCGCATCCCACGTGATTTTCACCGGCTGGTTCGGCTCCAGTGCTCCGAGTTCGGGCTCGTCAATAAAAGCGCGCACCCGCACCTGGCGCAAATTCGCCATCTCCGCGAGCAGGTCGCCAACCTTCACGTAATCGCCGGCTTTGACCGGCAAGGAGTAAAGCGTGCCGTCGGACGGCGCGACGATGTGCCCGTTGCGCACTTTCTCCTCAAGCGCCGCAACTTCGCTTTGCGCTTGCTGCACCAGCAGCGGCGCCTGGTTCGCATCCAGCTTCACGCCGCGGTCGAACTCCTGCTTCGCGGCAGTCAGCCGCGTCACTTCCGATTGCGCCTTGGTCAATTCCAGATCGTTGGCGGCGAGTTCATCCTTTGTGGCCGCGTGCTGGTCGATGAGTCGCAGCAATGCGTCATGGCTCCGTTGCAGGCGGTCGCGTTGAGCGATCGCCGTCGCCAGCGAGCCTGCGGCCTGCGCCGCGGCATCCGGCTTTCCTCCTCCACTTGCCACCCGCAGATCGTTTTGCGCTTGCAGCAACTTCGACCGTGCCTGCGCAAGTTGCGCCTCCGCATCTTTCACGTTCAGTTCGAGCAGCGGCTGTCCCTTCTTGACGGCTTGCCCTTCCACAACTCGAATGCGCTCGACAAACGTATCCAGCTGCGCGCGCATGACGAAAGGCGAGATGGGTTCAACCTTTCCGTTGCTGGAGATCGAAGCGATGATGTTTTCGCGCACCGGCGTGACCGCCGAAATTTTCGCCAGCGGCTGGCGCCCGCTCACCCTGATCAATACCAGCGCGGTCACGCCGGCCAGCACCAGGAAGATCAGTATGCGATTTCGCAGTCGGCGGTCCATCGTTTGCGATTCGTTGCTTTGCCCTTCTCGCGCTACAGTGCGCGAGCACACTTACGCCGCGTGGCGTTGCGTCCTATATGCGTGGCTTGCTGACCCTCCGTCCGGGGGGCCTCAAAGACGTTGATTGTAGCAATAGGGCTGCGGCTTTCCCTAGCGGCGTTGTACCCTGGCGCTGCACCGAATTCGGCTTGCCATCAGGGGTCGCCATCAAATGGATGCGCGGCTTGCGTGACGGGATGCCGGAACCACCCACGTAGCTTTCCGAGTGCATCCGCTAGCCGCCGCCTTTCACCCGCAACCAGCGCAATGAGAACCACCAGAAGTCATCTCATAAATGCATCGCATAGATGCATCTAAGGGGGTCGGAGCTTTAGCTCCGACATCTAAGGACACGCAAAATCGGGCTTCAGCCCCTGAGGAAATTCTTCTCTTCCTGTCTCGGCCATTCATGCGATGGCCTACATGGCCTCGAGACAAACTGACGCCCCGCGTCCGCCTAACCCGCTCCTCCCTCGTTCGCGCCAAAGATTTGCTTCACGGCATGGAACCTGGCCGTGGGTTTGGCTTCACACGGCGGTGACCTTTTCCAGTAACATTTTGACGGTGGCCGTGCTGCGTGGGAAAGTGCGGCGCTCTGGTACCCATGAAGGCCCCTTGATGATCGAAGTTCGCAACCTATCGAAATATTTCCGGGACAAAAAGCGTGGTGAGATTCGCGCCGTCGATGACGTTAGTTTTCGCTGCCTGCCGGGACAGATTTACGGGTTGCTGGGCGCGAACGGCGCGGGCAAGACCACCACATTGCGCATGCTCGCCACCATCCTGGAGCCGACCGGCGGCACCGCCATTGTGTGTGGCCATGACATCGTCGAGCACCCTGAAAAAGTGCGCTCCTGCGTCGGCTTTCTCTCCACCGCGACCGCTCTCTATCCCCGGCTCACCGCCAGGGAGTTGGTTCAGTATTTTGGACGCCTCAATGGTTTAGATGACGCCATCCTGAAAACCCGCGTCGACAAGATTTTTGACCGCCTGGATATGAATGGCTTTCGCGACCGCCGCTGCGACAAGCTGTCCACCGGCATGAAGCAAAAAACTTCGATCGCCCGCACCCTGGTGCATGACCCCGCGGTAATGATTTTCGACGAACCCACTCTCGGCCTCGACATCATGACCGCTCGCACCATCACCGCGTTCATCCGCGAATGCCGCGACCTCGGCAAAACCGTCATCTTCTCAACGCACATCATGAGTGAAGTCGAGAAGCTCTGCGACGTGATCGGCATCATTCAAAACGGCAAGCTGCTCGCGGAAGGCACGCTCCAACAGCTGCGCGACAAATACGGCGAGCAGGACCTGGAGGAAATTTTCGTCAAGGTGGTTGCGCCCCACTATGTTTCCTCGGAGGATCACTAGCATGTCGTTGCGCAATGTTGGCATCGTTTACCGCAAGGAGCTTACCGAGGCGCTCCGCGATCGCCGCACCCTGGTCTCCTCCATTCTGATTCCGCTCTTCCTGTTTCCGGTTCTTACCTTCGGCGTCGGTTATGCCTTCGTGGAGATTGCCGGGGAAGCCACCCGTGAGCCCTCCAAAATCATGATTCTGGGAGGCGCGGACTCTCCGGATGTCCTGAAAGCGCTACGTGACGCCAGGAACCTGCGTGTCGTATCTCCCTCGGCCGACTATGTCGACCTCATCTCCGACAAAAAGATTCGCGCGGCGGTCGACATTCCTCCTGGTTTCCAGGCCGGCGTGGCGCGCGGAGAACGTCCTGAAGTGAAGATTTACGTCTTCAAGGATGATCTGAAATCCATGCTCAGCGCGACTCGCGTGGAAAAACTCTTCACCGAATATCGCGATGCCATGGTGCGGAATCGCCTGGCATCCGAGAACCTGTCCGTAAGCCTGATGAAGCCCTTCGACGTCGAACAGCAAAACGTGGTTTCCGACGAGAAAGTCGCCGGTGAGTCCTACGGCGGATTGATCACCTATCTGGTCATCCTGATGTGTATGACCGGCGCCATGTATCCCGCGATGGATTTGACTGCCGGCGAAAAAGAGCGCGGCACCATGGAGACGATCCTTTCCAGCCCCATCGACCGGACGCACCTCGTCTTCGGAAAATTTCTCGTCGTGCTGACCGCCTCGCTGGCCACCGCCACGCTTTCGGTTATCTCCATGGGCGGCTCTTTCGCAATTCTCTCCCAATTCGCTAAGCAACAGAGCATCGGCGAGGGTTTCCCCATGTTGACCATGCATCCAAGAACCGTGATCGCTGTGTTCGTCATGGCCCTGCCGGTAGCTGTGCTGTTCTCCGCCGTCCTCATGACCATTTCTCTCTTCGCCAAAACCTTCAAGGAAGCGCAGAGCTACCTCACGCCCATGACGTTCATAGTCATCGTGCCGGCCATCGCCGCGGTATTGCCCGGCATCGAGCTGACATCCAAGCTCGCCCTGGTTCCCATTCTGAACGTGAGCCTGCTGTGCAAGGAGCTCGTCACCGGCACCTATCACTGGAACTACATCGCGCTGATCTTTTTCTGCACCTGCCTCTACGCAGGAATCGCCCTCTTCCTGGCAGTCAAAATGTTTCAGCGAGAGTCGGTCCTGTTTTCTTCGTAGGCCCGATCCCGGTCCCGATCTGTTGGGGCGCTGCCGAGCCTGTGTAGGCGCTGGGCTTCAGCCCGGCGCGTGAACTCCGGTTTTCGTCAGCGCACGCAGTTTCGTCAGGCAACGGTTTCGTCAGGGCACGGCTTCGTCAGGGCACGGCTTCAGCCGTGCCGTAACTGAAGCAGAATCAACAAGGCTTTAGCCGCTGAGGGCTCCTTCTCTCAGTTCTCACACAAACTCTACCACGCGCATCCCAATTCGCCCGCCACCAAGCTACCGTGCTTAGCCCGGCGACAAGGAACCTCCGCGGGATTCTTGACGTATCTTCTTAGTGAGAATGCGCCGCCCAGCCTGCTTCCTGCTGAAGCTCCTGATTTTCCCCCCGCTCATCGCCGCCGCAGCAGGCTGGATCGTCGCGCCGTGGTTCCTGCATCCCGTACGCCGTCCGCTGACACCAGACCTCATGCAGCAAGCGGACATTGCCTTTGCGCAAGAGCACGCCCATCGCGAAGAGTTCGACGTGCGCGCTTCCGATGGCAGCATTCTTCGCGGATGGAAAGTGCGCTCACCCGACCCGAGCGGCAACTGGGTTCTGCTTTTTCACGGCGTCGCCGACAATCGCATGGGCGTGCTGGAACACGCTCTCGTGTTGCTGCCCGCCGGCTACAACGTGGTGATGATGGACGCCCGCGCTCACGGGACAAGCGACGGCGCGATGGCCACTTACGGCTGGCTCGAACGCAATGACACCCGCTCCATCGTCGACGCACTGGAAGCGACCGAGCACCCGCGACATCTATTTGCTTTGGGCGAATCTATGGGCGCGGGCATCGCGTTGCAATCGGCCGCGGTTGAACCACGCATTGAAGCCGTCGCCGCGGAGGCTTCTTTCGCAAACCTGCGCGAGGCCTCCTACGACTACGCCGGCCTCCGGCGCTATCCGTGGCTGGGAAAAACGCTTTTCGCTCCAGGCACCTGGACGATGATCTACCACGCGGAATTGCTGGCCAGTCTTCCCGCGGCGGAAGTGTCGCCAGAAAAAGCGGTGGCCGCGAGGGCCTTTCCGGTTCTCCTGATCTGCGACGCCGCCGATGTCGCGCTTCCCTGCCGTCACACCAAACGCATCTACGACGCCGCGCGAGGACCAAAACAAATGTGGATCGTCCCAGGCGCATTCCATACCGCCGCCCTGGGCTATGAACCGGTCGAATTCCGCCGTCGCGTGCTGGCCTTCTTCGATTCCGTGCGAGGAACTCGCCCGGAGGCGAGCCTGTAGCGGCCGTCTTCCGAGCCGGGCGAAAAGTCCCGCTCCCCTGCGAGCCTAACCCCCGCAGAATGAACACTTGCAGAAGTCTATCAAAACAAGCCACTTTAACTATCTTTAGAATGCACACTTACAAAAAAACGGGGGGAGGAGTCCCGTTGAATAATCCCGTCTCAAAATGGGAAAAGTCAGTAAAGCAGCGGTTTGCGATTTCTGTTTGCGATTTCTCCTGTTGGGCGAACTCGATCACGTCACCTTCATGACCATCAGAACTCGGTCGTCTTCGTGCATGCCTCCGCGCGAGTGCTGATCGACTTCCTCCAGGATGCACCGCAGTATCTCTTCGGGCCTTTGCATTCGGCATTTCGCCACCGAATCCGCCAGCCTTTCGCGGGTATATTCGTTGCCCTCCGCGTCCATGGCTTCGGTAATGCCGTCGGTGCACGCGATCAGCAGATCGTCCTTCCCCAGCGCCACCGAGCCGCAGTCGTAGCGCGCGTCCGGGAGCAACCCCACGACCATTCCCCCGGTCTCCAGCCACTCTTGACTTCCGTTGGCGCGAATCACAACTGGCGGCACGTGCCCGGCGTTGACGTAGCGCAAGGCGCGCCCTTCGTTCTCGACGAAAGCCATGAACATCGTCAGGTACTTGGTGTTGCGTCCTGCTGCCTGCGAGCCGCGGGCGCCTTCGAGAATTTTCTGGTTGATCGTCGCCGGCAATTTGTCGAGTGGCTCGGCGTGGTCCGCCAGCGCGTGCAGCGTGGCTTGCACGTTAGCCATCACCAGCGCCGACGCCGCGCCTTTTCCCTCCACATCCGCGACCACCAGCAGCAGCGCTTGCTCACCGCCGGCATTCACAGGGAGGAAATCATAATAGTCGCCGCCCACCATGTGCGAGGCGCGGTGCGACACGCAGATCTCGATGCCCTTCCAGACCGGCGGCGCTTCCGGCAAGAATCCCGCCTGGATTTCGCGCGCGAGCACCAGATCGCGCTCCATCTTTTCTTTCTCGATGCGCTCCCGGTGAAGCTGCGCTTTTTCCAGCGCCAGCGCCACGTGCGCGGATAGCGCGTCGAGAAACGCTTCATCTTCCGCGGTAAAGGCCTCCGCTTTGTTCAGCAGTTCAAGCACGCCGATGATCACGCCGGACTCGTTGCGAATCGGCAGACCCATTACGCGCCGCGTTGTGAAGCCCAGCCGACGATCAAACTCCGGCTCGAAGCGTGCGTCCTCGTAAGCATTCTCCAGGCGCACCGGCGTTCCTTCGCGCGCCACCCATCCGGCGATGCCGCGGTCGGCCGCAAAACGGATGACGTGCTGGTCGAGACCCAGGCCGACCAGCGACCACATTTCGCCGCGCTCTCGATCCATCAGAAACACGGTGCCGCGTTCGGCACCGGTCTGCCGTGTGGCGATTTGCAGAATGATGTGAATCAGCTCGCCGAGATCGAGCGTGGAATTCAGCCGCTTGGTGGCCTCCACGATAGAAGAAAGCTCCTCCATCGCGCCGCGGCGTTCCGCCAGCGCCAGAACAACAGCGGCGAAGCGCGCCAGGAGATCCAGCTGCGCGCGCGCGCCATCACTTAGCGGCGCGGATCCGCGCACCTCGAGAATGCGCACGCGGAAGTCATCGCTACCCAGCGCCCCGGTACACAACGTCGCGTCCGCGGCGGCATCACGCAGTGATCCCGCCGCGGGCCCGCCTTCGCCCGCGGGCGGCAAGCTTCCGGCTTGGGCCCAAACCTCCGCGATACCTTTTTCGATACGCCACAGGCGCGCTCCAGCGACATCCGGCTGGGCCATGGCCGCGTTCACGATACGCGCCGCTATCTCGTTGGTCGGAAAGCGCCCTTCCAGTTGACGCAAGCCTTGGAACAGCTCTGGGAAGAGTTCTGGACTGGCGCGGCGAGCAGTAGTTTCGCTCATGAGGAAGTAGCGCTCGCACGGGGATGACGGCGCTGGTGGGTAAGCCTAGCAGGAGTGCCGCCGTATTGGAAAGGCCGTTTGCGCTCGCGGACGGGGACTATTCGTGCCGCTCATTGTCAGAGGAGACTATCAGAGGAGAATTGTGCCGCTTGTCGTACAAGGGGAATTTATAGGGCGGGGTTCCTTTACTTTGAGCTTCGAAGGGCTCCGCCTGGCGATCGCGACCGGCAGAACAGCCACCGGCAGAAGGGGAGGAGGGTTAGTGTGCGACGGGCGACTGGGCGGATCTCTGCGGCAATCGATTGCGCGATTCCCAGTCTTGACTCAGCCGGCGCACGGTCTCGCGCAATCGCACCGCGAGCGCGGCAATGGTCTCGAGCCTTTGCTGACCGCCATTCGGGAGCTGCCCGTCATTTTTCCGCCGGACCTCTGCGAGCAAAAGCTCCGCGTTGCCAAGAATTCCGGTGAGCGGATTGTTCAACTCGTGCCGCAACACCTCGCCAAACGCGTTGGACACCGCGTCTTCAAGCGAGGAGGGCGGCAGCGCCATGCTCAAAGGTTTCGGCGTCTGTTGTAACCGTTGCTGCACCAGGGCTAACGCCTCCGGGAGATAGCCGTTGGAACGCGCCACAAAGTCCGCCAGGCCAGCCGCAACCAGCTGCGCGAGATCGCCCTGGTGACGCGCTTGCCCGATGACTACAACCGGCGCGTAGGCCGCCAGCGCGGATACCGCCGATTCCAGCCGCGGGCCATGTCCCGGGTGCTCTGGTGCATCCGCCGCGACAGATGTGTCCTCGAGGAGAATGACCGCGGGAGCCGCATCCGCGATGATGCGGTGCGCCGCCTCCACCGTGCTTACGGCAGCTACGCGTAGTCCTTCTCCCCTGGCTTCCAGTTCCTGGCGCGCCGCTGCGCAGAGCGCCGCGTCGTCGCTGACGAATAGAATAGTGCGTTCTTGATTTTGCGCCATACTGTTGCCTCCCAACGTACTAGGTCACGTACTCGCTGCACTCGTTCTCGCCGCCCACTCGCTTGAAGGTTCGTCCGGCCGGATTTCCGCCAACACGCGACGCACTTTTTCGGTCAGCTCCTCGACCCGGAAAGGCTTCGCGACGTGTGGCAGGCGGTGGCGCTCGAGAAATTCCTGGGTGTGCGACGAAAGCACATCTCCGGTCACGAAAAGAAACCGCTTCGACAGCGGACTCCCCATGCACGCGAGCGTCTCGTAAAAATGCTGCCCGTCCAGGCCGGGCATCTTCATGTCGCAGATCACCAGGTCGTAAGACGCGCGCGCGGCGCGCTCGAGCGCCTCGTACCCGTCCAGCAATGCTTCCACCTGAAGTCCCTCGTCCTGGAGAACGTCGCTGATGAGCCGCGCGACGGTGGGTTCGTCTTCCACGACCAGCACGCGCGTCCCCTTCCAGGAGGCGAGCACGGGCGCTCCGGCTGGCGCCGAGCGCTGCGGCAATGCCTGCGCCTGTCCAGCCGGCACAATCTCGTGGTTCAATTCTCCGGGTCCCGTCGCGGACACCGCCGGCATGCGCGTGTGTTCCGCGGGTGCTGCCGGAAACTCCAGAGTAAAGATCGCGCCGCCGCCCGGAGGGCTGGCTACCATCACGCGCCCGCCATGTTCGCGCACCACGCCCTGCACGATCGCGAGCCCCAGACCGGTTCCCATACCCGCGGGCTTGGTGGTGAAAAACGGGTCGAAGATCCGCGAGGCAATCTCCGGTGGAATCCCGGGACCATCGTCGCTGACTTCCAGTTGCGCGTGACGGCCAGAATCGATGCATTTGGTGCTCAGCCGGATGGTGCCGCCATTGCCGCGCTGCTCAATCGCTTGTCTTGCGTTGCCGATCAGATTCATCAACACCTGTTGCAACTGGCCGGCATCGCCGAGCACGAACGGCAAGGCCTCGTCCAGATCCAGCGCGACGTTCACCTTTTCGGAGGCCAGCCTGATTTTTTGCAGGTCCATCGTGCGCAGCACCAGCAGATTCAGCGCGATCTTGCGGCGCTCCGGCCGCGATTCCCGCGCGCTCATCAGCAGCCGGCGCACGATCATGCTGGCGCGCTCCGCTTCCTGGAAAATCTGCCGGACCTCGTCCGACTTTCCCTCGGCCTGGCTGCGCAGGAACAAGCGCTGCGCATAAGCCCAGGATGCTGGTGAGCGGATTGCTGAGCTCGTGGGCCACACCAGTGACCGTCTGGCCGAGCGCCGCGAGTTTTTCTGTGTGCAGCAGTTTAGATTGAGATAGGCGCTGGGCTGTCAGGTCGCGGTAGATCTCTACTCGACCGATCCGCCTTCCGTCCGCATCCAGCACCGGCCGCGCGACCCGCTCCAACACGCGAGGCACCGGCCGTAGCATCTGGATCTCGTCGCGCGCACCGCCGTCTGGGTTGCGCGCCAGATCCCGCCAGCGCCGGGCGAATTTCTCGGGTTCCGCGACCTGATCCGCCAGGCGCATGATCAATCCATTGAGCGTGGTGACCCGTCCGGTCTCTTCCGGAGTCAGCCCGACAAATTGCAGGAAGCGGCTGTTCATGGCCTGCACGCCGTGCTTCGCGTCGAACAGCACCACACCTTCGTCGAGCCACTCGATCACCGTGAGGAGTTGCGCCTCGGCATGGTCGAGCCGCGACGATGCGCCATCCGCCGTCAGCACCTCCAGCGCAGCGCCGCAGGTCCGCAATACCGCCTTTTCGCAGGCTCGGTGGCGCGCGGCCTGGTCGTTACGCTCCCGGAGCAGCAGGGCGGTCGTCGCGAGCCCCGCTCTGGACTCTAGCCGTTCGATGGCCGCGCGTGAGACCGACTGGTTCCGAAACCCCGCGGTCAGCATACCGATGGACTTGCCCGCCGCTTCCAAACTGATGGCCACCAGACGCGACCCGTCGCTGCCCGGCCAAGCCGTACCCGCACTCGATCGCGCAGTGATGGTACAGCGCGCTTCCAGGGCTTGTTGCCAAACATCCTCCAGGTGATGACCCTCGAGCGTGCGCAACCATGTGGGGTCCCCGCTCTGCCACGAAAGAGCGCATCGATGTTTTGCGTCAGCGTCAGCATGCGACTCTGCTACACCGGTGTGTTTATCGATCCGCTTGTCCCCGCCCCCAGGCTCCGAAGTCCCGACGGCTTCATCGCGCGCATACAACAAGGCGAATGTTGCGCCGATTCCATGACCCTCAGGACCAGTCTCGGTGCAGCTGTCCAGCAAGCGCGTCAGAACCGCGTCAGTCGGGCCGGAATATGCCAGTTGTTCGAGACATTGCTTGGTAACGGTAAGGTCGGCCTGTCGCTGCTGAGCCCGCCGGCGCTCGTCGTCCAGTTCCACCACCAGCGCCAATTCCGCCGAGACCGACTCCAGTAAACGGACCGGCAGCGCACCATGCTTTTTACGCAGGCCCGCGAGCAGCACGCCGCGCAAACGTCCGCCGCTTTCGACCGGCACCCATACCGCCCTTTGCATCTCGACCAGTGCTCCAAGAATCATTTGGTCCGGGGCGCGATACAGGTCTTGCTCCGCGCTCTTTCCGCCGTTCAAGAGCTCTACGGGAAGGGGAGCTTCCGGCGACAACCTCTCCCATTCCGGCGGCGTCGCTTCACCGTCGCGGTCCGCGACGATCCCGCGAAATTCGGCGAACCCACGCCCAGGCACGCGTTCGCTGTTCTCGCTTTCCATCCATACGCCAATGCGATCGGCCTTAGCGCTCGCCAGGAGAAAATAGACGGCTTCGCGTATCAGTTCGCGTCTTGCAATTGGAGTAGCGGCAGCTCGTGCCACCGCTCGTGCTGAAACTCCGAGTCCGTCTTGTTCTGTAGTGAACCTCAATTGAGCCTCGGGATCTGCTCAGAATCAATCTACTCAGAATCCTCGACTCCGAAAGCAAGCCTCATAACGTCGCCCTCGGTCGAATCGCCGCTGTGAACCGGGTGGGTCATCTCGTGTCCGTTGTGCGCCAGCGTGCCAAGCGTTTGCCCATTTGTACCGTTGCACTGTCAGGACCAATCCCATCATGTGATTATCCTTCCACAATCAATAACTTAGACGGGTACATACGGTGGGCACCGATACTGGCATCCCATGTCGAACCTCGATTTTGGCTGGCGCTCCTAATTGGACCGACTAAGGTTGTGGCGCGGCCTCACTGGTCGGGGAGGGCAAGTCGGGAAATGAACACACGAGGATCGCGATGGGTCAATTTCCGGTTTGCCCGTCAACCGCCAACAATCGGCGGCGATATCCAGGGAAAACACCGACCTCGCACGATCGACTCTATGAACTGCGGCGTAAGCGTTATAAGATCCAGCAACAAATAATCTCGGAGAACGGCCTAAAAGTGGAGGCTCTTATGTGCAGAGGTAAATCCATCGCGCGAAATCTGACGCACGCGACGATCGCGAACCTGTTGCTGATTGTCAGCTGCTGGGCGCAGAAGCCCGAAGGCGCTCAAAGTGCCGTACCTCCGTTGCCGGCGGACATTCCTGGCGATGCCGAGCGCTATTCCGTGTCGATTACGGGGCATCTTGCAGGACAGCAGGCAGTATGGAAGGCGCCGGATGGTAGTCTGCACATTTTTTTTCAATTCAACGACCGCGGCCGCGGGCCCAAAACCACCAGCATATTGAAGCTGGATGCGCAAGGTGTCCCGGTGGCTGAAAGCGTCGAGGGCAACGACTATCTGAAATCCCCGATTCACGAAAGCTACGCGCTCGAGGGCGGCAAAGCTGGATGGAAAAGCAACGTCGAAGAGGGGGAGAAAACACTGAGTACGCCAGCGGTGTATGTGTCGATCAACGACCCACCGGCGAAATTGGGTGTCATCGCGCAAGTGGCCCTTGGCAATGGCGGCAAGGTCGCTCTGTTGCCGGAAGGTGAAGCAAGGACAGAACGCCTTGCCGAAATCGACGTCGAATCTGCTGGCCGGAAAAAGCGCGTCACCATGTATGCCATCACTGGGCTGGGCTTCTCTCCAACGTACGTCTGGCTCGATGATCATCGGACATTCTTCGCATCAGTCGATGATTGGTTTACCACCATCCCGGAGGCTTGGGAAGTAACGGCAAAGTCGCTGAAAGCCGTCCAGGATCAAGCCAAACAGGGGCGCGCGGCAGAGCTCGCGAGTAAGCTGGCTCATCGGGCGCCGAACGGAGTCTTGTTCGCGCATGTGAACCTCTTCGATGCACAATCAGGCGAGATTCGGAAGGACCAAAGCTTTGTGGTTGCCGGCAACCGATCGTTAACGTAGGCCCTTCCGATCAAGTCACTGCGCCAGCCGGAGCCGAAGTGATCACCGCGCCTGGCAAAACACTGCTGCCCGGTCTTTGGGATATGCACGCCCATGTCGGTGACAACGATGGCCTGCTGAATCTAGCCGCAGGGGTCACTACTGTCCGCGACCTCGGGAACGACGCCGATTTGCTGCTGGCCCGCCGCAAGCGCATTGAGGAAGGCAAGGAGCTGGGAACGCGCATCGTTCTGGCCGGAAACATTGATGGTCGCGGCCCTTTGCATGGTCCCACCAAAGTCCTCGTGTCCACTGAAGCCGAAGCTCGCGCCGCGGTCGATAACTACAAACGGCTTGGGTTCGTGCAGATTAAAATCTACAGCTCGGTCAAGCCCGAGCTAGTGCCCGCGATCATTGACGAAGCTCACAAAAACGGACTTCGCGTCAGCGGGCACATCCCCGCCGAAATGACTGCGGCGCAATGTGTCGAACTCGGGTACGACGAAATCCAGCACATCAACTTCCTGATTCTGAATTTCATGCCCGAAATCAAAAACACCAATACCATTGCTCGCCTCATCGAACCCGCAAAACGCGGCGCCGATCTCGACCTCAACTCTCCCCAGGTTCAGTCCTTCATCAAATTACTTCAGGACCACCACACCAAGCTCGATCTTACGTTGAGCGTCTTCGAAGATCAGTACCTCAATCGGGCTGGTCAAATTCCTCGCGGTTTCCAACCCATAGCAAGCCGCTTGCCTACGCAGGTCCGCCGGAGCCTGCTCTCCACGGGCCTGACACCGCCCGAAGGGATGGACCAGACGTACCGGAAGTCGTTTGCGAAGATGATGGAACTGACTGGCCTGCTGTATCGCTCCGGGATTGCAATTGAAGACGGCACGGACTCCCTGGCTGGATTCGCCATGCATCGTGAACTAGAACTCGATGTCCAGGCTGGCATACCCGCATACAAAGTTCTGCAGAATGCCACGCTTAACGCCGCTCGCATTATGAAACTGGACGGTGATCTCGGTTCTATTGCGGCCGGGAAGCTAGCTGACGTCACCCTCGTGAATGGCGATCCGGTGGCAAACATTAGCGACATCAGAAAGACGGCTTTGGTGATGAAGGACGGCGTCCTATATAGGCCTGAGGAGCTTTACTCCGCGGTTGGTGTGACGCCATAAATAATTCCGGCAGTGCCAACCAAGAACGGATTTACGGGAAGCATGGGGCCAAGCTCTGGACGGATGGTCGGCAATCCGGAAGCTGAACCTCTCCCGGGTCTGCGGGGTATGCGTATTGCATCCGAGAGGCGTCGCATCACGCGATCTACATGCCCGGCTGCGAAGCGCTCACTGCTCCGCCGGTTCCATGTGATATTGCTTCAGCTTGCGGTACAGCGTGGTCTTTCCAATTCCCAGAATCCGCGCGGCCGCCAGCTTGTCCCCGGTGGTCTGGCGCAGGGTGCGCAGGATCGCCCGGCGCTCCAGTTCCTCGAGCGGCAGCAACTCATCTCTTTCCGGCACGCGGTCGCTGGTGGGATATTGCAAGCTCGACGGCAAATCCCCTACGTGCAGGATCGGACCCGAGCCCAGCGCCACGGCGCGTTCGATGGCATTCTCCAGTTCGCGAACGTTGCCCGGCCAATCGTACGAAATCAACCGCCGCATGGCGTCCTCGGAGATCGTGCGCGCCGGCCGGTGAGGATCGGAAAATTTATCCAGGAACGAAGTGACCAGCAGAGGGATATCACTCTTACGCTCGCGCAACGCAGGAATCTTGATTTGCACCACATTCAGACGGAAATACAGGTCCTGGCGAAACGATCCGTTCTTGATGCCGGCATCGAGATCGCGGTTGGTCGCCGCGATAATGCGCACATCAATCTTTCGCCGTTCGTTCGAGCCCACTGGTTTCACCTCGCGCTCTTGCAGCACGCGCAGGAGCTTTGACTGCAAATCCACCGGCATTTCGCCGATTTCGTCCAGAAACAAGGTGCCGCCATGCGCCGTTTCCAGCAGTCCTTGCTTTCCATGCAGCGCCCCAGTGAATGCGCCCTTCACATAACCGAACAGCTCCGACTCGATCAGCGTGGGCACCAGGGACGAACAGTCCACCGGCACGAAGGTGCGATCCTTGCGCGCTCCGGAATAGTGCACACTCCGCGCCACCAGCTCCTTTCCCGTGCCGCTCTCTCCCAAAATCAGCACCGGGTACTCGTGCTGGCTCACCTTCTGAATCGTTTTGTAGACCCGCTGCATTCTCTCGGACAAACCGATGAGGCCGCCGAACCCCGGCCGCGTGCGCAACTGCTCCCGCAATAGTTGATTTTCCTGCTGCAGCTCGACGGCCCGCGAAGCCCGCTCCAGCCGCGCGCGCAACTCTTCGATGCGAAAAGGTTTCGTGACGTAGTCGATTGCGCCCATGCGTGTGGCCGCCACCGCCGAGTCAATCGTTCCGTATTGCGTCAACACGATGACCGGAAGGTTCGGATGCGTATCGTGAACGCGCTTCAGCAGTTCCAGTCCGCTGGTATGCGGCAGCATCAGATCGGTCAGCACAATGTCGACCGCGGAGTTCTCCAGGATTTCGATGGCCTCCTCCGCGGTGGCCACCATGGTCGCGTTCATGCCCGTCAGCTGCGCTACTTCTCCGCAAGCCTCGCGGATGGTGGGCTCGTCATCGACGATCAGGATATTCATAGGCGCTGTTTCGCGCAGGACCGCCGCTTCTTCACTCATCATGGCTTTGTCATCCTCCGTGTGGATGTCGAACCACCATCTGCCTGCATCCCCAGTTCCATTTCAGGAACGCTCGATATTCCTTAATAAGTAAGTATATTACCTCTATTGTACTAAATATGCATCTACCGTTTTGGGAATGCCCGTGCTCGATCTTTTCGCCACATCGCTCTAACCCTCCAGCCCTGAGTCGATTGCAAGAACGGAACGGACCTCTCGCATCCAGGTTCATTTTGGTCCGCAACTGACCTCGGCCTTGGTGATACCAAAAAGAAAAACGGGCCCCTCGAGGTGTAACTCGAAGGGCCCGTCAGTACTGATTGGGTTATGGTGCCGGGCCCGCGCTACTCGCCGCCGCGATTCGCGACAGGGCGTTGCGAGCCCCGGGTCAGCCGTTTAGTACGTCGCACCTTCCGGAACGAAGATGAATTCGACGCGGCGGTTTTGCTTCTCGGTGCCCTTCTCCGTGGAGGCTTGGCCTGTCCGCGTCGTGCTGCGTGACGCGTCGATGCCCTTCTCTCCCAAGTAGGCCTTGGCCAGGTCCGCACGGCTCTGCGCCAGCTTCGCGGCCTTAGGCTCCTTCGGATCGGCGTAGCCAATGATGACCACTTTGGCGGTGGGGTCGTTCTTCAAGCGCAAGGCCACGTCGTCGCCGACGCGCTTGCAGAGGTTGTCGAAGCGCGCGACGCCCGCCTTGGTGTAGCCGCACTCGCCGACCTTGGTAGCTTGCGGCGGCGGTGGTGGCTGCTGCACGTCAACGGTTGCTTGTCCATCGGCCTTGTCGCCGCGAGAGTCGGTTACCGAGCAATTTACCTTGTAACTGCCCGGTTGCAGACCGGTCGAGTCATATGTCGCGGTCGGACCGTTGCCGGTGACCTGGCCTCCGGTTGCCGAGTAGCTGTAGGTCAGATCCAGATTGTCCGGGCTGCTGGCCGTGGAGGTAATCGTCGACTTTTCGCCAGGAGCGATCGAACTGGGGTTCGCCGAGCAGGAGATGGTCGGCGGGTGATGCGGCTTTTCCTGAACCTGAATGTCCGCAGTGCAGGAAGTTGTGCCGCCCTTTCCATCGTCAACCTTCGCGGTCACCGTGTAGGTGCCCACGGCCAAGCCCGACGAATTCCAGCGCGCGTCCGGCCCGGTGCCTTCCACCGTGCCACCCGTCGCGGTGTAACTGTAGTTCAGCGGTAGACTCGCCGGGCTGGTGGCGGTCACATGAATAGCGGAAGGATCGTTGGAGCCCTGATACACTGCCGCCGGATTTGCCGAGCACGAAGCCGTCGGTGGTCCCGATGGCGGTGGTGGCGGCGGAGGCGGGAAGCCCCAGCGAATGACCAGGCCCGTTCCTGCGCGGAAATTGTCCTGACGCCCGCTGGGATTGAGATTTATCCCGTTCGCGTTGGTCATCAAATAATCAAGTTGTGCGAATCGCCACGCGATGTGCTTGGTGAAGACCACATCAACGCCGCCGCCCGCCGCTAGAGCGAAGGAACTCTGCCGGGGGCCGCCGGTGACCTGGCCGTCGGCACGGAAATCGCCGATCAGAAATTCAAGGAAAGGAACAAAATACTTCCGGCGCAGGTTGAGTCGCGGCCCGAACAGATAGGTCTGGAAGCCGCCCTCGGCTTTCCCTGTGACCGGGACGTTTCTGGAGAAGCCGTACGCGCCGGCTTCGGCGGTCAGCCCGAGCCACTTATTCACGTTGTAGGTAAATGATCCTGTTCCGCCCTCGCTGTTGAAGTTAGCGAAGCCGCTACCCGGTTGAAAATTGATGTAGCTGTACATGGCCGCTAGTTCAAACTTTGGCACCAATAATCCCGGCCCGTCTTCGTCACTGCTTGCGGATGCTGCCGGACCCGGAAATGGTGTCGCCCGCGGAACGTCCGGAATGGCAAAGCTGCTTCGCGAGGCCGCCGGAACCGCGTTGGTGGTCTCCGCTGTGCTTGCCGCAGCTGTACTTGCCGCCGCCGTGCTTTCCGCCGCAGTCTTCGCCGCGTCGCGCGTGCTATTTTCTGCCTGCTGAGCCCATGCCGGCAGAACCAGCATCGCGCTAATCGCCACTGTTAGACACAACCTGCGCATCGTATCCTCCCAAAAGATTCACTTCGAGATCACGTATTATTCACGCATCCATCGGGAGTAACCACTACTCTCGGTGAACTGCGTCAGATGCATTTCAGCCTGTACTTGTCCTTCGCTTCCTACTTGGACCCGGCGGCACCACTCCCCAGATCTCCTCAGAACATCACCTCAGGGGTTTACTTCACGAGAAGCAACAAGATTGGTGACCTAGGGTATTCCACACGTCGCCATTTCTGCAAGAGTTTCCTCCAGCCCGCTCGTTTTTCCCCTCTGGTAATTTTTGCATATTGAGACGTCTGTTTGGCCCCTTCGAGGTACACGACAACTTCCCCGCCTTCGATTCTTCTCAGAATCAAAGGCGTCCCGAAACACAATTCCCTAGCGCAGCGCCAAGGCCCTGCGTATCGCGCGCTTGGCCCGGCAGCACAAGACCTCTCATGCACTGGTTCCAGCGCTGGCACTGGTCCAAGGGCTGCGTCGCTGCGCTCCCCGATTTTCCTGCGGTTCACCGCGAAGCGGAACTCTTGCTCGCCGCTTGATTGGCGTCCGCGTTGAACACCGTCACTTCCACGCGCCGGTTTTTCTCCCGGTCATCCCGCGTCTTCTGATCGTTTATCGGCTTGTCTTTCCCCAAGCCCACGATCTGTATCCGGAAAACGGGCACATTGTGCTGCGCCACCAAATACGTTTGCACCGCCTCGGCCCGCCGCCGGCTCAGATTCAAGTTATATTCCGCCGACCCGGTCTTGTCCGTGAATCCCTGGATGGCGATGAAATAGCGCTTCAGGTTGCCCACTTCGCCAGTCACCAGTTGGTCTAGCTGCTGTTTGCCGTCGCTGGTGAGTTCGGCAGAGTTGAACTTGAAGAGCACGGTGACGTCCCCCGCGGACTTGTAATCGTCCAGGTTCGCAATCCGGTCGTTCAACTCGCCGCGCAATTCGTCCTTGACCTGATCCGATTTTTTCGAAGCCGCATCGGCCCTCCCAATGGCGTCACCTGCACGCGCGTCGGCCGACGTGGCCTTTTCATCCGCCGCGCTGATCTTATTTTCCGCTTCGTCCAACTGCTTCTGCGTGCCTTGTTGCTTTTGGTCGACCTCCCCGACTTTGGTGTTGACCGGATCCACCTGGTCCGCCACATAGCGCTTCGTTGCGCAACCTCCGAGTAACACCACACCAGCCAAGATTGCAACTTTCACTCTATTCATGGGTTCCTCCTCCCGACGGCACTCGATCCGCCAAGCCCCGCACTAAAGCACTAAAAGGGTGTAGCGAGGCAGACGTGGGCTGGTCACACGTACGCCCCATCGGGCACGTTCGCAACTTTAGATGAAACAACAAGCCACTTGGGTGGCAAAATCTTCGAACTAAAATGCGCGTCTCTCCTCGGTTTTGGATGCCCTTTGCGTACCTTGCGAGGGTCAGTAGCATCTTATTTGCACCAGCTTGAAACACGTACCCGCGTCTCCCCGCACGTGGAGCGTCGCGGTTCCGCTTGCGTTCCGACGCCGAGGACCCCGTGGCGCCATTGCCCTCTACCAGCCGGTGCAGCCATATCTTCAGGAGAGAAGACATGAAACTCGCGATCAGCGCAGTACTGTTAACCTTGGCCATAGGCACACCCGCCTATGCCTTCCAAGAGCCGGACAAGGACAAAGAAAAACCCAAACAAGAAGAACCCAAGAAGCAGGAACCCGAACGCCAGCAACCCCCTGAGAAGGAGAAGCAGTCACAAGAGAAACCGCCACGAGATAATCAGAAACAGGACAAGGAGCAAACCGACCGCGCGCGACAGACGGATAAGGCGCAACAGCAGAATGAAAAGCAACAGCAACAAACCGTCAAGCAGGAACAACAAACTGAAAAAGATCGCGCCAAGCAAGATCGCGCGACCCAGGAGCAATCGCAGCGCGACACACACAATAATGTGCAGCCAGCGCAGCGCGACGCCGGCAATCGCAACGCCCGCCGTATTCCCGACCAGGATTTCCGCGCTCACTTCGGCCGAGAACATGCTTTCCGCGTCGCTCGTCGCGACGATCGGCGCTTCAATTACGGCGGCTACTGGTTTGTGTACAACCAGCCGTGGCCCGCAGGCTGGAGTTATGACGATGACGTCTATGTAGACGACATCGATGGCGAGTATTACCTAATCGATCCGGTCCATCCGGGAATTCGCTTGTTGGTGATCGTCGCGAGTTGACCCCGCGCCCTGCTAGGGCCGTAGAGCTTCGGCGCTTGTTTTGCACTGCGAGCGTGGCGATTCACGTTGCGGAGTGAATATAGCGACGGTTCGCCAACATCGAACGCTCAGGTTGTCTAATTATGCCGCGATCGCTCGCGGCTCAATTTCAGGAGGCTCCATGCCGTTCTCACGTAATTTCACCGCTCTGAGTCTCTGTTCAGCAGCCCTGGTCTTGGCAAGTTGTGTGGGCTGCAACACCAATGATCCCGAACAACGCGCACGCGACGAAAAAACCCGCGACGAAGTCGCCAAGGCCACCGAGCGCGCCAAGCCGGCCATCGAGGACGCCGGAAGAAAACTGGGCGAAGCTGCCCACGATGCGGCCGACCAGGCTCGCGCCGCCGCGGAAGGTGTCCGCGAAGGCTGGAACAATGGCCAGCACCCGCTCGTGGACCTCAACACCGCTTCCGAAAGCCAGCTCTTGGATCTTCCAGGCATCGATCGGCCGGCCGCCCGCAAAATTATTGAGGGCCGCCCGTATCGCGACAAACACGATTTGATCGATAAAGGCATTCTCTCCGGCGCAACCTACCAAAAAATTCGCGATCAGGTGACCGCCAAGTAGCGGTGTCAATCCCCACGCTCCCGCTCGGCCCCTTTGGCGGCGGGATCGAGATCCGTGCAGACACACACGGCACGGATCTCGCCGCTACCTGTCGGCATATTAGCGTCGCCAGTTCACGGTCAAGCGATCGTAATCGTAATCGCGCGTAACGTGTTCGTGGTATAGACCCGCGCAGGTTTCTCAGGCATGATGTCCCTGCTGCAAGACGCTAGTTGTTGAAAGTTTCCGCAGCATCGCCAGCCCCAAACACCTCTCGCAAGGACGCTGATCGAAGATGCCACTGAAGCCATTCAACGCTTGGGATTACCTTCTTTGCGCACTCGCCTATTTCCTGATTGGGATCGCGGCCGTTCCGAAGTTTGCCTCGCTCGTCTTCGGCCGCTAGGCGATCTCGCCCAGCCTGGCACAGACACTCCAAAGCCGGTCTAAACCACCGCCGCGCCTTACTGTGCGTCACTTCGCCGCAGAAACGACTCCGGATAGGCGTCCGTCCGCACCTTGAGCTTTCGTGCCACTACCGCGTGACACCTTTGTCGGACGACGTGTTCGTGCCTCTTTCGATTTTGGCGATGCACCGGTCATTTTTTCCAGCGCGCGGGCGAGTGGCGGAAGAGGTCCGCTTGTGCTCTGATATTCAGCGCACGCAAATCCTGAAGGCACCAAGCACTCGCGATGAATGATTTTCCCAAATTTGACCTCATCGGCAAAGTTGCCCTGGTCACCGGCGCCGCACGCGGCCTGGGACGCGCCATCTCTCTTGCGCTTGCCCATGCGGGAGCGGACGTGGCGCTCGGCTTGCGCGACATCGCCACCGGAAGCGATCTCGCATGCGAAATCGAATCCATGGGCCGCCGCGCCCTTCCGCTGCAAATGGATGTCACTGATCTTGACCAGATTTCCCGCAGCATGGCCGGCACCGCCGCGCATTTCGGCCAGTTGGATATCCTCGTCAACAACGCGGGAGGCGGGTTCACCAATCTCGCCCTGGACGTCCCAGAAAGCGAATTCGACGCGACGCTGGCCATCAACCTGAAAGCAACTTTCTTTGCTGCTCAAGCCGCCGCGAAAATCATGATCCGCCACAACAGTGGCCGCATCATCAACATGAGCTCGCAGGCCGGATTCGCCGCGCTGCCCACGGAATCTGTTTACTGCGCCAGCAAAGCCGCCATCTCCCACCTCACCAAGTGCCTCGCCGTCGAATGGGGCCAGCACAACATCACGGTAAACGCCGTCGCGCCGACCTTCATCGCCACGCCCGGCACCGACGAGGCGCTCTCCGATCCTGCGTTCCGCGCTGACGTGATCGAACGCATCGCTGGCCTGCATCGCATCGGCGAACCCATGGACGTCGCCGGGGCCGTCGTATTCCTCGCATCGCCGGCCGCGTCTCTCATCACTGGTCACACCGTCCTGATCGATGGAGGTTGGACAGCGCGATAATTCGCTTCATAATTCAAAAGCGCCGGCGATTCCGCGTTCCGGAAAAAGCCCGCAAAAAACCAGCCATGAACAAAATCTCGGTACTCGATACGAATTGGGTCGGCCATCCAAAATCCATCGCCGCCGCGCTTCTTGAATCCGAAAATCATCGCGCCATTATCGATCCCGGCCCGGAATCCACGCTGGCCACGCTGCGCGAACAACTACGCCTCCGCGGTCTATCCATTTCCGATCTCGACGCCATCCTGCTTACGCACATTCATCTCGATCACGCCGGCGCGACTGGCAAGCTGGTACGCGAAAACCCCGGGCTTACCGTCTACGTTCACGCCAGCGGCGCGCGTCATCTGGCCGACCCGGCAAAGCTCCTCGCCAGCGCCACGCGGCTGTGGGGTGAAAAGCTCTCGATCCTGTTCGGCGAAACGCTGCCGGTCCCGGCGGGAAATATCCGCACTATGGAGGGCGCGCAAACCCTCACGCTCGGCGCCCGCAAGCTCGATGTGGTGTACACACCCGGCCACGCCTCGCATCACGTCAGCTATTTCGACGCCGATGCAGGCGTAGCCTTCATTGGGGACACCGCCGGAATCCGCATCGACAACGGCCCCTATATTCTCCCCGCTACGCCCCCGCCCGATATCGACCTCCCTCTCTGGGACCAGTCCTTCGCAAGCATTCTCGCGCGTCGCCCCGCGCGCCTTTTCCTTACGCACTACGGCTATTCCGATAATCCCGCCGCGCACATCGCCGAATTTAGAGAGCGCCTCCACCACTGGGCCGAAGCCGCCGAAGAAGCTCTCGCCGCCGCTGCCGAAGGTCGCGTCGCGCAAGATCCCGACGCACGCAATGCCGCGGCCATGAATGCGTTCGTAAAAAAATCGCGTGCCGAAATGGATGAGAAGCTAGGCCCCGTCGAAGCCGAACACCACGCCTTCACCGGCGCCCTAGAGTTAAGTTTCCTGGGGTTAGCGCGTTACATCCGCAAACGCGACGAAGCCGCAACTTCATCAGAGGCATGGAAGGCGTGACAAGAAATGAGCTGGAAGAGCCTGACGAGAGGCTCACGATTGGAATCAGGGGACTACGAGTTAAGCCGGTTCGGATTCGTCGGGGCCGGAAGCCGGAACTTCCGCCGTCAACGAGTGTGCGGTTTCGGCGGCCGAAGGTTCCGGCGCCGTGGTGGAATCCGCGCGGGCGGCCAGTGCTTCGACAAGAAAATCGACAATTTTCTTGGCGTTCGCGCCGTCAGGGTCTTTATCGGGATTGTACTGCGCCACGTCCAGCCCCAGCAGATTCTTGCTCCGTGCGAATTCTCTCAGGGCGTCGCGAACAGCGTCGAGGCTCAGTCCACCGCTCGCCGGCACATTCACGGGCGGAAAGTCTTCCTGACTGAGGACATCCAGATCCAGGTGCAGGACGAACTCACGAGTATCGGCGTGCATGAGGTGCAATGCTTCGGTTGCCGCCGCGGTTGCGCCCTTTGCGGCGATATCTTCCGCGGAAACGTGCCGTAACGGAGACTTGCTCAGAAATTCTTGTTCGGGCGGATCGAGCCTGGTAATTCCGAACAGCGTGACGTCGGGCTCGCGGACCAGCGGCGTTTCGCCCCAGAAGCGCACCAGTTCCGGCGCGCCGCGCCCGATGATGTGCGCGACCACCATGCCGTCGATGCGTCCCGACGGTGTCGATGCGGGCGTGTTCAGGTCGGCATCGCGGTCGAACCACAACAAATTGATGTGCTTGTAATAGCGGCGGGCTCCGGTAAGCAAGCCGATGGATTGCGCGCAGTCGCCGCCCAACACCAGCACCAGCGCGCCGCTTTTCATGGCGACTTCGGTGTGAACCTTTAAATCGTTGAGGCCGGCGACGATCGCGGGAAGGTTGCGGGCGCGTCGATGTTCTTCATCGTCAGCGAAAAGGCGCGGAGCGCAGTCACCATAGTCGATCACCTCGAATCCAGCGCCCTGCAGGCGCTCGACGAGTCCGGCAGCTCGCAAGGCAGCGGGAGCTTTCTCGGAGCCAGGCAAAAACGCGGCGGCGCTCGACGGCGCGCCGATCAAGGCAATCTTCTTCGGCTGACGGGCGATTTTGACCGCCAAAGTTTGGCTCCTTGTATTGTGTTTCCCAGCGCAAGGCTGGGCTACGGCTTACGAATTGGTTCACTCGTTTACTGCAATCCGAGCGCGTCTATCACTGGCCCCTGATTCTCGAACAGTTTACGGCGACCCAAAAAAACTTTAAGAAAGCCGCTCACAACTTCGTTCGCGCTGATTCGCCGGGCTAAAGCCCGGCGCCTGCATGGGCGCGCGCATCCTCGGCTGTTACCGGCGCGGCGCGGCTGCGATGGTGGCCAGCTCCGGCGGCAAGGTGAAGCGCACGTCTTCGCGAATCAGATCGAGATCGCGCTGATCCGTGAATCCGATCTCGGCGAGTCGGCTGCTCACTTGCTCAACAAGCACCTCGGGAGCGGAAGCTCCCGCCGTCAGGCCGACGCGTTCGATCCCTTCCAGCCATTGCGGATCGATGTCCTTGGCGGAGTCGATGAGCTGCGCTTTGACGCCGCTGCGCTGGGCCACTTCCACAAGGCGGTTGGAATTCGAGCTGTTCGGCGAACCGACGACCAGGATGAAGTCCACGTCCTTGGCAACTTGCTCTACCGCTTCCTGCCGATTCTGCGTAGCGTAGCAGATGTCGTCGCTGGCGGGGCCTTTGATGGCTGGGAATCTCTGGCGAAGGCGCGCGACGATTTCTTGCGTATCGTAGAGACTGAGTGTCGTTTGCGTGAGGAAAGAAAGCTTGTCGGGCTCGGCTACTTCCAAAGCGTCCACTGCGGCGACGGAATCCACGACGATGGTGCTGTCGGGGGCTTCGCCGGAGGTGCCCACGATTTCCTGGTGATCGCGGTGGCCAATCAGAATGATGGTGCGCTTTTCGCGGGCAAACTTGAGCGCCTCCAAGTGAACTTTGGTGACCAACGGACAGGTGGCGTCGATCACTTTCAGCGAACGCTCTTTGGCCTCGTCGCGAACCGTGGGAGGCACGCCGTGAGCGCTGAAGACCAGCACGGCCCCGTGGGGCACGTCTTCAATGGCTTCGACGAAGATGGCTCCGCGGCGGCGTAACTGCTCAACTACATAGGTGTTATGCACAATCTCATGGTGCACGTAGACCGGCGCCCCATACGCTTCCAACGCCAGCTCCACAATATCCACAGCGCGTACGACACCCGCGCAGAAACCTCGAGGTCTGATTCGCAGCAGTACTTTTCCATTATTCTCGGTCGGCATCGTCATCCTAAGGTACAGTTTCGCAAGAATCTATCATACCTCACTCTCCCGCCGGTGCCACCTTCCGTTACGGAAAATCGTTGTGATTCGAGGCAACCCAACCAGAACGCTCGATCCCGGCCGGAGAAACGATCGTCCATTTTGGCGCTGGTCTAAAGGCCCGGCGAGGGCCAAACTGCCGGCATGACTGCTGGCGAAATGAAGGTCGATCCCACCGTGCTGGAGGGCATTCACGTTCGGCTGGAGCCCCTGTCGCGAAAGCACATTGCGGGATTGTGCGAGGTGGGACTGGAGGAGCCGTTGTGGCGGTGGATTCCCACTCCTGTGCGGACGGCGGATGACATGGCGGCTTACGTTGAATTGGCCTTGAAGGAGCAGGCGAATGGCGTGTCGTTGCCGTTCGCGCAGATCGAAAAGGCGGGGCGAGTGATCGGCAGCACGCGCTACATGAATATCGATCGGGTACATCATCGACTGGAGATCGGGAGCACGTGGATCGGGCGCGAGTGGCAGCGCACGGCCGCAAACACCGAGGCGAAATACTTGCTGCTAAGGCACGCGTTCGAAACGCTGGGCTGCATGCGCGTGGAACTGAAGACGGATTCTTTGAACGATAAATCGCGAGCTGCGATTTTGCGGATCGGCGCGAAGGAAGAGGGGATTTTCCGCAACCACATGATGACGTCCACTGGGCGGATCCGGCATACCGTGTATTTCAGCGTGATCGATTCGGAATGGCCTGAGGTGAAATCGCGACTCGAACGAAAGCTGAACGGTTAGGGACAAAGAAATCCAAATGCCGCGCTATACTAGGCTCTCACTCGTATCTTTGGCAGCATTCAGGGGCATCCAGGGGCAGCATTCAAGCGGACTGTTGGCTTGCTTGGGATCCCAACCAGCGCTTTTCACCAGGTGTGGCCACCTGTTTCTTCGGATAGTCTGCGAGCAAGATCACTATGAGCGGAGAGCCTTCTTTGGAAAACCCGAGTACTCGGGAAAAGCGGCGAAGTGAGCGTGTGAAGTTGAATGTGCCTGTCCTCGTGATGACGGAAACTCCCCAGCGTCAAAGGGCGCAGGAAGTGACGCACACCATCACGGTGAACGCGCATGGCGGATTGTTCAAGTTGAAGATGGAAGTCCTCCCGGGTCAGCCGATGATGCTCACCAACATGCAGACAAAACTCGAACAACGCTGCCGGGTCGTTCGGGTGGAGTATTTACCAGGCGCGGAGCTTGGAGTTGCATTCGAATTTGAGAAGCCGACGCCGGAGTTCTGGTCCGTCGACCTTCCGCCCGCCGATTGGAATGCGGTGCCGTCGGAGTCCTGACTTTCTCGAAAACGGACGGCGGCGCGTGCTTCGTGGAATTGCAGTGTTCTGCTATCCTCCCGGTCCATGTCATCCGTTGAAAATAAAGAGCAGAGGCTGACGCAGGCGTGGTGGTTTTTTCCCGCGCTGATTGCAGTGATCTATTTTGCGGCGCATATGGCGACCGCTACGCGTTACGGATATTTCCGCGATGCGCTGTACTACCTGGCTTGCTCGGAGCATCTCGATTGGGGTTACGTCGATCAACCACCGCTGATCGCGGTGATTGCGTGGATCGCGCGGCACACTCTGGGGATTTCTCTGCAGGCACTGCTGGTTTGGCCGGCGCTGGCAGGTTGTGGGCGAATTCTGCTGACGGCGGCATTCGCGCACGAATTGGGAGCGCGGCGGTTCGGCACGGCGCTGGCAGCAATGCTCGCCGCGACGCCCGCTGTCTGGTACGTACTCGATCACCAGTTTGCGATGAACGCGCTGGAGCCTCTTTTCTGGACCGGATGCGCTTACGCGTTGCTGCGCATGATCAACACCGGGAACGTCAGGTTGTGGCTGACGTTTGGGGCAATCGGCGGCCTTGGGCTGGAGAATAAATACTCCATGAGCTTCTTCGCGCTGGCGTTGGTCGCCGGATTGTTGCTGACGCCGCAGCGCAAGTTGCTGTTCACTCCCTGGCTGCTGGCGGGCACCGGCGTGGCGCTGCTGATTTTTCTGCCCAATCTTCTGTGGAATATTCATCATCAGTGGCCATTTCTCGAGCTCATGCACAATATTCGAGCCTCCGGCAGGGACATCGCGCTTCCGCCTATCGCGTTTATCAAGCAGCAGATTTTGATGATGAGCCCGCAGACCTTTCCGTTCTGGCTCGCCGGGTTGCTCTTTTATTTTTTCGCGCGTCAGGCCAAGGCTTACCGCACGTTCGGGTGGGCGTTCGTGATTGTCATAGGGTTTTTTATGCTGGCTCACGGAAAGAACTATTACTCGGCGCCGGTATATCCACTGGTGATTGCGGCTGGCGGGGTGATCGCGGAACTCTTCCTGTTTTCGCCACGCTTCCAGGCACGGCCGCGATTGCGCTTCGTGCTGGAATGCTCGGCTTTCGTTTGGCTGATCGCCCTCAAGCTGGCTCTGCTTCCGATATCCCTGCCGGTGCTGCCGATCGATGCCTTTCTGCGATTTCAGCAGCGTCTGGGACTCGAACCTTCGCGGACCGAACACAGTCAGGTGAATGTGGCGCTGCCACAGTATTACGCCGATGAATTCGGATGGCCGGAAATGGTCGCGGCGGTCGCGCGGGTCTATCATTCGTTGCCGGCGGAAGAACAGCGCACGGCTGCGATCTATGCGGACAACTACGGAGAAGCCGGCGCGATCGACTTTTTTGGACCGCAGTATGGCCTGCCGAAAGTGATCTGCACGCATCAAAACTATTTCTTGTGGGGACCGCGCGAATATACCGGCGAGATTGTGATATTGGTGGGTTCCAACGACATCGAGGAGGCTCGCTCGCATTTTGCTTCGGTAGAACCAGTAGCCGAATCTACAGCCCCTACTCGATGCCTTACGAGAACCGGCCCATCCTGCTGGCCCGTGGGTTGAAGGGAAATCTGCGGCAACTTTGGCCGCGGCTGAAGAACTGGGACTAGCAAAGACCGACGGATTACCCTCCACGGCACAACCCCGCGCATCCACTGCAACTATTCCAGCAGCCTGGTGTTAGATAAACGAGTGGGAATGTAGCTCTACAGGAGTATTGCGATGGCGTCTTGGTGCTTTCCCAGAATGAAAATGACGGCGCTCGCAGCGGTCGTGTGCATGAGTGGCTTGGCACTGGCCGGATGCGACGACCATGTTCAAATAACGCGAGATCCGGACATTCACATCGCGAAGGGTATGACATGGGCGTGGCAACCCGAGCCGGGCAGCGCGGCAATGTATAGCAGAGATAATCGTCGAGTAACTTCGCGCGACACCCTGGCCCGCGATCAAGGCCCGGTGCGCGATAGCAACGCGCAGAACGACGTCGTCCGCGACCGCGTGAAGATGGCCATCCAGCAAACGCTGACGGCAAAAGGCCTGGTGCAGGTCAGTGACCCCGCCGCCGCGGATTTTCTGGTCGACTATCACTTCGCGGTGGATCACCGCAGTGAGACGGTCCAAACGGTCTATCCGGGCGCTTATCCCGGCCTGGTTTGCGGACCCTACGGGTGCTATCGAGGTTGGGGTTACGGACCGGCGGCCGTGGGTTACGAGCGCGTCCACTTCCGCGAGGGAACGATCGTGTTCGACCTCACGCAGCGTGTCAACAATCACCTGGTGTATCGCGCCATTGGCCAAAAACCGGTGAAGCGCGATGCGTTCTCTCTGACGCAGGACGAAATCAACGGGCTGGTGAATCACCTGCTCAAGGATCTGAAACCCAAAAGGTAGCGTAACCAGGCTCGATGGCAGGATCTGAAAAAGGGAGCAAGCATTGTCGCTTGCTCCCTTTTTTGTTTCGCCGCGCGGCTACGGCAACAGGCCGAAGGCGGCCACGCTGTTCTGGGTGCCGACATAGACTTTGCCGTTGGCGATCATCGGGGTGATGAACTTGTTGCCGGAGAATTGGTCGCGGCTGTTGGCAGCTTGATTCGAGTTATACAACTCGGTGGCCAGATTGGTGGCATCGTAAGCGTGCAGCACACCGGTGCCGCCGTTTTCCACGACCCAGACAATGCCATTACTCGAACCATTCGCCGAGATCGCGGGTGTGGCGCCGGGATAGCCGAACGTATGGGCGCTCTTCGATGAGGGTGACGTCGCCAGCTTTCCGCCGGAGATCGGAAACGCCTTGATCGAATCACCGACGGAGCCATAGTAGACCGTGCCATTGAAGTAGCTGGGCTTCGACCACACGCCACCGGAGATCTGACCGGTGATCTGTTGATAGATATTGTCCTGGCTGGCGTTGAATTTGCCCATGTTGTCGCGATCGACGACGTAAATGATGGAGTCTTTTCCGGATCCTACCGCCAGGTGCCGGGTTGTGCCGTTGGAATCGACAATGTCGGGCAAGAGTAGCGGCCCCCCGGAGCCGAAGTCGGTGTCGGCGTTGGATTCCGACACGGTGTTCAATGGCGTGAAGTAGTCGAGAAGCGTCAACGGGGCGGACGAAGAAATCTTGGCGAAGCAATTGCCGCAATTCTTGTTCGCCGGGAATCCGTTGCCATCGAGCGTGGTCCCGAAGTCGCCGTTGCCAACGATGAAATAAATGTTGCCCGAAGCATCTGCCGCGGGCGCTGTGCCCGCCATCCAGATGCCGCCCTCGTTGCCGTTCGGAACCAGGTTCAACGACGCTGGTTTGCGCCAGCGTATCGGCGCTGTACGCCATCACCCACGAAGTGTAGGGGCCACCGTCGCAATGCGAACCCCAAGTGGTGTAAATGGTGCCACCGACTTCCAGGAGTCCAGGCCGTTCGTTGTATTGCGCGGGATCGAAGACCACGTTTCCGTTCGAGCTGTTCGCGCCGGTTCCCGGGTAAGTCGCGGTGATCGTGGTCGGACCTCCGAACAGTTCCGCGCCGGTCGTCAGGTTGAGCGCGTGGATGCGGTGAATATAGTTGCCGCCGGAAGTTTTGGACACGGCGATCAAATAAATGGCGTTGCGCGTCCGGTCGATAACCGGCGTGGAAGTAATGCCGATCTCGGGAGTAACTTGGCCGCAGCCGCGATCATCGCTGGAAGTCTCTCCCGAGGCCAGCACCGATTTTTGCCAGAGGATCGTACTCGTGCTGCCGTTGACGCTGTCGGCGTCAAAGGCATACACGCTATCGTGCTCGGTCACAACGTACAGAACGTTTTTCGTTCCGCTATTTGGGATGGCCAGGTTCGCAAGATAGAGCGGCTGAGCGTCCACGTGGCCGTCGACGGCAAACGAGCCGATCTTCCCGAATTTGGTCTGATTCACGTTGGCGGGAGTAAGCACGGTCTCGTTGAGGTTTTGCCCGGTGCGCAGGTTGTCGTAGTGATAGGTCGTCACGTCAGCCCCGGAGGGCGGCGTGGTGACCGGATTCACAGTGAGCGTCGCGGAGGTGCTGGTGACGCTCCCCGCGGAATTCGTGACCACCACATCAAATGTAGACCCGGAGTCGCCGATCACGGTCGCCAGCGTCGAATAGCTCGCCGAGGCCGCGCCGCTAATATTGACGCCATTTTTCTGCCATTGATAGGTGGGCGCGGGCGTTCCGGTGGCAACGACCTTGAATGTCGCGGCCTGTCCCACGTTGACCGTCTGGTTCGCAGGCTGTGTGGTGATTTTCGGAGCAGCTGTGGCTGTAGACGAAACCGTTAGCGTCGCCGCGTTGCTGGTTGCGCTGCCCACCGAGTTAGCCACCACCACGCGGAACTGCGAACCATTGTCCGCGGCCTTTGCCGCAGGGGTGGTGTAAGTGGACGAGGTGGCTCCCGTGATATTCGCGGTGTTCTTCTGCCACTGGTAAGAGAGCGGAGCCGCTCCTGTCGCGGTCACACTAAACGTCGCGGTTTGTCCTGGCGTTACGGCTTGGCCGGCCGGCTGTGCGGTGATGGCCGGGGGTGCGTTGGCCGCATTGACAGTGAGCATCGCGGCAGCACTCGTCACCGTTCCAGCCGCATTGCTTACCACCACTCCAAATTTTGACCCATTGTCCGCCATCGTCGTTGCAGGCGTGGTGTAGCTCGCCGCGGCCGCGTTGGCGATGTTCGCGCCATTCTTCTGCCACTGATAGGCTAGCGGAGCCGTCCCCGCCGCGCTTACGACAAACGTCGCGGTCTGCCCCACAGTGACATTCTGACTCGCAGGCTGCGCGGTGATCGATGCTCCCGTCGGACTACCGGAGGTGTTCCCGGGACTACTGGCGGGACTACCGGAGGTCACCCCAGCGCAACCCACCAGCGCTGATGCAGCGAGCAGGATCGTCAGGAATGTCGTGCTCCGGTTGGCGCAAGCTGATCGACGCACGCGTAAGCCCCCGTGGAATTCGCCGCAGCCGGTTCCTTCCGGTCTGGTCGCGGGTTGGACAAAGATCGAAACACGCCGCACAAACCAGTACGATGCGACCCTGGATGTACTCAGGTTAGGCATCGCACGCGCGATTTACATCTGGCCCAGGGGACAGTTGTGGGCCATCGTCCTTGCGCATCTTCAGGACTAGGTAGGATTAGGTCGTGCGCCTGCCCGCGACCAGGAGGTCCCACCTCACCGCTAAGCCGACCCTGGCCCTATACCGATTTCCTACGCCGTGCCTTGCCAGCGTGTTCTCTTCCTCTTATCCTCGGTATCCGCATGCTCCTGGAAAACATGCTCTTGGAAAACAAGGTCGCGCTGGTCACGGGGTCGGGGCGGGGCATCGGCCGCGCCATCGCCCGGCTGTTTGCCAACGAAGGCGCTGCAGTGTTTCTCACGGCCCGTACCGAAATGGAACTGGCCGCCACGGCCGGCGAGATCAATGGCGCAACACAGAATCATGAGACCGCGGGGTTCGTCACCGCTGACCTCGCCAACGAAGCCGGCTGCATCCGTGTAGTCGCCGCGGCTCGCGAAAAATTTGGACGCATCGACATTCTGGTCAACAACGCGGGGCACTACGGACCCGTCGTCCCCGTCGAGGAATATCCGCTCGCGGAATTCGATGGCGTGATCGCTGTGCACCTTCGCGCCGCATTTCTCCTGAGCAAGCTGGTGCTGCCGGAGATGTACGATCGCGGGTCCGGCGTAATCCTGAATATCTCTAGCCTCTCCGCGAAATCAGCCTTTGGATGGGGATCGGCCTACGCCGCAGCCAAAGCAGGCATTCTGGGACTCACCCGCGTCACCGCGGCGGAAGCGGCGCGCAAAGGCGTCCGCGTGAACGCACTCTGCCCGGGACCTGTCACCGAAACGCTCATGTCCAAGGAACTCGGCGCCACCCTCGCGCGAAAGCTGGGGGTCAGCCCGGAAGAGCAATTGGCGGGATTTTTGAGCACTTTGCTGCAAGGACGAGGACAGACGGCGGACGAAATCGCCAGCGCGGCGCTATTTCTTTGCTCCGGGCAATCTAGCGCCATTACCGGCCAATCGATCAACGTAGACGGTGGCGCAGCCTTTTTCTGACACCGCGCCTGACCGGCTTCCAACCCCTTGCAATTCGTTGACTTGCACTGCGTGTAACCCTAGAATCCTGTCAACGCTTCGCTGGAATTACCATGCTTGGTAAAACCATTTCGCACTACCAGGTTACCCAAAAATTGGGTGCCGGAGGCATGGGCGTAGTCTACAAAGCTGTGGACCTAACGCTCGAACGCACCGTCGCGCTCAAGTTCCTTCCTCCCGACATTGCCGTCACCGACAGCGACCGCGAACGCCTCGTTCGCGAAGCTCGTTCCGCCTCGACCCTCGATCACCCCAACATCGGCGTCATTCACGGACTAGAAGAGTCCGACGACCATCAGTTCTTCATCGTCATGGGCTACTACGAAGGTGAAACGCTTTCCCAAAAGCTCACCCAGGGCGTGGTACCGGCCAAAGAAGCGCTTGATCTCGCCATCCAGATCGCCAAAGGCCTCAGCGCTGCGCACTCCCACAACATCGTTCATCGCGACATCAAGCCTTCGAACATCATCATCACCAACGATGGCCTCGTGAAGATCGTCGATTTTGGCCTGGCCCGCGTGGTCGCCTCCGCCAGCGCTACGCAATCCATCTCCTTGACCGGCACGCTTCCTTACATGGCTCCGGAGCAAATCCTCGGCGAACCCGTCGACCAGCGCTCCGACGTGTGGGCGCTTGGCGTGATTCTCGTGCAGATGCTTACCGGAAGTCACCCATTCGTGCGCCCCAATACCGCGGCGATGACCTTCGCCATCCTGAACCAGCCGCCTGCAGCTCTGGACGCCGTACCCGAAGTCGCACGCGGGCTGGTATATCGAACTCTTTCGAAGAAGCCCGCGCACCGACAGGCCAACGCCGCAGAATTGCTGAAGGATCTGGAGTCGGCCCGCGCCTTAATCACCTCCACGCCTCCGCCCCTGGACGAACCTACCGTGACGCGCAGCCTCAGCCCGCGCGAATTGAAAAAAATGGTCGAGAATGCTTCGACACCGCGCTGGAGTGCAGGCCCCACCCGATGGGTTACTCGCGCAGCGCTGGTGACCCTGGCCTTGATCGTGGTTTTGACAGGTGTTTTGTTTTTGCCGCCCGTGCGCGAGCAACTCGCCGGCATGGTTTACGCCAGCACGGAAAAGCACATCGCCGTCCTGCCCTTTCAGAATACCGGCAACGATCCGGAGTTTGAGCCGGTCGCCAATGGCCTCATGGACGCACTGACCAACGAGATGTCCAACCTGGAGGCAGCCCAGAAATCTCTCTGGATCGTTCCGGCCAGCGAGGTGCGGAGTCACAAGATCAACGACGCGGCTTCCGCCTATCGCGACCTGGGTGCGACCATGGTCGTCCAGGGCAGCGTTCAGAGAAAAGGTCCGGCGGTGTCCCTAACAGTTGTGCTGATTGACGCGAAGCGGCTGCGGCAGATCGGTTCCGTGCAGATCGAAGACAACTCCGGCAATCTCGCCGTAATCCAGAACGAAGCTGTGTCTCGCCTGGCGCGCATGATGCGAGTAAAGGTTTCCGATTCTGCCGCTGCGGCCCTCGCGACCGCTACGCCCGGATCCTATGAGTCCTACCTGAAAGCGCTCGGGTATATGCAGCGCTACGACAAGCCCGGCAATGTCGATCAAGCCATCGCGGCATTGAATTCCGCTGTAAAATCGGACCCGCGCTTCGCCCTCGGCTACGCCACGCTTTGCAACGCGTACCGGATGAAATATGCGCTCGAGAGCGATCCTGCTCTGATCGCTCAAGCCTCCGCGAATTGCGAAAAAGCCGCGCAGCTCGACGATCGCCTTCCTGCCGTTCACCTCAATCTCGGCCGAATCAACAGCATGCTCGGCAAAAACGACATCGCCCTTCAGGAGTACCAAAAAGCTCTGGACATGAACCCGCGCGACGCCGACACCGTCATGAGTTTGGCCGGTGCCTACGAGCGCCTGAACCGCCCTGCCGACGCCGAAGACAATTTCAAGCGCGCCATTGCGCTGCGTCCCGATTACTGGAACGGATACCTGTCGCTCGCTATATTCTATGATCGCCAGCACCGCGTGCAGGACGCCATCGCTCAATTTCAACGCGTCATCGAACTCACTCCCGACAATGCGACGGCATACAGCAACCTGGGCGCCGAGTACATGAATATTGGCGATGCCAAGTCTGACGCAAACGCCGAGGCCGCTTTAAAAAAATCCCTTCAGATCGCTCCCAACTACGCCGCCTATTCCAACCTCGGCTATCTTTACTATAGCCAGCATCGCTATCCCGAAGCCGTCCAGGCATTACGCCAGGCGCTCGCCCTTAATGACAAGGATTGGCGCGTTTGGGCCAACCTCTTCGTCTCTTACCAATGGCTTAAGGACCAGGCCGGCATCGGCCCGGTGCGCGAAAAAACCATCGAACGTCTCGAACAGACAATTGCCGCAACGCCACAGAATGCCAAAGCACACTCGATGATCAGCATTCTGTATGGAAACGAGAACCGCGACAAAGCGCTCTCTCACGTGCGCACCGCGTTAGCTCTGGAGCCTAAGAACGCAGACGTCCTCTCCGATGTAGCCACCACCTATGAAGAACTTGGCGACCGCAATCATGCGATTCAATACGCGCGCCAGAGTTTGCAGAATGGCAGCACGACAAGCGACCTTCAAGGCCAGTACGGACTTCAAAGCGTCCTGGCCGATCCAGGTTTCCGCTCCGGCGGGAAGCAATAATATCGGAAAGGAGAATTACATATGCCCAAGCCAGCGCCAGGTAAGGAAGAGCCCTACCTTGCCAATCAAATCGTCACAGTCCAGAACGGAGATGTAGACAAGAAAGTCGTACGCGTGAAACCCCGCGGCACCGTTCAATTCGTCAACAAGGACAAAATCAACTACACCGTGCGACTTCAGTTGAACGGGCAGAAGGCGCACGCCGACGTTGATCTCCTGCTTGTGGCACTCGGCGAAAACACACTCGTTGCTGATCCGGATGTCATAGAGGGCGAGTGCACGTACGAATTGGTGAAAACGGATCTGGACGATCTGGCTTCCGAGAAAGAAGTTGCCGCGCGCCGCGAGCGCACCAGGTCGGCAGCCCAGGGAGGCGGCGGCACGATCATAATCGGCGCATAAATAGCCGGTCAGCTGCCGTTCGAGACTGGCTCAATTTGTGCTTAACCCCGCGTTCGCCTTCGCAGCTGCACTGTGTGGGTGTGCGTTGAGTTGTGTTCAAATCGCGCCTCAATGGACGTCATTCTTGTAGACGGTCCCGCCCTTCATCACGAACTTCACGCGCTCCACTTCGGTGATGTCCTTCAATGGGTCGCCGCTCACAGCGACCATGTCCGCCCACTTCCCTGCCTCGACCGTTCCCATTTTGTCGCTCCAACCCAGCAGTTCCGCGGGCACCACCGTTCCCGAGCGAATCGCCTGCATCGGGGTCATGCCGTACTCCACGTAATATTCGAATTCCTTCGCTTGGTTCAATTCTTTCCAGTCGAAGCCGCCCGCATCGGTACCCAGCGCAATCTTGACGCCCTTCTTCAGCGATTTCTGGAACGCCACTTTTTCCAGGTCCACCATTTTTGTCCAATTTCCGCCGCGTCCCGGCGCTACATACGCCCCCACGGTAATCGTCGGAACCCAGTACACGCCCTTCTTCACAATTTCGTCGATCAACGCGTCGGTTAGCCCGTCGCCGTGCTCAATCGTATCCACGCCCGCGCGCAACCCTGCCGCGATCCCGTCGCTCCCAATGCAGTGCGCCGCCACTTTCTTGCCGAGACGGTGCGTCTCGTCCACGATGGCCTTCGCTTCCTCATCCGTGAAATTCACCATGCTGTGCAGCACACCATCCGCTTCAAAATGATATTTCCGGTCGGAGTAATACTTGATCCAGTCCGCGCCGTACATGATCTGTTCACGCACAGCCTTGCGCGCCCCCTCCACGCCGTCCACATACTCAACGCCGGTGGGCACCTTCAATTCCCACGAATAACCCAGCAACGGATACATCCCCGTCGGCGTCATCGCGCGCGTAGCCACTTGCATTCGCGGCCCCGGCACTTCCCCGTTCGCGATCGCAGTCTTCACGTCCACATCGGCATACATGGCCCCTTCGGTTTCCAGGTCGCGGATGGTCGTGAATCCATGGTCCAAAGCGATCTGCGCGTTGCGTGCGCCCAGAATCGCCCGATACGGGATCGACTGCTTCAGCAGCTGCGCGTCGTAATCTTCAGCGGTGATGTCCCCGTTCAGCATCACATGCGTGTGCACATCCACAAATCCAGGCAGCACCGTCGCTTTCGAAAGGTCGATCACCTCCACACCCGCGGGCGCAGTCCCACCCGGCGTCACCGAGACGATCTTGTCTCCCTCGATCACGATCAACGCATTCGTCACCGGCACGTCGCTCTTGCCGTCAATCAAGCGACCCGCACGTACGGCGACCCTCTTCGTCGCCACTTGTTTGTCCTTAGCTTGGCCGAACGCGCCCGGCACCATCGTTCCGACACCAACCAGCAGCCCAGCAACCAAACCAGCAATCAGCACGAACGAAATTCCCCGCATTTTCATCCCGCCCCCCTCAACGGCCGCAAAGCGTAACACAAAGCCTTAAGTGGCACAGGCACCCTTGCCTGTACTCCGACGACCTCCACTCACCAACAAGCCAACCCGCGTTGACGGACCGCAGCCCGTTTGGCACTCCCCAAAGAAGCCACTGGCGCTACGTCAGGTTCTGCCGCCACTCCCTGATCCGGCTACGTTTCGCGTCGATTTACTGCCCTGTTTTCTGGAATGTTGGCGGGCACGCCAGGACCCAAAATGAAAAGGGCCAACCGGTCTCAAGTCCGGTTGGCCCTTTGTTTCATGTTTTGTTTCCACTTATGTGTTGCCACAGATTCGAGGCAATTTCACCTCGGTCCGTGTGTGCCCTGCAAACCTGCAAAACCTCGATCAAGTCATCTCGTCGATAGCTGCCGAACTTAGTGCGCAGCCGCGGAACCCGGACGCCGCAACGGACGCCGAGCCAGGTCTTCCACTGCGGACACGCTCCGCTTCGCCATACTCACCACCGGATGCCCGCTCTCCGCGACGCGTTCCACACCGACGGCCCACGCCTTCTGCAACATATACAAGGTGGCGATCACAACACCGAAAACCGCAAAGACCGCTGCGAACAACGCGAATGCCGCCAGCAGCTCCCTGACAAAGTACAGCTGTAGCGCCCCCCCAACCCCTAGGAACCACCACATCCACGTCCTGCCGTTGTCTTTGGTCTTCATCTCTTGGCCTCGCTCCCCTTAACCCCTAACAACTCGCGGGTAGCCTGCGACCCCTGTTGCCTGATCTCCGGCTTCTTTGGATGCGCTGACCTGTCCACTGGTCTTGGTCATCGCCGTACCTGTACCATTTGACACGAGTGGGAGGGCAAAGGCGATGGTACACAAGACACATTTTCGCCTTTAAACCAGCGGCCTAGTACGTTGTTGTTTCAATGTGAGACTACGTAAGAGATTGATACAACAAACTTTAGATCGCTTATCAGCTTTCGCTCGCCCTTCGTCAAGGGTTCGCCTGACCCTGCCTGTGGAAAACCTGACCGAAGGTCCAGGCCTTCGCGGCACACTCAACCCCGGGACAACCCTCCGGAGCCGAATTGCTCCGTAATTGAGAGTAACCCTCAGGTGCCCTTCCGCCTCCCGGGCACTCACTCGCGCGACCCCAACTAGGGTCGAACGGACCAGCGGCGTACACCCAATGGATGGTAATTCAAAGCGCCAAAATAGGGAAACACATTGAAATAAATAGAGTTAGACGCTAAATGAGAGGTCAAATGCAGAAACGAGTCCTTGGAAGTAACAAGCTACACCCTTAGTTCCCCTTAAGAGCGTAGCCCACATCAAACGGCAGCTTACCGTCAACCCGCAGCACCTTCACCGCACTGTTGATCGCATAGACATCCACAATTCCCACGGCCCCCGGCGTCTCCTCCACCGTGCGCAGCAAATCCGCATCGTTGTCCACGATCTTGATCACTGTCCGCGATTCATTCAGTTTCCCCAGCGCAGCCTTCAAGTCCGCAGGCGCCATGCCAAATAGCTTCTGGATCGCAGGATGCATCTCCGGCGCGCCGGGATCGGTCATCACCAGTGTAAAGCTCTTTCCATCCACCCAGGTCTTCTGCGTGCCCTTGCACAATTTCATCAACTCCGACAACTGCACATCCTGCAGCTTGGCTCCGGCCGACATGATCACGGCAATGTTCTTGGCCGCTGGAAACGACGGCAATGCCAGCATCGATGCCAGAATCAAAGCGGCCAAAAATCCAAGCCGCTGGCCCCAGGTCTTTCCGTTCATGGTTCCCACGTCACCTTTCGGGAGAGTTACCTGAAGTATTAGGACCACCGGGGGACTCGCACAAGTGCCCTTTTCGCGCCTTGTGTCTAACCGTGCGCCCTCAGCCATTTTGTGGCTAATCCGTCAAGCGCTTTACCAAAGCGCACACCTGCCCGTGAGGCCAGTATCCGCCGCGAGCGCTCAGACGATACGGTGGCTCCTAGGCTCATTCAAGTTTCCTAATCTTTAGGTCGGGAGCGTATTACATGAATCGCTTTGCTGTGCGCTATCTGCTGCTGATTTTCCCATCCCTGTTTGTCGCGAACGCTTGGGCGCAGCAGCCTCCCGCCGCTCACGTGGAAGAGACCGGGCGCAAAGAAGCCGTGCCCGCCACCCCTGCCAGCCCCATCGCGCCCATCAGCCCGAGCGCCCAGCGCCAGCTCTTCGGCACCGTTCCTATCGCTACGAAGTCCGACGACGCCCGCAAGCTCCTGGAAAAGGCCATCGACCAGTACGAAAACGTGCTTCTGGACATGTCCGTATCCAACGCTCATCAAGCCACCACAAAGGATCCGCACTTCGCCCTCGCCTACGCCGTGTGGTCCTATGCAGCCAATCGCAGCCAGCCCAATGCGGAAGCTCTAAAGCACGCCAAGGCACTGGCCTCCAAGGCCACCCCTGACGAGCAACTCCTTGTCAATTGGATGGTCGACGTTCAGCTGGGCGACAACCTCGCCGCCATCGGAGCCATGAACGATCTGCTCGCCCGTTTCCCGGCCGATAAGCATGTCCTCTATCTCACCTCCGAATGGCTCTACTTTCAGCAGGACTACGGCCGAGCCCGCAAGATGATGGAGAAGATTCTCGACATCGACCCCAATTTCCCACCCGCTCTCAACATGTTGGGCTATTCCTACATTGAAACCGGCGACCCGGATCCCGCCAAAGCCGTCAGTTTCCTCCAGCGCTATGCTTCCTTGGAGCCCAATCAGCCCAATCCTCAGGACTCCCTTGGCGAAGTTCTTCGTTTTGCCGGCGACGATCAGGGTTCTCTCGAGCATTACAACGCAGCGTTAAAGATCATCACCAATTTCTACAGCTCCCAAATCGGCATCGCGGACACCCGCACCCTCATGGGCGACTATTCCGGCGCCCTCTCCGCGTATGACAAGGTCACCACCTCGGCCACCAATTCGCGTGACCGCCTCCACGCCCAATTTCAGAAAGCGCTGGTCTCTTTCTGGGAAGGCCAGCCGGAACAAGGTCGCAAATCTTTGGATTCGCTCCTGGAACTGGCTCGCCGCCAAAAGGATCCCTACGCTCAATTCGAAATCGCATTTGGCCGCGCCCAACTCTCCGCGGACCGCGCCTCCGAACTCGATCAACTGCGCGCCCTCGAAGTCTCCGTGCAGAAGCCGATCGTGGGCATGAGCGAGCCGGACCGCAATATTTCCCTAGCATCGGTGCTGCGCGAAGAAGTGCGCATCGCCTCCGCCAGCGGCCAGACCGACGCCGCGCAAGAAGCCATCGCCAAACTCGAACGCTGCGCCGCGATCACCCGCGATCTGATTGTCGAAAACAACTACGAGTCCGCTCGAGGGTACGCTTTGTTCGCGCAGGGTGACTTTGCCAACGCCGCCGATGAGCTCGCCTCGGATCCACACTCACCGCTGGCGCTACAGCAGCTCGCGATCACCCAGGAAAAGCTCGGCAACGCCTCAGCCGCAGAATCCATCCGCACACGCCTGAAATACCAGCGCGCCCCCACCGTAGAGTGGTACCTGACAATCCACGCCCCAGCATCAGTCACAGCCGAAGCCCAATAACACCCACGAAGGGGGCCAGCGACCCGCTCCACTCGCACCCAAACTCTCCGTGCCCTCTGTGCTCCGACCTCTGCGCTCTCTGTGTTAAAGCTTTTGCCTTTTGCCTTTGCCTTTCGCCTAAAACTTCGCCTTCCCAAACGTCACCCGCAATCCGCTCGACAGAATCTGATCATTCCCCTTAAGCCCCATAAGCGGATTGCTGATATACCGATCGCTGTAAGTCACCTGCCAGCTCAACCACGCCTTCAATTTCGTCGCCGCGCTCGCATCAAACTGGAACCGATACTCACCGGTATCACTCACGTTAGGAAAGAACGATGCCTTCTCACTGAGCGTCGTTCGACCATTTAGCTTCGCGTCCAACTCCTCCCCCACTAGCGCTTCCCCCGTCTTCCGCGTCGTATTCGTCAAAGTGAGCGGCGGATTCGGAGCGAAATACTCCTGCTCGAAGTCCGCGCCGCCGAACACATCAAACGTGGCATTTGCGCTCTTGAAGACGTGGTATCCCAGTCCGCCCCCTAGCACATTTCTCAGGTCCAGGTGCTGGAACTCGTCGTACTCAAAATCCGTGAAGCCAAACACAAACACCCGCTCGTTCAGATTGAAATCGCCCCGAATGCCGCCGATGATGTTATGCGCGGTCGTTCGATTTGGCGGAGTTGTGTCGTCGGTGGCATACACCGCCGTCGAATACACCGTAATTTTGTCCTTCGCTGTCTCGCGCACCGCCTTCGCCGCCAGGTTGAAGCTCAGCGTCGCGGAGTTCCCCCGCGTCACGCTCAACCCCGTATCCACCAAGCCGCTCCAGAAGTCCAGCAAGTGTGGATTCTTCAGCCGGTCCACCTCCCCGTCGTGCGCCTTTTGCTCCGCATCGTTGCGCACCGTCACCACGGTATCCTTCGGCGCCGCGACTTCCCCGGTGGACGCGGTGGTCACATCGAATTTCCCATCCACCGTAGTCACCGGTCCCACCACCGTCTGCCCATCCTTCAACGTCAGGTGCAGCGCTTCCGGCGCCACGATCGCCGTCACCGCGTCCCATTGCACCGTCACGTCCCCGGCAAATTCCGTTTTGATCAGCAACTCCGTTTTGGTTTTGTCGTCGGCCTTAACATCGACCTTCACAATGGTCCCGCTGATGCGGTCCCCATTCTTCAAAGTCACTTGATCGGCTCGCGCACTCACTCCTAGTAAGCACAGAACCATCCCCAGAAAGACACTTCGGCGCACAGTAGTTCTCCTTTTTGTGAGTCAATCGTCGGACTTCCCCCGAACGTACAGGCTGAGCGGATTGTTACCTGCGAAATGAATTCGCCGTAGCGGCTGCTTTCCGAAGCGGGCGCTGTCTGCCCCTGCCCGCTTTGCGCGGGCGGACAACCGGCGAAGAAACGGCACCTAAGCTTACAGAATTCCGCGCACCGGTCCAACGTATTCCGTCAGAATTCTGCTTGCCTCTACGTGTTAAAGTTCTCCGACGCCTTCAGGTATACTTGCCCGTTTGCGGCACAAGACCATCAGATTTCGGCCCATTTTCATACCGATTCTTCGGAGAATTGAATTGACCTTGCGGACTCGCCTGCTCGCGCTTTCTGTACTCACTCTGGTCCTTTTCTGCTCAGCCTGCCAGCAACAATCCGCACCAAAGGAATCTCCCGCCGCACCCCAAACTGCTTCCACCACCCGCCCCACCATCGTCTTCATGACCGACTTCGGTACCGCCAATGACGCCGTTGCCATCTGCCGCGCCGTAATCTACGGCATCGCCCCAGAGGCCCGCCTCACCGACATCACCCACCAGGTCACGCCCTTCTCCATCGAGGAAGCCTCCCGGTTTCTCTACGGCGTCACCCCCTACTATCCCGCCAACACCGTCTTCCTCATCGTCGTAGACCCCGGCGTGGGCACCACCCGAAAAGCCATCATCGCCAAATCCAAAAAAGGCCAATACTTCGTAGCTCCAGACAATGGCGTCCTAACCCCCACCCTCGACCGCGATGGCTTCGACTCCGCCCGCGAAATCACCAACCAAAACTGGATGATCCAGGCCGCCGTCTCTTCCACCTTCCACGGCCGCGACATCTTCTCCCCAGCCGCAGCCCACCTGGCCGCAGGCTGGGACTATAATCTCGTTGGCCCCGCGCTCCCCGAACTCGTTCGCCTAACCACAAAAACCGCCGTCGTAACCGAAAAAGGCATAGAAGGCGACCTGATCGGTCTGGATGACCCCTTCGGCTCGCTGATTACCGACATCTCCCGCGAAGATTTCCAGAAATTAAGCTACGTAGTAGGCGACAAAGTCCCGGTCCAAATCAACAAAAAGCCCGTAACCCTCCCGTACGGCAAGACCTTCATGGACGTTCCGGTAGGCGACTCCCTCCTCTACATCGACTCCCGAGGCCGCGTAGGCATAGCCATCAACCAAGGCAACTACGCCAAAAAATTCAACGTAGAAATCCCTGGCGCCATCTTCATCCCCACCAAACACACCCCCATCAACCCCATAAAGCCCGCAAAGACCACGAAGCCCATAAAACATTGATCGCCGGCCTGAGTTCTACATGAATACTATCCTCATTATTGGAGCGACCGGCACTGTAGGCCGCCAGGTAGTCTCTCGATTGGCCGCCACGGGCACCCAAGTCCGCGCGCTGGTCCGCAACCCAGACGCGGCTCGATTGCCCCACAGGTTGAGGTGGTGCGCGGAGATGTCCCTCTTCCCGAGACGCTTGATCGATGCCTCAATGGCATCGAAACGATGTTTCTGGTCTGGACCGCCCCGCCGGCCGCCGTTGTTCCCGCCTTGGAGCGGATCTCGAAGCACGCACGGCGCATCGTAATTCCTCTCAGCTCCGCTCAAAATGGCCCATCCCTTCTTCCAACAGCCCAATCCGGCTCAGAGCGATGTTCGAGCAAATTGAGCGGTTGATAGAGACCTCCGCACTCCAGTGGACGTTCCTACCGCCCGGAATGTTCGCCGCAAAAGCCCTGCGCTGGTGGGCGCCGCAGATTCGCGCCGGCGATGTCGTGCGCTGGCCGTATCTCGCCGCTCCTACGGCCCCGATCGACGTGCGTGATATCGCTGCAGTCGCGGTCCGTGCATTGTGTGAGGACCGACACGCCGGAGCAGAATATTTTATGACCGGGTCCTCAATCACTGAACCAATCCGAGCAGGTGTCAACGATCGGTCGCGTGATCGGCCGCTCGCTCCGCATCGAAGAGATCTCGCCAGACGAGGCGCGGCGTGAGTTGCTAACCATCATGCCGTGCGTTCGCCGTGAATATGCTGCTCGAGGCCTAGGCTGCCGGAGTCGGCCAACCTGCGCACGTGCCGTCCACAATCGAAGAGCTCACTGGAGCCCCCGCAAAGCCGTTCCTCGACTGGGCAACCGAGAACGCCGCACAGTTTCGGGCGTGATCACCTCTCGACTCTCCCCGGGGCCAGCCCGAAATAGCTGCATGCAGCTTACCGGGCTCTGTTTTCCGCTAGCGCCTTCTGAATCGCCTTCTCCGCCAGGGACGCCATGATCTTATACCCCGCATCCGTCGGGTGCAGCCCATCGTCGGCCAGAGCGCGCTTCAGCATGCCTCGCTCGTCTACCACGGCGCTGAAGTAATCGAGATACACGAATTGATTTTTAGCGCAGTAGTCTTTAAGCCATTTGTTCAGCGCCAAAATTCTATCGCGCGGACGCAGCGCAAAAGACTCCTCAGCATCGTGCGTGTAGTTGTGCACCGGCAGGACGGACGCAAACACCATCTGGATATGGTGCGCGCGCGCCAGCTCGGCCATGGAAGCATAGTTGGCCTCGATGTCCTCGTTATACGTGCGCCCAGTGACGCCGGCGATGTCGTTGGTTCCCGCGAGCACGACTAGCACTTTGGGGTGCAGAGCAATCACATCCTGGCGGAAACGCACCAGCATCTCGGGCGTGGTCTGCCCATCGATGCCGCGGTTGATATAAGGCTTGCCAGGAAAATAATCCGGCAAATTCCAGTAGTCGGTGATGGAGTCGCCAAGAAATACGACTCGGTTTTCGCCCACCGCCGGCGGCGCGAGCGCGGCGTTGGCCTCCCGATAGCGTGCCAGTTGCCCGAAATCGTCCGTATAGATTGAAATCCGCGACGCCCGGTACTCATCCAGCCCGGCGTAGCCCGTGGAAGGGATGCCCGTGGGAGGGGTGCCCTTGGAAGGAACGGGAGCAGCGGGCTGTTGGGCCAAGGCTGGCAGGGCGACAAGGATTGCAAATAACGTTCGCGATAGGGTGCGGATGATCGGCTGCAGGCTCATGTTCTCCTCGAAAAACAGCATAGCCTAGCACAGTACATCATTCACATTGACGTTCATCCGGAGCGCCAGCAGCATCCATTGCCGAGTCGCGAACCTCCGCCATCGGAGCTTGGATTTCCAGATGCGATTTGGGCGCCCTAAATCATGAGCCGAACACAATTCCTCTCGCATCGAACTGACTCAGGAGGAAGCGTTATGAAAGCTGCAGTCGTTCCCGCCGTCAGCAGTTCGTGGCAGATCAAAGACGTTCCGCAACCTCAACCCGGACCTAATCAGGTGCTCGTCAAAATGCATGCCAGCGGCATCTGCTACACCGACGTACATCTGACACTCGGACACCTTCCCGGACCATTTCCCCGAATCTTAGGCCACGAGCCAGTGGGCGAGATCGTTGCCGTGGCTCCCGACGTAACAACGCGAAAGGTCGGCGACCGCGTGGGCACCGCCTGGGTTCAATCCACCTGCGGCCGCTGCGAATGGTGCCAGCGTGGTCGCAGAATGTTCTGTCCCTACATGCAGGGCACAGGAATTCAGGCACAAGGCGGCCACGCCGAGTACATGCTGATGAATGTCGACGCAACCTATCTGATTCCCGACAAGGTTTCCTACGAGCAAGCAGCTCCGATCTTCTGCGCCGGCTACACGGTCTACAGCGGGCTGCGCTGGGCCGATCCCCAGCCGCACGAGCGCGTCGCCGTGCTCGGAATCGGCGGCCTTGGACACCTCGCAGTGCAATACGCGAAGGCAGCGGGCTTTGAGACCATCGCCATTTCCCACTCCCCTGACAAAGACAAGTTGATCCGCGAACTCGGCGCGGATGAAATTGTCCGCGACGGTAAGAGCCTTGCCGCAGCGGGCGGTGCCGACATCATCCTCAGCACTTCCAATTCCACGAAGTCCATGGTGGACAGCATTCAGGGATTGCGGCCAGACGGCCGCTTGATCGCTATGGGCGCGGACGCCGAGCCACTTTCCGTCTCGCTGATGGATCTCATCATGAAGCGCATCCGCATCATCGGCAGCCAGCAGAATGGTCCCGAATATCTCTACGAAGCTCTCGATTTCGTGGCGCAAGGGAAAGTCAAAACGATCGTCGAGACTTACCCACTAGCGGAGGCCGCCAAGGCCTACGAACGCGTTGCCGACGGCAAGGCCCGGTTCCGCGCCGTCCTCACAATGTAATCGGCCATCCGAGCCGTCACCGCCGCTTTCGGTCGGATCAACGGGCAACCTTCCATATTTCAATAAGGGAAGTGTGTCGGCGATTTGTTCACGACGCAAAATTGCGCAAAATTGAATGGTGGCGGTTTCAACGCTCTTTAGCATCAAAAGGGCATGGATCGAGATTTTCATACCCGCGAGGTGCAATTCCCAGCGAGTCAGGACAACACAGAGAGGAGAATCCTATGCAACTTCAAGACGACTACTTTAACGCCTATCACAACCTGAAGCTGACACGAGATGACAAAGGTGTGCTGGTTGCCGAATTCCACAGCAACGGCGGGCCGTTCATTATGACCGCGCCAGCTCACACGGAATTTGTCGATGCCTTCTACCGGATTGCGCAAGATCGAGCGAACAAGATCGTAATCCTCACGGGAGCAGGTGGGGAGTTCATTACTGATGTCGATTGGTCCTCTTTCGGCGATGTCACCGATCCCGGCGTCTGGAGTCAGGTTCACGACGAAGGCGTTCAGGTTTTGGAAAACATAGCCAACATCCGCGTGCCGGTCATCGCCGCGATCGAGGGACGCGCCCATGTGCACTCAGACTACGCGCTACTTGCCAGTGTCATTGTGGCGGGGGAGGGTGCGACCTTCCAGGATGTAGCCCACTTCTCCGCGGGCGTTGCGCCCGGCGACGGCATCTTTACGACCTGGAGTTACCGCGCAGGAGCCGGAAGAGCCGAGGCCTTCCTGCTGAATCCACAACCGCTACCCGGCGCGTACCGCTCACGAATGGGGAGTGGTTGCCGAAGTTGTGCCGAACGGCAAGGCGCTCAGTAGGGCGCGGGAATTGGCGGAGTTGTACTTGAAGGCTCCGGAAGTGACGCGCCGCAACACCCGCATCCACTTTATTCAACCGTTGAAAGAGCGCATCGTGCGCGAAGTTGGCTATGGACTGTCGCTGGAAGGAGCATCGTCTGCCGCGCTCATGAAATCAATGCAAGCCAAGAGTGAACCCGTCGCTCGGAAAGGAAAATCCGCATGAACAGCACAACCAACACTCCATCCCCCCAGGCCAGTAAGAACACGCAACCGGAAGATTTTGATCTCGTGATTCTCGGTGGCGGCACGGGCTCGACCGTCGCTGCGTGGACCTTTGCCGGCGAAGGCAAGCGCGTCGCAGTCGTCGACCGCAAGTATATTGGCGGCTCTTGCCCTAATATTGCGTGCCTTCCCAGCAAGAACGTTATCCACAGCGCGAAAGTTGTGGACTACGTTCGCCGAAGCAAGGAATTTGGCATCACGCACGACGGCTTCACGATCGACATGTCCGGCGTCCGGGAACGCAAACGCAAGATGGTGCGTGGCCTGAACGAGATGTATATGGAAAATTACCGCCAGACCGGCGCCGAGTTCATTTTGGCCGCCGGCCGCTTCGTCGCTCCCAGAACAGTCGAGGCCACCCTCCCCGACGGGACCACTCGTCAACTCCGCGGCACGAATGTGATCGTCAGCACCGGCACACGCGCCACATTGGAAGCAATTCCTGGCCTTGCGGAAGCACAACCGCTCACGCACATCGAGGCGCTCGAATTAGACCAAGTCCCCGAACACCTGCTCGTTATCGGCGGTGGCTACATAGGAGTGGAGCTTTCCCAGGCCATGCGGCGATTCGGCAGCAAAGTCACTCTGATTGATCGCAATGGACGATTGATGTCCAAAGAAGACCCGGACGTATGCGAGGCTCTTGGCAGCCTGCTCGCAGATGAGGGCGTCGACGTGCTCCTGAATGCCCAGATCAAGCAAGTGTCCGGCAAATCGGGCGACTCGGTGAGCGTCGTCATCGAGCAAAACGGAATGGAGAAAGTCCTAAAGGGTACTCATATATTGGTCGCCACAGGCCGCAATCCCAATACCGAAGGACTCGGCCTGGAACTAACCGGCGTCGAACTCACCGGCCGCGGATACATCAAGGTCAACGACCGCCTGCAGACCACCGCGCCCGGCGTCTGGGCCATCGGCGAGGTCGCCGGCAGCCCCCAGTTCACGCACATCAGCATCGACGATTTCCGCGTAGTCCATGCCAATTTAACCGGCGGCAATCGTGTGACCACCGGCAGGCAAGTCCCCTATTGTCTGTTCACCGACCCCGAACTCGCCCATATCGGTCTAAGTGAAACAGAAGCGCAGGCTCAAGGGATAGCGTATCGCCTGTTTAAAGTCCCCATGGAAGCCAACCTGCGTGCACGCACGTTTTCGGAAACTCGCGGGTTCGTAAAAGCCCTCGTTGAGGCTGACAGCGATCGCATCCTCGGCTTCACGGCCTTCGGTGTCGGTGCGGGAGAGGTCCTCGCCGCCGTCCAGGTTGCGATGATCGCAGCGCTGCCCTACACCGCGCTGCGCGATGCGGTCCTGACTCACCCAACACTGACCGAAGGTCTCATACCTCTGTTCTCGTCCGCAGCTTCAACACACAAAGTTGCCGAGAGAAAAAGAGCCCAGACCTCCGCCGCATAAGCTAAACTGCAACAGCTGGGGTAGCAAGGAATGTTATTACAGGATTGCAGCAAGGCTTTAACATCACTTTCACGGAAGTTTCTCTCTACCCTAACAACTAAAAACCGTTCCCTCCTTATATTCCGCGGGACATTCCATCCCTGTCTATCCCTGCGCGGGGCTGGAACTGAAAAACACCAGGTTCGTCAAGGAGAAGAGATGAAACGGAATGACGTGAGTGGTGTGCCCGCCCACTTCCGAAAGGATGAAACGCGGATGAACCTTGTTACTTTGCTTCGTCGCGCAACTCTCTACCTTGGTTGCGGATTGCTTGCGCTGGGACTTGCGGATTTGGCACAGGCGCAGTCGTGCCAGCTGAATTCGCCCTCGGGAAAGATCAAGCACGTGGTGTACATCGAGTTCGACAACGTGCATTTTACCCGCGACAACCCCAATGTCCCTTCCGATCTCGAGCAGATGCCGAACCTGCTGAATTTCCTCGAGGATAAGGGCACGCTCGATGCCGGGGATCACACCGTGCTCATCTCCCACACTGCGAACGATATTCTCACCACCCAGACGGGGCTCTATTCCGACAATACCAGCATCTTCATCGCGAATAGCTTTGGGCTGTTCTCGTCAAGCGGAGGCAATGCCGTATTTCCGTCTTCGTTTTTCTATTGGACCGACAAAGTGGAAGACATCCAGCCCCCGTCTGACACGGACGCTAACTTCGCGCTCACTACCCCGGGGGGACAGAATGTGCCGGCTCCGTGGGTGCCCTTTACCCGCGCGGGCTGCACGGTCGGCGCTTTTTCGACGGCGAATATTGTCCTCGAGCGCACGCCTTTCGACGTGATCAAGGTCTTCGGCGCAGGCTCGCCGCAGGCAATGGAATCCACCAGTACGGCCGTAAAACCCAACCAGACCGATGATTTCGAAGGCGCGGCTATCCATTGCGCGCTCAAGGACCCCATCTGCGCCTCCAACACCAACGCCGTCGCCGACCAGCTGCCGGATGAACCGGGCGGCTACACCGGCTATCAGGCTTTGTTCGGGCTCAAGTATATTGCCCCGGCGCTCGGTGGCATCTCCGATTACCACGGCGTTCCGATCACCGGCTTCCAATCGCTGAGTTTTGATCCCACGCCGGCACAAACGCTGGCGGTCGTCGAGGACATGCTGAAGGCGGGCATTCCCGTTGTTTACGCTTACATCGCCGACGCTCATGACAACCAGGCACCGCGTAGCTTGGATTCCTCGAACGAAGGCACCTTCGGCCCCGGCGAGATCGGCTACGTCCAGCAGTTAGCGGATTACAACTCCGCTTTCGGCACCTTCTTCCAACATCTCAAGGAAGCTGGAATCGACGAAACGAATACGTTGTTCATCTTTACGCCAGATGAGGGCGACCACTTTGTCGGCGTCCCACCGGTTCCAGCGAATTGCGACGGCGCCAAAATCAAAAAGGATGGCAGTGTTGTGCCGGACGTCCCTTGCACCTATCCCGCGGCCAATGGCGCCACGGGTATCGGTGAGCTCGACCTCAATCTGCCCTTGGTCGTGAGCAACGCCGGGGATGCGACCCCTTTCGAAATCCACTCCGACGATGCTGCGACGACCTATGTGGACGGACAACCGTTATTTAACGCGCCTGCCGTGCGCACTTTGGAGCAAACCATGGCCGGCCAGAGCGTCTTTAACCCGCACTCGGGTGTCAACGAGAGCCTGCTCGGCAATGGTCTCGGAGCCGATCTGCAGGGCGCGATTGTCGATCAAGTCGGACAAAAGCTCCTGCACATGCACAGCGAGGTAGACCCCAATCGCGATCCTACCTTTACGTTCTTTGGCAATCCCAATTTCTTCTTCGAATCCAGCGGGCCTGCTACCGCGGTGGTCGGCAGCAACATCGGCAGCGGCTTCGCCTGGAACCACGGCGATATTCAGCCGGAGATCGCCCGCACTTTCATCGGCATCGTGGGCCCTGGCGTGAAGAAGCTGGGCGTGACCAGCCCCAGCGACTTCTTCACGGATCACGTGGACCTTCGGCCGACGATAATGATGCTGACCGGACTCACGGATGATTATCAGCACGACGGACGCGTCATCACGGAAATTCTCGATGAAAGCGTTCTGCCCAGCTCTTCGAAGGCGCACAAAAGCACTTTCGAGGCCCTCGGGCAGGTTTACAAGCAGATTGACGCACCGTTTGGAACGCTTGCGGAGGACACTTTACAAATCTCCACGTACGCAATTACCAGCACGTCCACTGGTGACGTGGTCTATAACAATCTCGAGGGCAAGATCGCGGCCTGGACCTCCGTACGAGATGGCATAGCCGCTCAGATCCAGCAGATGCTTGAAGGGGCGGAATTCGGCGGAGTACCGATCGATGAGAAAGCCGCCAATCAACTGATCGGCCAAGGCCAAGGGCTCCTTGAATTAGCCAACGAGTGCGTGGCCAACCTGGCAAAGTGCGCGAAGTAGAGGCTGCCTGAAAGAGAAAGAGCCGGAGGCCGATACGCCACGGCTCTTTTATTTTTCTCTTGTCGCGCCACTCAAGCCCGCGATCAAAGTACGTAATCAACATCCCGATGAGTTTGAATGTATTCCCAACCTGTAGTGTGCCATCGTTCCTAATTGACAGTTACTGACACGGCGGCAGATACTGACCTTGGCGCATGTAGGGTGCATCGGCGCGTCGCCGAAGGGCAATGCCCACCTACGATCCCATCGTGGAGGCCTACATGCCCAATCTAGAGAACCTCAAAAAGCAAGCCAAGCTCATACTGCGTTGGCATCGTGAACGCCACTATCCCGTCGCCGCACAGATCCGCGGGCTTATCCCTCGTTTCCTGAATATGCCCGATTCCGAGATTCTTGCGGCGAGCTTTAAGCTCAGCGATGCGCAAGAAATGGTCGCAAGACAACACGGCTTCGATAGTTGGCAAGCCCTGAAAGCTGGGGCTTTCCACCACGTCGCGCAAAGTGAAATCGTCGCCATCCAAAGCGACGATTGTCTGTGCAGAGCCACAATTGCTCGTCACCGATATCAAGAGATCATGCCAATTCTTCCATGAGAAGTTAGGCTTTTCGCTCGTATTCAGTTACGGTGACCCTCCCTACTACGCACAAATGCGTCGCGACGCAGCGCGTCTCAACCTTCGGTGCGTCGAGGGGCACGTAATCGAGTCGACGGTCCGTGATCGTGAGGAACTGCTGTCGGTATCGATGACCGTCGCTACAGCGGACGAAATCAAGCTATTGTTTCTTGAATTTCAGTCCGCCGGGGTTACCTTTCACCAGACACTGAAAAAGCAGCCTTGGGGCGCCAGAAATTTCATCGTCAAAGATCCGGATGGGAATCTGCTGTTGTTCGCCGGCCCCGCAAACTAGCAGCCACCGAGCCGAAGTGTTGTTGATCGAGTCTCTATCGTCGGTCGAACGGACAATGCGAACCCCAACTCCCCCTGGGTCAAAACCTCCCGGAAAACGGCATCGCCATTTTCGCAGTCGCTGCCGTAGTAGTCTGGATTTCTGAACGGTCTCCGCCTGGTTGCGGACGAATAACGGGCTATCCAGAAGTTAAGGTCAGGTGTGGATGGGTACCGGTAGACGCGCTAGCAGTGACCGATCAATCTCTGGAGAGAAGCCGACTTCTCGTTACTAATCAGGCTGAGCCCTGGTTAGATCGTTTAGCCAGAGTCTGGAATCTCGTTAGTGTTTCCGCCCCTAGTCGGTTCGTCAGTTCTCCTGCGGGAATCTCTCGACCGAGATGTGCGGCTTGGCCTGACCAAAAGGGACTGAAGTCACCTGATCCTAATGACTCAGATTTTGATCGAAGCGGCGCCAGTGGAGCAGCAGCCAACGGAAACTGGGGGACATCGTCGGACATTGGTCCCAACTCTTTGATAAGACGATTTACGATGCTCCGTGCGGAACGGCCAGTGATCAGGTTCGTAAGTACGGTCTGATTGTCCCTGCTATTTCTGAGCGCTTCACGATAGAGCGGACTGATTTTCGCCTCTGCGCAAAACAAATAGGCGGTTCCAATCTGCACTGCTGATGCTCCAAGCGCGAAAGCGGCCGCGATGCCACGCGCGTCGCTTATACCTCCAGCAGCGATGACCGGCACTTTCACGGCATCGACAACCTGGGGCACGAGGGCGATGGTACCCGCCTGAGTGGAAATATCGCCGCTGAGGAAAATACCTCTGTGGCCGCCGGCTTCGTATCCTTGCGCAACGATTGCGTCACATCCCCGATCTTCCAGCCAGAGCGCCTCATCCACCGTAGTTGCAGACGAAATGATCTTTGCGCCTGTATCTCGTACTTTTCGCAGAAGGGTTTCGTCTGGTAGGCCAAAGTGAAAGCTGACGACTTCTGGACGAAATTCGCTGACGAGGTTGCACATCCTCTCGTCAAAAGGAGCGCGGGATGCGCTTGCGGCGGACTCGTTCTCATCAAGTCCCAGTTCTGCGTAATAGCGTTGCAAGCGCTGCCTCCAGCGCGTTTCGCGGGCAGCATCCACTTTTGGAGGTTCATGACAGAAGAAGTTCACATTAATGGGCCGTGTCGTCCCTCGACGGATCGTTTCAAGTTCGTTTCGGGCCTGTTCGACACTCAATAAACCACAGGGAAGCGAACCCAGGCCTCCGGCTTCCGAGACAGCAATCACCATCTCGGAAAAGTTCGACCCAGCCATCGGGGCCTGAATAATCGGGAGTTGGATTCCAAAGAGGTCGAGGACTCGACGATCCGGCCAGATGTTGGCCCTACCACTTTCCAGCATGCGCGCCTCCATCAAGATGCACCACTTCGCCGTTCACAAACGGAGCGGATTCAACGTACATCAATAAGTCAGCCACTTCTTCAACAGTCGCCAATCGCTTCAGTGGACTCAGCTGCCTAAGAAATTCATCCGCTTCGACGGGATTCATCGATGTGTTCACAACACCAGGAGCAATCGCATTGAAACGGATACCCTCGGCCGCAAATTCAATCGCCAGGGCCGGCATGACGGAAGAAATTCTGGCGAGCACGAACGCATCCAGGCAGGGAATTTATTTTCATACGCATCGTTCTGACTATCACAAGAACGTGTGCATAGGTGTGCCTACGTTCGAGGGGCAGTCGTGGACAACTTCAGATCTTTTCGCTCTCAGAAAGTTAGGTCGGGCCAGGAACCCTTTGTCCGTCGATCGGAGTTGATTTCGGCTCAGAGTACGAATTAGTACCCGCAAACGCGCTACGCATGACCAACCGGGCACTGACGAGAAGCCGGCTTCCCAGGACTAATCCGCACCGTGGAAGCCGGATAGTTTCCGGTTAGCCGACCAACCGCCCGGAACACGGACGAGTCGAAGAACCTATTCCAGCTGGTGCCGCGGTAGTTCACTCCTCGCGCAGCAGTATCAAAGGATCAATCGACAGCGCGCGTTGCGCTGGAATCCACGTAGCTAGCAGCCCCAGCAACGCCATAGCCAGGACAACACCGGCCAATACCAGCGGATCGCGGGGAGTTGCCTGATACACGATGGAAGCCAGCACCCGGCTCGCCAGAATTCCGAGGAGCAATCCTGCCGCCGAACCAAAAGCCAGCAATTTGAATGCCCGTCCCAACGCTGCCTGTAACACTTCCTTGCGCTGCGCGCCGAGGGCCATGCGAATTCCCAATTCCTTCAGCCGCTTGCTGACCGAGTACGCAGCCATTCCAAAGATGCCGGTGATGGAGAGCATCGCGCCCATCACGCCCAGCACACCCAGCGACATCGTCGCCATACGCGAAGCAAACAGAGCAGTGTCCAGTTCCTTGTTCCACGTTTCGATGTAAAGAGGCAGCGCCTGCATCCAGGCCCCGCACGTGTACTCCTCATGGCCGCCGCCAGTTGCGCGGATCGCGGTTCGAGCGCACCACCAGCGAGGTCTGACTCGAGGGCGATTGCAGGATGGGAAGAAACATCGCCGGCTGCGGATCTTCGGTGAGGCTGCTATATTTTCCGTCTTCCACGATGCCCACCACTTGTATGCGCGTTCCATCCGCATGCTTGTAATATCGGCCCATGGCGTTTGTCACGGAGCCAAAGATTTTGCGCGCAAACTCCTGGTTGATCACAGCCACGCGCGGCGCATTTTTGTCGTCATGCCAGGTGAAGGTCCCTTCCAGACAGCAAGGCAGTGCCCGCCGCGTGGAAGTAATCGGGAGAGATGCTGAACATGAAGGCGTCAGCCGCGGCATTCGATGGCCTCAGATCTGTCGTTTCGTCGGTAAAGACAATCGAGTCGTTCGCGCTCCCACTGACTAATGGTGGCCGATCAATCAATCCCACGGACTTCACACCAGGAATCGTCTGCCATGGCATCGATCATGCGCTTTTGCATCGCGGGCACGCGTCGCCGCTGGTAGCCGGCCATACTCAGATCGGTATCCACCAGCATCGCGTTCTGCGGCTCGAAACCGAAATTGCTGTGCAGCGAGCGCACCAGTCCGCGCACGGCAACCATCGAAGAAGTGACCAGCACGGCGCAGATCGCAATTTGCACGACCAGCACAGGTCTCGGACAGTAATCCGCCGCCCAACCGTGCCGGTCGATCCCGACTTGACGATCTCATACGGATCCGTGCGAAGCACCTGCCTCACCGGGACCGCGCCAAAGAGGAATCCGCTGGCTAAAGTCAACAGCAAAGCGACTCCATAAACATTTGCGTCCGGGTTCACAGGCACATGGATGGGCTATCTGGGAAATGGCTGCCACGCGCTCAGCCCGCGCAACAGCACGACGCTGCCCCATAGTCCGACAGCGCCTCCCATCAGCGAAATCAGCAGGGCTTCGGTGAAGAGTTGCCGCAGAATGCGGCTGCGGCTGGCTCCCAGTGCGAGCCGCAGAGCCACTTCGCGGGAACGGTCGGCGGCGCGCGCGGCAAACAGGCTGCCCAGGTTGGCGCAGGCGGCCAGCAGAATCAACCCCGCCAGCAGCATCAATCCGGTCATGAATGCCCGCATCGGCCGGCCAAGATAGTCGCCATAAAGACTTGGACGCGCCAATGTAAAGGTCATTTTGCCATCGTCTTTGGGATAGGTCTTTTCCAGATAGGAGCCGATCGAGTTCAGATCGGCAATCGCCTGCGCCGGAGTGACTCCCGGCTTCAGATGTCCCATGGTCATGAAAACCCAGCGGTTCCGCGCGCGTTCAGGTCGTTCATGCCCTCCACCTGCTCCTGGTTCACGATCGGCACAAAGAAATCGGGAGTGAAAAACAACAAAGTGCCGTGGAACTCAGGCGGCGCCACACCGAGGATGGTATACGGATGCTTGTTCAGCTGAACGATGCGGCCCACCACGCCGCGATCATCCTGAAAATGGGTGTGCCAATACGCGTAGGTGAGCACGATATACGGAGCGCTGTTGGGGCCGTGCTCATCGGAGGCGTGAAAGAAACGGCCGAGATACGGCTGAATGCCCAATACGTCGAAGTAGTTCCCGCTCGACTTCATCGACCCAGACGCGGGATGGATTTTCGCCCGTGTCCAGCCCGACCTGACGGCGTTATAACGCTGCCAGACCATCGAAGCTGCGGTTGCGGTCGCGCAGATCGAGATAGTCGGGATAGGACTGATACAAGGAAGCTCGTTTCCATGCTGGATTCCGTAGAGGCTCTCCGCGTGCGGCACATTCAGCGGGCGCAGGATCAGCGCGTTCAAGACGCTGAAGACCACGGCGTTTGCGCCGATGGCCAGGGCCAGAGTCAGCACGGCGACGGCGGTGAACCCGGGATTCTTCTTCAGCATGCGGATCGCAAAACGTAAATCCTGCCAGAGTGTTTGCATGGCACACGTCCCCTGATTTCTAGTGAGATAAGGGCACCTATTCATACCGAACTTCCTCTCTTTTTAACTCTTTGTCCTGGCTAGACTTAGTGGTTTCCCAATGGCGGGGCATGCCGTCAATTGTCCGGTTGCGGGAAGAATTCGTTGCGGAATCGGACAGCTATCGGTGGCCAGATTCCGATTTACGGGCAAGCCGGAAGTAATGCCTCCGGGTTGGCAGATTGCTCCCGAGAAACGCCCTTGTGTCTATTAAATGGAATAGTTCCCGGGTGGCCGCCTACTCGGAAGCTATCGCCCGACCCCGAACTCAAGTCTCGGTAAATCGAGCAACCGGACAATGCGAACCCTAACTCCCTTGCTGGGTCAAAACCCGCGGGAAACTGCATTACCATTTCGCAGTCCTCTGTCCGCTCACCTTATCGATATCGATCCAGGGCGTGCCAGCGCCGGCCCCCAATCCCGCGCGACATCTCCTCCCATCGGTACCCTCGAAACCGTCTCCATCTCCCTCCTGAAGTTTTCCTCCCCGTACCGATTTTTATACTTGACCTTCCGCTTATCATCAGCTACACTATTCTCATCAAGAAGTACGCCTTGCCGTAATCCAAATCACCAAAAATCCAAATTTTCCTTAGGAGACTTCCATGTCCACGAATCCGTTCGAGGGCCGCGCCTTAGTGTGTTCCTTCGCCTACGCCAACGGCCACCACTGCCGCATGCCCCGCAAAACTTCTCATCCCTACCTCTGCACCTATCACGCCCGCAAAGAAGCGCAAGCCGAAGCCGCCGACCAGGTAGGCCGCGACCTCGCCACCCGCTTCTCCGCAAACTACCTCTCCGGCTCCGACCTAAGCTCCGCGCTGGCTCATATGATGTCCGCCGTTGCCCAGGGCCACCTCAAACCACGCGCCGCCTCCACCCTGGCCTACCTGAGCCAAACCCTCCTCCAGGCCATTCACCTGTCCCAACACGAATACATCAACGCCTTCGGCACCACCTCCTGGCGCGAAGAAATCCGCGCAGCCTTCGCCCAAGCCAACCCCGACCCTCCGTGTGAAGACCCCGAACCAGAACCCGACGTTCAAGAACCCAGTGTTCAGGAACCCGATCGACAGAAATCCGAGCCCCTACCGCACGATCCCGTAACCTACGTAGAATCAATACTTACAAAAGTCTATCAAAACAAATGACTTTATCTCCGTTTAGAATGAATACTTACAAAAAACCCAGGGGAGGAGAGTACCCACAAGGTTAACAGCCAGCCAGCGTGCCCTCCTTCCCCGCCGCCAACTCTGCGTAACCTCTGCGGCCCTCAGCGTCTCTGCGTTATCTTTTTCCTCTCCCCCTCCGACTCGACCTTCATTACCTCATTACTTCTTTACGTCATTACTTCGCTCTTTCCCTGTAACCTTTCCCCCGTCCCTCGGTATTCATCCACGCAACGGCAATTCACCGCCAATGCAGAAATGACCGCCACCGAATGAAGTCGGTTCCCGACGAGGACGTAATGCTCCAAGTGCGCAACGGCGAAGTTGAAATGCTAGGCGTGTTGTTCGACCGCTACCAAGCCCCGCTCTTCAACTTCTACGCCAAAATGACCCAGGACCGCGCCGTCAGCGAAGACCTGGTCCAGGAAGTCTTCCTCCGCATCCTCCGCTATCGCCAGACCTACCGTCCCGGCACCAACTTCCGCACCTGGATGTACCAAATCGCCCGCAACACCCGCATCGATCAGGTTCGCAAAATCCGACCCGAATCCCCGTTTACCTCCGAGCCTCTCGCTCCAACAGCCTTCGCGGATTCCGCGCAACAACTCCAGGAAGCCGCTTTACTCCAAACCGCCCTGATGCACTTACCCGAAGACAAACGCGAAATCCTGATTCTCAGCCGCTTTCAGGAACTCAAGTACGACGAGATCGCCCTCCTGCTCGGCTGCGAAGTCGGCGCCGTCAAAGTCCGCGTCCATCGCGCCCTCCAGCAGCTACGCGAAATTTTCCTGCAGCTGGAAAGTGGCCCAAGACCAATCGACTCAGCGTCGCGCTCCGGGGGATTCCGCCACTCCCACAAGCCCCAGCTCCCACCAGGAGATTGCAATGAACTGCGAACAGATCGCCGAACTCCTACCCGACTATCTGCAAAGCAGCCTGGCGCGCGAGCAAGCAGCCAGGTAGAGCAACACTGCGAGCACTGCGCGAACTGCGCCCAAGACGTAGCCATGTGGAAGAAGCTGGCCCTTCTGCCACCCGATCAACCCAGTCCCGACTCCCGCGCCCGCTTCGACGCCATGCTGCATGCCTATTCCCAGCAACGCGTCGAAGCTCGAAGTTAGTAGCGGCCGCCTTCCGAGGCAGGCGTTTTCTCCCAAGATCGCAACGCCAAACGTCAGCGACTCCAGCGAGCGCGCAACGCCATGGAGCTTCTTTGCGTGGCTACGCTCTCCGCTCGGCGCCGTCGCCTGGAGCGCTGCTCTTCTCATCTTCGGCATATTCATCGGTACGCGCGTCAACAAGGAAGCCACTCCTGCGCACCCCGACGAAATTGCCGCCATGCACGCCGAGCTAACCAACATGCGCCAATTGGTCGCGCTCTCCATGCTGCAACAGCAGTCCGCCAGCGAACGCCTGCAAGGCGTGAGCTGGAGCGGCCTCGAAGCGCATCTCGATCCGCAAATTCAATCCGCCCTGTTGCACACGCTGCGCTACGACGGCAGCGTCGACGTCCGTCTGGCCGCGCTCGATGCCCTCAGCCGCCACGCCAGTCAGCCGCAGATTCGCAAAGGTATCGGCGACACGCTCCAGGAGCAGCAATCGCCGCTCGTGCAGGTCGCGCTCATCGATCAGCTAGCCGAGTGGCGCGATCCCGACGCCACCCAGCGCCTGCGCAATTTCCAGCAAACACCAAATCTCAACCCCGCCGTCCGCCAACGCGCCGAGTGGGCCATCAGCAAATTGCAGTAGCGAAGTTGTAGGGGCGCAGCACGGCTTTACCCTGAGCGGCAAAGGGCGCGCCAATGTCGGCAAGCAGTTCGTAAGGAGGAATCGTGCGAGCAACACCGTTCCATCGAATTCTCGCCATCTACGCAGCGGCGCTGCTGACGCTGACGATCTGGTTCGTCGCGCGCCGTCCGATCACGCGCTCTGCCGAATGTGTCGTGAGGTATCTCGCCCGCGCGATTCAGATCAAGCATGCCTACGCCGCTCTCCGCGATGATTCCGACACCAGCTTCCCCGTGCAGGACCACGAGGTCATCCAGAAATCCTTCTCGCTTGCCGGCGCCGCCCGCAAATCCATCGACATCGACAACATTTGGGGCTCGATCGAAGTCGTTGGCGGAACTTCCGATCAGGTCGAACTGGTCGTCGACAAAACGATTCGCGCCGAGTCCAAAGAAGCCCTCGCGCTCGCCCACAAAGAAGTCACCCTCGACATCACGCAACCCGGCGGCGGCCTCGATCTCTACGTCAACGGCCCGTTCCGCTGCCAATGTGAAGACGGCTGCCAGGGCTCGCGCCGCCGCCGCGACGAGGACGGCTACATCGTCAAAATGGATTTCGTCCTGCACGTTCCCAGCAACGTCGATATCAAAGTAAAAACAGTGAATGAGGGCCGCGTCCTCGTCCACAACGTCACCGGAAATTTCATCGCCCGCAACGTCAACGGCGACATCGAGCTCGACGGCATGGCCGGCTCCGGCACCGCTCACACCGTCAACGGCCCCGTCAAAGTCACCTTTCGCGAAAACCCGCGCGAAAATTCCAGCTTTCAGTCGGTCAACGGCAACATCGATCTCTTCTTCGCACGAGGCCTCTCCGCCGACTTCCGCTTCAAGACCTTCAACGGCGGCGTCTACAGCGATTTCCCGGTGACCACCATGCCGCTGCACGCCGTGCAGGAAGAACACCACGGCGGAAAAGTCGTCTATCACGCCGACCGTTTCACCGCCGCGCGCGTCAGCGCCGGTGGCCCTGAAATCAAGATCGAAAATCTAAATGGAGACATCCGTATCCTCGAAAACCATGAATAACCATACTCGCCGTTTCCCGTACATCTTTGCAGCAGCGGTCGCCTTCGCGGCTTCGCGCTGGGCGCATCGCAAATGCAAGCCCGCGCCGAAGAACAGGCGTCGACACAGACGCAATCGGGCGCCGATCGCGTCTCCGTAACGCTCAGCGATCCCGCGCGTCCCGCGCTCGTAAAGGCAGGGCTCATCGACGGCGGGATCACCGTAAAGGCTTACGAAGGAAAAGAAGTCATCGTGGAAGCACGTGCCCGCAATCACGAAAGCGCGCGCCAGGAATCCGGACCGAAGCGCATCTCCATCGCCACGACCGGCCTTACCGTCGAAGAGGAAAATAATCAGGTCAACATCAACACCGAGTCCTTTGCGCGCGCCATTGATCTGAGCATCTCGGTGCCCGTCCACACCTCTCTACACCTGCGCGCGGTAAATGATGGCGACATCGTGGTGACCGGCGTGGATGGTGAAATGGATATCGACAACGTGAACGGCTCGGTCACGCTCAACAACATCGCCGGCAGCGCCGTGGCCCACGCGCTCAATGGCCGCCTGCTGGTCACCTTTACCCGCATCAACCAGAAGCCCATGGCCTTCAGCTCGCTCAACGGCGACATCGACGTAACTTTCCCCGCCGACCTGAAAGCCAACGTCAGCCTGCGCTCCGACCGCGGCGACGTCTTCAGCGATTTCGACGTGCAAATGCAAGCCTCTTCGGCGCAACCCATCGTCGAAGACAGCCGCGGCCACGGCGGCAAATACCGCGTAAAAATCGACAAGACCGTAAGAGGCTCGATCAACGGCGGCGGCCCCGAACTGCAATTCACAAACTTCAACGGCCAAATCTACATCCGCAAAGCCGGCGCTCCGCGGTAAGCGCAACACTTCTACCCAAATTGTTACTTCCCGAATACAGCACACGCTGTAGGGGCGGTGCTTGCCCCGCCCGGCATCGCTCACTCTCCGACGATCTGCCTGCTATGGAGTCTGGAGCCTAGCCAGCTCTGTTCGTGCCGTCGATCAGTTCGAGCTGGTCGTCGTTTGCTTGTGTTTGTGGTGTTTGCCTTTTGTCGATTTCTTCGTCGACTTTTGGGCGCTTTGAGTTTTTCGTTCTCGCTCGCGAGGTCGGAATTTTCCTTGGCCAGACCATCGACCTTGCTGCTCAGATCCGCGTTTTCCTTCTGTAGTTCCGCTACTTGCGCCTTCAGCTGGTCATTCTCCTGCCGAGCCTTGGTGTCCTGGCAGCCAACCAGCGGCAAACCCAGCACCACTACCAAAAACAGACTAGCGATCACACTCTTGCGCATTCTCTCTCCCCTGAATGTTGCAGCTAACAGCGTCGCACACGTTCCCTTCTACGTGCTTCTCACGTATAGACCTTTCCTCCACGCGAAACAAGAGGCGCCTTTCGGACGCGCATACGGCATGGCCTGGAAGTTGCTTTATCCTTAGCGGAGTTGAACAATAAAGAGGTTACTTTCTGCCTCGCGAGGTCGCTATGCCTGAAGCCGTGATCGTTTCCGCTGTCCGCACTCCCGTAGGCCGCGCCTACAAGGGTTCGCTACGTTCCACGCGTCCCGACGATCTGGCGGCGCTGGCGATCAAGGAAGCGCTGGCGCGGGTTCCCGGTTTGGATGCCAAGGAAATCGACGACGTGATCCTGGGGTGCGCGATGCCCGAAGGCGAACAGGGTATGAACGTCGCGCGCATCGCGGCGCTGCGTGCCGGGCTGCCGGTGGAAACCTCCGCGATGACCATCAACCGATTCTGCTCTTCGGGATTGCAGGCGATTGCGCTGGCGGCCGAGCGCATACGCGGCGGTTCGGCGGAAGTCATCGTCGCGGGCGGAACCGAATCGATGTCGCTGGTGCCTATGGGCGGCAACAAAGTCTCGCCGAATCCCTGGCTCGTCGATCACTATCCGGACGCGTACATCAACATGGGGCTGGGGACGGAAAACATCGCCCGCAAGTTCGGCATCACGCGGGAGCAGGCGGATCAGTTTTCCGCGGACTCTCACAAAAAGGCGCTCGCGGCGATTGCTGCCGGCAACTTCAAGGACGAAACGATTCCCGTCGAAGTGAAGATCACGGCGGTGCCTACGAATGGCAACGGCGCGTCCTCGGCGTCGCATTGTTCGCGCGGCGGCGCGAAGGCGGCCGTCAAAGCCGCTACGCAGACATTTACGTTCGACACGGACGAATTGCCTCGCGCGGACACCTCGCTTGAAATTCTGGCGAAGCTGAAGCCTGCATTTCACGTGAAGGGCATGGTCACGGCGGGAAACAGCTCGCCAATGAGCGATGGCGCGGCGGCCTGCGTGATCATGAGCGACACGCGGGCAAAGTCGCTCGGACTCAAACCGCTCGCGCGATTCGTGGCTTACGCCACCGCTGGATGTCCACCTGAGGAGTTTGGCATCGGTCCGGTCTTCGCGATTCCGAAGGCGCTCAAGCTGGCGGGCCTTTCGCTCGGCGATATCGCGGTGATCGAGCTCAACGAAGCGTTCGCGGCGCAATCACTATCCGTGATTCAGCAAGCGGGGCTCGACGCGTCTCGCGTGAATCCGAACGGCGGCGCGATTGCGCTGGGCCATCCGCTGGGCTGCACCGGGGCGAAACTTACGGCTACGTTGATTCGCGATTTGCAGCGCAAGAATGCGCGATACGGCATGGTCACCATGTGCATTGGCGGCGGCATGGGCGCGGCTGGGATATTTGAGCGCATCTGAGGCACACAGCCAGGCGTACACAGCCAGGAATGGCTGTGCCACTGTGGCCGCGGACCACGTGGCGCTACGCGTTTTTTCTTTCACCATTCGCATACTCTGACAGCATCGAATTGGCGGCCAACTGCTTGGGGATGACTCCGTCTGATACGATGCCTCCATCTGCTACAAGGAAAATTCCAACTTGGACGGAACGGTCATTCGAGGCCACTACGCGAAAGTTTTCCAGTTGGGAACATCGGTCATCGGGATTCGTTGAGGAGAACGGGTGAATACCGTTGAGTTTACGGCGCTGATTGGGATCGGTTCGCTGTTGGCGGGATTTCTGGGCGCGCTGACGGGGCTGGGCGGTGGCGTGGTGGTTGTGCCGCTGCTGGCGCTGGTGTTTCACGTGGATCTTAAGTATGCGATTGGGGCTGCGCTGGTGTCGGTGATTGCGACCTCCAGCGGCGCGGCGGCAGCGTATGTGCGAGAGGGCTACTCCAATATCCGGGTGGGAATGTTCCTGGAAATTGCGACTACGATCGGGGCGCTGGCGGGCGCCGCGTTGGCGTTGTATCTCCACGCTTCGGTCATTGCCGTGATTTTTGGGCTGGTGCTGATCTATTCGGCGATTGTTTCGTTTCGCGAGAAGACTGACGCAAGGCAGGATCAGGGACCGGACCGGATTGCGACCTGGCTGCGGATGGACGGCACGTTTCCGGGCGAGCATGGGTTGGAGAGCTACCATGTGCGCGGTGTGCCATTGGGATTTGGACTGATGTTCATAGCCGGGGTGCTTTCGGGACTCTTGGGGATTGGGTCGGGCGCGGTGAAGGTTTTGGCGATGGACAGGGCGATGAAGCTGCCGTTCAAGGTTTCGACGACGACATCGAACTTCATGATTGGGGTGACGGCGGCGGCTAGCGCGGGGATTTACTTGAGCCGCGGGTACATCGATCCCGGGTTGGCGATGCCGGTGATGCTGGGAGTTTTGCTGGGGTCGCTGGCTGGGGCGCGGGTTCTGGCTGGAGCGAACGTGAAAGTGCTGCGGTATGTGTTTAGCGGGGTGATTGGGGTTTTGGCGATTGAGATGATTTATAGCGGATTGACTGGACGGCTTTGAGGAAAAGCGAAGTAATGACGTAATGAAGTAATGAGGTAAAGACGAAAAGAAGGATTTCAACACAGAGTTCACTGAGAGCGGAGCACAGAGGACACGGAGAAGAAAAACTATGAGCTGAGGCTAGCGGTTCACCGGGCGGATCAGCGGATGGATGAGATTATGGGTGGGTTGCTGCGGACGGGGGTGGTGTTGGCGGCGGCGATCGTGCTTGTGGGCGGCGTGGTGTATTTGATGCGGCACCGGGTGCCGGTGACGAACTATCGGGTGTTTCAGGGGGAGCCGGGGGACTTGCGGAGCGTTTCGGGGATTTTCCATGAGGCGTTGGCGTTTCATGGGCGAGGGTTGATTCAGTTGGGATTGCTGGTTTTGATTGCTACGCCGGTGGCGCGGGTGGCGTTTTCGTTTTTTGCGTTTTTGTATGAGCGGGATTGGACTTACGTTTTTGTGACCTTGTTTGTGCTGGGACTTTTGGTCTATAGCCTTTTTGGCGGGCATGCTGGATAAAAGAGAAAGAACGGAATTAACACAGAGTTCACGGAGGTTGAGCACAGAGGTCACAGAGCAGCGACGTCACCGAGCAGGGACGTTAGCGTGAAACTGGGGCTGACAGGTCGGTGCGATTGCTGGGATGGGCTGGCGGGCGTAAGATGATATTCCGCTGGTTCCCTGGGCCCTCCATTTCTGGCCGCTGACACGAAGGAGCATATCGATGGCTACCGCAATCTTGAACAAGCCTGCTGCAAAGGGTGGAAGTTTTCTGCTGGAGTCGGCGTTGCCGCAGGATGTGTTTACGCCGGCGGACCTTACTGACGATCAGAAATTGATCGGGCAGACGGCGGAAGAGTTTGTGACCAAGGAAGTCTTGCCGCTGGTGAAGGACCTGGAGAACAAGAAGCCCGGGTTGATGGCGGAGATGGTGCGGAAGGGCGCGGAGCTGGGGATCATGAGCGGGGGCATCCCGGAGGAGTACGGCGGGGCGGGGTTGGACAAGATTGCCACGACGGTATTGACCGAGAAGCTTTCGATTTATGGCGGGTTTGCGGTTACGCACGGGGCGCACGCGGGGATTGGCACTTTGCCGATCGTTTATTTCGGGACCGAAGAGCAGAAGAAGAAATATCTGCCGAAGCTGGCTTCCGGCGGAGATGATCGGGGCGTATTGTTTGTCGGAGCCGCAAGCGGGTTCGGATGCGCAGAATTCATTGACGCGCGCGGAATTGAATACAGAGGGTACGCACTACATTTTGAATGGGCAGAAGATGTGGATCACGAACGGCGGGTTCGCGGATTTGTATGTGGTGTTCGCGAAAGTCGATGGCGAGAAATTTACCGCGTTCATTGTGGAGCGAGCATTTCCGGGATGCAAGCCCGGGAATGAAGAGCACAAGATGGGGATTCATGGAAGCTCGACGACCCCGGTGTTTCTGGAAAATTGCAAAGTGCCAAAGGAAAACGTGCTCCACGAAATCGGGCGCGGGCACATTGTGGCGTTCAACATTTTGAATGCGGGGCGGTTCACGCTGGGAGCTTCGGCGGTCGGCGGATCGAAGTATGTGCTGATGACGGCGTCGAAGTATACGAAGGAACGGAAAGCGTTTGGGAAGCAGATTGGCGAGTTCGGGTTGATGAAGGAAAAACTGGCGGAGATGGCGATCCAGATTTTCGCGGTGGAGTCGATGGTGTACCGGAGTTCGGGGAATATCGAGTCGGCCATGGCGGCGGCCGCGGCTTCGGGTGGGGACCCCTCGCAGATCGGGGCAAGAAAATTCAGAGCACGATGAAGGTGTTGGAGGAATACGCGATCGAGAGCTCGATCGCGAAGGTGTATGGCAGCGAGATGCTGGATTTTGTGGTGGATGAGGGCGTGCAGATCTTCGGCGGGTACGGATTCCACGAGGATTATCCGGTGTGCCGGGCTTACCGGGATTCGCGCATCAACCGGATTTTTGAGGGCACCAACGAAATCAACCGGATGCTGATCATTCAGATGTTGATGAAGCGAGCGATGGGCGGGCAGCTGGCGTTGATTCCGGCGGCGATGAAGCTGGCGGATGAGATTTTGGCTGGGCCGTCGTTTGAGGAGGCGCCGGAAGGCGTGCTTGCGGAAGAATCGCGCGTGGTGGCGAATGCCAAGAAGATGTTTTTGCAGGCTGCGGGCGGCGCGATGCAGAAATTCCGCGAGAAACTTGCCGACGAGCAGGAGTTGATTGGCGCGCTGTCGAATATCGTGATGGAAGTGTATGCGATGGAGTCGTGTTTGTTGCGCGCGCAGAAGGCGGCGGCGGCGAAGGGCGAGGCGGCGTCTGGCGTGATGATCGATGCGGCGCGCGTGTTTATCGCGGATGCGGCGGAGCGTCTGGAACATGAGGCGAAGAGGGCGATCGCCGCGGTGCATGAAGGCGATATGCTGACGACGCAGATGGCGGTGCTGAAGCGGTTTGGCAAGCGTGGGGCGGTGGATACGATTGCGCTGCGGCGGAAAGTGGCGGCGGCGGTGCAGGCGCAGGACCGGTATCCGTTCGAGGGCCGATAGACCTTCATTGGAGTTCGGCCGTGAACAGGCAGTTGAGAGCCGCTATTGCAATTGCGCTCTTTCCGCAGGGGCCTAAAGCCCATATTCTCACGTAAGACTACGCTAATGTCGGAGCTCAAGTTTCGACTCCCCACTTGCGATTGGCCACCCCTATGTCGTACTGAACGCCGAAACAAACGGCCTCCCTTCGAGGCGTTTTGTTCACCTGCTTGCGAGAATCTACTCGGCGAAGGTCATGCGGGCTAGTTCTTCTTGAAGGCGTTTGCGTTCGGCGGGATCGTTGGTTTCGGCTAGCTTGTCGGTGATTTCGAAGAAACGCTGGTGCTGGGCTTCTTTGGCTTGCAGGCCGGTTTCGATCAGGTCGACGAGGACGCGGCTGGCACTGGTTTTTTTGGTTTCGGCGAGGGCGAGGACACGTTTGGCTATGCGGGCCGGGAGCGAGACGCTTTGGCGGACGGAATTGTGAATGGTTGGCACGGTTCTATTTTGCCGCAGAACTTTGACGCGCGGATGGACCGGTAGACCAAGAGTAACGTCGGCTTGGTGGGTCTCGGCGATACGGTTTTGTTCGATACGAACGAGTTGGGTGTTGAGACGTTCCGCGCCTTAACATTTTCCTCAGTACACGGGTAAACCGGCACCGGCACAAAACTGCAAATCGGCGCATACACATTGGTGCGCGGACTTGTGGAATCTAAACCCCGCCGTCTCGGACGAGGGCGGCTACAGTTTCGGAACATTCCTGGCTGATCCTCGATTCCCTTCTGGTGACTGGCCTAACGTACAGGTTCGTGGAGGTTTAGGCTTGCGCATCGCGAGTGAAGCTGCGCGCGTTTCGCCGCGAAATATGCACTAAAATTGACGATTAACATATTTGTCGGATGAGAACGAAGGAGCACTGGGGATGTCCTGGAAGCTGCCCATCGTGGCGCTTTTTATCGTTGGACTGCAGGTCGGCGAGATCCTGATTCTGGGGACGTCGCCGGCCGGCTCGCTTGACGGCAAACTCGCTGCAACTGGTGGCGTGCGCGATCGGGGCGGCGATGGCGTTCGGGGCTGCGCTGCGGGGGCGCGGGCTGAGCCGGCCGTTTTGGCGATTGATCGGGCTGGGACTGGCGACCTGGGGTGTGGCCAATCTCGGATGGATGTATTACGAGAATTTGCTGCACACGCAGCCGCCGCCGATTTCGATCGTGCGCATGCTGTTTGATTCGCAAGGCGTGTTCTTTGCGATTGCGTTGTTTCTGGACAAAGAGAAAGATTCGCAGCGCTTCGACGCGGAAACACTGCTGGATTCCCTCCAGATCGCCATCGTGTTTTTCTCGGCATTTTTCGGGCTGTACTACGTGCAGGTATTGAGCGGGGTAAGCGGACCGGGCTCCGAACTGTTGATGACGTGGACCTTCCAGGCCATCAATGTGGCGTTAACGCTGGCTGCGGTGATCGCGACGTTGAGCGTGCGCACCAGGCGGCTGCGCTCGCTGTACGGAGGGACTGGCGGTTTTCCTGCTGATCACCACGATTTCGTCGGGGATTGCGGACTACATGCAGAGCGTACGCAACGTGCCGACGGGAACGTGGTGTGACATCGGGTGGTCCTTGCCATTTCTGGCGTGCGCGATCTGGGCGTCGCGGTGGCAGGAGCCGGCTGAGGAGAGGAAACGGCGCGAATCGCGAAGCAAGACGCTGGGCGCACTGGCGATGAAGAACGTCATGCTGGCCCTCGCTCCCTTGATTGTGCTGGTGGTGGTGGCGCAGCTTGCGGCGGAATGGCGCTGGATAGGTCTTCTGTTGCTCGGCGCATCGATTACCTGTTATGCGGTGCGGCTGGGCGTGAGTCAATACCGCGAGGCGACGGCGGCCGAAGTCGTGCAGCGCGACACGCTGGCGATGGACTCGGCGATGGATGGAATGGCGATTGTGTCGCGGCATGGAGAACTACACCTACGTAAACGCGGCGTTCGCAAGAATGATGGGGCATGCCAACCCGGAAACGATGATTGGCAAGCCGTGGGCGGAGATGCATGCGGCGCGGGACGTAAGACCGGTGGAGCGCGAAATTCGGGAAGCGCTGTTGCGGGACGGCAAGTGGTTCGGGCCGCTGACGATTCATCGCGACGGCGAGCCGCTGCCGATGGAGATGAGCGTTACGCTGCTGCCGGATCGCGGCGTCGTGACGGTGGGCCGGGATATTTCGGACCGTTACCGCGCGGAGAAATCTCGTGAAGAGGCGGAAGCGAAGTATCGGACGCTGGTCGAACAGGTTGCCGCGATCAGTTATATCGCGGAACTGGGCGTCGAGGGGCAGTGGTTGTACGTGAGCCCGCAAGTGGAAATGATGTTCGGGATCAGCGTGGACGATTGGCTGGCGGGTTCGCGGCAGTGGATGCGCCACGTGCATCCGGAAGATCACCCGGTTGTCGAAGCGGCGGAGGAAGCCAGCAAGCGTGGCGAGAGGTTCCAGGCGGAGTACCGGGTGATTCGTCAGGATGGGCGCGTGATTTGGGTGAACGATACGGCGGTGGTGGTGCCGGGGAGCGATTCGCATCCGCTGATGGAAGGGATCATCGTCGATATCACCGAGCGGAAACAGTTTGAGGCGCAACTGCAGCAGGCGCGGCGGATGGAAGCGGTGGGCCGGCTTGCGGGTGGAATCGCGCATGACTTCAACAATTTGCTGACGATCATCAAGGGATATACGGAACTGGCGCTGATGCGCGCGAAGGGGTTGCCGGAGCTGAGGACGGACATCGAACGGATCGAAGATGCTTCGGAGCGGGCGTCGGGGCTGGTGCGGCAACTGCTGGCGTTCAGCCGGCGGCAGGTATTGCAGCCGAAGGTGCTGGATCTGAACAGCATCGTGATGGGACTGGATAAATTGCTGCGGCGATTGATGGATGAGGATATTGAGATGATGACGGTCGCGGACAAGCCTGTGGGAGCGATCAAAGCGGATCCCGGGCAGATCGAACAAGTGATCATGAACCTGGTGGTGAATGCGCGCGATGCGATGCCGGACGGCGGACGGTTGATTGTGGAGACGGCGAACGTGGAGTTGGATGCAGGCTACGCGCGGGATCATGCCACGGTGCGGCCGGGACGGTACGTGATGCTGGCGGTAAGCGATACCGGCACGGGGATGAGCGCGGAGACCGTGGCGCATATTTTCGAGCCGTTTTATACGACGAAAGAGAGCGGGCGCGGAACGGGACTGGGGTTGTCCACGGTGTACGGAATTGTGAAACAGAGCGGCGGATATGTTTGGGTGTATAGCGAACTGGGGCACGGAACGACGTTCAAGGTTTATTTGCCGCGGGTGGACGAGGCGGTGGAGGCGCTGCCGGTGGCGAAGCCGACGCCTCAAGAACGCGTGAAAATGGGGACAGAGACGGTTCTGCTGGTGGAAGACGAGCCGGATTTGCGGGAGCTTACGCGGACGGTGTTGGCCGCTAAGGGATACACGGTCGTGGAGGCACGGAACGCGGAAGAGGCGGAGCGGCTTGCGGAAAGCAATGGGGCGAAGATTCATTTGCTGCTGACCGACGTGATCATGCCGGGAATCAGCGGGCGCGAGTTGGCGAAACGGATTTTAGCGCGACAGCCGTCGATGCGCGTGCTGTATATGTCGGGTTATACGTATAACGTGATTGCGCAGGGTGGGACGCTGGAGCGGGGGGTTTCGTTCTTGCAGAAACCGTTCACGCCGAGTGCGCTGGTCGAGAAAGTGCGCGACGTGTTGGATGCGGTTGTGCCTGCGCGGTAGGATTTTTTCTTCGACATCAAATCAAGAAGCAGGATGGCGAGATTGAACTCGCGCTCTATAATTTCACATTCCCGTTTGACGAAATTTCTCGCGGGCAAAATCGGCATGTGGAACGATGCGCCGGGCTGAAGCCCGGCGCCTACATCTTTCGAAAAATCAGACCTCAATGATGTGCACGCCCGGGCAAGCTGGGGTGCAGCAATGCTGCGCCCCTACGGGTTATTGCTTGAGGTGGATGGTTTTGCCGGAGGTTGCGGATTGGCGGGCGGCATCGAGGATTTCCGTTACGACTAGATTTGTCTCGAGCGAAGAGGGGCCTTCGGGTTTCAGACCGTCGAGGACGACCGCGCGGAGGTAGGAGATGGAATCGTCGAGCGGTGGCGGGACGGGCTTGGCGGCGACCAACTCCTCGGATTCCTTGCCGGGGAGGCGCAGGCGGAGATCGTCGCGCTTCACGGTGATGGCGTAGCCGGTTTCGCCGTAGACTTCCATGTCTTTGCGGTCGAAGGGCCAGTTCCAGGAGGCTTGGAGGATCGCTTGTGATTTGGGATAGGTGAGGATGACGGTGGCCTCGTCATCGACGTGGGTGTAGACGTTGGGCTGGAAGTGCTGGGTGACGGCGGTTACGGTGTCGGGGCGGCGGCCGTCCATCAGCCAGGTCATCAGGTCGGCGCCGTAGCAGCCGAAATCGAAGAGGGCGCCGCCACCGTTGAGTTTGGGATCGTTGAGCCAGGCGAAGAACTCCGGCTGGACATTGATCTTGGCGGGGCCCTGGTGGCCGTCGTGGACGACTACCTTGCGAATTTCGCCGATGGCGTTTTGGTGGACGAGGTCGTAGGCGGCGTGATTGCTGCGGTACCAGGTGGTTTCGTAGTTGACGAGGACGGGGATCTTGGCGGCGTGGGCGGCTCGTTCGATGGCGCGGGCATCTTCGTTGCTGACGGCCAGCGGCTTTTCCATCATTACCGGAACGGGTGCTTGGCACAAATTTCTACCGCGCGACGATGGTCGAAGGTGTTGGTGTAGACGAGGACGGCTTGCGGGTGCGTGGCGGTGAGCGCTTCATCGAGGCCGGCGTGCCATAGGTTTGCGTCGAGGCTGAATTTTGCGGCGTAGCGATCGAAGAGTTTGCGGTCGGGCTCGGCGATGGCGACGATTTGAACGTCTTGGCGGTCTTTGACGCGCGTGAGGAATCCGTCGGCGTGGCCGTGGGCGAGTCCCGCCATCGCGACACGCAACGGTGCGGCTGATGCGCCGCCATCGGGTGCGGTCGATTGGGCTTTAGCTTGAGGGATGGCGGTAAAGAAAAGTACCGCGAGAATCAGAAAGAATGCGCGGTTCATGGCGGCTCCGCAAACTCGGGTTGTAATGCTATCACCGGCGCGGGAAATTTTGGCGGCGATCAGGAAGCGATCTGAACCAACTCGGGTTTGTCTCCGACCTGGGGACCGCCGGGACGCCAGCGAGAAGGATGCACGGCGCGCCGCTTGAGACGATTGACGAAGGAGCCGATGGCCACGGAGCTTTCGACGAAGTGGCCGACTGTTAGCGGGCCAGCGAATTTTTCGTTACGGATCCAATGCAGGCCGCTGCTGGCGGCACAGCCGCATTGCGAGCAGTCCGGCGTGCCGCCGAAAACGCAGGGCTCGACACGCGTTTCGAGGTCTGCGGAAAGGTTGACGGACATTTTGGAAAAAAGGCAATCACTTGGGCTGCTCGGCGGATGGACGAAGGCACGGGCCATGCCGGTGTTCATGAGGAGCTTCGGAAACTTCTTGCTGAGGCGCGGCAGTTCGTTCGCGATGATCTCGCGATGATCGGGTGAGAGCATTTCCGCGCTTTGCTCGCCGACTTGGGGAGTGTAGAGGCTGACCCAGATGCGGTCTACTTCGGGGCGCGCGTTCCAGAAGGAAACGTAGTCTTCCAGATAGCCGGGTCGCTCGAGCATCGGACGGGTGATGACCCAGTGGACGTTGATCTCGCGGCCGGAAATATTTTGCAGGATGCGTTCGTAGGTGGCGGGCTTGCGGCGGACGTCGTGGTGCTCCGGAAGGCCGTCGATGGATACGGTAACGCGCAAGCGCGGAAGATCCATCCATTCGAGAGGAATGGAAATTACGCCGCTGGTGACCACGAGCGTGAAAACATTCATGGCGCTGAGCGCGGGGAGAATTCGGCTCAATTCGCGGTGACGTACCATCGGTTCGCCGCCAACGAGAGAAACGTGCATCGGCTGATGTTTGCGGACCAGGTCGAGGACGCCATCGACGAGCGCGTCGCCGCGGAAATCGCTGAGTTGGCTGAGAGTTTTTTCGCCGCCGAGGTGGGAGTCGCCATAGGCGTAGCAGCCCGGACAGCTCAACGGACACTCTCTGGTGATTTCGATGGAGAGCATGGGGGACTTGCCGGTGAGAATCTTTCCCCAGGCGCCGAGTATCTCGCGGGGGCTGATGCTGGGACTAGGATTGACTTTGGTCATACAGCGCTTTGATGCGCGACCGGGTGATCACGCTGCATTGATTGTTACAGGCATTTAGCCTTGAGAACAATGAATTT
>CAVSNL010000038.1:0-58341 GCA_963729285.1 uncultured Acidobacteriota bacterium
CCCCGACCTCAAGCCACAGAATGTACGCCAGCGTACGAGCGAGCGCAAGGCCAAGGGGCCGAAAGGGTAAACTAACATAACAGACTAGCCGTGGACGTTAAAAGAGCGTACGGTAGGGATGTCTCGTCTGCCGTCTTGGGTACCATCTTCGCGCTGCCAGTTTCGTGCGAAAGCCGACGAGTTTGCCGAAAGGTCGCAACGTGTCCACCGCGGTTCCCGTCACCAAACCAACGTCTCAATCTTCAGAAGTTTCCAGCAACAATCACAAGCAGCCTGCAGTGGACAACAAGATACTGCGCAAGCTGCCGCGCAAAGAATACAACGCCGTGTTTCCGCGATTGGAATGGGTGAACCTGCCCGCGCCTACCGTGTTGAATCAGGTGGCCAAGCCCATCGAGCACGGCTACTTTATCAACAGCGGGTTGGCCTCCATCCTCACCGTGCTGGCAGGCGGGAAAAGCGTGGAAGTCGGGCTTACCGGCGTGGAAGGCTTCGTGGGCTTGCCCCTGGTCGCAGGCTTCAAGAGCAGTTCCACGCGGGTAATCATGCAGATTGGCGGCAGCGGGTTCAAGATCAGCACCAAAGACCTGGTTCGCCTCTTGCGCGAGTGCCCCGTGCTGGAGCGAAGTTTGCAGCAGTGCTCGCAATCGATGGCGTTGCAGTCGACACAAGTGGCGGCGTGCAATCGATTGCACGATGTAAATCAGCGGCTGGCGCGCTGGCTGCTGATGAGTCAAGATCGCGTCGGTGGCGACATCGTGGCTCTTACGCAGGAGTTTTTGGCGCACATGCTGGGGACGCGGCGCGCGAGCGTGACCGTCGCGGCGGGCGTGCTGCAGAAGGCCGGGTTGATTGGCTACACTCGAGGCCAAGTCACGATTAAGGACCGCGCCGGGTTGGAATCGGCGACTTGCGAGTGCTACGCCTCTATCAATCGGCAGTCCAAGATGTGGCAAAACGAATCCGCCTAGATATTTTCCGGAATCGCGATCGTTGCAGGCAAAGATTGCCGCGCCTCCTCTGACCGAGCTTTTTGGATAATTTCATCGCCAGGCTTCCTTAGTCAGACTGGTTGCCGCCGCTCTCTCAACGACCAAGCATGTTTGCGTTTCGGCGTGAATCCTACACCGTAGGAACGCGCTAGAGCGTGCGACCCTACATTGGCCCTCGGTGGCACGTTTCTGTGTGTTGCGTTTGTCTTTATTGCGGGCCGGTGAGGTAGGTTTTGCGGTGGCGGACCTGGTAGTTGCCGGTCACTTTGATTTCGATTTTGCGGTAGGTGTCGGCTGGGCCGCGGGGTTCGGGGTAGTAGCCCAGGCGGTATTGGGTGCGAAGTTCGCGGTCGATGCGATCGAAGATGTTGTTTAGTTCTTGTACCTCGTCGGGGTAGAACATGGCGCCGCCCATGGTGTCGGTGATGGTTTCGAGGGCATGTTCGCCTGCGGTGTTGCGGCCGCTTTCGTTTTTCACCGGGCGGACGACGATGGTGTAGAGCAGGGCGCCGGATTTTACGGCGGCTTTGCGGGCGGCGTCGAAGTCGGCGTAGCTGGTGGTTTCGCCGGCGTCGGTGACCAGTACGATGACGCGGCGGCGTTCTTCTCCGCGACGCTCGAGTTGGCGGGAGGCGAGCAAGATGGCGTCGTACAGCGAGGTGCCGGAGCCGGCGGGCATGCGATGGACCGCGGCTTCGAGCGTGCCCACATTATCCGAGAAATTTGCGAGTTGCGTTACATCTTCGCCGACGGAATAGACTGCCAAGCGATCGCCTGGGCGAAGGACCTGCCGAATGAAGTGGGCGGCGGCTTCTTGTTCGAAAGCGATTTCTTTGTGGGCGCTGAGGCTGGCGTCGATCATCAGGGCTAGATCCAGAGGCTGCTGGGTTTCGGACTCGAAGACGGCCAGTTTTTGCTCCACGCCTTCTTCGAAAATTTGGAAGGCTTCGCGCGGGAGGTCGGGGGCGGGGCGATTGTGCTCGTCCAGGACGCTGGCTAGCACGCTGACCAGCTGGACGTTGACGCGAATTCTGCCGCGCTGTTGTTGGGCCGGAGGATCGGAAGGGTTATCCAGCGGGTTGACGGGCGACGGAGGCGTTGAGGAAGTTGACGGTGGAGGAGGCGCCGGAGCTGTGGTGGTGGTCGATGCGCTGGAATTGGCGCTGGACTTGCGCGCCCAAGGCGGGCGGTCTGATTGCGCTGGGGTGCTCGCAGCGCCCAGTAAGATCGCAGCCAGGCACAGAAGGAAAGCGAATCGGGCTGGCGAGATTGTTGAGCGCATCGAGTTATTGAGATGCAGGTTTCGCGATTGGCGTATTGGGCGGTGCCGGAGGCAGTTCGCCATCGGCCCAGACGGCGCCGTCTTCGAAATATTCCTTTTTCCAGATGGGGACGGTGCGTTTCAGGGTGTCGATGGCGTAGCGGCAGGCGTCGAAAGCGGCGGGGCGGTGCGGGGCGCTTACGGCGATGAAGACGCTAGTTTCGCCGATTTCCAGGCGGCCCAGGCGGTGGGCGATGGCTACGCGATCGATCTGGAATTTTTCGTGGATGGCGGTGGCGATTTCGCGGATCTTGGTAAGAGCCATGGATTCGTAGGCTTCGTAGTCGAGGTAGAGCGTGCGCCGGCCGTGGGACTGATTGCGCACGCAGCCGTCAAAGGTGACTACCGCGCCGTCTGAGGCTGCGCGGACGTGGGCGACCAGGGCGGCGTGGTCAATGGGTTCGCGGATTAGCTGGAACAAATCATCGGTGGGTTGCGTTTTGGACATGGAGTTGGATTAGCCGCCGCTTACGGGCGGGAGGAACGCGACTTCGTCGCCGGCGTGGAGCGGGGTAGTCCAGGCGGCAAATTCCTGGTTGCGGGAGGCTACCAGGGAGCTGCGATAGTTGGCCAGGTCGGGGTAGGTGGCGCGATAGCTGGCGAAAAGGTCTTCGATGGAGGCGCCTTCGGGGAGAGCGGGCGAGTCTTCCGATTGGCCGACGATTTCTTTCAGGCGGCCGAAAAAGAGGACCTTTATATGGATGGGGCTTGATGCTTGTTGCACAACAGAATTGTAACCCTGTGAAGGAATTCGGGCTAGCGGCGCGAGTTTCGTTGCAGACACCATGAGTTAGGAAGTAAACCCGGTGGGCGGGGTATAGTTGCGGGGCATGTCGAGGTCGCGCAGCGATAGGACGAAAGCGATTCTGGTTCCAAGTGACATGCGGGCCTGGGTTGAATCCGGGCGGAGCCCTTCGAGGCTCAGGATAGACAAGCCCGCCCCTGCAACGTTGAATATGGAGGAGAGTTGGGATGAAGGTTTTGATGACTGGGGCTACTGGGTTGGTAGGGACGGGGCTAACTCAGGCCTTGGTACGGGATGGGCACACGGTGTGCCGGATGGTAAGGCGCGAAACTGTGTCCCGCAAGAGTGGCGCGCCTTCACAGAGCGCTGGGCCGCGCGTTATTGATGTGCCTTGGGATCCGGAGGCTTCGGACGGGTTGACGTTTGCGGATTCGCAGGGAGAGATTGCCGGCGCGGAGGCGGTGGTTAATCTGGCGGGGGCGTCGATTGCGGAGGGGCGGTGGACGCAGCAGCGGAAGATGGTGTTGCGATCGAGCCGGGTGAGGACTACGCGGGCTTTGGTAACCGCGATTGGCAGGTTGAAGAATGCGCCGAAAGTTTTGATTTCGGCTTCGGCGATCGGATATTACGGGGACCGCGGAGACGAAGTGCTGACCGAGGAGAGTAAGCCTGGGGATAATTTTTTGGCGCGCGTCGCGATGGAGTGGGAAGTCGAAGCGAAGAAAGCGGAAGCGTTGGGGATGCGCGTCGTGCTGATGCGGTTTGGAGTCATCCTGGCGAAGCATGGCGGGGCGTTGCCGGCGATGATGAAGCCGTTTCGGTTTTTTGTGGGCGGGAAGATTGGGTCGGGGCGGCAGTGGATATCGTGGATTACGCTGGAAGACGTGATTGGCATCATGCGCTATGCGTTGGACAGCGTGGATGTGAGTGGGGTGATGAATGTGGTAGCGCCACAGCCCGTGCGCAATGCGGAGTTCACGCGCGAGTTGGCGCGGGCGATGCATCGGCCGGCACTGTTTCCGGCGCCGGCGTTCGCGTTACGACTGGCGCTTGGCGCCGAAATGGCTGACTCGATGCTGCTGGCGAGCGAGCGCGTGGATCCGGCGCGGCTGAGAAGCTACAGTACCGTTTTATTCATGAGAATCTTTCAGGGGCTCTCGCGAGCATTCTAGAAGTGCCGTAGCCGGTGTCACCCCGAAACCGTCACGTCAGTCCGAGGATTTCTACTTCACTATCGTGAGAGTGAGTTCGATTTTCATCAATCTTCCGGTTAGAGGATCTGTGGCGACGGTGCTATCAACGGTTTGCCCATCGCGCAGCAAGAGATTGACATCCGTCTTGTATTGACCGATTACAGGTTCCTTAAATTGACCCGGCGAGCCTCCAGATGGGACGTCGACCGATTTGTCGACGGGGATCATCACGTCGCCATAGACCCAGGAACGTTCGAGGGAAACCTTGACTGCAAATTTTCCGGCTTCCAAAGGATCGGCTCGGAAGTCAAGGTTCGTTCCGACGTCGATGTACTGCAGCCCATTTTCCTTGCCGGTATAGAGTGGAACGCGGTTGCCGATTCGGATTTTAGCGAATTCAACATTACCCGAACCTGCGGAAAGCAGGGTTGAATACGGCATACTCTTGGTCTTCTTCTCGCCGTCGAATTCCTGCGAAAACGACTTGAATTTTAAGCAGAATCGGACGCGCGTCTTGCTTCGCCGCATTTTCGACTTTCGGTTTTTCTTGGGCTAAAAGCGGCCGACAGAAGATGGTCACCGTCGCAAACAGAACTAGCATCGCTTCCGATTTCCTCATTTTCTTTTCTCCATTGACGCTGCACTACTCGAGAGTCGAATGATGCCGCCCGTCTATTACTTGTCGTTAGTTTCTTCTAACGGTCGCACGACCAGCGGTTCTACGGTGAGTGCCGCAGTTTCAATGTCGGGTGTTTCAATAAGGGTTTCGCGTTGCTCATTCCGCCCAACCCACGGTTTGACTAAGGCCGCAGCGAGGACCTGTCTCCCGTTTAGATCGGACAGAAAGCGCTCGAAAGCCTGTCTTTCGTCCGGCGGCACTACGACTTCAGGCTCGGCATTTACTACCGCAACCGCGGGCCTCTTGCTAAGGTGTCGGTGACTTGGCTGGAACATGTGGACGACTTCAAGTCCGACTCGCTTGGCCGTTTCTCCGGGCGCCAACTGCTTTGCACTCGGAGATTCTTGCTGAAATGCCGGCGAAGCGATGCGATCCTTCGCGTTTCGAGATCGCCAGATCGGCAGCGCCAAAACGATCAAAACCGCGGCGGCAACGAGCGCATAATTCCAACTTGCATGGGTAATGTGCTTTGGCCTCGGCCTCTTGCGCGATCCGGGCCTCAAAGCGCTGGAGCAGTGACGCTGGAACGCTGGCGTTAGCGGCGGCCTGAACGCCGGAATTGATCGCCGTGATCAACGACACTTCCTGCTCCATGTAGGAGCTGCACGCGACGCAAGAGTCAAGGTGTGCGCGTACGTCGCCGGCTGGCTCGGCACCCTTGGCGGCTAGGTCGGTCAACGCGTCTTGGTATTTTTCACATGGCATCGCAACTTCTCCGCTAATTGTTTTCGAGCGACGAATAATCTTGATTTCACCGTGCCGATGGGCAAGCCGAGCAGCGCGGACACTTCGTCGAGCGTGTGACCATCCATGGCGGCGAGCAGCAGCACGAGGCGCAGCTTCGGTGACAGCTCATCGAGAGCGTGGGCGAGATGCTCCTGAAATTCGCTCGACGCCGCCAGGTCTTCGGTGGTCGAGCTGCGGGACGGGCTGCGCCCACAGTGTTTCGCGCTGCTCGCGGCGCTTGGCCGAACGCGCGCGGTCTAGCGCCAGCCGGAACGTGATGCGCACCAGCCACGCGCGAAAACGCGCGCGCTCGCGCAAACGACCGAACTGCCGGTAGGCGCGAAGCATAGCTTCCTGCGCTACGTCTTCCGCGTCGGCGGTGTTCCGTAGAACGCCGCGCGCGACTCGAAACGCCAAGGGGCCGCACTCCGCCAGGCGCTCTTCGAATTCGCGGCGAAGGGAGGCGCTCGCTGCTTCGCGTGCCCACTCAGTTTCCGCCGCACGGCTTGGCTGGGTCAGAACCAGCTCCTGCATTCGTGTGTGCGAGCCAAACGCGCTCGCCCTCCCCGTACAGCTACCAGACGCCGCGACGCGGCGAATGGTTCGCTGGGTAGTTCACGCTTGGCCGCCATAGTTCGCAGAAGTTGTAAGGGCGCAGGAACCCTTTACTCCGAGACGCGAAGGAATGGCGCAAACGCGACTCGTCTCGAAGCGAACGCGTGCCGGATCGGAACTGGCCGCGTTCCAGTGCGGGAATCGCGTGACGCTGCTTCCTAGCCTGGAAGTGCAAGATTAGCAGGACTCAGCGATTGTCAGCAGTGAATTCAGGCTTTGTAACTCATTAATACAAAGCAAGTTGCTCCGATTCCGAAATGAAAGCATTTACGTCCTCCCGCTTCATTGCGGTTTCGCTGGTTGTTCGCTTGCATAGCTCGGGGTATGCGCCCCTTTCCGCATGATGATCCCGGAAGATTGCCGAAAACAAACGCGGAGCGCGCGCGGTTTGCGGCGCTGCCACTCCTCATTCTTGTGACGACCTGGACCCAAGGCTGCGCCGGCCTCGGCTCGGCGTTCGGGACTTCGACGCCGACACCTCCATCGGCTCCACCTTCCGGATCGATTGCCGTGGCGGTCACACCGGCGAGCGCGACGGTAATTTTGGGCAATCCCCAGATGTTTACGGCGACGGTGACGAACGCGAGTGACACGACGGTCGTGTGGAGCGTGAACGGCGTGGCGGGTGGCAACGCAGCAACGGGCACGATCTCCACGGCCGGCGTTTACACCGCACCGGCGGAGTTGCCCGCGTCACCTGCGGTGCGAATCGCCGCAACCAGCCAGGCGGACGCGACGAAATCGGGCACATCGCAAGTGGCTATCGCGAGCGATTTACAAGTCGCGCTCAGCGCTACGGCCGCCCGTGTGGAGCTTGGAGCAAAGCAGGCTTTTCGCGCTCTGATCACGAGCAGCGGGAATCCCAACGGCGGCGTCACCTGGACCCTTTCCGGCGCGGCATGTCTCGCCGGATGCGGAGCGGTAGATGCAAACGGCAATTTCACTGCGCCACAAATACTACCGGCGACTGCGACAGCAACGCTTACGGCGCAAAGCGTCGCCGATCCTACCAAGCGAGCTTCGGCGGCGCTCACCATCACCAGCAACTTTACGCTGCTCGCTTTCCGCGCCGGCGATCGTGCCGGTGGGCACTTCAGCTGGAATCATGGCCACGCTCACGCCGGTGCCCGGCTCGAATCCGAGCGAAGTGCTCGCGTGGTCGTTGTCCGGCAGCGGGTGCAGCGGATCAGCGTGCGGAGCGCTCACCGTGTTCACCGCGCAGTCTAGCGGGGGGAACGCAGTCGCCGATTCCGCGACTTATGTTGCGCCATCCTCCGCGCCGAGCCCTAACACGGTCACCATCACCGCAACACCGCAAGCGGATCCATCGAAGCGCGCTCAGGTGACACTGGCAGTTCAGCAAAGCGGAAGCGTGATTCTCTCGCCGCCCACCGCGACGCTAGCCGCAAATCACCGAGTCACCCTGACGGCGCAAGTAGTAGGCGTTACAAACGCGGGCATGGCCTGGAGCGTGAACGGCATCGCCGGCGGCAACGCCACCATCGGACAAATTTGTACGGTATCTGTAAATCCTTGCCAGCCGGTGACCAATGGAACGGCCGCGCAAGTGGACTATCTGGCGCCGGGGGCGATTCCCAGCCCGAATCCGGTGACGGTGCAAGCCACGAGCGCGGCCGATTCCACAAAGAGTGCGACCTCGCAAATTACCGTGATCAATCACGTGGTCGTTACCGTGCAGCCCGCGAGCGTCACACTGGCCCCGCTGGCGGTGCAGGGATTCATGGCCACAGTCGTCGGCGCGAGCAATCAGGCCGTGGTGTGGCAAATCCAGGGAACGCCATGCGCAGGAGGCGTGGCGTGCGGTGCGATCACCGCGAATGGCACCTACACCGCGCCGAGCGCGGCGCCCTCGCCGGACTCGATTCAAATCGTAGCGATCAGCTCGGACGATCCGACGCAATCCGGCATGGCCAGCGTAACGATTGCCACCGGCGCAAATATTTTGACGCTGCACCCGGCCAGTGTTTACGCGGGCGGCGCGGATGGTTTCACGCTGCGCGTGGATGGCAGTGGGTTTGCCGCGACAAACCCGGGGCCGGGATCGTCGCTGCTGATTGCCGGCGCCCCGCGGACGGCAACGTGCAGTTCCACGACGGAGTGCACGGTGTCGATCACGGCCGTGGACGTAGCAATCGCTGGAAGTGTGTCGGTTCAGATACAGAATCCGGACGGAACCAGCTCGAATGGCGTCTCGCTCGTGGTTGCCGCACCGAATGTCTCGGATGAAGTGATTTCACTGACGAGCGGGGCGCCCACAGCGACGGCACGGAACATCGTCGTTGTAGAACCGACGACCGCCGGGGTCTCGCTTCCCGACGACGACGTGGATCTGAACCTCGCCGCGCTCGGCCCATTCTCGACTGTCAACAATTCTTGCACGCTCGGAGGAAATCCGTTAGCGCTGCAACGCCCGTCCAGTGGAACCGCGAACGCCGACATTTGTATGTTCTCCGAAAGCGGCCTGGATACCAGCATGACCTTCACGGTTTCAGGCCCTGGCGACATCACGGTGATCGCCAAGCAACCGATTGGTCTCGGGATCGTGCGCATCACGTTGCAGGTTCCCGCATCCGCGCTCCCGGGGCATCGCACCCTTTTCGTTCAGAACACCAATCTCGACAAAGCCGCGGCCAGCGGCGCGCTAGAGGTGAATTGAAATGAGCTACGTCCAACGGCGGCGATTTCTGTGGATGATCTTTCTGGTGGGATTGGCGGTGCTTGCGCTGACCGCGGTTCTAACCAACGCGACGACCCTCGTGCGGCTGCCCTTCGAGGATCTCGCGCAACGATCGACGGCGATCGCCAGGCTGCGCTGCGTCGGATCGCTAAGCCGCTGGGATAAGGGCGAGCTGTGGACCGAGACCCGTTTTGAGGTGCTCGAAGTGCACAAAGGATTGCTGTCGCGGCTCGTGACCGTTCGCACCATCGGCGGACATGACGGACACTTGCGGTCACACGTCGATGGCGTGCCTGCGTTTACGACCGGTGAAGAAGTTTACTTGTTCTTGTGGGGTCAGCCAGACGAACCGTATCGAGTGCTGGGCTGGTCGCAAGGCACCTTCCGCATCGCCCGCAATGGAGTGACAGGAATGGAAAGTGTGACGCAGGATTCCGTGGCGGCTTCTGTCTTCGATCCGCAACGTCGAGAGTTTCGGCGCGGAGGGATCCGCAATCTGCCGGTCGCAATCTTTCAACTGCGGCTTAGGAAGGCTCTGGAAGAAAAGAATTAACACGAAGTGAAGAGAGATGTGGAGAGAAATAGAAATAGAGGGAAAGAGAGAGCTGCGAAATTTAACGCAGACACGCAGTGAGCGCTGATATCCGCGGAGGCACACAGTAATTTTGATGCTCTGAGGTGAGCCATGAAAAGACAGTGGAAAGAAACGACACGAGCGGTTTGCGCGGCGGTTGTGGCCGCTATTTTTGCATTCGGCGGGGCGCCTGGAGCGTCAGGATACGCGTTTGACGAGGTTGTGCCAGATGTGCGGCAAGGCGTGGCGCTCTCGGGCGGCTCGGCTTGTCCCGTGCGCGCGCACCAACTCAGTTCGGCCGCCAGCGTTGCGGTGCAGTGGAGCACCGCGCTCGGCAACAGCCCAGTAACGATTCTGACGCAGAACCAAACCGCGAACGGACAGCTCAGCGAGATCGAGCAGGTCATCACCCAATCGATCGGGGCGTGGATGGGAGTGGAGGGAACGACGCTGACCCCGGTGACCCTCGCGCCGCTGAGTCGCGTGGCTACGGCTAACGCGTGCGGATCCGACGGAGTGAACTCGATCTGCTTCGACCAGGCAGACAGCGCCTTTACACCGGGCGTGCTGGCGTTTACGCGCGTGATCACCGCGGACGCGATCGGCGTGCAGGTTGGCAGCGGCGCGCCGGCGACACAGATCGGGCAGATTCTCGATGCGGACATTTATTTCGATCCGAGCGACTCATCGATCACGTTCGCGACGCCTGCAGCCCTGCCCTCCAACCCTCACGCGTACGATCTTGAATCGTTACTGACGCATGAGTTCGGCCATTTTCTGGGTTTCAGCCACTCGGCGGTATGGAGCGCGATCATGTACCCGTATGCGCCCGCGCCCGGCACATTCAACGGCACCAGGCCAACGCCACAGCAGCCTGATGCGTTATTGGGCGACGACGACCGTACCGGTCTTCGCGCCGTGTACCCATCGTCCGCGGATAACGTTAACGTGGGTTCGATCAGCGGGCACATCGTCCCGGCCAATCCGCTCTCGCTGCCGGCTTCGCCGTTGGGAGTTACTGGCATCTTTGGGGCGCACGTTGTTGCCGTCGATAGCGCAAGCGGTGCGGTCATCGCCGGAACCATCGGCGGCTGGAGCTGTGCTGCTCCAGGTCCGGCGCAATTCGATGGGAGTTACACCATCGAGCGGCTCCCGGTGGGCCACACCTACACCGTATATGCCGAACCACTGGATGGCGTCGTGGCGCCGGCTCAAATCAGCCCGGCAATCACTTCGCTCTGTCGCAATGCTACGACCGATGCGGGTTGGCCGCCGCTTCAAGGCTGTGTTGTGCCCGCAGTGGACACCAGCTTTACGACGCGAACGCGTCCCGGATCGTAAAGAAGCGATAGGAACTCTTGCGCGTGCGGTCCGTAGTGGAACACGAACACGAGAGGCTGGACGGTTTGCTTGCGTTCTTCAATGCACGTAATAGCCGCTCTTAGCGAGAACGACGTAATCGTGTCCCTTCTTTCCAAACGATGACGCGAGGTGAACATCCAGTTTGTGCGGTTTGCCTGCGGCTCCGGTGGCGTTCGTGTAGTAGCCCAATGTATAGCGGGTCTTGATGCGGTCGATCAGCGCGCGAAACGTGGCGTCCAGATGAGCCAGGTCCTGCACGTCGAAGATTTCCCCGCCCGTCTGGTCGGTCACCTTGCGGATGTTCACCAGCCCCGGAATCATGCTCGCGGCGAACAGTGTTGACGGCGGGTTGTAGCCGGGAATCTTCAGGTTATACAGGGTCGCGTCGGCAGCGATCACTTCGGTGATGATGTCGCGCGTTCCCTGTCCGCCCGCATCCGTGCCAACGTCATCGCTGATTAGGATGATCACGCGCCGAGTCTTCGGGGGAATGGGAAGGAGCTTCTTGGCGGCGACAAAGATGCCGTCGTTGATATTTGTGGCGCCGCCGGCACGGAATGTATTGAACTGGTTGGCGATGGTGGTCTTGTCGTTCGTGAACGGTACGCGCAACTCGGCTTCGGTGGAAAAGGTGAACAGCGCGACCTCATCTTCGGGTTTGAGCGCGGCAAGAGCGGTGGTGGCGGCGTCACGCAAAGGGCCCAAAAATGGACCAATCGAGTCGCTCAGATCCAATACCAGCGCAACCGTGAGCGGCAACTCGTCGCGGCTGAAGATGGCAACTTTTTGGGCGGCGCCGTCTTCGCGAAGCTCGAAGTCCTCTTTTTTCAGGTTGGCCATGATTTGACCAGCCTTGTTTTTCACGGTCGCGTCCACCATGACGAGGTTTACGTCAACGCGAAGGACGCTCTGGTCTTGGTCTTGCGCTTGTAGGGGGATGCGAAAGAAAAGGGCGAGGCAAAGGACCAGACCAGACAGGCGTATTGCAGTGTCGCACCAAGAAGTGGGCATGACCGTTGTTCAATCCTCCGCGACGCCGGCTACCGCCTTCCCGGAGAGTCCGGGGTGTTTGGATGCCAAAATCCTTTGTGCCGCCGCCCGAACCTTTACGGCCAAATGTTTCATCTCGGCTTGATGTTTGCAAGGCAACGGGCGCAGGCGAACGGTCCGCGGGCCGGCAAATGCGTTCTTCAGGGGTGTTCGTGCGAGATCAGGCGCAGAACCTTTTTATCGAACATACGCAGATTCCGATAAACTGATTACTCCCCCCTACGCCCTGAGATTGCGGACGTGACCATGAACAACTCACCTCATCAAGAGTCCACACATCCGACGATGAGTACTGTCCCAACACCTCCGTTAGCGCGTGAACCGCAAAGCAACTCCCGCAAGCGGATCTCCTGGATTCTGGGGATGCTGCTGGGCGCGATTCTCACGGTGATTTTGGTCGGGGCAGTCGTGTGGCTATCGACCGGGCTCGGGTTGCTACACCTTTTGCGGGGAGGACGCACGCAGTTCAATGTCGATCAACCCACCGTCGTTCGTCAAATCCAGCAACTCCGGCGGCTGGAAACAGTCATGTACACGATGGATAAGATTATTTCCGGCGAGCACGCCAATCCATACTTGCCGAAATTTCTCGCGGGTGACCGCCTGCTGCTGGTGGTACACGGAGAGGTGGTCGGAGGCATCGATCTCGGAGGCTTGCAGCCCGGCGATGTCCTGATCCAAGGGCACAAGGTTTCGATTCACTTGCCCGCGGCAGCAGTCTTCAGCACGCGAATTGATAATGCGAGAACGAAAGTGTATTCCCGCGACACCGGCCTGTTCTCTTCTCCGGACCCCAATCTCGAAAGCGAAGTCCGCGAAGTCGCCGAGCAGCAAATCCAGCAAGCAGCGCTGCAGGACGGCATCCTGAAGACCGCCGCCGACAACGCGCGCGGCACAATTTCGAGCATGTTGCAGGGCTTCGGCTTCCGCGAAGTGGATATTCAGTAGATTCGACAACGCAGCCCCTTCGCATTTCGTTATCTGGACTCGAATGGCTATGAAAGCTGCTTCCATCGCACGCCAACTTACGTCGAACGAACACCTCGATTACGTTGCCGCGCTCCTCGACGATATGTGGAGGATCCCGGGAACCCACATTCGATTTGGTCTCGATGCCGTGATCGGCTGGGTGCCTGGGATTGGAGATGCCATGGCGGGCATCGCATCCTGTTTGATTGTGTTCGCGTCATGGCGCCGGGGCGCGCCAAGAATCACGCTGACTCGCATGGTCGCGAATATTCTTCTGGAATCTACCATCGGAGCAATACCTGTCGCAGGCGACATCTTCCACATCGCTTGGAAAGCCAATCGACGCAACTATCGCCTGCTGCTCCGCGAGAAAGAGCAACCTGGCTTGAACACCAAGCGGGACTGGATGTTTCTCTCAGTCCTCTTACTCATGGTGATTGTCGCGGTAGGGATACCGATCGGCATTTTGATTTGGCTACTGCAAATTCGAATAGGTTAGGCTTCGGCAGCGAGCCAAGCCCCGCCAAAGATCAATCCGGGTCCAAGAGATGCAAGGAAGATAGGCTTGCGCGCGGGCAGCGGGCAGGCACTGAACATTTGGAGTGCGGAGTGGAGCGCCGCTCCGCATGTGGAGGAGCCGAGATTGCCGGCAGTGCGAGCGATCGGGGGAAAAGTTTCCACGGGCACGCCAGTCACTTTGGCAAGAAGCGACAGCAGCCGCGGATTCGGCTGATGCGTGGCAAAGGCGCCGACCGCGCTGCGCGGAATGGCACTCAACTTTTCGAGAGCGGAAAGAACTTTTTCCATCCGGGTGATGGCGGCTCGCGAGAGAGCTTCGCCGTCAAAGACTACATCCAGGGCGCCGTTCGCGCGGTCCTCGACTTTCACGGCTTCCGAATACTGACCCGCACAACCGAAAAGAAATTCGCGCAGGCGGTATCCGAGCGATCCGGTTTTCGGTTCCGAACCGCGAAGCAGAAAAGCGCTGGCGCCATCGCCAAATAATCCCCCAAATTCGCCGGCAACGCGGCCAGGGACGAGCGTGCGGCTATGGACATCCGCGGTGATCACCGCGACCGTGCGCGCCTTTCCTGAAACGATCAGGGATTGCGCCATCGCCAGGGCATTGATCAGACCCAGGCACGCGCCGCCAACATCGAATGCGCCGCAGGTCTCGCGGGCGCCAATGCTGGAGTGCAGTAGAGCCGCGAGCGACGGGTAAATGTGATGCGTTTCGCTGGTCGCGACAATCGAATCGATCTCCTCCGGCCCGCATCCGGCGGCACGAAGCGCCTCTTGCGCCGCGTGCGTGCCAAGCGTCAACTCCGTCTCGCCTTCCGCAGCATGCGCGACCGACTCGATGCCCGCGCGGCTGCGCAGCTTACCGATAGGCATGCCAAACGCGCGATCGATTTCCTCGGAAGGCAAGATACGCGACCCGGTGACAAAGGCCGATCCAGCCAGGTGGACTGAAGCCTGCTGCTCTGGATTTTGCTGGCGAATCGTCACTTGTTGGTCCGTTATTAGCATCGAGGTTTCGTCGCCACCAGGTTTCGCCGCCAGTGCTCTAATCCAGCGCCGCGGGGCGCAACAAATATCATCCGGCAGAACGCTCCAAGTTGCCAGCGAAGTTCAGGGAGGAGTGCGGGCTGTGTAGCGCAGTCGGAAACAGCATGGGGCTGAAAATTGGATGCGAAAGACACGAGTGGAGATGTTTCCACGGAAGAAATGAACGCGATGTTGCGATCTGGTTACAATTTGCCGGGGCGTACCGTCGAGGGAGCGCTCAGCGCCGCCAGGGGTCGAGTTCCAAATCGGGAAAAACGGTCTCTTCTTAACGGCATCGCCTAGCGGCCGTTGTTAGCGACGCCGCGATTTCGCGAGCAAGCGAAGAATTTCCAGATAGAGCCAGATGAGCGTGACCATCAGCCCGAATGCGCCGTACCACTCCATGTACTTTGGCGCGTTCATGCGCGCGCCGGTTTCGATCATGTCGAAATCGAGAACCAGATTGAGCGCGGCGATTACCACGACGAATAGGCTGAAGCCGATCCCGATGGGGCCGCTGCCGTTGATCGCGGGCACTTGAACGTGGAAGAAGCCGAGGACCATTTCCGCGAGATAAAAAACGGCGATGCCGCCGGTCGCCGCGATCACGCCCAGCTTGAAGCCCTGCGTCGCGCGAATGACGCCAGTCTTGTAAGCCAGCAGCATGACGAACAGCACGCCAAAGGTCAGGCCAATGGCCTGGAAGGCGACGCCAGGATAAGACTTCTCAAAGATAGCGGAAATCCCGCCAAGGACAAGGCCTTCCAGAAGGGCGTAGAGCGGAGCTGTGAAAGGCGCCCAAGTTTTCTTGAAAATCGTAACAAAGGCGGTGATCAAGCCCCCGAAAAGCCCACCCATCATCCAAGGGATGGCCTCTTCGGGATTCGGCGAGTGCGAGAGACCCCAGGTCCAGGCAGAAGTAGCGACGACACAGAGCAGTAGCAGTCCGGTCTTGTTGACCGTGCCCTGCACCGTCATCGCTTCGCCGACGGCGACCTGGCCTTGAAAGGCCTTTTCGTTCAGAGCTGGATTTGCGGTTCGAAAGGGATTCGGCATGGGCTTATTTCCTTTGCATTATCACGCTTCTATGTTGAGTGTACTGAGCTAGTGTACTACTCCGCCGAAGGCGATTCCAACCAGGGTACCAATGAGGTTTCAGGAAGTCGGTAGCCCAAACCCTAACCAGTTGGACCCGCATCCTCGTCTCGCCAAAAGGCCTTAAACGTCCCAAATGGCGGATCCGCCCGATGAATCGACGTGACTCTAAATCACAAAGCGAAATCCTGATGTAAACAAGCTAGAAAAGTAATAGATCGAAACAGAAAGTAGTAAATCGAAACTAATGCTTGATTCTTCTCTTGCTTCGTGTAACTGTACCGCCACTTCAGGAGGGGTGAATGCGAAATCGCTTTCGGTCTTTGCCATCCGGATTTTCCCTCATTCTCGCAATATTTCTTGGTTCGAGCCCGGTACGCGCCGACGTAACCGGATCGATTCAAGGTGTCGTGCGCGATCACTTCTCAAGGCGCGATCGCTGGCGCGCGGCTCACCATCACCAATGTGGAAACGAATCTGAAATACGAGGAGACCACGGGCGCGGACGGTTCCTATCGAGTCCTCGCGCTGCCCGCCGGCAACTATAAGTTGACGGTTACCGCCGGCGGATTCCGCAATTTCGTCGAGACCGGCATCGTCGTGAAGGTGAATGATCAACTGCAAATCGACGTAACGCTGGAGGTCGGCTCCGTTCAACAGGAAGTGGTCAAGGTGGAAGCCAACGCCGTGCAAGTACAGACCGAAAACACGCAACTTGGCGATGTAATCGACTCGAAGAAGATGCTGGCCCTGCCGCTGAACGGGCGCAGCTACATCGATCTTTTGGGCCTGCAGGCGGGCGTTGCGCCTGGCACCGCCGCAAACCATCCAGCAGGACCGTCCGGTATCGGGCATTCTGAACTCCGGCAACATCTCCGTGAACGGCCAGCGTGAAACGGCGAACGCTTTCCTGGTAAACGGTGGAGACGTCAGTGAGGGACGCAACCTGGGGGCAGGTTTGGTTCCCAACCTGGACTCCATTGAGGAATTTCGTCTGATCACCAACAGCTTCGACGCCGAATATGGGAAATTCAGCGGCGCGGTCATCAATGCCATCACCAAGTCCGGCACCAACGGCTTTCACGGTGACGCCTTCGAGTTCCTGCGCAACGACAAGCTGGATGCCAAGAATTACTTTGCGCCGTCCAAGTCCGAGTTGCGGCGCAATCAATTTGGCTATGCGGCGGGCGGACCGTTTTGGAAAAACAAGCTTTTCTGGTTCTCGGATTATCAGGGCACCCGGCAGGTGCAGGTGCGGAAACTGGTCTTGTTTCGGTACCGTCGGCAGCCGAGCGTCAAGGCATCTTTGACCCTGCGCCTTGGCGCCGAACGGCAGCACGGTACCTGCGCGACCTCCACTAACTGCATCGATGGCGCTTACTGGGCGCAGGTGCTTTCGCAGCGTTTGGGTTACGCCGTGGCGCAGAACGAGCCATACAGTTTTGCCGGCTGCGGCGGCACCGACTCCAGCGACAGGTGCGTTTTCCCGGATGGCGTGATTCCGCAGGCGGCCTTTTCAGCGCCGGCCATCGCAATCCTCCCGTATATTCCGGCGCCGACGCTTCCGGGAGATACAAACAACTATTCGGATAACAGTCAGAGAAACATCGCCAACGATAACAAATTCGGAGAGCGGGTGGATTTCAATAACGAGAAGACCGGAAACTGGTCCTGGTATTATCATTTAGATAATTCCAACGTGACCAGCGCCAACGTGAATCAGGCAACTGGCAGCTATCGCCACCGTGCCGGGCTTTCCGACGCTCACGCCTTCGCGCGCGCAAGAGTTCGTGATGAGCAACACCAAGACTCTAGGAGCGACAGCAGTGAACGAGGCCCGGATAAGCTTCTTCCGGACCGCACTGCACAAGGACAATCCAGCTGGGAGTTTTGCGAGCCTGTCGTCGCTTGGTTTCGTAACCGGCGCCGGCACCCTGGGCATTGTCCCGCTGGCCGGATATACACAGTATGTGCCTCAGACGATGTTTAGCCAACTCGGCTTAAACATTGGCGTGCCCACGCTCAATACCTTCCAACCCGATACCACCTATGCGGCGAGTGATGTATTTTCGAAGGCCCAGGGCAGACATACGTGGAAGTTTGGAGGGGAATTCCGCTACCTGCAAGTGAACGAACGTAACTTTGCCAATCCGAATGGGGGCTTCACCTTTGATGGCACGGTGACTGGATCCGATGTTGCGGACTTCCTCCTGGGCGCGACCTCAACAACCAGCGCGCCTTACACCCAGGCCGCCGAACAGTTCCTGGATTCGCGTACACGCTATGGCGGCGCCTTCGCCCAGGACTCCTGGAAGGTGAAATCAAATCTCACGCTGAATCTGGGCTTGCGCTGGGAAGTGAGCATGCCGTGGTACGACACGCAAGGAAAGATTCAGACCTTCGCTCCAGGTGAACAGTCCACGGTTTTTCCGCTCGCTCCCTCGGGCCTGGTGTTTCCGGGTGACCCTGGCATCCCCAAGACGCTTGCGCCCACGAGATACGACAACTTCGGCCCACGATTGGGTCTGGCGTATTCGCCGGGATTTTCGGAGGGAGCGCTGGGCAAAATATTTGGCGGCCCGGGCAAAACCAGCATCCGGGCGGCCTACGGTCTGTACTACACTTCGGTCGAGGACCTGAACCTGTTTTACGAGGTGGCGGACGCGCCGTTCGGCCTGTATTGGACCTCACCCGTATCGGTCATGTTTGACGAACCGTTCCGGATTCGGGCCACCGGGGCAGTCCTTGGGACAGCGTTTCCCGTTCACCGCGCCGGTTCCGGGCTCCCCAGCGAACAAGACACTGGACTTCTCGGTCTATGAGCCGTTCAACTTTTTTCCGGGCTACGACATTCACAACAAGCTGCCTTACGCGGAGCACTTCAATCTCTCGATCCAGCGCGAGCTATGCAAATCAACGGTGCTTACGCTGGCTTACGTCGGGACCGAGGGGCACCGCCTGATCACACAGAATGACGCGAACCCCGGCTCTGCCGCTCTATGCCAGCAACTCACTGCGCAAGGGGCTATCGACGTGACCGCAGGGAACACTCCCGGCTGCGGACCTGGCAATGAGAACGATGTTTTCCAGCTTCCGTCGGCTACCGTTCCCTGTTCGACGCTGAGCCCAACGCCTCTTCCGGGCTGCGTTTACAGCACCAGGCAGCAGATCCTGACTCCCAATTTCTGCCCCGGCGGGGCGCAGGTCTGCTACGGCTCCAGCAACACCAATACGCTGACGAGCTGCCAATTCGATCTACAACTCCGCGCAAATCACGGTAGAGCGCAAGGCCAGCGATTTTACATTCCTGGCGGCGTATACCTTTGCCAAAGGGCTGGACGATTCTTCGGCCTTCAACGACTTGGTGAATTTCGAAGATCCCAAGTTGAGCCGAGGCCTGTCGTCCAGCGACATCACGACATAATTTTGTGGCCAGTTACATTTGGGCCATTCCGTTCGACCGGGCTTTCGGCAATGCGCCTAAGCGCTTGACCCAAGGCTGGCAGATGGAGGGGATCACGCGATTCTCTACCGGTTTCCCCATCCAGATGAATCAGGCCAACGGAGATGCTTCGCTCGCCGGCAGTTCGGCCACGGATATGCCGAATCAAGTCGGCCCGGTCGTGACTGTGAATCCGCGCAAGTCGAATCCCGGTTGCCCTACTACCGACGGCACAGGATGTTACTTCCTGCCCAGCGCATTCGCCGTTAACACCGATCTGGGCACTTTTGGCACCGCCAACCGACGCTTTTCCACGGCCCTGGATTCAACAACACCGATTTCGGATTTTCGAAGCGGACCGTAATTAAGGAGAATTACGCTTTCGATCGTCCGTATCGAATTTTTCAACATCTTCAACCACGCTCAATTCATGAATCCGAGCGGCAACATCAGCGGTTCGAGCTTCGGAATCGTCACCAACGCGCGCGATCCGCGCATTGGGCAGGTAAGCGCGAAGTTCTACTGGTAAGCTCAGTTCTCGAGTTTGCCACCGAGTTGCGTAACGGCGGGCGCGGCTGCTTCCAGCCGCATCCGCAATGTTTCGGAAACCTTAGCCGAGCCAGGCCATGACGCATGGATGGATATTTGATTCACTCTCACGTCCGTTTCGCCGGCGAATCGTCTATCCGCTGATGTTGAGCCTTCTTTTCTCCGCGCCTTTGTCGGCGCAAACCGCCGAGACCTACCGTCAAGAGGCTCTTCAACTCTCGCGTTCGAAATCGTGGGATCAGGCCGTTTCGAGTTATCGCAAGGCCTTGGCCCTCGATCCCAATGACGCAGCTACCCACTACAATCTGGCGCTCGCCTTGAAATATAAAGGCGATGCCAGGCAGGCAGCGGAAGAGTTCGAGGCCACTCTACGGCTCAGACCGAAGTGGGCGGACGCGCACTACGGGTTGGGCGCGGCCCGCTACGATCTGCATGACCAGGCCGGTGCGCTCGAAGAACTGCGAACTGCAGTCGCTATCGATCCGGCGAATGCCGGGGCGCATCGTCTCCTGGCGCATATTTATTCACAGCAGAATGATTTATTGGCCGCTGAGGCGCGAGTTACGCCGGGCGCTCGCATCGAAGCCCTCGGCTGACCTGCATTTTGAGTTGGGACTGGTCGAAGGACAGCTGGGAAAGCTGGATGGCGCCGCCGCGGAGTTTCGTCGAGCTCTTCGGCTTAACCCTGGGTTCGCACCCGCGCACACGATGCTGGGGGTGACGCTCCGCCGTCAGGGGGATCATGTTGGTGCGCTCGCGGAGTTTCGCAAGTCTGTCGAACTCGATCCTCAGGATCCCGAGTCGCAGACGGATCTCGGCATGGAACTCAAAGCCGGCGGGGACACAGCCGGTGCAATCGCGGCGTTTCAGCGCGCGATCGAGCTAAAGCCTGATTTTGAAAAGGCCCACTACAATCTTGGCGTTGCGTTGCGTGCGCAAGGCCAGACGGCGCAGCGCAGAAAGAATTGGACGACCTGAGTGGGCTGCACGAGTTCCGCGCGCGCTTGGCACAGTCGAAGCTCCTCATCCTCCAGGGCGTCGATGCGTTGAAACAAAAAAGGCTCGACGACGCCCTGTCGCTCTTTCAGAAAGCCGCCGAGCAAAGTCCTACGCTGCCAACGAGCTACTACTATCTGGGCGTTACTTGGGAGCGCAAAGATGACGCAGCGCGAGCTCACGCGGCCTTCGATAAAGCGCTTGAGCTGAAGCCTGACTACGCGCAGGCACACTCTAGCCTCGGGCTGCTTTATTGGCGCGAAAACGACCGCGCCCATGCGCTTGAGGAATTTCGCCAGGCGGTAATGTCCGACCCGGACCTGGCGGAAGCCCACTACAATCTTGGTCTCGCGCTGGCCCAAACAGAACATCTGGACGAAGCCGCTCGTGAGCTGAACGAAGCCATCAGTCTCGATCCCAAATACACCGACGCGCGAATCCAACTGGGATTGGTCCTCGCCCAGAACAACGATCCGGCAGGCGCCGTTAATGTTTTTCGGAGAATTGTGCGCAGCGATCCGAATTTTCCGGAAGGCCACAACAACCTCGGCTTGGCTCTGCTGCAGGAGGGCGATGCGGGAACCGCACGGGCGGAGTTCGTCGAGGCCGTACGCCTCAAGCCAAGCTATGCGGAGGCACACTACAACCTTGGATTAGCTCTACACCAGGAAGGAAAGGAAGACGAGGCACGCGCGGAGTTCGAGAAGGCCTACGAGATTTCGCCAGGGTTACGAAACGCGCCTCACCCATAAACAATGAAATCCATCCGAAGCCTGCTACTGATCCTCTTGATCCCGGTCGCCGCATTTGCGGTGGACGTATGCGAGGTTACATCGCCGATGGCCGCGCTCACCGTCCCGCATGTGGCCCAGGCGCCGGAACTGAACACTGATCCGCACTCGCCGACATGGTCGCATGCAGCCTCCGCGTGGATCGAGAAAGATTGTACTTCGCGGCTCGACTATCCCAAGCTCAAGACCGAAGTTCGCGCGTTTTGGACCGACTCCGATCTCTACCTCCTCTTTGTCTCTCCGTACAGCGAGCTGAATCTATGGTTGCCTGCCGATAACAGCAAAGATCGCCTCAAGCTGTGGGACCGTGACGTCGTCGAGTTCTTTCTGGGCGACGATTGGACCAACATCCGGCACTACCGTGAGTTTGAGATTGCCCCGACTGGCGATTGGGTCGATCTAGCCATTGACCTGGATCACGACAGCTACGGCGCTGAGTGGAACTCCGGATGGCAGCGTCAGGGCCGCATCGATCAAACTAACCATCTGTGGTTCGCGGCGGCACGCGTGCCGCTGAAGTCCGTCAGCGAACAACCCGTCAAGCCCGGCACCAAATGGCGCGCCAACTTGTATCGCATCGACGGGCTCGGCGAGGATCCGCAGCGTCACTTCATGTGCTGGCAGCAGACCTGCGCCCCTAACCGTGATCCCAATCATGTGCCCGAACACTTTGGAACGTTGATCTTCGCCCAATAAAACGTCTGCCGGAGGAATCGCATGTCCGTCGCACCGGAATCGAGCCGTCGTGGATTCATGAAAATGTTGGCTGCCTCGCCGCTACTGGCCCAGATTGCGGCCCAAGGTTTGTACGCGAAATCCACGGTCGCGCTCGGGCTGGCATCGCAGGAGAATGTGTACAGCCGCCTTGGCATCAAAACAGTCATCAATTGCCGCGGAACTTGGACATATTTGAGCGGATCACTGCAATTTCCAGAGGTGCGCGCGGCCCAGGCCGAAGCGTCACACTATTTCGTGAACATGGTCGACTTGCAACGCGCGGCAGGGCGAAAACTGGCGGAGTTGACCGGCGCCGAATCCGGCTTGATCACTAGCGGAGCCGCCGGAGCGATGGCGGCCTCGACAGCTGCATGCATGGCGGGCAGCGATCCCCAAAAGATATGGCAACTCCCGGACCCAACCGGCATGAAGCATGAAGTGATCATGGTTGGAGGTCGAAGCGCTTTTGACAACGCCATCCGGTTAGCCGGAGCGAAGCTGGTTCTCGTCGAGGGGCCCGAAAATATTGCAAATGCGATCACCGGCGACACCGCCATGATCTACACGACCGACCTCGGCGACAAACTCACCCGCGAAGTCGCCATTGCCAAGGATCATAACGTTCCTATTCTGCTGGATGATGCGGCAGGCATTCCTCCGGCCGATAATCTGAAGCTCTACGCACAGATGAAAATCGATTTGTACACATTCTCTGGCGGCAAGGGACTCCAGGGACCGCAGTGCAGCGGTGTCCTGCTGGGCCGAAAGGATTTAATCGAAGCAGCCCTGCGCAATTCCGCACCGTGGGAAGGGGCGGTGTGCCGCGCCATGAAGGTAGGGAAAGAAGAAATCATCGGCTGCCTGACAGCCGTAGAGACGTGGCTGAAAATCGATCCCAAAAAACTCTACGCAGAATGGAACGCGCGGGTGGATCGCATCGCCAAACTTGTGGAAACCGTGCCCGGCGTCACAACCTCAGTCTATATTCCCGACGATGGGAATCGTTATCCCACACTGAAGATTTCGTGGGATCAGCAGGCTTGGGGCTTCACCATCACCGACTGCGTGCAGCAACTGAGGGCGGGCGATCCCAGTCATTGAAGTACTCGGCGCGGACAACCCCAGCCTTGTGCCGGCGGTGCGCGAGGGAATTCAGAAGCCAGACAGAAAGGAGCGGAGAGAGGTCGATCACATCGAACTGGTGTCCATGACGATTCAACCCGGAGAAGAGATGATCGTCGGGCAGCGGCTGCGAACCATTCTCGGTGCGGCACGCAAGGGGAAATCGGCATGAGATTCATCCTCCTGCTGTGCGCGTGGCAGATATGCTTCGCGGAAGGAGCGCAGGCTCAGTTGAAACAAATTCTGCCGAAGCCGGCGCCGCTCGCCAGCGATGCCTTAGGATCACCTGCAATCGACGCAGGAGATTATGTGTATGTGTCCGGGCAGGGGCCTCTTCGTCCGGACGGGAGCACTCCGACCAATTTTGCGGATCAGGTTCGTCAATCTCTCGAGAATATAAAAACGGTAGTCGAAGCAGCGGGCCTGGCGATGGATCACGTGGTTTACGTCCAGGTCTACCTCGACGACATGAGTCATTACGAAGCATTGGACAAGGCCTTCGCCGAGTTTTTCCCGAAGCTGCCGCCTGCGCGCGGAGTCTTGGGCGTTGCCCGGCTTCCGGAACCTTCGGTGCAAATCAACGCCGTCGCTGTTCGCGACCTCAAAGGAAAGCAAGCGGTGGAGTTGCCCAACTTCAAGCCGAACAAAGCGTATTCCTTCGGAATGCTGACGCACGACAGGTTATTCGTATCCACTATGCTGGGCAGCGACCCCGCAACCGATAAGGTGCCGGCGAATCCTGCCGCGCAGGTTGATTTCGCGCTCGACCGTCTAAAGATGGTCGTGGAAGCCGCCGGGCTCACTCTCGGCAACATGGTCTTCGTGAACCCGTACCTGACTTCGGAAATTCCGATGCGAATTATGAATGAACACTACGCGCGACGCTTCGAATTCGGAAATACGCCGGGACGCGCCACGATCCAGGTGTCGAGTCTCCCCGAAGGCGCGCACATCGCGTATACGGGCGTGGCCGTCCGCGACCTGACCCAGCGACGCGCCATACGTCCCAAGAATATGCCGCCAAGTCCGACCGCAAGTCCGTGCGTCTTCGCTGGCGACACGCTCTATTGTTCGGCAAAGAGCGGGTTCATTCCGGGGCCAAATGGCGGTGTGTTCGCGGCGTCGACCGCCGACCAGGTTCGCCAGACAATGCGAAACCAGCTCGACAACCTGGAAGAGGCGGGCATGAAGTTCGATCAAGTCGTCTCAACCACAATCTACTTGGACGATTTATCGGAATCGGCGGCGTTCGGGAAAGTGTACCGGAAATATTTCAGCGGAGTTTTGCCGGCTCAGACGACCGTTCAGCAGATCCAGCCTGCCGAGCGAAAAGCCGATGAACAAGGGCAATACCCAGACTTGGAGCAAGTGTCCTTGATAGCTGTGCGTAGCCCGACGAATCACTGATTCGGCGGAAGCGAGGTTGGCGATCGCAACACGTTGTGAGCAGCGCGCTTTGCGCAGAGTGTCGGAAGAACGGGTATTTATGAGTCATGGTGAAAATATTTTTGGCGCCCGCATCGTGGCCAGTCTGGGGCTCCTTCTTTGCGCCCTGATCCTCGCGCAGAGAATCGCGTCGCAGGAACAGAAATCGCCGCGTTCCACGAACGCCGGCCAGCGATTGAACACGTCAAACGTCGAAGGCAAGCAAGTGTTTGAGTCCCGGTGCGCGGGGTGCCACGGTTTGGACGGGCGCGGTGGCGAACGGGCTCCGGACATCGCCTCGAATGCGAAGACACAGCAGCGATCCGACGGCGAGCTTTTCCGCATCGTTGAGCAAGGGTTGCCGGGAACAGGGATGCCTGCTTTCGCATCGCTGGGAACAACGTCAACAATGTCGTCGCATATCTGCGCGAGCTTCAAGGCAAGAAAGAATCCGCAAGATTGCCAGGCGATCGCGAAGAGAGGCCGGGAGCTATTTTACGGGAAGGGGCGGTGCTCGGATTGTCATGCGATCGCCGCCTCGGGCGGCTTCATCGCGTCGGAACTTACCGGGTATGCGGGGAATCGTTCCCAGACGAAATTCGCCAGGCAATCATCAAGCCGACTAGTGGGAACCGTCTGGGCGGAAAAATGATCTTGAAAACGCGCGATGGTAAGGAGTACTCCGGAGTTATGCGGAACGAAGATAATTTTTCGCTCCAGCTGCAGGGTCTCGACGGCGGTTTCCAACTCTTCCAGAAGTCCGAGCTTGCCAGCTTTTCGCGCCAACCGGGCTCGCTCATGCCGGCAGATTACGGTACCACTCTGAATCGCGATGAGCTGAACGATCTGATCAGCTTTCTGATGTTTTCCGCGCGTGGTGTGAAGATGGAAGCGGCCGTTGGCACCAAGCCAACGGACGACGAGGAAGAATAATGGTCGATTCGAGTGATGCTGGAAATCTTTAAAAAGCGCAATATTGAATCGAATTAGTATTCGCCGGCGACTAGTGCCAGGTGCAAAGAAATGTTACAGTCCAGCCACTCAAACTGCCGGAGAATGCCGATGATTCCATCTCGTGGCGTACGACGTTTTCGCCGGATCGTTCACGCAACCATCCTGGCCAGTGTTGCCATCATCGGCATTGCCATCTTCATTGGTCCGCCTCAAGCTCGAACCCGACAAGCCGACGTGTCCGCGAACGATGACGCTTCCTTGCTCGCCGGCTTTCGCCACGTTGAGGTCGCGTCCGTTTCTGACGCGCTCGAACAGCTCACCGGTCGCAAAATGTATATGTCCCACCGTATGAGGCCGATCTTCCCCACGAAATTTGCGGGCTTCGCACTAACGGTACTCCTGAAAAAAGAGACCAACCATGATCCGAAGGCCCTCGACGGCATGCTTGCGGCCATCGATGGTGGCTCTGCCAATTCTGTATACGTAATGGTCGTCGAAGACGGCGCCGACATCGCCGGAATGGGCGGCCTGATGGGCACGGCCATGAGCTCGCGAAATTTCTCGGGCGCGGTAATTGACGGTGGCGTGCGCGACGTCGCTTACCTGCAAAAAATCTCGTTTTCCCGTTTACGCGCTTGGCATCGTGCCGTCCACCTCGGTGACGCACTACCGCTTTGCCGGCGCCAATATTCCCGTCGTTTGCGACGGTGTCGCTGTGAACGCATGCCGACATCATCGTGGCCGACGCCGATGGCGTCGTCGTCGTCCCGCGCGCATCCGCAGCCGCCAGCGCTCAAGCTCGCTCAGGAGATGGATTTCAAAGAGCACTCCATGTACGCCACCATTGAAAAGCTAAAATCCATTCAGGAAGCCGTGAAACAGTTCGGCCGCCTCTAGGAGCGCTCGACGAGTGACCCGCGTCGCCACCATCGCCACTGTGACTCTGCTACAGCGTGCTCCGCAGATCCGTCGCGCTCGCTGCATTTTTTCTAATGTGCTCCGGTTCTCTGCCGGGCAAGAAAAGTCGGCCGCCGCCATCTCCACCTCGATCGACGTCCAGCCCGCAAGACCTGCTCGCCCAGCCCCCCGGCGCAAACTGGGTCTCCTACAATGGTGACTACACCGGTCGGCGCTTCAGCAATCTCGCGGAGATCACGCCCGCGAACGTCGCCAACCTCCGCGCGCAATGGATCTTTCACCTCCGCGACACAAGCGGCCTGGAGGTCACGCCCGTCGCCGTCAACGGCATCCTGTTCGTCACCTCCGCCAACGACGCCTTCGCCCTCGACGCCCGCACCGGCCGCTCCATCTGGCACTATTCGCGCCCGGTCACCGAGGGTCTCATCGACGACGCCTCCCAACACCACAATCGCGGCGTCGGCGTCTGGCACGCCAAAGTTTTTCTCGAAACCGACAACGCCCATCTTCTCTGCCTCGACGCTCGCTCCGGCCATCTTCTCTGGGACGTCCCCTACGCCGAAGGCAACAAAAACTACGGCGCCACCAGCGCCCCTCTCGTCGTCAAAGACAAAGTCATCGTCGGCACTTCCGGAGGCGACGATGGCGTTCGTGGTTTCGTCGCCGCCTTCGACGCCGAAACCGGCAAGCAGGCTTGGCGTACCTGGACAATTCCCGGCCCCGGCGAACCTGGCTCCGAGAGCTGGCCTGGCGACCTTTATCTTCGCGGCGGCGGCACCACTTGGATGCCCGGCACCTACGATCCTGAACTCAACACCATTTATTGGGGGACCAGCAATCCCGCCCCTGATTTCGACGGCGCGCCCCGCCCCGGCGACGACCTCTACACCGCGTGCGTTCTCGCGCTCGATCCCGACACCGGCAAGATGAAATGGTATTTCCAATTCACGCCTCACGATCTTTACGACTACGACGCCACCGAAACTCCCGTGCTCATCGATGCCGTCTTTCAGGGCCAGCCTCGAAAATTGCTGGTCCAGGCGAATCGCAATGGATTTCTCTATGTTCTCGATCGCACCAATGGAAAATTTCTTTCCGCCGTTCCGTTTGTCACCCACTTGAATTGGGCCAAAGGCATCGACGCGCAGGGGCGCCCCATTCCCCCACTCCTGGAGCCGTCCGACGAAGGCACCGAGATTTGTCCCAGCATGATTGGCGCAACCAACTGGTTTTCTCCTTCCTATAATCCGGCCACCCATCTTTTCTACTTCCTCGCGCTTGAGGAGTGCGGCATCTTTCACCGCAAGCCCGAGAAATTCTCCGAAGGCCGTGAGTACTATGCGACCGGTGTCAAACGCGTCCCTGGCGGCGCCCGCGAAAAAATCCTGCTCGCGTATAACTTGGACACCGGCGCGTTCGAATGGCGATATCCCCAAGCGGGTGACGGCGGTTCCGCCGCTGGCACAATGACGACTGCGGGTGGCCTGGTTTTCTTCGGTGACGATGCGGAATCCTTCGAGGCCGTGGAAGCCAGAACCGGAAAGCCGCTCTGGCATTTCACCACTGGCCAGAGATTTCACGCTTCTCCGATGAGTTACGCGGTCTTGGGAAAGCAATACGTTGCCATTGCATCGGGAAACGATATTTTCAGTTTTGCGTTGCCGTAGAAACGAACTTTCGAGACAAAAATCACAAGGAGGAAAGACAAAATGTTTTCGAATCTTTTCACGCGAAGGGCGTTCGGGAATCGCTTAGCCGCGTTACTGCCGGGCATCGGCCTCGCTGCGGCGGCGCTGCCTCGCCCGCTGAAGCGCAGGTAAACGGCGGAGTGAAGAAACTCGATATCGACGGTAAGCCAGCCGACAAGGGTTTCATCACCCCGCTCATCGTTTTCAACGGCGTCATCTATATCGCCGGCATCGGCGCGCACTCCCACAATAAAGCCGAGTTCCCCAAGGACATCACCAATCACACCAAGAGCGTGATGGAAGGCGTCAAAACAGCTGTTGAAACCGGCGGCGGAACCATGGACTCCATTCTGCAACTCACCGTGTTCCTTGCCAGCATCAACGACTACGACGGCATGAACGCCGTCTTCAAAACATATTTCCCAAATGGCGGCCCCGCCCGGACCACCGTCGCGGTCGCGAATCTCCCCGGCGATTCTCTAGTCGAAATCAACTGCACCGCGGCAGTCGTTCGCAAGTAGCCGGTTCACTTTGCTCAACGCTCCACGATTGCAGGTGCAGTTATCGCTGGAGCAAAAATACCGATTGCAGTTAGTGATCTTTCCCGTGAGGTGCAATTTGAGGATGGCGTTTATCGAACCGCCGAAACTAGTATGGTTTTCTATCGAGTTAGAAACAGGGCAATCCAGAAAAGCAAGTTTGGTAGCGCTAACGGGAATCGAACCCGTATTTCGGCCTTGAAAGGGCCGCGTGCTAACCGTTGCACCATAGCGCCAAATCAGTGGGAACGACCTACAAATCTTATCAGACAAGCCGCGTTTCACCGAATCGTATCAAGGTCAGCTAGCTTTGGCACGCCGTCGCTGCCGTGAGCAGGACGAAAAACGTCAACCAAAATCCGGTACGGTCAGAAACTCTCTCATGACCATCGGTGGAACTATTCGAAGCAGTTTAGCCTTGGCGGTCTTGAAATTCTTCGTGCCAGGCCATTTGGATGGCTTCGAGCTTGCTTTCGTTGGAGGCTTGCGGATCGCCGGCAAAGCCGGGCAGCTCGGTGATCCATTTGTGCATGTCGGTGAAGCGGACGGTGAGCGGATCGACGTCGGGATGTTTGTCGGTCAGTCCGATGGCGATGTCGTCGAGATCGTTCCAGTCGAATGTTGCGGGCATGTCCGCTCCTCAGTGATCGGCTTCCTTGGCGTAATTCTTGTTCCAGTCGGGGATTTCCACGACGATATCGGTGGTGCCGTCGGGAACCGTCTGGCAGCCCAGGCGCGACTTCGGCGTGATGCCGGGGGCTTCGTCGAGCTCATCGAGTTCAGCGTCGGTGGCTTCATTGCAGGACTCCAGGCCTGCCTTACAATAACGTGGCACGTGGAGCAGGCGCAGACGCCGCCGCAGGCATGATCGAGGCCGGCTTTGATGCCTTCGGAAATATCGAGAATGCTGCCGGGGATGCCGTTGTGGCCGTAAGGGATTTTCGCGGGATCGACTTCGATGGTTTTGCCGCTGGGAAGAAATGTGACTTTATATTTCTTCGTGGCCGGCTTGTATTTGACTTCTTCGATGTAGGGGTTGCTGCCGCCCATTTTTGCTCTCCTCTAACAACTGGGGACACAGACGGTAACGTCTCACCGGAATTCTGCTACCTAAACTTCGGCTAGTTTGCGGCCTTCCAGTGCCGTTGATACTGCGCCGTTCATGACCAGTTCCGCAAGATGCGTGGTGGCCTGATTGAGCTCGTCGATCCGTTTGCGGATCAGTTTGTAATCGTTGCCTGTAACGGATTCCTTCAAGGCCGCCACAGACTGGTCGATCGCAGCCTGCTCTTCGCTCGAAAGCGTCGCCGACTCCGGCGTGGCCAGCGCTTTCTGCGTCGCTGCAAGAATGGCTTCGGACTCGGTGCGCGCCTCGATGACCTGGCGCTCGGCGAAATCCTGCTCAGCGTATTCGATGGATTCTTCGAGCATGCGCTCGATTTCGGTGTCGCTGATGCCGTAGCTGGGTTGCACTTCCACGGTGTGCTGCTGGCCGTTGCGCAGATCTTTCGCAGCGACTTGCAGGATGCCGTTCGCGTCGATGAGAAAACGAACTTCGATCCGCGGCAGTCCCGCCGGGGCCGGCGGAACCTTCAGCGTGAAGCGAGCCAGCGAGCGGCAATCCTTGGCGAGTTCGCGCTCGCCCTGCAGCACGTGGATGTCGATGCCGGTCTGATTGTCAACGCCAGTGGTGTACATCTCCTGCGCGCTGGCGGGAATCGTGGAGTTGCGCGGGATGACTTTACCGACCGCGCCGCCATAGGTTTCGATGCCGAGCGAAAGCGGGGTAACGTCGAGCAGCAGCATGTTTTTCACGCCGCGGTCGAGAATGTTGGCTTGCACCGCGGCTCCCAGCGCGACGACTTCGTCGGGATTGAGCTCGGTATGCGGCTTGCGTCCGAAATATTCCTGGACGGTGGCGCGGATCAGCGGCGTGCGCGTGGTGCCGCCGACGAGAACGACTTCATCGATTTCGGATGGCGAGAGATGCGCGTCGGCGAGGGCTTGCTTCACCGGGCCCATCGTGCGATCGACGATGGGACGAATCAGCGCATCGAACTCAGCGCGAGTGAATTCGTAAGCGAAAACTGCGCCGTTGGGCAGCGGAAACCGCAGCGTGGCGGATTCGGCTTCGGAGAGCTGATGCTTCGCGGCGATCAGCGCTTTGCGCAGCTCTTGCGCCAGTTCCGGCTGCGCGGAAACGTCCACGCGATGGTGTTGCAGAATTTCTCGTGCACGAGCGATTGCAGCAGATTGTCGATATCGTCGCCGCCGAGATGCGTGTCGCCGTTGGTCGAGAGGACCTGATAGATGTCGCCTTCGCCGGTGGAGATCAGTTTGAGAACGGAGATATCGAAAGTGCCGCCACCGAGATCGTATACCGCGACGCGGCCGCGCTGCTTTTCGTGCAGCCCGTAGGCGAGCGCGGCGGCCGTTGGCTCGTTGACCAGGCGCAGAACTTCAAGGCCGGCGATCTTGCCGGCGTCTTTCGTGGCTTGGCGCTGGGCGTCGTTGAAGTAGGCCGGGACGGTGATGACGGCGCGATCGACGGTCTCGCCGAAATAAGCTTCGGCCCAATTCTTGAGTTCGCGAAGAATGAACGCGGAAATCTCCGGCGGCGTGAAGAATTTGTCGCCGAGTTTGATGCGAATGACGTTCTTGCTGGTCGGATCGATGCGGAACGGGAAGAGTTTCAGTTCGTTTTGGATGTCGGCGACGCCGCGGCCCATCAGTCGCTTTACGGAATAAATGGTGCGCTCCGATTGCGTGAGCAAGCGGCGCCGGGCAGGCTCGCCTACGATGATGCTGCCGTCCGGATCCAGGCTTACGACCGAGGGCAAAGCGTGCTGCCATTCGGGCCCGGAATACACTTCGGCGCTCCCGTCTGCGGATCGGTGTACGCGACGAGGCTATTGGTCGTGCCGAGATCGATTCCTACGATTCGTCCCATGTTCGTCGGTCTCAGCGCGCTACTGTCAATTCCTTTTGAACGTTGTTCACCAGATTCCGAATGTACGAGCGGCGATTCAGCAATTCGTTCAGCCGCACCATGATTGCTTTGCGGTCGTTGTCGCCGGCGTTCGCGTCGAGCGCGGCGTCCCATTGTTGCGCTGCGACCTGAAGCTGCGCGTCGACTTCGCCGAGCTTTCTCCTGGAAATTCTTTTCAGCGGATTCCAGGCGTGACTTCAGCGCAGCCAGATCGCCGCCGCTTTCTTTCGCTTCGCGCAGTTCGTCGAGCGATTCATTCAGCTCGAAGACTTCTTCAAGCAATTCCGGCGGGGCTTGCTGCTTATGCTCGCCTTCTTTGCGCGCGCCTTCGATTTCCAGCAGGTATTCGACGCGGGCGACGGGATCGCGCAGGACGCGATAGGCGTCGTTCACTTCCGAACTGCGCTTCAGCGAAAGTTCTTGCTCCTGCTCGCGTGGCGTTCACAAAATTATCCGGGTGCAGCTTCCAGCTCAGCTGCAGGAACTTTTGCTCCAAGGCTCCCATTTCGATCCACGAGCTTGCGCGGCATCTCGAACAGCGCGAAATAGTCGGTATCTCGCGGAGCTGTTGAAGCTTCCCGCACTCGAGCAGAATTGCGTGCCAGCGCGCGCTCGTGGCAGTTCCAGCAACAGAGGCGGATCGTCTTGCGGTCGCTATCTGTCACGCCCGAGCTCATTTCGCCAGCTCCGCAGAACGCTGGAGCAAAAAAAAGTGGCTGGCGGGTGAATCGGCTGCCAACCAGCGGCTGTTTGCGCGCTCAACCTGTGATTCGGCTTAAAGCCGTTCCCTGCGCAGGCTGAAGCCCGTGCTAATTAAGCGGTGAACGAGCTGCCGCAGCCGCAATTTCGCGCGGCGTGGGGATTCTGGAAGACGAATCCCTGGCGCATCAGCGTTTCTTCGTATTCGAGAATGGTGCCGTTCAGATACAGCAAACTCTTGGGATCGACGAAGATGCGCGCGCCGTGTTCTTCAAAAACCTTGTCGCGGTCGCGGGCTTGGGTGTCCAGGCGCATGGCGTAGGACAGGCCGGAGCAGCCGCCGCCTTGCACGCCGACGCGCAGGCCGCCCTGTTCGGGCGAGACTCCGTCTTTTTCGAGCAGCGCGCGGATTTTTTTCGCGGCACGCTCGGTCAGGTGAATCGTGGCGATATTCGGGCTGATTGTTTCTGTTGCCATAACTGTCCAGCTACTCGCTCCAATAACCAACGCATGCAATCTTGCCTGGCTGGGGCTCAGGAGTGCTGCGCCCCTACAAGCAGGTGGCGCCGAAGCCTCGCCCGCCGGATTTAGTGCGCGGCTTTTTCGGCTACCGGCACTTCGATGCCGTGCTTTTTCTTCCAGTCGCCGATGGCGGCCTTGATGGCGTCTTCCGCGAGCACCGAGCAGTGAATCTTGACCGGCGGAAGCGAAAGCTCGCGCACGATGTCGGTGTTCTTGATGTTCAGCGCCTCTTCGACGGTCTTGCCCTTCACCCATTCGGTGGCCAGCGAGGAGCTGGCAATCGCCGAGCCGCAGCCAAAGGTCTTGAACTTGGCTTCTTCGATGACCTTGGTATCGGGATTGATCTTCATCTGCAGCTTCATCACGTCGCCGCACTCCGGCGCGCCGACCAGACCCGTGCCCACGTTGGGGTCTTCCTTCGGCAGGCTGCCGACGTTGCGCGGATTGTTGTAGTGCTCAACCACTTTATCGCTGTAAGCCATTGCGTGTTGCTCCTTTAATTCGTCGTTCCAAAATCGTCGGTCGACACAAAACCTGGCCGCACCCGAGGGGCGGCGCCAAGCGCCGTCATTAGCGCCTCGCCAGGCTGCGGTGCGTCCAAACCCGAACTCTTCACCACTTCTTCTGACAGCGAGACGTTCGGCACGGAAGCCGAGCGCCCTGCGGCCAGCTGCCGCAGAGCTTCGTTGAGACTTCCGTGTTCACACCGAGGCTCTTCAGAAAAGCGCGAACCTGCTGAACTTCATGGAACGAGCGCACGCCTGCGGTGCTCTCTCCGTCGGAATCGTAGGGCACAAAGGAGACGCGAAAAGCCGCGCCCGTGCCTCCGATCAAGCGATGAATCCGAATTGTCCCTTCGTTTGCCATGTGATGTCCTTCAGTCATTGAGATAAATTCTTAGGCCGTTTGCCACTTCATTTTAGAGATGTCGATGCCTTCCTTGGCCATTTCGTAAAGCGGCGAAAGCTCGCGAAGCTTGGTGACCACCTGGACCATCTTGTCGGTGACGTAATCGACCTCTTCCTGGGTATTGAACCGGCCGAGGCCGAAGCGGATAGAGGTATGCGCCAGGTCTTCGCCCACGCCTAATGCTTTGAGTACGTAACTGGGCTCCAGGGTTGCCGAGGTACACGCAGAACCGCTGGAAACCGCGACATCGTTGATGCCCATCAGGAGCGATTCACCTTCTACATAGGCAAAGCTCATATTGAGGTTGTTGGGCAGGCGGTGCTCCAACGAGCCGTTGATGAAGACCTCGTCGAGCTTGGCTTCCAGACCGGCCCTGAGGCGGTCGCGCAGCCCGCGAAGACGCTTCGCTTCCTCGGCCATCTCCTGCTGGGCGATTTCGCAGGCCTTGCCGAGCCCAATGATGCCGGTCACGTTGAGCGTGCCGGAGCGCATGCCGCGCTCGTGGCCGCCGCCATCGATGATGGCCGAAAGCTGCACACGGGGGTTGCGGCGGCGAACGTAGAGCGCGCCGACGCCCTTGGGCCCGTAAATCTTGTGGCCCGAGATCGCCAGCAGGTCGATGTTGTCCTTCTGCACGTCCACGGGAATCTTGCCGACCGCCTGCACGCCATCGACGGCGAAGATAATGCCGTGTTCCTTGGCGATTTTGCCGATTTCCTGCGATCGGATTGATGATGCCGATCTCATTGTTGGCGTACATGATGGTGATCAAAATCGTCTTCGGCGTGATCGCCTTGCGCACGTCCTCAGGATCGACGCGGCCATCTTTCTGTACCGGCAGATAGGTCACTTCATAGCCGTACTTTTCCAGGCGCTTGCAGGTGTCCAGCACCGCTTTGTGCTCGATGGCCTGGGTGATGATGTGGTTGCCCTTTTCGCGGTACATTTCGGCAACGCCCTTGATCATCAGGTTGTCGGATTCCGTGGCGCCGCTGGTGAAGATGATTTCCTTGGGCGTCGCGCCGATCAGCGAGGCGATCTGCGCGCGTGCAATCTCGATCGCTTCTTCGCCGGCCCAGCCAAACGAGTGGTTGCGGCTGGCGGCGTTGCCAAATTTTTCCGTGAAGTACGGCAGCATCGCATCGACAACGCGCGGGTCGACCGGCGTGGTCGCGTGATTGTCCATGTAAATCGGCAGCTTTACGGCCATTTTCTGTCTCCTCTCTAAGTCGTGCTCACCAGCGGCCGCGATGCAGCCGACAGTGCGACGAGCGCCGGTTCTTGCGGATCTTCGCTCATCTGAGAAATCGTTACCGTGCTTAACACATGCAAAATGCTTTCGTTCACGCGCCGAAGCGGCTCGCGAACCGAACACCTATCCGTGGCGTCGCAATTCCCGTGACTGGTCACACACGAAGTAATCAGCACCGGCCCGTCGATCGCCGAAATCACATCCAGAGCGCTGATCTGGCTCGGCTCTTTCGCCAATTGATACCCGCCGCTAGAGCCATGCTTTGCGGCGACCAGGCCTTGTCGAGCCAGCTTCTGCAGCACCTTCGCCATCAACGTCGTCGAAATCCCGTATTCTTCGGAAATCTCGTTCGCGCTGCAAGCGTGGCCGTTACGATGCGTCGCCAGATGCTTCACGGCAATCAGCCCGTAATCTGCTTTTTTAGACAGCTTAAACATGAGCGAATCTATCGCCCCCCGGCGAAATACGACTCAAATAGTCCCACTTGAATAATATCTCCTACTTCTCGGCAAGTCAAATGAAATCCCCGACTGGAAGCCCGGCAAAGCCTGCATTTCGTGTAGGTTATAGTACCGGCCGCGAACCCACGTTTGAGAACGCAACATGATACGCTACCCTTAGATGGAGGTCGTGCATGCGCAGTTACAATCGGATGGGCTGGCTTCGAGGCATCTTCGGCTTCGCCGTCCTTGGGCTGATCCTTCAGGGAGTCGCCACGGGCCAGTCCCAACGTCCCGCCGAACACGCGACTTCTGCACCGGCATCTCCGCCGAGCCAGCAAAGTGATCAGAATCATACGTTTACGCTCGTCGGCGCCGGAGACATCGCTGGTTGCAAATCCCTCGATGGCGCTGAGGCGACCGCCAAACTCATCGAAAAAATCCCCGGCACCGTCTTCGCCGCCGGCGACCTGGCCTACGAGCGTGGATCTGCCGCCGAGTTTCGAGACTGTTACGGCCCCACTTGGGGCCGGTTCAAGAACCGCACCCGTCCGGCGCCCGGAAATCATGAATACGGTGGCCCACACGCCTCCGCGTACTTTCAATATTGGGGCGATCAGGCCGGTCCCGTGGGCAAGGGATATTACAGTTACGATCTCGGCGTCTGGCACATTATCGCGCTAAACACGAATTGCGACGCTCCCGACTTGGGAGGTTGCGGGGAGGGGTCTCCTCAAGAGCTCTGGTTACGCGACGACCTCAGACATCATCCCAACGCATGCATCGTAGCTTACGGACACCACGCCCTGTTCAGTAGCGGCATCTTCCGGCGACACGCAATGCGCCCCGAGCTGAAACCTCTCTGGCAAGATCTGTACTACGCGCACGCAGACTTGATGCTCGTCGGACACGAGCACTCCTACGAGCGGTTCGCTCCTCAGGATCCCGACGGCGTCGCCGACCCGGTACACGGCATTCGCGAGATCGTGGTCGGGACAGGCGGCCGGAGCCACGATCCCCTGGGGTTTGCGATACCCAACAGCGAAGTGCGCGACTCGGACACGTACGGCGTGCTCAAGGTCACCCTTTCGCCGCACAGTTACACCTGGGAGTTCATTCCCGAAGAAGGCAAGACCTTCCACGATTCGGGCGCAGGCGTCTGCCACAACCAAGCTCCCCAAGAAGCCCACACCACAAGCCATTAAAATTCGCGCAACCGTCGTCGCGAAGGTTGGATCCCTTACTCCAGCATCGACGAGCATACCGATGCGCCACCGCCGAATTCTCCGTGACCTCTGCGCTCCGACCTCCGCGCCCTCTGTGTTAAGCCTTTCCCCTCTTCGGTAACCTCGCGCTTCCTCACTTCGCCACCGAGCAACCGCCGCCCGCCCCCGCCGCGTCCACCAATTTCTGCACCGCCGCGGCCGGCATCAGGAGCAACTGCGCCTTCGGCTTCTGAACCTCCTGAATCGCAGCGGTCTGCTCCGACTTCCATGAATCCGTAGCGCCCGCACCCTTCGCGATCAAATCCAACGCCGCGAGCCCCACCTTCGCCAGCCCCGACAAATCCTGCGACGTCTGCGCAACTTCTTTCACCAGGAACGATCGCTGCGCCAAAGGTTGCAGCCGCGCATCATTGTCGCGCCAAAGGGTCAGCTGAGCCCGAAGCCGAGCTTCAACATCCGCATCATGACACGTGCTGGCGATATATCCGTCCACCAAATCCCCAAAACGCCGAGCGGTATCGCTCTCCAGCGGTACCGCATCGACAACACGATTCAGTGGCGTGGCACTCGTAGGTTCCGCGGGCGCCAGTTTCTCTCGAGCATAGTCTTTCACCGGCTCAACCACATCCGCGAGCGTCTGCAGCGCCGCAAATTCCTCCGGGGTCGACGGCCCGGCAATCCGCCGCAGCATCGGCCGGTAATATTTCTCGTGCATCAGACCCAAAAGTTCGAGCCGCGCACTGATAGCGTGCATGCGCGCGTACATGGACACCGGATCGGTAACGCTTTGTGGAGACCACAACCGCTCCGCGATAGCTGCATTCCGAGGCCAGATGCGCGAATCGATATTTTCCGCGTTCACGTACTCCGACCACATGCAAGACTCCCCGCCCAAAATGAGTTTCTGCTGATCGGGCGTTAGGTTCGCGGCCGCGCCACCCAAAGGATCCACGGCATAGTGCCGCGCCGTCGACCACCCAAGATCGAGGTAGTACCCATTCGAAAGAATCCCCTGATATCCCTGCGAAGCAGCCTGCGCCAGCGAAGCCGCGCCACGCCACGACTGAATCACGATGTCTTTCGGGACTCCCGGAATGAAGACCTCGTCCCAACCGACAACCGCTTTCCCGTGTTTGGTCACCAACTTCTGCACGCGCTGACTGAAATACGCCTGCAGCGCCTCATTGTTTTTCAAATCGTGCGACTTCATGAATTGCTGGATCTTGGTGTTCGCGGCCCACTGCTTGCCGTTCACTTCATCGCCGCCAATGTGAAAATAGTGATCCGGAAACAACTTCGTCATTTCGGCGATCAACTCATCGAGGAATTTGTAGGTTTTCTCGTTGGTCGGATCCATCGCCGGGTCGAAAATGCCCCACCTGCGTTCGACTTCATACGGACCCGGGCCGCTTGCCAGCTCCGGATATCCCACGAACCACGCCGTGCTGTGACCCGGCATATCGAACTCCGGCACAACGCGAATGCCGCGTTCGCGCGCATAGTTGATCAGATCGCGCGCCTCGTCCTGCGTGTAAAACATTCCGTCCGAGCCCATCTCGTGCAGCTTGGGAAATTTTTTGCTTTCAATCCGGAAGCCCTGATTTTCCGAAAGGTGCCAGTGGAAGACATTCATCTTCACGGCTTCCATGCCGTCGATGTTGCGTTTCAAAACATCGAGAGGAACAAAATGGCGGCTCACATCGATCATCATCCCCCGCCAAGGGAACCGCGGTGTATCCCGAATCGTCACAGCGGCGACCGCAAATCCGTCGGGCCCGGCATCCACGAGTTGCAAAATCGTTTGCAGGCCGTGCAGAGCTCCCAGCGGCGTGGGTGCCGTCAGCTTCGCTCCATCAGCACCGATTTCGAGAACGTAGCTTTCGTCCTCGCCCAGTTCCTGGATTTCTTTGCTGGCATGATCCGTATGGATCTCCAGCGTTGCCTTCCCGGAACCCGCACCCTTTGCAAAGGCCGGAATTCCAGTCTCACGAGAGAGCTGTTGCAGAAACCGTTGAATGGCATGGTCCAGTCTGGCTTCGGTGTGGCCCGTCTGCACCACCGAAAACGAAGCGTCGATGCGTAACCCGCCGCTGCCTGGCTGCACGCTCGACGGCCAAGGCATCAGATTCAGTTGCGGCTGTGTTTGCGCTTTCATTGGCAATGACGATACCAATCCCGCCAACACCAGCATACCCAGCATGATCGCTCCCCGCATCCCGCTGGTCTGCATCATTGTCTCTGTGCCCCCGCGTGGAAACCCGCCACTAATTCGATTCAACAGCGTAGGCATACTCGCACAGACAGAGCTGCGCATAAAACTCAATTCTGTGCCGGATCTTTAATAGGGCAATAGGGCCGAAATGGCCCCGGGCACAGAAAAGTTTGCGGCGCAACCACCGCGCGGGCTAGGTTAGAATATCGCCAGCGGGCAGTTACGATGAAAACGTCGATCGCCATTTATCCCGGCTCGTTTGACCCGGTCACCAACGGACATCTCGACCTGATTGAACGAGGCGAGAAAATGTTCGATCTGGTGATCGTGGGCGTGCTGCGCAACGCCGAGAAACAGCCGCTGTTTACCGTGCCCGAGCGAGTGGAAATGCTGCGCGAAGTAACCAGGCATTGGCCGGGAGTGGAAGTGGATGTTTTCGACGGCCTGCTGGTGGAATACGCTCGCAAGCGCGGCGCCGGCGTAATCCTGCGCGGAATCCGCGCCGTGTCCGACTATGAATATGAGTTGCAAATGGCACTGATGAACCGGAAGCTGGAGCCTCGGCTCGAAACCGTATTCATGCTCCCGGGCGAATCCTACAGCTATCTCAGTTCCAAGCTGGTGCGTGAAATTGCGCGGCTAGGCGCGTCGCTCGAGGGTCTGGTGCCGCCTGTCGTCGAAGAAAGGCTGCGCGCAAAAATTTCGTAGTTTGGGATGCGGCGGTTCGCCCTAAACAACGAGCAGCGGCGCGAAACGCTTTAACCAAGATGGAAGCAACGCAGGATTTGGCAATCGCTACCTAGTAAGAGCTGAGCTAGCAAGTACTGAGAAGGAGAAAGCGTGCAACTCACTGACCGCATTAATCGCATCCAAATCTCCCCGACTTCGGCGGTAATCGCCGAGGCCGAGAAGTTGAAATCGCGCGGCGTCGACATCGCCGACTTCGGCCCCGGCGAACCCGACTTCCCCACGCCCGATCACATCAAGAAAGCGGCCATCCGAGCCATCGAGCAGAACTTCACGAAGTACACGCCAACCGGTGGCATCCTCCCGCTGCGCGAAGCGATCTGCGTGTGGCACCAGCGCGAATTGGGATCGAAGTACGAATCGAAGGAATGCGTCGTCAACGTCGGTGGCAAGCACTCCATTTTCAACGCGGTCAGCGTGCTGGTGCAGCAAGGCGACGAAGTCATCATCCCCGCCCCGTACTGGGTGAGCTATCCCGACATCGTGAAATATGCGGGTGGAACGCCGGTGTACGTGGAAAGCCTGCCGGAAGACGGTTTTAGCGTGAAAGCCGCGGCCATCGAAAAAGCTATCACGCCGAAGACCCGCATGGTCATTCTCAGCTCGCCGAATAATCCCACCGGCGGCGTGATTCCGCCGGATGAGTACGAGCGTATTCTGGCCGCGTGCAAAAAGCACAATGTTTGGCTGATGGGCGATGAATGCTACTCGCACTTCACCTACGATCCGCATAAACCCTATTCCATCGCGAGCGCGTCGGGCTCAAAGGATCACGTCATCATCATCGGCTCCATGTCCAAGACCTTCGCCATGACCGGCTGGCGCATCGGCTACACGCTCGCGCCCGAAGCCCTGATTCAAGCCACCGTAAAACTGCAAAGCCAATCCACATCGAATCCGACATCGATCGCACAGCACGCCGCTCTCGAAGCGATGCGCGGCTCGATGGATTCCGTTCCCGTCATGCTCGCGGAATACGAGAAGCGCCGCAAGCGTATCGTCGAAGGCTTGCGCCTGATCTCCGGCGTCACCTGTGAGTGGCCCGGAGGCGCCTTCTACGCGTTCCCCAACGTTGCCGCGCACCTCGCCAACGGCGGCAGCGGCCGCGCGCTCGCGAAAGACACTACCGAACTGGCCAAAATCCTGCTCGATCAAGCGCGTGTCGCGCTCGTGCCCGGCGACGCCTTCGGCGCACCAGGCTATCTGCGCCTCTCGTACGCCACATCCATCGAGCGTATCGACGAAGGACTCCGCCGCCTCGACCGCTTCTTCTCTCGAGTTGAGGCCGCGGCCTGATTCGTGAGAACGGAACCTCCACGCGCCGAACCTTTTCGTTTGGAGCCGATTTTCCATCACCGGATCTGGGGAGCTCGATCACTTGCTCCGCTCTTCCCGCAAAAGCACGATCTTCCAGAGCCAATCGGTGAGGCCTGGTTGACAAGCCTCGATTGCCCTATCGCGAACGGACCATATTTCGGACAGACCCTTGGTCAGGCATGGAAAGAAATGACCGTAGCGTGGCGTGGCTCGCAATTTCAAAACGACGATAATTTTCCGCTTCTCCTGAAATTCATTTTCCCGAAGGACAAACTGTCGATTCAGGTTCATCCAGACGACGCCTACGCTGCCGCCCACGAGGCCGGGGCCGGCGGTCGCGGCAAAACCGAGATGTGGTATGTGGTTTCGGCGGAACCCGGTGCCCGATTGCTCGCCGGTCTCAAACCTGGTGTGACCAAAGAAACATTCAGGGCTGCGCTCGCGAGCAAGACGCTCGAGGATCTCTTTCAATCATATGAGGTCCACGCAGGCGACACTTTTTTCCTCCCTGCGGGAACGCCGCACACCATCGGACCAAACATGGTCATCTGCGAGGTTCAGCAGTATTCCGACCTGACCTATCGCGTTTACGACTACGATCGCACCGATGTAAACGGCAAACCACGCGAACTGCACGTGGAAAAAGCTCTCGACGTCTTAACATTCAATTCGAGCGCCCAACCAAGAGTGACTACTTCCGAGCAATTCATCGATGGAAAGAAGTTCTCTGAGGGACTGGTTGCGTGCCCCTATTTCCTTGTCACCCGATTTGACATCCAGGAACGAGCGCATCTGAGCATGAGGCCGGCAGACAGGTTCAAGCTGTGGGTGTTTTTGGAGGGCGAAGGAAAAATCGGCTGGACCTCTTCGGGACATTCGATGCTTGGAGAATTCTATTCAGGGGAGTTTTCCTATAAGCAGGGAGAGTGCTGGTTTATTCCCGCTGAATTCGGGAGCTACAGCTATTATCCCCGGAAGAAAACAAGCATCCTTATCGCCACTCCTGGAAATGGCACACGGGATTGAGCACCAACATACCGGAGACTTCGTGGCGACCGATAAACTAACCACGCACGCCGTGATTTTGGCCGGAGGGCGCGGAACACGCTTCTGGCCGCGCAGCCGCACGCGCACGCCAAAGCAGCTACTGAATATCGTCGGCAAGGAAACCATGCTTCAGCAAACTGTCGCGCGCCTGCGGCCACTCGTTCCCCCGGAACGCATTTGGACGGTTACCAACAGCGAGCAGGTCCAGGAAGTGCGCAAGCAAGTTCCGGCTCCTGCGCGGCGTCGCGTGCTGACCGAACCAATCGGACGCAATACCGCGGCAGCAATCGCTCTGGCAGCGCTGCATGTTCGTCACGCCGCGCGCGGCGACGCTTTGTTGGCGGTGCTGCCAGCCGACCACTTCATCGCCAATCCCGAGCGTTACCGCGTGATCGTCCGCGCAGCTCTCGATATGGCGCGCGAACCCGGACGCATGGTCGTTCTCGGCATTCCCCCGACCCGCCCGGACACTGGCTTTGGCTATATCGAACGCATGGGAAATGCTCTGGATTCCAAGGGATTTCCTGTCTACGCGGTGCGGCGCTTTACCGAAAAACCAGCGCTGGCGCTCGCGAAAGAGTATGCCGGTTCCGGCGATTATCACTGGAACGCCGGCATGTTTTTCTGGCGCGTTTCGACGTTTCTCGACAATCTGAAGAAGTATCTGCCTAAAACATACGCCGCGCTCGAATCGCTGGCTGCCAGCATCGGCCAGCGTGGCTACGAAAAGCATCTCCGCGATGTATATCCAACCCTGGAGAATATTTCCGTCGATTACGCCATCCTCGAACCCGCCACACGCGAACAAGGCAGCCCGCGAATCTTCGTGATTCCCGCCGAAGTGGGCTGGAGCGACATCGGCTCTTGGACCGCGGTGTACGAACTCTTAGCGAAAAAAACCGGAGAAAATATCTTTGCTGGCGAGGGCCACGCGATCGACGCCGAGGGAAATTTCTTGTGGAGTCCCACGAAATACATCGCGGCCATCGGCGTTCGCGACCTGGTCGTCGTGGAAACTCCCGACGCCTTGCTGATTTGCCCGCGCGAGCGCGCCCAGGACGTCGGCAAAATTGTCAAGAAACTCGAAGATGAGCACCGGAAAAATTTACTGTAACGCCGCCAATGCGGCCTGTGTTCCCCCGTATTGCGTCGCGTATACTCAATCTCTATGACTTCCATTCGCTTTGGAACGGATGGCTGGCGCGGCATTATCGCCGAAGATTTCACTTTCGCCAACGCGCGCATCGTCGCGCACGCGATCGCGCGCTACGTCGTGCGCGGCGAAGATGCCCGCAAGGGTGTGCTGATCGGCTACGACCACCGATTCGCTTCCGACCACATCGCCGCGGCCATCGCGGACACCATCAGCGCCACCGGAACGCCCGTCTGGGTCACCGATAAGCCTTGCCCAACTCCCGCGATCTCGCTGCTCGTGCGCCAGCGTAAAGCCGCCGGTGGTCTGGTCATCACCGCCAGCCACAATCCCTATCGTTGGAACGGCATCAAGTACAAAGCCAGCTATGGAAGCAGTGCGTTGCCCTCCATCGTCGCGCAGATCGAAGCCGAACTCGCCGCCGTCCATCGCGATGGCGTGCCACCGCTGCCACCGCGCAAAGATTTGATTCAGCCGCTCGAGCCGCGCGCTCCTTACCTGGACACCATCGAGAAACTCGTCGATTGGGACCGCCTGCGCAAAGCCAAATTTCGCTTCGTCTCCGACGCCATGCACGGCTCCGCAGCGGGACTCCTGCCCGACCTATTCAAGCGCAACGGCATCGCCTGCGACGAAATTCGCGGCACCCGCGACCCGCTTTTCGGCGGCGCGCATCCCGAGCCCATCGAGCCACACATCGCCCCGCTGCGCCAGGCAGTCCTCGCAGGTAAATACGACGCTGGCTTTTGCGCCGACGGCGACGGCGACCGCATCGGCGCCATCGATCGCGACGGCTCCTTCGTCAACCCGCATCAAATCTTCGCGCTGCTCGTCTGGCACCTCGCCGGAACCCGCAATCTCCCGGGAGACATCGCCAAAACTTTTTCCGTCACCAAGCTGATCGACAAGCTCGCCGCGAAATTCAACCGCAAGCTCCACGAAGTACCCATCGGCTTCAAATACATCTGCGAGCTGATGCTCGAGCAAAATATTCTCATCGGCGGCGAAGAAAGCGGCGGCATCGGCACCAGTCTGTACCTTCCCGAGCGCGACGCCACGGTCTCCGCACTGCTGCTGGCGGAATTGATGGCCTGGCACGGCAAATCACTCGGCGAATTGCTGGGCGCGCTCCACGCGGAATTCGGCGAATACCACTACGGCCGCGTCGACCTGGATCTGAAGCCCGGGCAAAAAGAAAAAGCGATCGAGCATTTCTCCGACGCGAAACTCAAAAAGCTGCTCAACTTCCCGGTAGCGCGCCGCGAAGACATGGACGGCATCAAGCTGTATCTGGACGAAACCGGCTGGGTCATGGTTCGCGCCTCCGGAACCGAAAACCTTCTCCGCGTCTATTCCGAAACCAACAAGCAGGAAACGACACGCCGCGTTCTCGGCGCGGTGACCCAAGCCGTGCAGACTTTGTGACCGCCGGCCAGCACGCATGCGCACAATCGATTGCCACACGGAGAACCACAATGGAAGCCGTCAACCTGAGCGATAAATTCAGCCGCTTCTCCGACTATTTCAATCCGCGTGTAATCGGAGAATTGAACGATTCACAGGTCAAAGCCGTAAAACTCCAAGGCGAATTCATCTGGCACCATCACGATAACGAAGATGAATTGTTCCTCGTCGTAAAAGGAACGCTGCGCATGAAATTTCGCGATCGCGAAGCTGTCGTCAACGCGGGAGAATTTATCATCGTACCCAAAGGCACGGAGCATTGTCCGGTAGCGGACGAAGAAGTCCACATCGTCTTGATCGAACCCAAATCCACCCTGAATACAGGTAATATCACTAACGAAAGGACCGTCGCCCAGCTCGAGCGCATCTGAACGCATCATCCTGCTCAGCAGTGACAATCGATCACTATGGAACGCCGCTTCTACACGCTCGACGTCTTCACCACCACGCGCTTTGAAGGCAACCCGCTCGCAGTCATCACCGACGGCGACGGTCTCTCCGACGACGCCATGCTCGCCATCGCCCGCGAAATGAATCTCTCCGAAACCGTCTTCGTGCAGAAACCCACCGAAGATAACGCGCTAGCTCGTCTCCGCATTTTCACTGTGCGCGACGAACTCAAACTCGCCGGACACCCCGTAATCGGCACCTGGTTCCTGCTCGCCGAACTCGGCGTAGTCCCCGCGCAAGAGGGTGGCGTCCACGTTTCCCAACAAACCGGCGCCGGCGTTTTGCCCGTCGAAATTCGCTTCAAAGAAGGCCGCCCGCAGCGCGTCACCATGACGCAACAGGAAGCCGCTTTCCGTCCCTCAAAAATCAATAAGAAAGCGCTTGCAGCCGCCCTCGGCCTGACTCCAAAAGATTTCGACCCCAAGCTCGAACCCGAATTCGTCTCCACCGGCATTTTCAACTTGATCGTCCCGCTCCGCAATCGCGCCGCGCTAGGCAAAATTGCCATGAACATGATGGACCTGCGCAAGCTGCTCGGAAAAAACGGCACCATGGCGTATTGCTTCACCTCCGGCGGCAACGGCAAAGTTTTTTCGCGCGGCATGCTTCCATGGGAACAGTACGAAGATGCCGCTACCGGTTCGGCCGCAGGCTCCCTTGGTGCCTACCTGGTGCGCCAAGGTAAGCTCATCGCTGGCCACACGCTGAGCATCCTGCAAGGCGCGGAAATGGGCCGCCCAAGTCACATCGAAGTAGAAGTAACGCAAAGCGGCAAGAAACTGGTCCCGCGCGTCAGCGGCGCCGCCGTAAAAGTCTTCCAAGGCACAATCGAAGCCTAGAAGTCATCTGGCTGTGTTGACATCCTCATGAAAGGGCGGCGATGTTTCAACCGATACAGATTGAAACTCAATCCGAGCAGCAGCGCTTGACGCATCTGCATGGGCAGCGAGCGACCCGGGGCGCGAGCCGAGAGTTTTCGTTTGACCGAAGAGAACAGGCTTTCGACCAGGGCGCGGCGACGGTAAAGTCGTCGTGGGAAGGCCCGCCGCATCTCGGCGCGCACTCCGCGCACGCGCCAGGTTTTCTTCCCGCGCTTGGCGGGAATCACGCTCTGCGCTCCGAGGCGTTTGCGGATGTAGGTATGATTGCGCTCGCTGTCGAACTCGGCATCGGCCAGCACCAGCCCGATGGGTGTTTGTTCGGAAGCGGCTGCGACAACCGCCGGCAAATTCGCGCAATCGTTCCACGGACCGCGCCGCGCGAGTTGCGACAACACGAACTGGTGATCCAAATCCACGGCGACCACCCACTTCAGCCAGTGGCGCCACGGCAGCGGTTTCTGCCCGTGATGATGCATGCGCCGCACAAAGAAGGTGCTTACGGCGCCTTGCGCCAAACCCGTGGCGTCCACGGCGACGCGAGCGCGCTTCCGCTTTTGACGCAGCGAACCGCGCAACCGACGCACGGTTTCGTCAACCGCACGGTCGATGGTCTGGTCGTCGAGACGCTGCAAAAAGCGATACAGCGTCGTGAAGTCCGGCACACTGCCAAGCCCCAACACCTGGCGCAATTCGCGATGCTCGCCCAAACGCACCTCGGCTTCACGAAAGGTCCAGTCTTCGTAACGCATCAGGCAGAGAATGGCCAGCAACTGCGGCTGGGTAAATTGCCGTTTGCTGAAACGGCTTCGGTAGCGCGGGAGCACCGCCCGGGAGACTTGCAGAGCGATGCGGGCAAAAGGCAGGAGTCCGACTTCGGTCATCGCACCTCCTGCCCCCATAGGAAACCATGCAAGCGGCCAATGGCTCTCTCGAATTTCAATGAAGTTGCTAGGATATCAACAGAGCCAAGTCATCTCATAGATACTTGTCAGGGGGTCGGAGCTTTAGCTCCGACATTTAGAGGCACGCAGAATCGGGCTTCAGAGTCTGTGTGAGAACTCGGGTTGACGCGTCTCTTATACTGCATGAGAGAGGGGACGCGATGACGAAATTTTTGGAGTACAACCCGGACCAGGCGTATTTGCTGCCGCCGAGCGTGCGGGATGTGTTGGGTTCGGGTCATCTCTGTTTTTTCGTGCGGCGCGTGGTGGCGAAGCTCAACTTGAACGCTTTTAGGAAAGAGTACGGGGAAGAAGGCGGCCCCGCCTACGCGCCGGAGAGGTTGGCTTCGGTTTGGCTGTACGCCTACGCGCTGGGGGTGACCAGTTCGCGAAGGTTGGAACAGCGCATTCGCGAGGATTTGGCGTTTCGCTATTTGGCGGGCGGGGCCGCGCCGGATCACTGGACACTGAACGCGTTTCGGCGGCGGCACGCGAAGGGATTGAACGATTTGTTCACGCAAGTGGTGGAGTTGGCGCGGAAAGCGAAACTGGGCAAGCTCGGCCACGTGGCGATTGACTCGACACGCATCGCGGCAAACGCCTCGCGGAATAGCGTGGACACCGAGCAAGCGCTGCGGGACGCGCGGGCGCGCATTCGGCGGGACATTCGTCGTTGGCAGCAGCAGTGTGATGCGGACGACCCCGACGAAGGTGCGGGCCATGAAGTGGACCGCGAAGTGATCGAGCGGCTGGAACAGCAACTTGCCGGAATTCCTGAGCGGTTGGAGCGGCTGCATAAATCGGGCCTGCACAAGGTGTCGCGGACCGATCCGGACAGCCGTTTTCTGCGCGAGCGCGGCGGATTCACGCTGGGCTACACCGCCACGATGGCGGTCAGCGAGGATCACTTGATTGTGGCGCAGCGGGTGACGCAGGAGACCAACGACAATGAATTGCTGCTGCCCATGGTGGATCTGGTGGAGCAGCAGTGCGGAGAGAAACCGCAACGCGCCAGTGCCGACAGCGGATTCTTCTCGGTGAACAATCTGCATGCTCTGGAGGAGCGCAAGATTGATGCCTATGTTCCAGACTCGAATTTGGCGCGCTGGTTGAATCGCGGGGGCCGGCTGCGGCTGCGGGCCAGCGATCCGGCACATCGCCGCATGCGACGAAAACTGCGGGACCCCGTGGGCGGTATGATTTACGGGCGGCGCAAAGCGATCGTCGAGCCGGTGAACGGAGTGCTGAAAGAGCAGCGGGGGATGCGGCGGTTCCGCCGACGCGGGCTGGAAAAAGTTGCCGTGGAGTGGGCACTGACAACCACCGCGTTTAACTTGACGCGAATGTGGCGCGCCAACTAAGCGCCCTGCAGCCAGAACTTTAACGAAGTAGTCAGGAGTCATCGTCCTAGGCTCGTATTCGTGGTTCAAAATCAACGGGCCGCTGAGTCTTCACACAGACTCTTCAGCCCCTGCGGAGATTCTTCTCTTTCTGTTCTCGGCCATTTGCCTTGCAGGGTCGACTTGTTTATCCCGAGCTTCGAAGGGCCCGCCCGGCGTCAACCCAGGCACGCTTTCGGGATCAGGCTTTTTCAGCAGGCTGTTCAGATGTGTGGCGGGCAAGCGTCTTGCGGAACGCATCCAAAATGCCATTCACAAACGATCCCGGACTCCTCCGACGAAAACTTCTTCGCCAGGTCGACCGCTTCGTTCAACACCACTTTCGGCGGCGTATCGGTCGCGCGCAGCTCGAACAAAGCCAAACGCAAAATCGCTCGGTCGATGATCGCCAACCGTTCCAGGCGCCAATTCTCAGCGTGCTTCACGATCAACTCGTCGAGCGCAACCACATCGCTGGCGGTTCCTTCGAATAACCGGTTCGCGAATTCGCGCGTGGAATCGGTAGCCTTGGCAGCCCGCCAGAATTTATCTTCCAGCTTAGTAGGCTCCTGATGGCTCATGTCCCACTGAAAAAGCATCTGCATCGCAAACTCGCGGGATTTTGTGCGTAGCGACGACACGGTTACTTGCGCCGCGACTTTCCGGCCGGATTCGACGCGGGCTTGGCCGCGCGCAATTTGCGCGAAAGTTGACCCATCTCGATCGCGCCAAGCCCCGCCTCAAATCCCTTGTTACCGCCCTTCAAACCGGCGCGGTCGATGGCCTGTTCCAGCGTGTCGCACGTCAGCACGCAAAAAATAATCGGCATCCCGCTGTCCATTTGCGCCAGTTGCAACCCCCGCGCGGTCTCCGAGCAAACATAATCGTAGTGCGTGGTCTCGCCGCGCAAAACGCATCCGATCGCGATCAGCGCGTCATACCGCCCGGTAGCGGCCAATTTTTTCGCAGCCAGCGGCAACTCAAACGCCCCCGGCACATGAACCACATCAACATCCTTGCTCGCAGCCCCCGCCCGTTCCAATGCGTCGACCGCCGCGGAAAGCAATCGCTCCGTGATAAAACTGTTGAACCGGCTCACGACGATCCCAAAGCGCAACCCGGAACCACTGAGTGCGCCGTCGATCTTGCCGGGTTGTAGTTTTTCCGCCATCTTGGAATTCCAGGCCATTCGCCCGTCAAATCCTCTTCGCCTTTTTTCGTTATTTCCTTACTTCTTTACTTCGTTATTACTGTTATTCTTTATTTCTCTACTCCAATCCCCCACTCATTTCCCTTTGAATTGCGCGGGCCGCTTTTCCAGGAACGCCTTCGTCCCCTCGCGCATATCTTCCGTCGCGCACGAAAGCCCAAACAGCGTCGCCTCCAGAAACAGTCCCTCTTCCTGCGGCATTTCCACTGCCCCGTTCAATCGCTTCCATCGTATATTTCACAGCCAGCGGCGCATTGGCGATGATCTTCTTCGCCATCGCCTCCGCCGCAGGCAAAAGTTCCGCGGACTCATAAATTCGATTGACCAGCCCAATCCGTTGCGCTTCCTCCGCGGTAATCATCTCCCCAGTGAGACACAATTCGTGCGCCACGCCTTTGCCGCAGAGCCGAGCCAGCCGTTGTGATCCTCCGTAACCCGGAATGATCCCAAGCTTTACTTCCGGCTGACCAAGTTTCGCGTTCTTGCTTGCAATCCGAATCGTACAGGAAAGCGCCAGCTCGCATCCGCCTCCGAGAGCAAAACCATTGATCGCGCAAATCGAAGGCTTCCCCATCGTCTCCAGAAGATGAAACACGCCTTGCCCGAAAAGCGAAAAGTCCTTTCCATCCACCGCGGTCCGTTGCGCCAATTCGCCAATATCAGCCCCAGCCACAAACGACTTCTCTCCGGCGCCAGTAAGCACCAGAACACGAACCGAAGCGTCATCGCGCGCATCCACAAGCACATCGCGCAGTTCTTCCACGGTCTTGCGGTTAAGCGCATTCAACACCTTCGGCCGATTGAAAGTGATAAACGCAATCGAGTCCCGCTTCTCATACAACAAATTTTCGTAAGCCATCTAGCGATCACCAGCCGCAAAACACTTGTAGGGGCGCAGCATTGCTACGCCCCATCCCGGCAAAATCTAAAGTTTCATCGCTTTCGGTTTCGCCGGGTCCGAATAATCATAAAATCCCCGCCCAGCCTTCCGCCCATTCCACCCCGCCAAAACCATCCTCTTCAACAAAGGCGGCGGCGCAAAACGCCTCTCGCGAAACTCCTCAAACATGATATTCGCAATGTAAAACGTAGTATCGAGCCCTACAAAATCCAACAGTGTCAGCGGCCCCATCGGATGCCCGCAACCCAGCTTCATCGAATTGTCGATGTCCTCAATCGATCCAACCCCTTCCTCCAACGCGCGAATAGAATCCAGTAAATAAGGCACGAGCAACCTGTTAACGATGAATCCAGTGCTGTCGTGCGCCCGCACCGGCGTCTTCCCCAACTTCGCTCCAAACCCCACCATCTCCTCATACACCGCGGGATCGGTCGCGATGGTCCGCACGACTTCCACCAATTTCATCACCGGAACCGGATTGAAAAAGTGCAATCCCACAAAGCGATCCGGCCGCTTCGTAGCCGCTAGCAATTTCCGTGATCGTCAAAGAAGAAGTATTGCTCGCAAAAATGGTCGAAGCCGGACAAAGCCCATCCAGCTTGGCAAACAGTTCCCGCTTCGCCGGCAACTGCTCGATGATCGCTTCCACAATCACGTCGCAATCCCTCAAATCCTCAATCGCAGTCGTCCCCGTCAGTCGCCCACGAATCTCGCCCTTCTGCGCCTCAGTCAGCGTTCCCTTTTCCACCAGCCGCCCAAGATTCTTCTCAATGCCCTTCAATCCCTTGTCGACAAGCTCCGGCGCAACCTCGCGCACCACGGTCGCGAATCCCGCCTGAGCGCACACCTGCGCGATCCCCGAACCCATCAGGCCACACCCCACAACTCCCACTTTCTGAATCGCCATATCTCTTCCTCAGTTGTGATCGCCGTCGAGTATCGGCAGGAGCTTCTTAGTGCAACCCGAGTCTACCAGAACCCTGAAAGCAAATTCCCCTCAGCGCTGCCTACCGAGCCGCCGCGGCGGCCATGTAGGCGCCGGACTTCAGTCCGGCGTCCCAGGGTTCAGCATTTCGCCGCCAATTCCTGTGCTTCACTACCATCTCTCAATTCATCGCTTCCACAATCATCGCGATTCCCTGCCCGCCACCAATGCACGCGGTAGCCAATCCATACCGCAAATTATTCCGTCGAAGCTCATTGAGAATGGTAATCACCAAACGCGTGCCGGTAGCACCCAAAGGATGCCCCAGCGCAATAGCCCCGCCGTTCACATTCGTCTTGTCGCGATTCAACCCCAGCACTTTCTCCACCGCCAAATACTGCGCCGCAAACGCTTCATTCACCTCCACGCGGTCGATCTGCTCGAGTGTCAACCCCGCGAGCTTCAGCGCCTTCTGCGATGACGGCACCGGCCCGATCCCCATGATGCTCGGATCCACCCCCGCCACCGCCCACGAAACAATGCGGCCCGATCGGCTTCAATCCGCGATCCTTCGCCGTCTTCTCGCGCGTCACCACAACCGCGGCAGCCCCATCCACAATCCCGCTGGCGTTCCCCGCCGTAACAATCCCATCTTTCTTGAACGATGGCGGTAGCTTCTCCAATATCTCCATGGTCGTTTCCGGCCGCCGGTGATCATCTTCGCTCACCACAATCGTCTTTTTGCCCTGCTTCACCTCGACAGGCACAAGCTCTTCCTTCATGCGGCACGCCTTGTACGCGGCATCGGCCAACTGCTGGCTGCGCAAAGCGTAAGCATCCGCATCCTTCCGCGTAATCCCTTGCTGTTCCGCAAGTTTCTCCGCGGTCAGCGCCATCGGCAATCCACAATACGAATCCGTCAACCCAGCCATCAGCGAATCTTCCAGCGCCCCGCCGCCGAGCCGAAGACCGCTGCGCGCCCCGCGAATCACAAACGGCGCCTGCGTCATATTTTCCATCCCGCCGGCAAGCACCATCTCCGCCTCGCCAAGCAGCAGACGCTGAGCCGCCTGCGAAATCGCCTCGATGCCCGACCCGCACAAGCGATTCACGGTCACCGCCGGCGTCTCCATCTTGAGCCCCGCCTTCAATCCGACATGCCGCGCGCCATAAAGCGCATCGGCGCTCGTCTGCATCACGTTGCCAAAAATCGCGTGGTCGAATTCCGCGGGATCCACGCCAGACCTGCGAATCGCCTCTTTCGACGCATGCGCCGCCAGCTCGATCGCGGACACCTCCGAAAACGAACCGGTATACCGCGCCATAGGCGTGCGCGCTCCCGCCACAATCACCACATCCGTCGGAAACATAAAATCCTCTCTCTCGTATCGCTTCCTTGCTTCCTACTTCTATGCGAGCTGTAGGGGCGGGGCTTGTTTACCCTGAGCCTCGAAGGGGCCCGGCCGGCCGGTAAACGCGATCGCTCCCAACGATGCGTGATCGCTCCCAACGACCGCGCGATCGCAACTCTTGCCCAGCACTGTCATCCTGAGCGCATCCGACAAGGATGCGCGAAGGACCTCAACGTCAACGCTCAGCAAGATTTCCAGTCAACGCATAAATGCATTTCAGGGGGTCGGAGCTTTCTTGCCCTGAGGCAATTCTTCTTCCCGTCTAGGCCATCTATGAGATAGCCTGGCTCTGTTGACATCCTAGCAACTTCATTGAAATTCGAGAGAGCCATTGGCCGCTTGCATGGTTTCCTATGGGGGCAGGAGGTGCGATGACCGAAGTCGGACTCCTGCCTTTTGCCCGCATCGCTCTGCAAGTCTCCCGGGCGGTGCTCCCGCGCTACCGAAGCCGTTTCAGCAAACGGCAATTTACCCAGCCGCAGTTGCTGGCCATTCTCTGCCTGATGCGTTACGAAGACTGGACCTTTCGTGAAGCCGAGGTGCGTTTGGGCGAGCATCGCGAATTGCGCCAGGTGTTGGGGCTTGGCCGTGTGCCGGACTTCACGACGCTGTATCGCTTTTTGCAGCGTCTCGACGACCAGACCATCGACCGTGCGGTTGACGAAACCGTGCGTCGGTTGCGCGGTTCGCTGCGTCAAAAGCGGAAGCGCGCTCGCGTCGCCGTGGACGCCACGGGTTTGGCGCAAGGCGCCGTAAGCACCTTCTTTGTGCGGCGCATGCATCATCACGGGCAGAAACCGCTGCCGTGGCGCCACTGGCTGAAGTGGGTGGTCGCCGTGGATTTGGATCACCAGTTCGTGTTGTCGCAGACTCGCGCGGCGCGGTCCGTGGAACGATTGCGCGAATTTGCCGGCGGTTGTCGCAGCCGCTTCCGAACAAACACCCATCGGGCTGGTGCTGGCCGATGCCGAGTTCGACAGCGAGCGCAATCATACCTACATCCGCAAACGCCTCGGAGCGCAGAGCGTGATTCCCGCCAAGCGCGGGAAGAAAACCTGGCGCGTGCGTGGAGTGCGCGCCGAGATGCGGCGGGCCTTCCCACGACGACTTTACCGTCGCCGCGCCCTGGTCGAAAGCCTGTTCTCTTCGGTCAAACGAAAACTCTCGGCTCGCGCACCGGGTCGCTCGCTGCCCATGCAGATGCGTCAAGCGCTGCTGCTCGGATTGAGTTTCAATCTGTATCGGTTGAAACATCGCCGCCCTTTCATGAGGATGTCAACAGAGCCAGATAGCCTCTATTGACTGTTGACTGTCGACCGTCCACTTCGACTTCCTCAAATCTTCGGACTCTCCAACGCCACAATCGTATCTCCTCCCGCCTTGCGCGCCTCTTCCGCGGAATTTTCCGCGCGATTGATCAAGTCCGTAACAATATCTTCGCTCTCATAGTCCGGCTTCGCCACCGCTTCCACAATTCCCGCGCTCAACGTGATCTGCGTCGAATCCCACGGCGGCCGCACCCCCGAAGCAGCCCGCCTCAACTTGTCGGCAAGATTCTGAGCTCCCGCCAGGGTCGTGTCCGGCAAAATGAACGCCAGCGACCACGACGTATATTTCACCGCCACATCATTCTGCCGCACGATCGGCTGCAGCGACCTCGCCAGTTGCTCCAGAAAACGCTCCACCGGCGACTCGCCGTGCTGCCGCAAAATCTCCGCCCCGCGATCGATCTGCAAAATCGCCAGCGCCAGCGGCGTGCCTTGCGTGCGCGAGCGGTCCGCCTCGGTCAGCAAGCAGCTCTGATACGAGCTGCGGCTCAGCAATCCGGTGCGTTCGTCCGACACACCCATGCGCCGCACCAGCGACCTCAGCCGCGTGTGACTCACGCTCATCAGCATCTGATCGCCGATCGCCTGCAGAAAATAAGCTTCGTTAGGCTTCCATTTGTGCGCCTCCGCGTGCGCCACAATCAAAATTCCCGCGGGAACTTGCGTTTCCTTGTCGGTGATGATCACGCCCAACGCCGTGGCCAAGCCCAACTCGCTCAGGATCGAGCCTTCCGTTGCATCCACCATCAGCGCGCCAAGCTCATCGGGCTGTGCCTTTTCCATATGCGCTAGCAGGAACACCACCTGCGCGCCGGGCGCGGGGCGCATCCCTTGCGCGCAATACTCGGCAGCAAGTTCCGGTGGCCGGCCGGGCGAACCGACAACGGCCAGCGCACGCGTTGCACGCAGATACCCACCCACCTCGTTGACCGCGGTGTTGAGCATGGCTCGCGGCGTTTGCTGCCGAAATATTTTCTGGTTGATCTCCGAAATTTTCGAGAGGTCGCGCAGCGTTTCGGCCGTGTACACCCCCGTTCTTGCGGTCAGGCCCGAGCTCGACGGCTCCGCCGCGGGTTCGGGCCGCGATGGAGCAGGCGGAGGCGCGGGCGCGGGTTCGGCGCTTTCACCTTCGGTGCCCCTTGCGGCCACCAATTCGCCAGCTGGTATAGATTTCGCAGTCGCGGGTGACGCTCTTCCTCGCCGGGAAACATGGCCGCGATCTTCTGCAACCGCTCAAGAGCCTTCGCTTGTAGCGAATACTGCAGGAAAATTTCCGTCTGCACGATCAAGTCTTCCAGCGCCTGCATTTTGCGGCCCTCTTCGGTGACCGCTTGCGACGCGCTGCCGCCTTCCGAGCCCGATGCGTGCGGCTGCGCGGCATTCTGCGCCCCGACCGAGCCGGACTTGGCGAGTCGTGCCTCCAGGCGCTTTAGGAAACCCTCGTCGGCGTGGCCGCGCATACGCTGGATGCGTTCCTGATTGCGATGGTCGTACGCGTCGATATCCACCAGCTTTTCGATCGCATCGCAGGCCTTCGCCACATTTCCACTATTCAGGTAAACATCAAAGAGCTTGATGAGAATTTCAAAATATTGCGATTCGCGGTTCAATTCATTGTAGAGCGCCGCCCAGAATTCCAGGATCGGTTGCGATGTCGGATGCTTCGCGCCCACGCTGTCCATCTGCGTGGCGAAATCGTTCTGTCGTTTGTCCGCAAACATGCGCCGCTTGAGCCCTGTCAGAATTTCCACCGCTTTCGCATCTTGCCCCGCTTTGACGTACAGATCGGCAAGCTCGAACAACCGGCTCACGCCCTCATTTTTTTCGCGTAGCAGCCCTTCCAGTACCTCGCGGGCGCGATCGAGTTGCCCCGACGCCATCAGCGCGTCGGCGTAGGTATCCAGAAAGCTGGCATCTTTTTCCGCCGCCGCAAAAGGCTCCAGGAGCGCCGCGGCCCGTGCGGCGTCACCCGATTTCAGCGTGGCGTCGGCGTACAGCAGCGCGACGCTGCGCTCCTGCGGCGCCAGTTTGTACGCGCGCCCCAGAAACTCCAGTGCTTCCGTTCTCGCTCCGCCCGCCGACGCCAGCTGGCCAGTCCGCAAAAACGCCCGCGCCGCCAGCGCGTTCTTCCCGATGCGCTCCGCTGCTTCCGCCAGCCGCAACTGTCGCGCAATATTTTCGGGGGCCAGCTGCGCGGTGCGTTCCCAACAAAACAGCGCATCCTCGGCGCGGCCGGCCTCGTTAAACATTTCGGCGGCTTTGCTGTATTGCTCGATGGCTTCGTCGAAGCGATTCTGCTTTTGCTGCAGGAAAGCGTAACGCGCGATGCGTTCCGGCGGCTGGTGCCCTGGCGCGGGTCGCAGGAAACGATTGTAGATCGCCAGTGCTTTGATTTCGTCGCGCGGCTCAATCAGCAAATCGAACAGCAGCCCGTAGTAAACCGCGGCGCGATCCGGCTGCTCCATGCGCGCGTACAAGTCGCCCAGGGCCTGCGTGGCTTCCTGGTGCTGCGGCGCCAGGTCGATCACCGCCAAATACGCCTCGATCGCATCCTCGACGCGATTTTTCTCGAGGAAGCGCTTGGCGCGATCCAGATGCTTGCTGATGTCTGCGGCCATCCGTGCGGCTTGCCTTTTTACCCTGAGCTACGAAGGGTTACCCTGAGTTGCGAAGGGCTTGCGATTTCCCTGCTTGCTCCAGCGCCGTGTTTCCGCGCTGTATCTCTGTACCGTATTTCTGCCGTATTCCGCGCGAAGTGGACACGAGCCATGCGCTACCGAACGCGGGCTCTTCTTTTGACTGTCCTTTGTAACTATATACCGCTGGCCGAAGAGGGGCAAAACACACGCCGCGCGGCGATGCGGAAAATGCCAAGGCTCCGTGGCACGGCCCTTCAGGCTGTGATTGCCTGCGCGTTTCCACTGGCCCGTTAACTGGGCTCATCGCCTCGTCGCTCGATGCTTTCTTTGCCTCCCTACTTCCTTACTTCTTTACTTCGTCTTGTGGCAAACTGAATGGTTACACGGCGCGGTTTTGCGCCGCGTGCGGCGCAGGTCTCGTGCGTGGGAAGCTCCTGCCGGTACTGAACACTCATGGATCCAAAGTTCATACGCAATTTTTGTATCATCGCGCATATCGATCACGGAAAATCCACGCTGGCGGACCGCTTGCTGGAAATGACCGGCGCGCTGACGTCACGCGAGATGCACGAGCAGGTGCTGGACTCCATGGACCTGGAGCGCGAGCGCGGCATCACCATCAAAGCAAAAAGCATTCGGCTCCACTACACAGCGAAAGATGGAAACACGTATCGGCTGAACCTGATCGACACGCCGGGACACGTGGATTTTTCGTACGAAGTTTCGCGCGCGCTGTCGGCATGCGAAGGCGCGCTGCTGGTGGTCGACGCGAGCCAAGGCGTGGAAGCGCAAACCGTCGCGAATACTTTTCTTGCGGCGGGACATAACCTCACGATTCTTCCGGTGATCAACAAGATCGATCTTCCCGCCGCGCAACCCGATTTTGTGAAAGAGCAGATCGAGAACGTGCTGGCGATTCCGGCGTCGGATGCCTTGATGATCAGCGCGAAAAGCGGACTCGGCGTGGAGGATGTGCTGGAGGCGATCGTGAAGCGCGTGCCGCCGCCGAAAGGCAGTGCTGACAATCCGTTGCAGGCGCTGATTTTCGATTCGTGGTTCGACATTTACCGCGGCGCAGTGGTTTTGGTCCGCGTGATGGAAGGGCGCATCACGCAACATACCAAGATTCGGCTGGTTTACAGCAACGAAGTATATGAAGTCGAAACGCTCGGGACGCTGACGCCGAAGCCGGTCGCGCTCGACGAACTGGAAGCCGGCGACGTTGGATTCGTGGTGGCGAACATCAAGGATGTTGCGGACGCGAGGATGGGCGACACGTTGACCGAGGCGGACCGTCCTGCGCCTGCGCTGCCAGGGTTTGAAGAAATCAAGCCGATGGTTTTCGCCGGTTTGTTTCCCGTGCTGGCCGACGATTACGAGCCGCTGCGCGACGCTCTCGGCAAATTGAAATTGAATGACGCCGCCTTTTTTTACGAGCCGGAGAATTCGGCAGCGCTGGGATTTGGGTTTCGCTGCGGATTCCTGGGCTTGCTGCACATGGAAATCGTGCAGGAGCGGCTGGAGCGCGAATTCGGGCTGAACCTGATCACCACCGCGCCGAGCGTGCGCTACCAGATTACACGCGTGACC
>CAVSNL010000039.1:0-44675 GCA_963729285.1 uncultured Acidobacteriota bacterium
CGATACCGCCTAGTTCGATGCGGGCCGCGCGGCAGGCCTGCTGAGGATTCATCCCGTTTCGGATCTTTTCGTCGGCGAGGAGCTGCTCGTAGGAACGGACCTCGTCGTTGAGTTCGCGTTCGACGCGCTTTCTGGCGATGAGATGGCGCGAAAGACTTGCTAGACGAGCGAGCGAGCGCATGCGATTTTGCTCCTCTCTAGGGAGTTTCGAGGGCGCGGGCGATGGCTAGGGAGATGCGTCCCCAGCGTTTGGTTTCGGATTCGAGTTGGCGGCGGCCTGCGCTGGTGAGTTTGTAGTATTTGGCGCGACGGTTATTTTCGGACTCTCCCCATGCGGAGGTGAGCCAGCCTTCCTCTTCCATACGGTGCAGGGCGGGGAACAGCGAGCCGGGCTTTACCTGGAAGGTGCCCTTGGTGATCTGCTCGATCCTGCGGGCGATGCCCAGGCCGTGCATTTCCGCGAGGGCGAGGGATTTCAAGATCATCATGTCGAGGGTGCCTTGGAGGAGGTTGGTTTGATTCTGGGTCACGTCGTCTGAGCCGCGTGGGCTCTTTCCTATAGACGTTCTGCAGGAGAATAGGTTTCTTTCGTATAGAAACGTCAATAGGAAAGACGAGGTTCGTCGCGGGCTGCGTGAAAGGAGAAAAGCAGATCCCTCGCTTCGCTCGGGATGACAGGTTTTGGGAGCGGGTGACGGGTGGGGGAGTGGGTGACGGGAACTGAAGAGGTTCGGGGAGGTGGGCTGGTAGAGGGGATCGGGGGAGGTCGAGGTTAGGTGACCGGGCTAAAGCCCGGCCACTACAAAAGGCAGCGGCGCCTTCCGCATGGTTGCGAAAGGCGCCGCTGGAGGGAAGCTCAGGGCATCGTGGGGATGCCGCTGAAGTTGGGCTACTGCACGACCAGGGTCAACGGAGTCGTTGCTGTGGTGCTGCCGGAGGTGGCCGTGACGGTGATTGTGTAGCTGCCAGCGGGCGTTCCGGTGACTGGTGGTGGTGGTGTGCTGGAGCTGCCGCCGCCGCAACCGCCGATTAACGTAGCGGCTAGGATGGGCATCAGCACGAGGCAGGCAGAGAGCACTACGCGAGCGAGGCGCAGGCGTCCTGCAGGACTCTGTGCTGCGGCCAGCAAGGTGATGATCAGCAGGAGCATGGCCAGCACGGAGAGCGGCAACATCTGAATCGCGGCTGGAGGTTGCATCCTGGTCGCGGGTTCGGATTGCGGGGCCAGCATGCCGCGGGCGGTGGTTGAGACGGTAACGGTGACGGCAGCGGGCGTATTAGCAGTCAATGCGACGGTAGCCGGAGCGGGGCAAGTCGCGGCTGTCGGAGCGCCAGTGCAAGTAAAGCTTACGCTGCTGACGTTTTGGTTTGCGCTGATTTGCAGCATGTAGGTGGCGGTATTGCCAGCGGTGACCGTTTGCGTCAGTGAACTGCCACTGGCTGCGCCAAGATTCAGGGTAAGCGCTGGGGGCGGAGCCGCCGTGGCCGTGCCGGTGAGGTTGATCGTCTGTGGGCCGGCCGTCGCGTTGTCGGCGGCGATCACCATCGCGGTGCTGGTGCCGGCTGCGGCTGGGCTTATAGATCACGTTGAGTGTGCAGTGCAGCGGCGGGGGCCAAGGTGCCGGTGCCGCTGCAAGTGGTCGCCGACCCGAGCGTGAAGTCGGCTTTGTTGGGGCCAGCTATGGTGATGCCGGTACGGAAGGTAAGCGCTCCAGTACCCGTGTTCGTGACCGTAATGGCTGGGGCGCCGAGGCAGTGCCCGCAGCCTGGCTGGCGAAGGTCAGGCTCGTGGGAGTGAAGCTGATGGCAGCGGCGGTGGCCGTACCGGCGATGTTGATGGAGCTGTTGGTAGCGTTGTCGGCGAGCGTCAACGTGGCGGTGCGCGCGGCTGGGGTCGCGGAAGTTGGGTTGAACACGACGTTGATGGTGCAGGTTGCGCCGATGGCGACGGTCGCCGGGAGCGCGCCGCAAGTATTGGTTTGAGAGAAGTCGCTGCCGATTCGCTCCACCGAAAGTGATGCCGGTGATTACGAGCGGACCAGTGCCCGTAGCATTGCTCACAGTGACGGGAAGGGCTGCGGAGGCGACACCGACCGGCTGTGGCGTAAACGCGAGCGGGTTGGGAGTTAGCGCATCCGTGGGAACGCCGTTTTGGCCGGTTCCGTTGAGCGCGATGGTTTGAGGGCTGCCAATGGCGTTATTCGCAATGGATAGCGAGGCAGACGCCGGGCCGACGACAGTCGGTGTAAAGGTCACGCTAATGGTGCAGTTGGCGGCAGCGGCGAGCGTGGTCCCGCAGGTAGTTGTGTCGGCGAAGTTAGTCGCATTTGTGCCACCGAGGGTGATGGCAATGCCTGTTAGCGTGGCGCCGCCGTTATTGGTCAGAGTGACCACCTTAGCTGTCGACTTGATGGTCAGCGGTTGGGCCGTGAAGGTCAGACTGGACGGTTGGAAGCTGGCTACGGGAACCGCCGCTACGTTGGCGATGCCCGCGACACTGCGTACGCGAATGTTAAGCGAGTCGCCGATCAGCAGATCGCCAGCTCCGTCGAGCGCCAAGCCTTGCGGGGCATTGAGCTCAGCCGCGGCGGCAGGGCCACCATCGCCGGTGAAACCAGCGACGTTCGTGCCCACTACGGTGTAGATGTCGCCTGCGGTCTTGCCGCCGGCCGTGGTGCCCGCTACTTCGCGGATGACGTCGTTATTCGTGTCGGCGATGAAGATGTCTTCGGCATTGTCGACCACCATCGTAAATGGCGCGTTCAATTTTGCGGCTGTGGCCACACCGCCGTTACCGGCGTACCCCGCGGTTTGGCCGGCTTTGTCTCCAGCGACCGTGTAGATGAAGCCGGCGGTCTGTCCGGCGGAATTGTCGGCCGGAATTTCGCGGATGATGTTGTTGGCGGTGTCAGCGATGAAGAGGTTTCCGTAGACGTCGAAGTAGATGCCCGTGGGTTTATTCAGATGCGCGGCGGCAGCGACGCCACCTTCGCCGCCAAACGAGCCGGTGAGGTCCTGCGTGCCAGCGACGATGTAGGCGTTACCGGCGGTCATGGAGCCTGCGGTGTTCTTCGGGACTTCCCAGATCACATTGTTGGTGGCGTCGGAGAAGAAGATATCGCCGGCAGCGTCGAGCGCGACGCCATTCACGGCGCCCAGCTTGGTGCCGACGGCGGCTCCGCCCTGGGCTGCAAATCCGCAGTTGGGCGTGCTGTTCGGTGGATTGGCTAGATCAATGGTAGGTTCTACGCCCGCCACAGTGGTCATGACTCCGGCAGAGAGCTTGCGGATGATGCAGTTGCCGGTGTCGGCGATGTACAGGTTTCCGGAAGAATCGAAAGCAATGCCCAAGGCATCGTTTTCCACGTAATTAGGAAAGCCGGTGTTCGTGGCGTTCACGAAGCCGTTGAATCCGGGAGAACCGACAAGCGTGGTGAGAGCTCCGCTCGCGATAGGATTTGCGACTCCGCGGATCAAGCTTTGTTCGCCTTGGAAGCCCACGTCGGCGATGGCCAGGTTGCCCGTCGAGCTGATCGCGAGGCCTGCCGGGGAGTCGAGCTGGCCAGCGAGGGCGGGTATTGGACTCGCTGGAGGGGGAGGGGCGGTAGCGGCGTTGGAGAACGACGCGGAACCGTTTCCGGCGGACGTACTTATGATTCCGGTGGCGTAATCGCCGGCGTTTGGAACGACTTTGCGGGCTCGGTCGTTCACTTGATCGGCAATAAGGAGATTTCCTGTCGAATCGAGAGAGGTGCCCGACGGGGAGTTGAGTTCTGCCGCGTCAGCGGCGGCTCCATCGCCGGAGTAACCTCTGGAGGGGAAGTTGCCCGCGACATCGTAAATGAAACCAGCGGTCATTCCATTCGCGGTCGCTATGGGAACCTCGCGGATAACGTGGTTTCCCCTGTCGGCAAAGAACAGGTTGCCGCTGGCGTCCACAGTAATGCCGACGGGCCCATTGAGGAACGCGCTCGTTGCGAGGACACCGGTAGTGTGTCCAACTCCGGCGACGCCCTGAGTGCCCGCAACGGTGTAAACATCGCCGGCGGTCATCGGCGGAGTAACCGTTGTTGTGGACGGGACTTCGCGAATCACGTTGTTGTTGAAGGGGGCGGGATTCTTGTTGGCGCCTGCCGGCGGGAAATTGTTGCCAAGATCGGCGAAGAAGACGTTGTCGTTTGAATCGACAAAGACATCGAACGGCCCGTAGATCGGGGCGGTTATGGCGGGCGTGCCGTTCGGGCCGTACCCTCCCGTCGGCGGAGTCTGGGTTGCGTCGTTGCCGTCGTTCCCGCCGGCGAAACGGTAGATGTTGCCCGCCGTTACGGGGCCGGGCACGCCAACAGGCGCTACCGGGGTAGAACCGGTCACGACAGCGATCACCACGCGAATTTCATTGTTGCCGCGGTCGGCGATGTACATATTGCCGTGGCTATCGAAAGAGCAGCCATCGGGGAAATGCAAGTTGGCGCTGGTTGCGGGCCCGCCGTCGCCGCCGTAGACGAAATTGGTTTCGGTCTGCACGCCCGCAATGTTGTAGATGTTGCCAGCGACTTTGCCGGGCGAGGCGGTTACCACAATCTCGCGCATAAGCCCGTTGTCGGAGTCGGCCACGTAGACGTTGTTGTTCTTGTCGATACACATGCCGCTGGGGCCGTCCATGGCGGCATCCACGGCCAGGATGCCGTCGCCGTTGTACGCCACCGTGCGGTTACCAGCAATGAGGCCGCTACCAGCAAAGAGCGTCAGGTGTCCCGTGGCGTCTACCTTGTAGACGCGACTCAAGTCGTTGTCGAGGATATAGGTGTTGCCCAAGGAGTCCTGGCGGACGGCCGCCGGGGCGCCGACGCTGGCAGAGGTTGCGGTGACCGCAGTGCCCGTGGCCGGAGGGCCACCGCCCGCTACGGTCGTGATGTTCTGGGCCTCAACCGTCATTGCACCGAAGAGCGAAACAGCGAGGACACACAGGGACACACGTGCTAGGTTCTTCATCGATTTCTTGCCTTCTTTCGATGGACTTGGGTCGAAAGGCCTGTCTTTATCACAAAGGTGACCGATCGACTGGTTGAAGCAGTTCGCGGGATCGAGAATAAAGCTGACCCGGAAAAAACTCCAATAGTACGCTGGGAAAAAGACGATAGTACCGGCGATGAAAATCCCAATAGTACTTTTGGATGGTATTTGTCCAAAGTGATAGCGAACAAACGGCGATAGGGACAGGACACGATGGACAATAGGATGAAGGCCGAACCTAAAAAGGCTGCTGAGCCGGGATAAAAATCGCGTGAAATCCGCAGCCATCGCAGGAAATGGCAGGAAATGAACGGCCAGTCCCCGGTCGTATGGCGCGGCCTATCAAAATGACACCAGCGCGTGACCCTGTTACATTGACGGCATCCAAATTGACGGCCATGCGAGGTGGCTGCGCTTGAGGTGGTTAATCGATTGCTTCGTTTGCGTGGTGTAGGACCTAACTCATTGAATCGACGAGTGCTGGCATGGACGGTAGGGGCGACAGTGGCGGCGTTTTCCACCGGGTGCCATGGCGGGACCGTGAGCACGAAGACCACGGTCGCGCCGAGCGCGAAGCCAGTGGTTCGAGACGCTACGCAGGAAGACCTGCTGGAAAAGTACAACCAGATCGCCCAAGGGGTGAAGACCGTAAATGCCACAGTGGAACTGAAACCCACGGCGGGATCGAAATATAGCGGCGTGATCGAGGAATATCACGAAGTAAAAGCCTTCCTGTTGGCGGCTCGTCCAGCGGAAATCCGCATGATCGGGCAGGCACCGGTGGTCGGTACGACGGTGTTTGACATGACCAGCGATGGCGAAACGTTTCGCGTGTGGGTTCCGTCGAAAAATAAGTTTCTGACGGGACAGGTTGCGGCAGAGCGAGCCGGCAATAAGCCCATCGAAAACCTTCGGCCGCAGCATCTGCTGGATGCGCTGCTGTGGCCAGAGATCCGGAAAGAGGAACTCGTGCTGTTCGAGGAATCCAACGACGACACGGCGCGCTCTTACGTATTGACAGTGCTGCGCGGCGGCTATCGCACCGAGATATTGCGGAAGATCTGGTTCGATCGCGCGGACTTGCAGGTGTCGCGGCTGCAAAGCTACGGCCCGAAAGGCGTGTTGCTTTCGGATGTGCACCTGGCGGATTGGCAGCCGCTTGCCCCCGCGCCGGTGGATCCGGCGCAACCTGCGGCTCCGGGTGGTAGCGTGAGCGAGTTTCCACGCGCTATTCGCATCGACCGCCCGCACGATGATTACCGGCTGGATTTGCAGATCACCAAAGTTACGCTGAATGTGGAAATACCGGCGGACCGTTTCAAGCTCGATCAGCCCGCCGGGAGCGAACTGGTGCGCGTTGGGGAGAACGAGGGTGACAAAGCGCAATGATGGGTGAGCTGATTGTTCGCAACCTTCTCCATCGCCCACTACGCACATTCATCGGGGTAATGGCTGTCGCCGTTGAGGTGGCGTTGGTGGTGCTCATCGTTGGGCTCACCTCCGGCTTGTTGACTGAAACCGCCAAGCGCATCCAGGGAATTGGCGCCGACGTCATGCTGCAACCGCCTGCAGCTTCGATTTTTCTGGGCTTTAGCGGCTCGCCCATGCCTATCAAAATTGGTGCGAAGCTCGAAGAGCTGAAATACGTGCAAGCCGTGGCGCCGGCCCTGCTGCAATTTAATTCCAGTGGCGGCGTCGAAGTGATTTACGGCATCGATCGCGATAGTTTTCACGCTGTGTCCGGGGGATTTGTCTTCTTGCACGGCCACGACATGGAAGGCCCGGACGATCTGCTGGTGGACGACTGGGAAGCGCGCGCAAAAAACATCAAAGTCGGCGATACCTACAATCTGTTGAACCACAACTGGCACGTCGCCGCGATTATCGAGCATGGAAAGGGTGCGCGGTTGTTTGTGCCTATCGGCACGCTGCAGGAATTGGTGGGGGCGCGCGATAAGGCCTCGATTTTCCTGCTGAAGTGCACGCGGCCCGAGCATACCGACGACGTGATGGAGGAGATTCGCGGCGTGCTGCCCGGCTATACCGTTCGTCCACTTAGGGATTTCCTATCCTTGATGACTTCGACGAATATTCCGGGTCTGGAAACATTTATCCACGCGATGATCGCGCTGGCAATCTCCATCGGACTGCTGGTGATCTTTCTGACCATGTACACGACCGTCATCGAACGCACGCGCGACATCGGCGTTTTGAAATCGATCGGAGCGAATCGCGGTTTCATCGTGCGCGCGCTGCTGATGGAGTCGGCGGCGCTGTGCATTTTTGGTATTGCCGCGGGGATTGGGTTGAGCTATCTGGTGCGTGCGGCGTTTCTGGCCGGCTTTCCCACGCTCTCGATCTTGATCACGCCGGAATGGATTTTGCGCGCTGGGGGCATAGCGTTGCTGGGCGCGATTCTGGGGGCCAGCTATCCCGCGTGGATCGCCAGCCGGAAAGACCCAGTCGAGGCGCTTTCTTACGATTGAACGACGGCAAACACGGCAGCCGATTCGGCGAACCGTCCGCAATCGGTAGATTCGGAAAGGGCGCGCAGGTAGTTTCGCGCGCAACTAGGCAGAGCATGGCAAACGCGGCTACAATACGACCACTTGCAAAAAAGCTGATTTTTCCAAGGCAAAACAGCGTGGAGTCGATACTCAAAACGGAAGGTCTGTGGAAGCTCTACCATGCCGGCAAGGTAGAAGTACCGGCTTTGCGCGGAGTGAATTTCGAAGTCGCTCCGGGAGAGTCGGTTGCGGTCATGGGACCTTCGGGTTGCGGCAAGTCTTCTCTTCTCTACGTGATTGGCGGGCTAGCGCAAGCTTCCCGGGGGCGCGTCTTGGTGGACGGCAACGACCTGACCACGATGGGCGACGCGGCGCGCACCAAGCTGCGCCGCCACAAGATCGGCTTCGTGTTCCAGCGTTTCAACCTCCTGCCGACGCTCACCGCCAAAGGCAATATCGCCATCGCACAATTTATTCACGGCGATGGCTTCGATCCGCACCGCTTCGATGTTGTCACCAAGATGTTGGGTCTCGAGGGCCGCCTTCAGCATAAGCCTTCGGAACTTTCGGGCGGGGAGCAACAGCGGGTGGCGATCGCGCGGGCGATCATCAACGAGCCGAAAATATTGCTCGCGGACGAGCCCACCGGGAACCTGGATTCGAAAAATTCCGAGATCGTCTTGCAAATGCTGCGACAGCTGAATAAGGACTTGGGCCAGACAGTGGTGATGATCACGCACAATCCCGAAGCGGTCACCTATTTCGACCGCGTCGTCCACATGCGTGATGGCGTGATCGTGGACGGCATTCCCGCGGATTGAGATGGCCAGCCTCAAAACCATTCTCTCGCGAACGTTTTTCTGGTCGTACGAGCGCGGTACCTGGCAATACGACCTCGCGGTGATTCTCATCCTGATTTTTGTGTTGGCGACGCCGCCCAGATGGTTTCACGACGAGCCGCAAGTCGGAATGCCGGCGTCGGCGGGACAAGTGGAGCTGGTGGCGGGCTCGGAGCGCGATGCGCGGCAGACTTACCGCGTCGACGCGCGCGTTATGGCGCCGCCGGAACAGACGCCAGCGCTGCAAAATGACCTCCACAACGCGTTGAAAAAGGCACTGCCAGACCTGCGCAACGGACGTTTTTCGATCACCAAGATCGAGCCGGTTCGCGACGAGGCCGGGACGGTGATCGCCTACCAGGTCGAGATTCACCGCTAGCCGTTCACCTCGCGATACTTCAATGGAAAACGTTCGCCAACGTTCGCGCATCTGTTCCGATGTGCTACGATTAAATCGAGCGGGATTCATCGGCCGGTCCATCCGCCGCAGGGGCTCATTTTGACACGGACATTCTGGTCTGTTGCCCTACTAGGGCTCTGTGCGATTGCTTGTGTCATGCACCTACAGGCCGCGCAAACCCCGGGACCAGCAACCACCGAATCGGTTCTGGCGATGATGGACAAATCCGCCGCCGATTTTCGCAGTCTCACCGCAGACCTCGAAAACACCAAGTACACCGATGTCGTGAAGGATAGCTCCACCGAAACGGGGCAGATTTTCGTGCGCAAGGACCAGAAGATGCGCATCGAAATCCTGAAACCCGACCCGCGCACCATTCTCCGTAATGGCGATTCGCTCTTCGTGTACACACCGAAGATCAAGCGCGTCGAGGAATACGATCTCGGCAAAAACCGCGCCATGGTTGATCAATACGTGCTCTTGGGCTTTGGCACGAAGAGCCAGAACATGCTGAAGAGCTACGACGTTAAACTGACCGGAGAAGACCAACTCGATGGCCGAAAGACTTTTCTGCTGGAGTTGACGCCGAAATCAGACGACGTGCGCCACCAAATTACGAAGATTCAGATGTGGATTGACCAGTCTTCATGGCTCCCGACTCAGCAAAAATTCTACGAAACTGGATCAGGCGACTACATACAGTTCCACTACACCAGTGTGATGAAGAATCTGAAGATCAGCGATTCCAGGTTCAAGCAGGACTGGCCAAAAGATGTAACTCGGGTGAAGCCGAGGGGCTGAGGTCGTTCTCGACTGCGCGTGGGTTGCCAACCGGGACGAGGGACGCTCCGAAGCGCGCCCTTAGATTTACGCCCGCTTGTATTTCCAGCGATGGTCGCCTCGTACGCCGGGCTGAAGCCCGGCGCCTACATTGGTTCTTGCAAAAACGCGTTCTCGCAAATGGCCGTCAGCGATCTGCTGCCTTTTCCTGCGCCAACAGCTGTTCTTTTCTCGACAGGCCCCAGCGGTATCCTGCAAGATTGCCGTCTTCCCGGATTACGCGGTGGCACGGCACTACGATGGAGACTGGGTTGGTTGCGCACGCACGCGCCACGGCTCGCACCGCCTTCGGGTTCCCAAGTGCTTTGGCGACCTGAGAGTACGTCCGTGTTGTGCCCGCGGGGATGCGTTGCAACTCTTGCCAGACGCGGCGCTGAAAGGCTGTTGCTTGTAAGTCCAGCGGCAATTCGATGCGTGGCGGTTTACCTTCCACGCGCTGCACTATTTCTTTCACCCAGCGCTCGAACGAATCGTCGGCCGGAACAAGTTCCGCACGGGGATACTCGTCTTTCAACTCCTGCACGAGCTTTGCTTCCGCATCTCCGAGATAAACGGCGGACACGCCGCGGTCGGTAGCCGCAACCAGGACCTTGCCCAGCGCCGATTTCGCAATACTGTAACCGATCTTCATACCCATTCCTCCCTTTCGATAAGTCGCAGGCGTCATTCCCAACTGCGCGTTGCTCCGCTCGTATACGCGGCTCGAGGAGCCGTAACCCGTTTCGTAAAGCGCGTCCGTGATGCTTTTCCCCGCGCGCAACATTTTCTTGAAGCGCGCGAGCCGCAATGCCTCGGCGAGCTCGCGAGGCCGGAGGCCGGTTACTTGCAGGAACGCCCTGCGCAGCGTTGCGGGCGTTGTGCCAAGCGATCTCGCCAGCGCCCCAAATCGCACGCTCTCTACGGCGGACTCCGCCAATTGGCGAGTGGCGCGCTCGACCAGCGCGACCGGCCCGGCTACTTGATCGGGTTTGCACCGGAGGCATGGTCGAAACCCGCGTAGCTCAGCCTCTTCGCGGGTGCGGTAGAACACCACGTTCCGCCGCATGGGCCGTCGTGCAGGGCAGGACGGCCGGCAATAGACGTGCGTCGAGCGCACCGCGATCACGAAGGTGCCATCGGCTCGCGCGTCACGCGCCAGGGTCGCGCGCCAATACCGGGCCGCGGCGCTCGGCGGAATGTTCGATCCGGACTGCGTAATGGTTTGACTCATCATGGCAAGGCCAAAGTAACTCAAGGAGAAAAACAAATCTATCCGCAAAGGCGCGTCAAAGAAGAATTTGAATCCACTCAGTCGGAACCCGCCCGACGATCCGGCGGAACGAAGTTAGGCTTCGGCGGCTTCTGGGACACCGTTGGCACTGGGCACAGCCTGGCGGTGGGGCGCGGTGATCACCAGCAGCACCGCGGCCAGAATTACCGCTGCCGCCAAAATCGTCCGGAGCGTGATCGATTCTCCAAGCAGCAGCCATCCCAGAAAGAGCGCGACCACCGGATTGACAAAGGCATAGGTAGCGACTCGCGTGGCGGTGCTGTGCTTCAAAATATAGATATATGCCGTAAATCCGATCATCGATCCGCAAAATACCAAATACCCCATCGCTACCCATGAACGCGTCGAGACTGCGGCAAGGTGGAGAGAGCGCACCTCCCCGGATAACCAGCCCACAATCCATAGCACGGTGCCGCCGGTCAGACTCTGCATTGCCGCGCCCAGAAGCGGGGAACTCGGCATTTGGCCATGCTTGGAATAGAGCGAGCCACAGGCCCAGGCAAACGACGCCACGACGAGAATCGCGACCCCGACGGGATTGATGCGCGCTGATCCCCCAAGATCCTTCGGCCCCACCAGTAACGCAAGACCCGCGAAGCCCAGCAGCAAGCCGATCAGGACGCGGGCGACCGGTCGCACTCCACCGGGCCGCAACCAATCGATCAGAACCATCCACAGCGAAACCGTCGCCACCAGCAACGCGGTTACTCCCGAGGGCACAGTCTGTTCCGCAACGCAGACTCCGCCGTTTCCTACGAACAGCAACAGGAAACCTGTAACGATCACCGTGCGCCAATTGGCCCATGTCGGACGTATGCCCGTCTTCCACCGCAAGAGCGGATAGAACAACAAGCCAAAGATCAAATGGCGCGATCCCGCCAACAGGAGAGGCGGAAAGGATTCGACGCCCACGCGAATCGCGAGATACGTCGAGCCCCAGATCAAATAGACGGCGCCGAATGCGACTAGCAGCAAGGTTGCGCCACCCGCTTGGTCGAGGGAAGGCTTAGGGTGTGGAGGACTGTCGGATTTCGATTGGGTTACCGTGGTGATAGACATTGGCCTGGGTACAGACGGAACGCGCGATCCATCCTGCGTAATGTAAAAGGATAACGTAGACGCGAGAAGCTCACATGTACAGCGCCATATTGGTGCACGCTTTGATCAACTTCGCATCGCCCAACGGCGCGCGGGCTTCACTACACAGGATGAACTCCGGAAGCGAGTCGGTATATCCGGAAAGAATCGTCAAAGTAAGCGGTCGGTCGATTGGCGGACCTTATCGGCCACGCTCGGAATGGCGAAGTACTATGACCATGTATTTGATCTTAGGACACTCGCACTGCTTTCCAATGGTTGACCTTAGCCACTTATAGTGGCATTTTAGCGGCCCACCTCCGCAAGGTGGGAGCGGCTTCAAAAAGCCGCCTCTGGTCGGTCGGGAACAATACAATTTGGTGATGTCAGCGTCTCTGAGGGTGAGATGAGGGCCACAAACCTCGCAAGGGTTATTGAGCCGGCATCGAAGGTCGCGCCGGCGGAATCACGCACGCTTGCACCAGTGGTCGTGCCGCACAGTGCTGCGACTGCCAGCCCGCTGCCCACGCTACGCGTGGTGCCGCTTATCACCGACACCCAACCACGGCGTTTCATGCGCGTGCCCACGCACGCAGTGGGCGTCCATCCCGAGCATCGAGAGTACCCGCGGGCAACCCTGCGTCTGCCGTTGCGGCTCCGCAGCGTCAACAACATCCTGGAAGAATTTCCGATTACTCTGGTGACGCGTGACATTAGCTCGACCGGAGTTTTCTTTCTTTGCCCGAAGGAGCTTGCCTTAGGCACGCAGATTGAACTGGAAATTGTGTTGGTCAGTCGACCCATGGGCCGCGGAAACGTCGTCGTGGCCACCACCGCGCGCGTGCGGCGATTGGAGCCCGCCGCCATGCCTGGCTGGTACGGAGTTGCCGTGCTGTTCGATGACATGTCCTTCGACCGCGATGATCGCGTGCCCGCGCGATTTCTGAGGTTGTAGACCCAGCGAAACGTCAGCGACGTTCTGGCTGGCGCCCTCGGGTACCCAGCCGATTCTCTGCTACTCTTTTCTCCTCCATGGCCGCGAAGCAAGAACATCCCATCGAAGCGGTGCTGTTCGATTGGGACGGCACGCTGCTCGACTCTTTCGACGCCGATTCCAGTGCCTACCTCGCGATGTTCCGGGAAATGGGCATCGCGTGGGGACTCGACGAACTAGCGCAACACTACTCGCCCAATTGGTACAACGTCTATCGCGCCGCCAGACTCCCCCGCGCCCGCTGGGATGCTGCCAACCTCGCCTGGCGCAACCAATACGCCATGCATAAGCCCAAGCTGGTGGCGGGCGCGCGTCGTGTACTGGCACGCATCGGACGGCGGTATCGGCTCGGACTGGTCACCAGCGGCGACCGCGACCGGGTCATGCGCCAACTGCGCTACTTCCGGTTGACGCGCCTATTTGCGTCGCGGGTCTGCGCCGACGACACGACGCAGAAAAAACCGCATCCCGCACCGCTTCGTCTGGCGCTGAAACAAATGCGCCTGAATCCTTGCGCCTGCGTCTATGTGGGCGATTCTCCGCACGATTTGGAAATGGCGCGGCGCGCCGGAGTGCGCGCGATCGCCGTGCTCGGCCGCTTTCCGACGGAAAAGGGCCTCCGCGCCGCGCAGCCTGAATTTTTGCTCGATTCGATCGCGGAAATCCCCGCGCTCTTGGATCATTTGCGAAAGTGAGCTCGGACTGCACGCTGGATGAACCTCACCCCACAGAAATCCCAGCGCGAACGCTCTACGTTTTCGGTGCGCCTGCGGTCTGGGAGTCAGCGTACTTGTCGTGGTGACGCACCCAGGACATCGTTGGCTTAAGGCTGGCCTCATCGCGGCCTTTAGGGGCGATGTCGAGCCAGTCGTACGCGCCGATCATCGCTTCGAGGCCGCGGCCGTAGCTGGAGTAGGTGTGGAAAATGTTCCCGGCTGCGTCCTTGTAGAAGCAGCTTGCGCCTGGCATTTCCTCGGCGCGTGATTTTTGAGTGGCATAGTTGTAATAGATCTCCCGTTCGCGGCATCGCCTTTCAGGAACGAGACGTGGTAGTCGAAATTGAAGTCGTTGGCGCTGGAGGAGACCCAGCGGAAGCCCCAGCCCATGCGCTTCTTGAAGGTCTCGATCTGCGCAAGCGGGCCGCGCGAAACCGCCACGAACGCGACGTCTCGGGCAGCGAGGTGTGGGAGACTGCCGTCGAAGTGGTCCGCGAGGAACGAGCAGCCGGGGCAGCCTTCGGTCCAGGTGGGGCCCAGCATAAAGTGATAGACGATCAATTGGCTCTTATTGCCGAACAGATCGGCGAGAGACACCTTGCCGTTGGGACCTTCGAACACGTAGTTTTTTTCGACTTTCTCCCACGGGAGTTCGAGACGCTTGCGGCTCAACTCGTCGCGCAGGTGCGTGAAATCTTTCTCTTTCGCCAGAAGTTCTTTTCGTGCCGCGAGCCACTCGGCGGGAGATACGACTTTCGGATTTTCAGTCTTGCTTGATGCCGTTGCCATGATTACTGCTCCTTTCGTTTTGGTTCTTCGGATTGGACTTGCTGCTCGGATGAATGGTTGCCGGGATTCCTTTGGCCAGATTTGTCTTGGACGTGACGAAGTTTCGCGGCGAACGCGGTGAGCCCGCCTGTAGAGATCACGCCCGCTACCATCAAAGCCGCACTCGCCATGCATGCCGGACACATAAATATTTCCTCCCGCGGCGGCGTTACTTCGCGCGCCGGGACTCAGCAAGTTTGCGAACGTTTTCGTGAATTTGCGACCAGCCTTTGTTCACGCCGCTGCGGTGGTCTTCGATGATCAGCCCCAGCGCGGTGTGATGGAACTTGATCAGCGTTCCGCCATCGACTTCGCTCAAACGGTATTGCACATTATTGACGACCGGATAGGACATGAACAGTGGCCCGGTAAATTCCAGCAGCGTGGGGCGTTTGATGGATTGCACGTGTCCCCAGAGGTGGCCGTTTTCGCCACCCAGGTCGCGATACCAGCGCCCGCCCGGCCAGGCCTCAATCTTCATGTTCATCGACTGGCCCTCGGCCGATTCGCTGAGCGGCCCGAGCTGATCGAGAAGGGCAGCGAACGTCGTTTCCAGCGAGGCGTTCACGTGGATTTCCTGCGTGATGTTCAGCGTCAAATCTTCAATTCTTGTCGCGGTCGAGATCATCTTTGCTCCTTGGAATGAAGTTTGAAATGTTGGACGGCTTGTTCTTGCTTTCGGCGCGTTCCTTGATGCGGTTCAACTGGTGTCGCCAGAAGCGCTCGAAGGTGCTAGTCCACTCGTGGAGCGGGCGGATGGCTTCGGCGTTTGTGCGATAGAACATGCGCCGGCCGTCTCGGCGCACTTGGACTAGGCCGACATCTTTGAGGACACGCAGGTGTTTCGAGACCGAGGGCTGCTCCATGCTCAGCCTGTCCACGATGTCTCCGACGGAGCGTTCCTGAAGGGCGAGATAGTTCAGGATGTCGCGGCGGCGGGGTTCGGCGACGGCGTTGAAGGCATCGGAGGTTGTGGAAGCGCGAGCCATGAGCAGAGAATACATGCCCATATGGGAATATGTCAAGAAATCTTTTTGCTGCTTGTAGGGCTTTGTTTAGGTTCCGGTGACAAGCGAATGCGAAGTCGGGAGAATGACGCAGGAGGGATGCGGCATGAAGACGCTGGCGGACGGGCAGTGCAAGAATGAGATCAGAGAGCGCGTGGGGCGGGTGCAGGCGGACAGCCAACGGCGGTGGGGGAAAATGTCTGCGCACCAGATGGTGTGCCACCTGGCGGATTCGTTTCGCGGAGTGATGGGACAAAAATCGTTGGCGCCGAGGCCGATGTTTGGGCGCGGCGTCATTAAGTGGATTGCGCTGAACGCGCCGTTCCCGTGGCCGCATGGAGTGAAGACCATGCCGGAGATGGATCAGGAGATTGGCGGGACCCAGCCTGCGGAGTTTGAGGCGGATAGGCGGGAGTTGCTTCAGCTATTTGAGAGATTCACGCGAGAGCCGAGGGATTTTACCTGGAAGCCTCATCCAATGTTTTTGGAAATGTCCGACAAGGATTGGATGCGCTGGGGCTATCTGCATCTGGATCATCATTTGAGACAATTCGGGATGTGAAGACGGGGTAATGAAATAGACGGGCACGAGAGCGTGCTGAGCTCTTTCTTTGCCTCATTACTTGTTACTTCTTTACTTCGATTTTCTCGCCTCGAAGCGGAGGCGAACGTAGTCGGCGGTCCACTTGCCTTCGGCGTCGCAAAGTTTGGGGCGGAGCGATTCCTGGACCTCAGCCAGGTAAGCGGCGCGCTCGGCGGGCGCAAGGGTTGCCGTGAAGTTCTGGGCGAAGATTTCGAGCCACGCGGTTACGTCGCCGGGTAGCGGAGTCGGGCGGGGAATGAGCGCGATGTAATTGATATGGAAACCGCCGTTGACTAGGCGGGCGGAGTAGTCTTCGACCGTTGGAAAATACCATGGGTTCGCGGCTTGGCCATCGATCCCACGGCGGTCCAGGGCTTCGATGAGTGCGCGCTTGATTGTTTCTACGCAGCCGTGGCCGCCCATTTCGGCTACGAAGCGTCCACCTGGACGCAGGGCGCGCCAGACGCCGGCGATTACCGAATCGGGACTGCGCATCCAGTGGAGTGCTGCGTTGCTGAAGACAGCGTCGAATTCGTTATCGAAGTTCAGGTGCTCGCCGTCCACTACATGCGCGTCCACTCCTAGTTTTTTCGTGGCGTCCACTTGGGCGGGGCTGGCGTCTACGCCGATGACACGACATCCCATAGCGGCTAGCTTGGCGGTTAGGACGCCGTCACCGCAGCCCAGGTCGAGGATGCGTTCGCCCGGCATGGGAGCGAGTAGTTCGAGGACTGGCGCGCCCAGGTCGGAGACGAAGCGGGCGTTGCGGGCGTAGCGTTCGGGGTCCCAGGTTTGTGAGGTTTGCATATTGGAGTGGTTCGCCGGGCTAAAGCCCGACGCCTGCATACAGCGCCTACATACGAGCGCACACTTAGGGCAGCTCGATCAGGTTACTCTACCAGGCCTTTTGTTTGCGGAGACTAGTGATGTGGGCGGTGTGGTGTTTGCCGTGCCACTCGTAGAGAAAGAGGAGCCAATCGACGTTGCGCTCGCCGCTTTCCGGATGAATCAGCGGGCGGGCGAATTGTTCGGGCTTCAGTGATCGCCAGAGGACGTCCCAGCGCTCATGCAATGTATCGAGGAGGGTTTGCGATACAGCGATGGGCATTCTCGCGTCGGCGAGCTCGGCCCAGCGGGCTTCTTCGTAGGGCTTGATCGTCGGCTTGTCCTCGGTGAGGGCCAGCCGCAAGCGGATGAAGGCGTTCATGTGGCTGTCGGGCACGTGGTGAACCACCTGGCGAACGGTCCATCCGCCTTCGCGATAGGGCGTGTCGAGTTGCGCTTCGTCCAGGCCGTTGACGGCCGCGCGCAGTTTCGCGGGCGTCGCCGCGATTTCGTCGATGGCTTGATGCCGGCGGGCGGGCGTAACTTCCGTGAGGCATTTCGAATTTTCCGATTGGGTAGCGCGGATCCATCAGCTCATTCCTTCCGAGATAGCTTTACGTTCCGAAGACAGCCTACCGACGCCCCTGCACAACGTCAATGCGGGCTAAGTCCAAATGGCTCTCCAAATTGGACGCCAGGCGCTCTCGGGGCTAGTGGCGCGAGTTTGCTACAATGATCTCCAATGAATCGGCCGAGCGTGTTGCGGAATCAAATAGCGTCAGGAGCCTTCGAATGCATAACGTGGTAATCATCGGCAGTGGCTGCGCGGGGCTGACGGCCGCGATCTACGCGGGGCGCGCCAACTTGAAACCGCTTGTGATCGATGGTCACGAGCCCGGTGGCCAGCTTTCGCTGACCACGCACGTGGAGAACTTTCCCGGATTTCCAGACGGCATCATGGGACCCGAACTGATCGAAAATATGCGCAAGCAGGCAGCCAAGTTCGGCACCGAGTTCAAGTCCGGTGTGATTACCGACGTGGACGTGAGCCAGAGGCCATTCAAGATCGTCGCGGGCAAAGATACGTATGAAGCCAAAGCGTTGATTGTTGCGGCGGGGGCGTCGGCTCGACTGATTGGGCTGCCCAACGAACGCGAGTTAATCGGCCACGGTGTTTCGACCTGCGCGACTTGCGACGGCTACTTCTTCCGAGGCAAGCCTATCGGGGTGGTCGGCGGCGGCGATACGGCGATGGAAGAGGCCAACTTTTTGTCGCGGTACGCCAGCAAGGTGTATCTGATTCACCGGCGGAATGAGTTCCGCGCTTCCAAGATCATGATCGACCGCGCGAAGGCCAACGAGAAAATCGAGTTTGTCACACCCGCCGTGGTGGATGAGATCATTGCGAAAGATGGTTCCGTCGAAAGCGTGAGGCTGCGCAATCCGGAATCGAGTGAGACACGGGAAATTGCGGTCCACGGACTCTTTGTGGCCATCGGGCATGATCCCAACACCAAAGTGCTCAAGGGTAAGCTGGAAATGGACGAGAACGGCTACCTGATCGCCAAGCATGGCAGCTTGACGAAGATCCCCGGCGTGTTTATTGCCGGCGATGTGCAGGATCATCGGTACCGGCAGGCGGTTACCGCCGCGGGCTCGGGCTGCATGGCCGCCATGGACGCGGAAAAGTTCCTGGAAGAGCACAACGATTAGCGCGCGCCTAGCCGCGCAAATCGCGCGCGGGCATAATCAATAGGCCCATGCTCAGATCGACCCTCCTTAAACTTTCGGAAAGCCCTGGTTTTGCTCACTGGGTTACCTCCAACAATTCCACGCGGAGCATGGCGCGGCGTTTCGTTGCCGGCGAAACGCTGGACGAAGCGATTGCCGCCGCGCGCAAGTGCAATGACGCCGGGATGTTCGCGAGTCTCGACTATCTGGGCGAAAATGTTTCCACTACAACCGACGCGCAACGCGCCCGCGACGCTTATCTGGAGATTTTCGAGCGCATCGCCAAGGAAAGACTGCAAGCCAACGTCTCCTGCAAGTTGACGCAACTTGGTCTGGATCTGAGCGCCGAATTCTGCGAAGGGCTGGTTTTTTCGGTCGTCGAGCGGGCCGCGGGCTACGATAATTTCCTGCGCGTGGATATGGAGGGATCGATTTACACGCAGCGGACCGTCGAACTAGTTAAACGCATTCGCGCGCGAAATCCCGCGATTGGGACGGTGATCCAGGCGTACTTGTATCGCAGCGAGCGCGATATCCAGGATTTACTGGGGTACGGTTGTCGCGTGCGGCTTTGCAAAGGCGCTTACAAGGAATCGGCCGACGTTGCATTTGAGCGAAAACGGGACGTAGATGCAAACTATGTGCGCCTGATGCAGATGCTGCTGCCCAGCGGCTTCTATCACGCGATCGCGACGCATGATCCGCACATGATTGGCGAAACCATTCGATGGGCGGCGGCGAAGCAGATTCCCAAGGACGATTTCGAGTTTCAGATGCTATACGGAATCCGCACGGATTTGCAGCGGCGGCTGGTGAATGGCGGCTACCGGGTTCGCATTTACATTCCCTACGGCCGCGATTGGTTCCCCTACTTCATGCGGCGGCTGGCGGAGCGCCCGGCGAACATTGGTTTTCTAATGCGAAATTTCTTTCGGAAATAACACCAAAAGCTCCTACGCCGGCGATGGCGGAAACTGACGATGACGCCGTGCGTTGGGCGAAGCGTGACTAAAGGAAAACGCGCGGTTAGAGCTTCCGGCAGACCGTAACACCATCGCGCAGCGGAATCAGCACCGGGTACAACTCCTTTAAAGCGTAGACCAGGCGGTTGAATTCTTGAATGCCGAGTGTGTGCTTGTCATCCGCCGCTGCCGGACGCGCCGCTTTGCCCGACCACAGCGTGTTGTCCGTGACCAACAGACCTCCGCGCTTCAGCTTTGGCAGGGCTGCCCGCAACGCGTCGGGATACTGATGTTTGTCGATGTCGTTGAAGATGAAATCAAATTTCCCGGAGTTTTCTTCATGAACGCGATCGCGTCGCCGGTCTGAACCTTGATGCGCTTGGCCACGCCGGCCCGCCGAAAATAATCTTGAGCACGGCGCGCGTTTTCGGGGTCACCGTCGGTGTAGAACACTTCCGCCTTCGGCCCAGCGGCGCGCGCCAGCCAGATCGTCGAGTAGCCGATCGCCGAGCCCATCTCGAAAATCCGCTTGGCGCCGGAAACTTGCACCAGCAGCGTCAGCAAACGTGCTACGGCCGGTCCAATGATCGGCACGCGATTCTTCGCCGCATAGTCTTCGATTTCGTTGATGACCGCGTCGCGCGGCGGGAGAAGTTCGTAAAGATACTGTTCGACATCGTCCTGGATGTACTGGCTGCGCAGATTTTCGGTGCGGATCACAGACTTTCTCCTGGTTTCAGCGCGTGGATCTCCAAACCGGCAATATCTTTGGCTTCTGATCGCAAGGCCTCCGGCGTGCCAGTTAGAACAGGAAACGTCGCATAGTGCATCGGAATGACATGCTTGACTCCGAGAAAACGAATGGCATGCGCGGCTTCTCGAGGGCCCATCGTAAAATGGTCGCCGATCGGCAGCATGGCGAGGTCCGGCTTGTACAGTTCGCCGATCAATTTCATGTCGCTGAATAGCGCGGTATCCCCGGCGTGATAGATCGTGAAGCCTCCGGGCATGCGAATCACCAGTCCCGCCGGTTCGCCGGCGGGTATAACCTTGTCGCCGTCGTGGATCGAATTCGAGTGGAACGCATGCGTCATCGTGACTTGAAATTCGCCAACCTTCTGCGTTCCGCCTTTTCCCATCGGCTTGGTTTCTTGCTCGAATCCCTTGCTTCCCACCCACAGGCACGTCTCGAAAATAGCGACGATTTTCGGTTTGTGCTGTTTCGCCAGTGCCAACAGGTCAGCGGAATGATCGGAATGCGCATGAGACAGAAAGATCACGTCGAGCCGCGGAACCTTCTTCAGCGATTCCGGGCAAACGGGGTTGCCTGTCAAAAACGGGTCGATCAACGCCACGTGTCCGCTGGGAGTAGTCAGTGAAAACGTGCTATGGCCGAAATAAGTGATTTTGTTTCCCTTTGTGTTGATCATCGGAGTGTCGATTATCGGAGTATCGATCATCGCAGGCCTCGAAAAGAGATTGCTGGAAACAGGCTGGGTTTGCTGGAGCTCGATGGGCACTATTGCGCGGCAGCGGTACCACCATTCGCTTCGAGCAGCGAGCGAATGGCCGCTTCATACGTCGCGCGATCGTTTGCGCCCAGCAAGTGGCCAATCTGCCGCCCGTCTTTCGCATAGAAGAACGAAGCTGGAATCGCGCCGCCCCATCCCGGCAGCACGGATTGTACAAACGCATCTTCGCCGCCCGCTTTTTTGCGGTAATTCGGGAAAACCGGCTTGTAGCGCGTGATGAAACGCCGCATCAAGATCAAATCGCCATCCTGATCGAGATTGACACCCACGACGTGCAATCCTTTCGGGGCGTATTCCTTCGCCAACTCGTTCAACATGGGGAATTCGTCGCGGCACGGCTCGCACCAGGTCGCCCAGAAAGTGATCAGCACGGGCTTTCCGCGATACTGCTCCACCAGGTTCTGATAACCCTGCGCGTCGATCAATTTTGGATCGTGGGGCGCGGTGGTTTGGGGTGCGGCCAGCGTGGCGGCCGCCACGAAAAACGCCAGTACAATGAAAACAGTCCGAATTCTCATGAGCATCCCTTCGTCTACTATTCTAGCCGCATGAACCGAAGTTGAGAAACCCATTCGCGTTGCGTACAATCGAAGTCATCGCTTGTTGGCCACGATGAGGCCGTGGTATAAGAAATTTCCGGCGGTTGCGCGCTGTAATTCCGGAAAGCCACCGGTCTTGGGTCCAACAAAGGAGACCTTGAATGGCATATGTGATTGCCGAGCCTTGCATCGGCACAAAAGATAGCGCCTGCGTTGACGTTTGCCCGGTCGACTGCATCCACCCGCGCAAGGATGAGCCGGAATACGAAGGCGTGAAGCAGCTCTTTATCAATCCCGCGGAGTGCATCGATTGCGGCGCGTGCGTACCGGTTTGCCCGGTGACCGCCATTTTTGCGCTCGAAGATCTGCCTGAGAAGTGGCAGAGCTATACGCCTGTCAACGCGGACTTTTACGCGAAGAAGTAGCTTCCCTTTGTTGCGTTGAACGAATGTTGCGTTGAACGCGGGTTCCGTTGAGCGGACAAACCTGAGTGGGTCTCGGCGGCACGCTTCGGCGTGCCGTTTGTTTTTCGCATCCGAAATCCTCGTCGCTCGCTTATCTTTCGCTGCGTCCTTCCAACGCTTCCTGCCTTCAAGTCATCTACAATGCTATGGACCATCTGCATAAGAGACTTGGCGTGAAGGGCTGTCTTCATCTGGGGACATGGATCGTGCTGAGTTGCAGTCTGTGGCACGCGCCCGATCTGGCGGCGCAAGCCCTGACTCAGACTCCAGCGAGCCCGCAAGCTCACGCGCAGACTCTCGAAGGCACATGGACGGGCTCGCTACAAGCTGGAGACGCAGTCCTCCATTTGGTTCTGCGCGTCTCCAAGACGGAGTACGGTTCGCCCACGGCAACGCTGGATAGCCTCGATCAAGGTGTCTACGGCATCGAAGTGGGTTCGCTGAAGTACGGCGACACGGCCTTCAAATTCGAAATTCCTTCGGTCAATGCATCGTTCCAAGGCGAAATCTCCGCCGACCATCACAGCATCGAAGGCACTTGGTCGCAGGGCGGTGCGAACCTTCCCCTGACTTTCCATCGCCAGCCGCGCGTAGCCCTCTCCAGGGCTCCGTCAGGCGCGGTCGCCACCGCCGAGGGAACGTGGCAAGGTGCGCTGGAAACCAACGGTATGCGCTACCGTTTGCAGTTGCGCATTTCGCATGATTCGCAAGGACAGTTAATCGCCACAATGGATAGCATCGATCAGGGCATCAATGGTTTCCGCGCATCACAGGTGATCCAGAGCGGCTCCGCTGTGCACCTGGAACTCCCTGCTGTGCGCGGCGGGTTCGACGGCACCCTGAATTCGATCAGAAATACGATCTCCGGAACCTGGCGGCAGAATGGCAATCCCTCCGATCTGACCTTCAAGCGTTCCGATCAGATTCTCGAGCTTCGTCGTCCGCAAACGCCCAGGAAGCCGTATCCATATACAGAGGAAGAACTCGATTTCCCCAACGCCAGGGCCGGCATTTCGCTCGCGGCGACGTTGACGATGCCACATGGCCTCGGACCCTTTCCCGCCGCAATCCTGCTCGCAGGCTCGGGCCCGCTTGATCGCGATGAAGCCGATTCCGGTCATCGCCCATTTCTCGTGCTCGCCGACCACCTCACTCGTATGGGTATCGCCGTGTTTCGCTACGACAAGCGCGGCATCGGCAGATCCACCGGCGACTACGACCAGGCCACCACCGCGGATTTTGCCGCCGACGCCGAGGCCGCCCTAGCCTTTCTCAAGGTCCGCCAAGGGATCGACAAACGTAGGATCGGCTTCATCGGTCACAGCGAGGGGGGCATCATCGCGCCCATGATTGCATCGCGTTCTGCCGACGTCGCCTGGATCGTGATTCTCGCTGGTCCGGCTACAAAGGGCGAAGAGACCCTGCTCCTGCAATCCGATCTCATCACCAGGGCCGCTGGAATGACCAGCGACCAGGTCGTGAAGAGCCTGGACTTCGACCGGGAGTCGTACAACCTCGTCCGTCATGAGACCAACCGTGCGGCTTTGGAGAGCAAACTGCAAGATCTCGTCAAGGTCAGCGGTCTCGGAGCCGCCGCGCCTCCTGCATTTCTTCAGCGGCAGATTCATTGGACCAGCTCGCCATGGTTTCGCTACTTCCTCGACTACGATCCCGTCCCGGCCCTTCAACAAACCAAGTGTCCTGTCCTGATTTTGAGTGGGGAGAAAGATCTGCAGGTGCCCCCGAAAGAAAATTTGCCGCTCGCTCAAAAAGCCCTTGAAACCGGCGGCAACAAAGATTTTCAGGTCACTGAATTGCCCGGCCTCAATCACCAGTTTCAGCACTGCTACATGGGTTTGCCGGAGGAGTCTCGCGCGATCGAAGAGACCTTCGCGACCGACGCGCTGACCACCATCTCCGCCTGGATTTTGAAGCGTTCACTGCCGCAAAGAACCGGCCAATTTCAACCGGGCGCACCCCGACATGCCCCGGTGGCATCGAACCCGGGTGCGTAATTCGCGTAATATTGCATTCTCCGGGCGTTCATAACCGCGCTCTACAGGTTATGCTGTAATTTAGGAGTCCGATCCAGTTCCCGTGCCGCCAAAGCTCCATTTGGTTCTTCTCGTCCACGCGCACCAACCCGTTGGCAATTTCGATCACGTTTTCGAGCAATCCTACGCTCGTTGTTATTTGCCATTTGTCGATGTCCTTGAGAGACACCCCAGCGTACACGTCGGCCTTCATTATTCAGGTCCACTGCTGACCTGGATCGACCAGCATCATCCGGAATATTTCGAGCGGCTGAAAGCGATGGTCGCCAAAGGTCAGGTCGAGATGGTGGGCGGCGGCTTTTACGAGCCCATTCTGATTTCGATCCCGTCGGCGGACCAGCACGAGCAGATCGCCCAGCTCGCGGACTACGTCGAGCGTCATTTCGGAAATCGCCCGACCGGCGCCTGGCTTGCCGAACGTGTGTGGGAACCCCAGCTGGCGTCTGTCCTGGCCGAGGCCGGCGTCGCCTACACCGTTCTCGACGACATCCATTTCCTCTCCGCAGGCTTCGAGCAGGAGGAATTGTTCGGCGACTACATCGCCGAAGATAAAGGCCAGACGATTCGTATCATCCCGGGCCAAAAATCGCTGCGCTACCTCATTCCCTGGGACACCGTCGATAAGGTCATGGTCCATCTTCAGGAGACCTTCGCCACCCATCCCGATGGCATCGCCGCGATGGGCGACGATATGGAAAAATTCGGGGGATGGCCTGGCACCTTTGAACACTGCTTTCAAGAAGGATGGCTCGACAATCTCTTTGCGGCCTTCAAACAGAATTCCTCGTGGCTCGATGTCTGCACGCCGAGCGAGTATTTGACGGCGCACAAGCCCGTCGGACGCGCCGATTTACCCACCGCCTCGTACACCGAGATGATGGAATGGGCGCTTCCCACGCGGACGCGGCAACGTTACAACGCGCTGCTTAAGGAATTTAGCGCACGTCCCGAAGTGCTCTCATTCCTCCGCGGCTGCCCCTGGCGCGGCTTTTTCCGCAAGTACTCGGAATCTAATCTGCTTCACAAAAAAATGCTGCGCGTCGCCGGCCGCATCGCCGCTGCGCCAAAACGACGCAGCGGTTCCAAGGCCGCGGAGGAGATCACCGTGGCCCGCGACCTGGTCCACCGCTCCCAATGCAACGACGCCTATTGGCACGGAATCTTCGGCGGCCTGTACGCACCTCACCTTCGCACCGAAATTTCCCGCAACCTGATTCGCGCCGAAGCCATCGCCGACCGGCACACCCCGGCAGCCCATGCTCCCCGCGTGGAAACCCTGGATTACGATGGCGACGGCGTCGATGAGCTGCTATTCACAGCGCCCGAAGTTCAGGCCCTCCTCAAACCATCCGACGGCGGCACCATCGCTGCGCTTGATTTTCGTCCCACGTCCTCCACCATGATCAATTCCATCTTGCGGCGCACAGAACCTTATCATTCTCGGCTACGCGATCCCAACTATCGTCCGGCGACGTCAACCGCTTCGGCTTACGAACAGACCAAAGTCAAAGAAGTCGGCCTGGAGCGCTTTCTGCAGTACGATCGCTGGCCGCGCCACACCTTCCGGATATTTCTTTTTGATCCATCGCTTACCCCTGCCGACTACGAAGTTCTCCAGCTCCATGAAGACCCCGGTTTTGCCGGCGGCGTTTTTGCTGTCGAAAGCTCCTCGTCCCAAAATGCCGACCTCGTTCGCGATGGGGTTGTTGCGTGGCCGGGAGCCGATTCTGCTCCGCACGCCGAAGCGAGTATCACGAAGCATTTTTCGCTGGGTCCCGCGCCTCGCGGCTGCGAGGTGGCTTGTGAACTGAGGGTAAAGTTCAAGGGGCCGATCGCAACACCTATCGCCGTCGGCCTGGAGTCAGTTGTGAATCTGCTCGCGCCCGGCGCTGCCGATCGTTATTTTGAGACTGCGGACGGTCCGCAAAATCTTCGCTTCAGCGGTGCGGTTCCTGGACCTACGCTACGCATGGAAGACGGCTGGCAGCGAATAAAGATTGCTCTGCACGCTCCTGGCGCGCAGCAGTTTTGGATTGCGCCGATTGAGACGGTTTCAGAGTCGGAGGAAGGTTTCGAGCGTGTCTACCAGGGCTCGCAAATTCTGGCTGTCTGGTATCCGGATTTCGCCAACGAAAAATCCTGGCTGGGCCGCCTGGTCTGGCGAATCGAAGAAATCCCGGAAAAATAAACTTGACTTGTAACGACGGGCCTGAATCGGCCCGCGGCGTCTAAACTACTCACTGACCACTACTCTCTACTCACTGTTTTTCATTCCCGAATCAACAAGTTCTGCGCGAACGGCCATTCCTCATCGATCCACTGGCCATCGCACCGGAATCCCGTTCTTTGCGCCATTGCCGCTACCTCCGCGGGCCGGTACTTGTGCGAACTCTCCGTCCAAATGGTCTCGCCTTCCTTGAACTCGACCTGCAATCCCGCCGCGGGAACATTCACCGATTGGTTTGTCGTTGACCTCAGGTGCATCTCGATACGCCGCTCGGCCGCATTCCATCGGGCCTCGTGCTGGAAGCGCTCCAAATCGAAGTCCGCGCCCAGTTCCCGATTAATCCGCGCCAGCAGATTCTTGTTGAACGCCGCCGTCACTCCCGCCGGATCGTCGTAAGCCAGTCTCTGGACCTCCGCGCTTTTTTCAAGGTCGGTTCCCAGCAGCAACGCGTCTCCCGTTCGCAAAATCGCACGAACCTCGCGCAAAAATCCCTCGCCGGCTTCGCGGTCGAAATTCCCGATGGTGCTTCCCAAAAACAGCACCAGCAAATGCTCGCGGTCATCACGCCGCTGCGCAACCGCACGCAGCCCTTCCAGATAAGGCTGCTCATAACCTACGATGCTGACAAGATCAATTTGCCCCAGCTCTTTTTCACATGCGGCCAGCGCCGACGGCGAAATCTCAATCGGATAGTAGTACGTCCGCTGTCGCCGCGAGAGCGCCTCGAGAATCCACCGCGTCTTTTTACCGCTGCCGCTTCCCAACTCCGCCACCTCAATGGGAAACGGCAGGCGCGCCACGATCTCCCCGGCATGTTTCTCCAGCAACCGCGCGTCCGCCCTGGTCAAGCCATACTCTGGCAGCACGCAGATCGCCTCGAACAGCGCCGATCCAACCTCGTCGTACAAATATTTCGAGGGCAGTTCTTTCTGTCCAGACTTCGTCAGGCATTCGCGCACACATTGCGCGAACTCCGAGACGTGCCTTGTCGGTAGGGAATAGCTCAGCATGTCGGCGGCTCCCAGGGCTGACTTCTTGGTCAGTCCTCTACGCAGCGAAATGTAGCGTACACGTATGGATAGTTCGGTTGGAACCAGTTACGGAACGACCGTCGCAACATACAAGAGGCGGTGCGGGGGGAGCCGCCCTTCATCACGTAGTGCTTACCGTCGAAGAAATTCGCAGAATAGCCTGGGTAAAACGACATTGGCGTAAAGCCGGCAAAGGGAGCGAATTGCGTCCGCGTCCATTCCCAGCCATTACCGACCAGGTCGTGTACGCCAAATGCGCTGGCGCCTCGCGGATAAGAACCCACCGGCTTCGGATCCCAATGCATAAAATTGAAATTCCCATAACGCTCGCTGGGCGCCTCATCGCCCCACGGATACAACCGTTCCACGCGCTCGTCCGACGTGCCATAGGCCGCGCGATGAAATTGCTCTTCGCTCGGCAACTTGCGTCCCAGCCACTTCGCATAGGCCGTAGCCTCCGCGTGGCTCACGTACACCGGCCAATCGAGCGGCAATTGAATATCGCCGAACATCGTGCGATACATCCACAAGCTACCTTCGCGCCGCCAGAACGTCGGATGCCGGATCCCCTCCGCCTTCTTCCACGCCCAAGCCTCGTCGCTCCACAGCGATCTGTTTTCGTACCCACCCGACTGAATGAACAGCAAAAAATCGCGGTTCATCACGTTGTAGTTGTCGATGGCAAATCCGGGCACGAACGCTTCCCACGCGTCCATCTCATTGTCCCAGCCGAATTCACCGTTATCGGCGCGCCGCATCCCCATCGTCGCCTGGCCGGCGGGTACGTCGATCAAATGTGATTTCGCCCGCGCCGTCTTCCAGACCGCTTCCTTGGCGGCTGGAATTTTCCTGTCGGCAGGCTGTTGGTGCAACATGTACGCTAGAGTCTCAGCGTGCATCAGCCGGTGCTCGATCGCGACCTCAAGCATCGGCAACAACAACGGATGCCCCTCCGAGGGATTCGCCAGCGTTCGCGCAATGGCTCGATCTAATTCCTCGCGCAGCCGCTGGTTGTACTTGTTGATTTCTTGGTGCGACGGCCAATCCGACGCCTTGTCCGTCGGCAAACCACCTCCGACCGGATCGATCCCGAACGCAAATAATTTATCGAAAGATTCGTGGAAGGGCTGCAGTCCAAAAGCCCGCTGCGCCAGCAGATTCCAGTCGAACGACTCCACATGTCCGACGTAAAAGATGATGCGATGACGTTCCGCGATCGGCCGGTCGTACAGCGCTTCTTCGCGAACGATTCCAAACAGCTCGTCGGTGCGTTTGCGCGCCTCCGCAAGGCGCACATGCAGGTCGTGACGTATGCGTACTGCGCTGCTGAGAACTCCCATGGATCGGTCTCCCCACAGTTCGATGCTGCTTCCGCCTGAAGGATGCACCAAAATTCGGTGCAGGGAGCCCGAGCCAAGTAAGATGGTCTCTCCCGCACTATAGGTGTCAATCGAGATGAACGCGAAAGCCGACGCACCGCCCGAAAGTACCATTCTCCTTCATGACGTAACATACAGTATTAACGGTAAGGCCTCGCCGCCAATTATCGACTGCATTTCATTGGAAATTCACGCGGGTGAAACGCTGGTACTTCTAGGCCGCAGCGGCAGCGGCAAAACCACCCTCTTAAAGCTGATCAATGGCCTTTTATCGCCCCAATCCGGCCAGGTGCTCGTCCAAGGCCGCCCCACCTCCGAGTGGGATGCCATTCGCCTGCGCCGCGGCATCGGGTACGTAATTCAGGAAGGCGGATTGTTCCCCCACTTCACCGTCGCACAGAATATCGCTTTGGTTCCCAAATTGGAAAAATGGGATCCGGCTCGCATTGCGAAGCGCGTCGAAGAACTCCTCATCCTCGTCGGTCTCGATCCTCACGAATTCGCCACCCGCCGCCCTCACGAACTTTCGGGCGGCCAGCGCCAGCGCGTTGGCGTAGCCCGCGCACTCGCTGCCGACCCGCCCATTCTGCTGATGGACGAGCCCTTCGGCGCGCTCGATCCGGTCACCCGCGCGGAACTTCAACGCGAGTTCGGCAAACTCGTTCGCCGGCTCGGCAAGACCATCGTCTTCGTCACGCACGACCTTCGCGAAGCTCTACTGCTCGCCTCGCGCATCATTCTCCTCGAATCCGGCCGCATCGTCGCCTCCGGGCAACCACCGGAGTTCCTGCGCATCGATCATCCCGAAGTAAAGGCTTTCGCTTCCTGTATTGATGACGTGCCAGGAGCCTCCGCATGAGCCCCTGGCAATTTTTCATCGGACATCGCGCCGAAATCCTGGAAGCCACGGCGACTCACCTGACGCTCGTCTTGATCGCCATGGCCATCGCGATCCTGATTGCGGTCCCGCTGGGCATGGTGATTGTTCAACGCCCCACGCTCCGCAACATCGCGCTCGGCATCGCCAGCGTCTTCCAAACCATCCCCAGCCTGGCCCTGTTCGGGTTCCTGATTCCCATCCCATTCATCGGCGGCATCGGCCGCCGCACCGCAATCGTAGCGCTCGTCCTCTACGCCCTCCTCCCCATCCTCCGAAACACCTATGTCGGCCTGACCGGAATCGACGCCGCGGTCCTCCAAGCCGCCGAAGCCATGGGCATGACCAGCGCCCAAATCCTCTGGCGCGTCCGCCTACCCCTGGCCCTTCCGGTGATTCTGGCCGGTATCCGCACCGCCACGATCATCACCATCGGTGTAGCCACCATCGCCGCCGCCATAGGCGCCGGCGGCCTCGGCACCTTCATCTTCCGCGGCGTAGCCATGGTCAGCGACGCCGTAATCCTGGCCGGCGCCATCCCCGCCGCCCTTCTTGCCATCCTCGCCGACGTGCTCCTGGCCTGGCTGGAGCGCCGCCTGAAAGTAGTGTGAAATCTTCGCCTATTCTTCTTAGCGTTCCCTCTGCGAACTCCGCGTCTCTGCGTTATCTTTCAATTCCTGCTTTTTCCTTCTCTCTTTTCCTTCTCGTCGTAAAGCGACCCGTGAGACATTCATAGCGATGCGTCATCGAATCCTCAGCCTCCTTTACCTCATCTCTCTCCTCTCCCTCTCCGGCTGCCGCTCCTCCCAACCCCACATCACCGTCGGCTCAAAATTCTTCACCGAGCAAGTCATCCTCGCCGAACTCCTGGCCCAACACATCGAAGCCCGCACCGGAATCCACGTCGAGCGCAAAACCAACCTCGGCGGTACTCTCCTCTGCCAAAAAGCCCTGGAATCCGGCCAACTCGATCTCTACGTCGAGTACACCGGCACCGCCCTAACCGCGGTCCTGAACGAATCCCCCAGCGGCGACTCGACCGCCATCTACGAGCGTGTTAAAAAAGGCTACGCGGACCGCTTCAACCTCGAAGTAACCGAGCCTCTTGGTTTCGAGAACACCTTCGCCATGGTCGTCCGCGCCGCCGACGCCCAGCAATTTCACCTGAGCAAAATCTCAGACATCATCCCGATAGCCCCCCGCTGGCGCGCAGGCGTAGGCTACGAATTTCTCGAGCGCCCCGACGGCTACGCAGGCTTCAGCCAGCGTTACGACCTCCATTTTGCCGCGCAACCCAGCGTAATGGATCTCGGCCTCATCTACCGCGCCCTGGTCGACAAAAAAGTAGACATCGTAGCCGGCAATTCCACCGACGGCCTGATCGACGCCCTCAACTTGGTGGCACTATCCGACGACCGCCACTATTTCCCCCCGTACGACGCTGTCCCCATAGTTCGCCGCGACACTCTGGCCAAATTCCCCTCACTTCGCGCCGCCCTAGCCGATCTAGCCAACAAAATCACCGCCGAAGACATGCGCCATCTAAATGCCGAAGTCGACGCCAATCAGCGCGACCCCGCAACGGTAGTCCGCGCCTTCCGCGCTTCCAAAAATCTATGATCTGTGTCCTGAAGAGTAGAGCCCTACATCTCAGCAGGAAAACGCGTCAAACGAAAAATACACTGCGGAAATCCTTGAAGTGCTTTACTGGTTTTGTCTTGCTCATTAACAGCAACAGCAATTCCTGGACGAATGAGCATGATTCTTGGAATCACTTCTCCGCATTGCTGACGCGAATGCGAAGCGAAGAAGCGAGGGCCCGAAATAAAAGCTGGGCCCGGATCGGCGAGACATAGATATTACTTCTTATTTGTTGACATTGATTTATGCCAAGTATATATGCATGACCGCTGTCCTATATTGACTCACGCGCCACGTAACGTCCCCGCCTGTGCGTCAATGCTTGTCTGAATCGGCAGGGTGAATCCTACGGCTTTGATCTCAGTTCCCCGAAGGAGGAACGGATATGCTGCTTAACAGGGGTGTGTGGCAATTCTCTCTAGCGGTTTCCCTTTTGGTCGGAGCTCTGACGCTGTTAGCGGGTCCGGCGTTCGCTGGCCCTGCCAAACAGGCGACATTGGGTCCCGAGGATGAGACCAAGCAGATTACTTTGACTGTTTGGTTGAATCTACACAATAAAGCTGCCCTGGATGCCAGAGTACAAGACATGTATGACAAGAGCTCACCGAACTACCACCACTTCCTGACCAGGGAGGAGTACAGAGCGCAATTCGCTCCTAGTGCCGATGACGCTGCGAAGGTGCGCGAATTTCCTGGCAGCCCACAATATGAAGGTGACCTCGATCGACAAGAATAATCATTTTGTCATAGCGCAGGGGCGTGTCGGGGATGCCCAAGCGGCCTTCAACACGCAGATCAACCGCGTCATGGTCAATGGAGAAGTCCGCCGCGCAACCGCAGCGGAACCATCGGTTACCGGTGAAGCAGCTCCGCTGGTGGCTACCGTGCAAGGGTTGAGCGATTTGGAATATCAAGCCTATGCAAGACGTGCCGTTGATCTTGAAACCGGTGTCCCTTATCCGGCAGTCTCACCGTCCGCCGTGGGCGCGGATGGACTGTTCTTTAGCGGGCAGTGCCTGCGTCCGCCCGAATCGGTGACCTTCACGACCGCTGGGAGCTTCCCGAAGGCCACCTACTTCGGCAACCGATATGGACAGGACATCACCAGTGGGGTACCCAATCTGCCGCCATGTGGCTACGATTCCGCTGAAGTGCAGCAAGCCTATGGCTTGAGCGCACTGTATAGCCATGGCTTGGACGGGACCGGCCAGACCATCATGATCGTGGATGCCTTTGGCTCCAACACCATTGTCGACGACACCAACCTTTTCTCGTCGCTCAACGGACTCCCGGCACTCACACCTTCGAATTTCGCCATCTTCACTCCCAACGGCTCCGCTACCTGCACGACCACAAACGGCTGCACCGCCGGGAACTGGAACCTCGAAACCACGCTGGACGTGGAATGGGCGCACTCGATTGCCCCAGGTGCCAACATCGTCCTCGTGCTGGGCGCAGACGACTCGTTTACAAACCTAGATATCGCCAACCTTTTCGCGATCGAGAATGGTTTTGGCAACGTCCTCTCGAACAGCTTCGGAATCTCCGAGATAGCCCTTGCGGACCTCTTACCGTCGGAGCTGGTTGTCGAGAACGGGATCTCAGAGATCGCCGCAGCCTTGGGCATCTCCCACGACATTTCGACAGGCGACACCGGCGATAATCTCGCATTCGACAACGCCAACTTTGGGATCAACTCCGTGTCCCCCGGCGCTAATTCCGATTCCCCGTTCGCCACGGCCATTGGCGGCACCAGCACATTCTTGGACTCCAAGAGCAACATCTTTTTGCAGACGGGATGGGGACTGAACCTTGTCCGTATTGCCAACCCCACTCCAAATCCCCCAACCGTTCCGCCTCTGTTCCTTGGCTTCCAAAGCGGATCCGGAGGCGGTGAGAGCACGGTTTACACCAAGCCTAAGTTCCAACAGCATGTGCCCGGTAAGTTCCGTCAGACCCCGGACATTGCCATGAATGCGGACCCCCAGACCGGCGTGGAGATCGTGGTCACGGATCCGGCGAGTGGCGAGGTGGGCGTGGAAGTCGTTGGTGGCACGAGCCTGTCTTGCCCGACGTTCTCTGCATTCTGGGCCATCGCGAACCAGGCTGCCGGGGGAGGGCCAATCGGCCAGGCAGCGCCAATCCTCTATGAACTGTCCGAAGGCCAGTCCGGCAACAATGCCATTATTGACGTAAACCTAAACCCGATCGAGACCTTGCTTGACGTGACCGGCTTCATTTTCAATCCACCGAGCGCTCCCGTAACATTTGAGAGTGCCTCGGCTCTGGCGCAACCTTTGGAAAACACGAAACTATTTGTCAGCGCGTTGTTCCAAAGCACCGCGTCAACCCGCTGGGACGTCTTTACTTTCGGGACAGACTCGTCCCTAACCACCGGGCCCGGCTGGGATAACGTCACTGGTCTGGGCACGCCAAACGGCTCGGCGTTCATTAATGCGGTCTTAAAAGCGCTCAAGTAACTCGCGGCTTGGAGTCGGGAAACGGGGGTTGCAGTGGGCTGCAGCACCCGAGCAATCCTCGTTCTCGGGCGTAAATCGTAGGACCCTGCGTGTCCTGTCAATCAGGACTTGGGCGGCGAGCGCCCGGCTTGCTGGCTGGCCTTACGGCTTCGCCGTGGATGCCGTGGTCTGTCCGCCCGGTGACGCGATACGAATTCAGCGTTTTCTCGAAGCCTGTCTGCATATCACGAAACAGAGGCTCGACACACCAGACGCTTACCTTTGTATAGGTTTTACCCGATGGGATGATAGCGGAAAGAAATTCTACAGGAAGGCCCTTCTGGAGAGTGCCGCGATAGTAGACCAGAAGACCGGATTTGCCGTCGATCGTCGCCGGAGATTCCGCCAGCTCTTCGAAGTTCCCGAGGGTCCGGCGAGCGTTGAGCAGGACTAGATCCTTGTAGCTGTCGAGGGATCCTGGGTATTCCTCCTGCGTCACGATAAGGTAGCGCATTTTGTCGCGAGAACTGAGGGCCGCGACCGTGTCAGGCGAGCGGTGGAGGTCCGCCGCGATAGTCCAATCCGGGGGAAGAGTCAGAGTGAACTTGGCGGTGCGGTTGACGTATTGAATGCCATTCAGGGCTTCATCCATTTTCGGAGCGTCGGTTTTTGCCGCCGTTGCGTCGGAAGCACTGGCCGAGGGGCTTCCGTTCTCCGGGAAGTTGATGCTGAGAATGTCGGAGCGTTTCAGTTGCATTTTGCCGTAAGAGGTCTCGACTTCAATCTTGTCGGCCTGCAGCGCGCTCATATGCCCAACAATTTTCGTGCCGTCCTTCAACAGGATTTCTTCTGCGGCAGCTGGCAGGGTCGTCGCGAAGAACAGGGAGAAAACTGGTAACAACGGGATCCGTCGCATGACTCCTCCTGGGCATGAAGCTTGGGCAATAGCCTATCCTGTTATGCTCGCTGTAGTTTCCTCAATAGGCCATCCCGACATAGTTGCCCAAAACAGAAGCCTGTTCGATCGTACAGCCGCTCCATGACCTCGCGTCTATTTCCGTGCAAGTGATCGGCTATGCGGAACTTCTCGTCGGACCACGGGCTGACTCCTGATAAGTCGTGCCAGCTACCGGTCGATGCAACATCATCGAATCAGTTAAATCGAAGCTACTCCCACTCGAGAACCGATCTGTTTGTCTGTACCCGGTCAAAACCCAGCCTGGGTTGCGTTCCGGCTGATCCAAATTAGCGCGCTTCACACCTCCTCGCGTGGCGCGCCCCAACATCGAACGGACAAAAAAAATACATTTCCGTGGCAATTCGATTTCGTCGCTAGGTTATCTCTACTACCGTTTCCGGTCCCACAGTAGAGCCGGCGGAACTTGAGGGAACCCCAAGGCAGTGCACCTCTGTCCCAGCCATGCAATTCCTCGCGGAAGATCTCTAGAAATTATCCGGCGCGACCGGTAAGCCTCAAGCTAGTCGGAGTAGGAATCATGATCGCTCATAACCCCCTCCACGGATCCGGACAAGCGGGATTCCCGCATCCGGCTCTTGCCTTAGGTGATGACGCCCATGCGGCGCAGGGGATAGGGATGACAGACGGTAGGCGGAGGCAGCCAGCGAGTGATGAGGCGCCGCATACGATCCCAAAGGACGCGGCCGTTCTGGCTGCGCCGCGAAAGCGCGCGATGCCAGAGCCCTCCCACTTGGAACCGAAAAATCCACAGCGCATTTTGGTTCAGGGGCACTCCGTAGTACTGGATGTGTCCACGCACCACCGCTTGCAGCCATTTGCCCTGTTCGGGGATGGGTTCGTGCATCCGCCGCTGAAGTTCGGCTTTCACCTCGTTCAGCTTCGTCTGCAATCTTTTGCGGATCGTTTGCCGCAACACCGTGAACCGTCCATTGCTCCTCTTCTTCACGCAGATGTGCGTAAAGCCAAGAAAGTTGAACGTTTCCGGTTTCCCTTCTCCACGCCACTGCCGTTGGTCGATCGCAAACGGACCAAATTCCAGCAGGCGCGTTTTCTCGGGATGCAGTTCCAGGTTGAACTTTCGCATTCGTTCCGTAAGTTCCGCCCGGAACTGTTCGGCATCCGCTTTGCTGTGAAAGCCCACCACGATGTCGTCCGCGTATCGCACCACGATGACCTCGCCGTGCGCGCGCTTCCGACGCCATGCCTGGACCCACAGATCAAATACGTAATGAAGATAGACGTTCGCCAAAAGCGGCGAAGCACTGCCACCTTGCGGCGTCCCTTCTTCCACTCGTATTCGTTTCCCATCCTCCAGCACGCCGGCCCTCAACCATTTCTGGATGAGCCGCACGACGCGCCGGTCTGCAACCCGGTGCTCGACGAACTTCACAAGCCATTCGTGAGAAAGTCCATCGAAAAAGCCCTTGATGTCCAGATCCAGCACCCAGTTCACTTTTCTCGTCAGCAATCCCGTATAGAGCGCATCCAGCGCTTGATGCTGGCTGCGCCCTGGTCGGAACCCGTACGAGAATCCAAGAAAGTCGGTTTCATAGATAGCGTTCAGCACCTCGACCGCCGCGCGCTGGACGATTTTGCCTTCGAGCGCCGTTACTCCGAGCGGTCTTTGCCGCCCGTCGGCCTTCGGGATAAACACTCTACGCACCGGCTTCGCTCGGTACGCTCCCCGCTTCAGCCTTTCGGAAAGGCCCTGGAGATTGTTTTCCAGTTCCTCCCCGTAGTGCCGCCACGTCTCCCCGTCCATGCCCGGCGCAGCTTCCTTCTTCAAGCGGAAGTAGGCCATGCGCAGCGTTTCGAGGTTGTAGATGTGGTGCAGGAGCGCCGTGAACCGCAACTTCTTATCCTTTCCTGCTGCTTGACGTACCCGCTCCAGCGCACTAGGCGCGTCCATCCGGCTCGGTGTCCGGGACGCGTTTTGCTGTGGCAGGTTCCCTTTGGCCAGACCGCTTCCCTCCATCCCCTCCGCCACCGGTTGCCCAGCTTTGTTCGGGGACTTCCCAGGTACTACCGGTCTGTCCGACTTCCCATGTCCGTTCGTCATCGGCGTACGTCCTTAGACTTCCCGACGCGTCCCAGGACCACTACAGCCTTGGGCGAACATGGGATCTCCCGGTTCCCGCGCGAGGTGTCTCCGTACGTGCACGGGGTCTCTGACCGCGCGGGACTCTGGCACACCTCGCGATATCGGTGCACCCGATGGCGCCTTCCGCTTCTCCTTACAGCGTCGGCGTCCCGGAGGAAGTTTCTTACGCGGCTGAATACCCGGCCCGCACGTTCCCCTGTCAACGCTTCGACGCTGCCCTTGCGAGCAGCTCCGCATGACTCGGGGCCGATGTGGGTCGCTACACCACTTTCGTATGACTTTTTCATTCACTACACCTCGCCGGTTTAACCGGCGCACAAGGAGAAAACGCATGAAAACCAGCCTCGCCATCACGCCAGAGACTAGAAAGTCGGCATCACGGCTCATCATGGGCAGTTCGAGCATTCGTGTGAAGTCGCTCATCGGTGCCGCTGTCTTGCTCGCACTTCCCGCAACTGCACTCAGGGCTCAGGACAGCGACAATGACTCCCGGCCATTTCTCCCAGCGCATGTTCGTGTTGTTTCCACAATTCCAGCGAATGGTGACCTGAACCCCTACGGGGTCGCCTTCGTGCCCACCAAGTTTCCATCGGGCGGGGCCGTCAATCCCGGCGACATTCTCGTTTCGAACTTCAACAATAAATCCAACGCCCAGGGTACCGGCACCACCATCGTAAGAATTCAGGGGACCGGACCCGCAACCGTTTTCTTTCAGGGTGCGCCACCCCTCGGGCTTTCCACGGCGCTAAACATTCTGCGGGCTGGATTCACGCTCGTGGGCAACTTTCCGTCTCCGGATTTGTCCGGTTCCTGCACCACCGCCCAAGCCGGGTCGATCCTGGTCATCGACAAGAACGGCAAGCAAGTCGGCAGTATCACCGATCCTTCGATCGATGGTCCTTGGGATTCAGCGCTCTTCGACGAGGGCGGCACAGCCAAGCTTTTCGTCGCCAATGGCCTGAGCGGCACCGTCGTGCGCCTGGATCTAACCGTAGGCTCCAGCGGTGTGACCCTAAGGAAAGCGACGCAGATCGCCTCGGGTTACGGTCATCAGTGCGATCCGGTCACCTTCGTGGATGCTCCTACCGGTCTGGTCTACGAACAGAAAAGAGATGTTCTCTTTGTCGCCTCAACCCTCGACAACGCTGTCTTCGAGGTTTCTGATGCCGGCGATCGATCGCAAGACCATGGCACAGGCAAAATAATCTACCAGGACGCTACCCACCTGCACGGCGCTCTGGCCATGACCACGGCCTCCAACGGTCACCTTCTGGTCAGCAACAACGACGCGATCAACGTCGATCCCAACCAGCCAAGCGAAATTGTCGAGTTCACCACGGAAGGCAAGTTTGTCAGGGAAATATCGGTCGACCAGAATACCGGCGGCTCGTTTGGGCTCAATGTGTCGGGCTCCGATGACGATACCGGCCGGTTCGCTTTCGTGGATGACAACGTCAACGCCCTGTCGATCTGGACCTTCCAGTTCCCGTGACCCATTTGCTCTCGCGGTTTTGCGAAAGACCTGGCACCAGCTACCCGCCTCCCTTCGCGAGAAGGGAGTTCGCATAACTCATCATGCCCAGTGCGACCACTTCTGTGAGCGGCGCCCTTACCAGGCATAATCCCGGCGTTCTTCGTCTGGGATAGTTCCCATCCGGCGATTCGCCTATAAGCTCGTTCTTCGCTCGGTTCGGTAGGCATCAGCATAGGATTGATGCTCATAACAGCACGCACATCTGTAGTTCTAAACTGAAACTTTACGAGTCAGTTGCCTTAATTCAGTTGTCTAATAATGATCGAAAGTCGAATACTCGGTTTCCGACGGGCGAAAAGCTTAGCTCATTAGACTACAATGACCCTGCGGGAGAACTCGATATGCGACTACCGGAGAGGATCCTACACACCTCCTGCCTCTTAGGCTTCAAGAAGGAAACGCCTCAATATTCAGGTTCCGGGTTCGTAGTTGCCGTGCCGGGCGCCCACGGCAATTCGCACTTATATGTTGTGACCGCCAAACACCTTGCCGAAAGGATGGAGTGCTGCCCGATCGTCATGGGATTTAACCATAGGGACAGCAGTAAGGCGTTACTCGAAGAAGATAGCGTCCATTGGTATGTTCACCCCACGGAGGCCAGCGCAGTCGATGTTGCGGTAACGCCGTTTGCATCCGCGCAGCGGGATCTGCTGGATCTTGAACCAGTTCCTGAGCATCTCTTTACCTCGGGCGAGAGAATGCGTAAGGCCCCGATCGGAGTTGGCGACGAGATTACTGCGATCGGCATGTTCACGCGATTTTCTGACGAGGATCGCCATCTGCCCATTGTCAGAACCGGCCATCTGGCAATGCTGCCGACCCTGCGTATTCCTGTGAAGAACTTTGAGGACATGGAAGCGTACGTCGCCGAAATCGAAGGGTTAAGTGGCTCTCCCGTATGGGTGCGACCAACTGACTACTTCAACGCACCGCAAAAGGATAGGGGCGAGGAAAAACCGCCTGTTCCATTTAATGGCGATTCAGATGTGATTTTTTTGGGCCTGCTGCATGGGCGGTGGGCAGTATCCGAGAAGGCGATTGAAGGACAGAGTGCGCAGTACACTGAAAAAATGATCTCCGGCATGTCGATCATCGTTCCGGCCCACAAGATACTGGAAGTTATTAACCAACCAGAGTTAGCGGCGATGCGTTCGAAAAAAGACGAAAAGATAGCTAAAAAGTCCAGGTCCGCCGGAAGTTAAGTCGAGGCGGAAGCAGGCACTGACAAGCGAGTCGTCCGTCACGTTTTACTTCCTCCCACGTGAAAACTAAAATAGCAAAACGGATCGGCGACCGCTCCATTTGTGCTTCGCCGGCACATCCACTAGGTCACCGGGCCTTGAATCTACGAAGAAAGTCGTACGTGACTGCGCGTAATGTGTTCACCCGAATCTCCTATTATGGAGACCGTTTGCGCCTGTTGCGTTTGCGATGTTATCGATTCATGGTGCTCTTCCGCTACGAACTCCCACTCAAATCGCTGAGCCATTTCTCAAGCGTCACGACCTGGCCCACTTCAATTTCATCAAAGGCTACGCCCATGCCCATATTCGGCTGGGAGTAAATAACGCGGCCAGTTGCGTCAAGTGTCTGCTCATGGTGGATAAGCCTGATCTTCACGCTCGTGCCGAGCGGCAAAGGATTCACCATGTCCATATAGCAGCCATGACGGCTCAGCTCGCTCGTCCGCGCCGTCAATTGCGTTTGTGTTTGAAGTTCCGTAATTTCGGCGGAGGCGTAAAAGGGATAGCGGGGCGACCGGCGACGTTCTGAGCTCATCTGAAGTGGCCTCCTCGACAATGACGGCGCGGCGGGCAGGTGGGGCAATTCTATCGCGATCCGTCCGAGCAGCGAGAAGCATTCTTGGTTCAGCCCCAGAGAGCGCTACTGCAACTTCGCATACTCCGCTTTGGCTTGCTTCACGGTGGGGATGCCGGGATCGGCGTCTTTCCAGAGGGTGAGAAAGGAACAGCGATGCTAATCGGACACGTACTGCAAGCAGGATGCTTAGCTAGATCTCTTCCTCGGAATTTTTCTGGTTATGCATTGCAGCAAGAATCCACTTCTGTAAGACCTCCCGAAAATTGGGCCTTAAATCGCGAAATGCCAAACCCATACCCACGGTTGGCTTGACATCGATCACTATTGCCTTGGCCTCGAAGTACTCTGCCGAGTGGAAGATCTTCACCAGGACTTGCGTCCTCACCTCAAACGGTGCGGGAATCTCCATGTAGCACCCGGACGGGCTTAGCTCGGTGACACGCGCAGCGACGGTCGCGCTAGGTGAGCTTTCTGCAGCGATCTCGGCGGCAGCGTCGAATTGAAACCTTAGCCCCCGGCGTTCCTGGTCCACAGGTCAAGCGTAATTGTTTCTGGCCACCAGCGAAGACGAATTTTCCGCTTTGTGCCATCTGCGGAACGCATAACATCGTCAGTGAACAGGCTAAATCTTGGGAAACGCCCGATGCTCCCGTTGATAAGTTTCGAGACTGGCAGGAGATCACCAACTCAATCTCTAGCGGCACGGGGGAACGAAGCGACAGTAACGGGGATCATTGACGAGCCTTTGGAATCGGGAATCCGGGAGGCTACTATAGATGTATCCGCGAATCCGCGTGACACTCTTTTGGGAGGTAAGCGATGCCTTTGGAAATAACGCAGCGTGAGATGAATGGAGTCTATCTTCTAGCGCTCAAAGGGCGTCTTGTGCTCGGACAAGAGAGCAGAGGGTTACTCACAATGAGCGATAATCTCGTCGCATCCGGCGCGGCACGGATTGTCATTAACCTGGAGCAAGTCAATTATGTTGACAGTGCGGGCATCGGCGCACTCATCGAAATACATCGAAACACAAGAGCCAAAGGCGGAAGCCTCAAGCTTTGTAATCTCGGTCCGAACTTGAGGCAAGCGTTAGACATTGCCCGGCTGCTGCCAATATTCGAAACGTGTCCCACCGAAACTGCGGCTATCGCAAGTTTCTGAGGTCTTAACGCGCGCGCCGCAGGCAGGCAACCGTCATTTGGCGCTACTGGCCGCTTTTCGCCTTTCCATTGGCGCTACCGCAGCGACAGCCTCGCTCATCTTCATCTGCGGCGTGACGAAGACCTTCTTCATCATACTTCCACACGAACAACGCGGATTGATCCCGCACTCTACTTCGCTTGATGCCACGACCTGAAATTCACTGCCGCAATAGCGGGATTCACACTGCCACCGTTGTCCCTTCTGAAGTCTCATGAGAATTCCCCCCGTCGCGAGCGATTCTCCGCTTCCGGGGATACGGTAATGGACAATCTTCGTAATTTGGTTCTAATCATGAGCAAAGAAAACCCCGTTCTTGTTGCGTTACAGCAGTGTCAGCGTGAGCGCCTCCAGATCGAACCAGCAGATTCGTTCGGTGCCCTTTGGATCCAGGCCGTGCCGCTCGATGCAGTGCTCTCGGAATTCGTGACGGCACCGGCGGGTGGCCCATCCTTGCGGCTTTTGCAAGGGCGGGTCCTGCTTTTCTCACTCTAGAGCAGCACCGCTCGAGCGCGGCTTTCAACAGCGGAAAGCGCAAACCAGCATCGCTCGTTGGATCGAAGAGTACAATCACGACCGGCCCTCACCGCGGAGTTCAAAATTGCACTCCGCACGTGGCTTTGCAGCTGTACAAAAAACGAGACCCTGACTGCCTAAATTAGAGGGGAGCACCACAGTGTCGATAGATGTTAATTATTTTAAATAAAATAATTAGATAATGTCACTGACAGGCTAGACATAAAGTGTATAAGTGGCGTCGCTTAAGTTTGAATCTGTCGGAACTATTTGTAACTCTCTTTTCTTAAAAGGTGCTTTTCTCGTGAAGAAGAATTCCGCCTGCTTTGCCGTCGTCCTAATGCTCGTCACAATCGGTGCATTGCAAGGATCGTCCCAAGCATGCGCCCCATCGTCACCACCGATGTTCAGTGCAGGTCCCATTACTGACTATAAAGCAGCACTGCCAAATCCCGGCGACGTTTTACAGTTTCGGAGAGGTGAGCGGTACAACATCGACCCATCTGTGCCGGAATTAGGGGAGGGCAGTGATCCGGGCATCTGGAATTTGACACCAAGTCATTTCCGAAAGGACGCTCTCCCGTTTGCCGCGAGCGACGCCGTTGCAATTGGCACTGTCACTACTGGACAGGCTTACTTGTCAAACGACAAACGCGATCTTTATTCAGAGTTCAAGTTTTCGCTAACGGAGGTGATAAAGAATCCGCAGACTCCGTATCTTCGAGCAGGCGATACGATCGACATTCAACGCAGAGGCGGTGCGGTCAGGCTTCCATCAGGCAAGGTTTTGACCAGAGGGGCCATATTTGAATCAATGCCGCGTATTGGAACTCGGTATCTACTTTTCCTCAAGTACGACCCGAGTACGGAAGACTATTCGATTTTGATGGGCTATGAACTTGCCGGAAATGAAGTCTATCGCCTCGACGAACTTAATTTTAAGGACGGTAATAATCCCAATCCTGCTCATCTACTTCGAAGTGAAGGCGCGAACGGTTTCAATTTCTTGTACGAGCTAGGGCGGCGCGGGTGGCCCATCCCTGCGCCTTTTGCAAGGGTGGGTCCTGCTTTCTCATTCTAGAGCAGCAGCGCTTGAACGCGGCTTTTCAGAGCAGAGAAATATCCAAATCCTTACTTCAATGAACGCCAGCAACCTTTCTTGGACCGCGCTCGGCCCATCGCTCCGCCAGCTGACTCACTGCTGTCTTTACGCGCCTACAAGCGCGTAATACCCTGATGCCCGATCACTCAAGACATCGAGGTACATCATGCCCAGCGCCAACACGCCGTATTCCCAAATCGAATATGAAGCGCACGGTTCCCCACAGCATCTCGCGCTGATCTTGCTCCACGGCTTTCCCGACAGCTTCCGAACCTGGGATGGCGTCATCGATAACCTGAAAGGCGAGAGTTTACGCATTCTCGTCCCCCATTTGCGCGGGTTCGGCGCCACCCACGTCCACGACCCCGACGCTCTCAGCGGACAAACCGCTGCTCTCGCCCAGGACGTTATCGATTTCGTCGATTCTCTTTCGATCGATCGCTTCGTACTCGTCGGGCACGACTGGGGAGCCAGAACCGCATATTCCGTAGCCGTTCTGGCGCCGCAACGCCTCATAGGTCTGGTCGCCCTATCAACCCCATACCTCATGTTTCAGGGAAAGCGCGAATCCCCCGAGCAAGTCCGCGCCTATTGGTATCAGTGGTATTTCAATACGGATCGCGGCCGCGCAGCTTTCGAGGCCGATCCCATACCCTTCTGCGAATATCTCTGGCCCACCTGGTCGCCCGAATGGAAGTACACCCAAGCCGAACTGGAAAGTGCGAAGTTTGCCTGGACCAATCCGCAATTTGCCCCGATCGTTATCTCCTACTACCGCCATCGCTATGGAAACGCCCCCGGCGCCCCAGCCTACGTCCGGCAGCAAGCCCAGCTCGACCCCAAGCCCGGCTCCTCCATGCCGCAAGTCCAAGTCCCACTACTCTTCGGCTGTGGCTTAGCGGACGCCGTCAACCTCCCGGCCTCCTCGCAAGGCCAAGAGCTGTGGTTCCCGAGAGGATACGAGCAATCGAATTCCCAAACGTCGGCCACTTCCCCCAACGCGAGGTCCCTAACAAGGTCGCCCAACTAATCCGCCGCGTCCTCCCATCGCCCTAGCATCCACACGATCGCCCTCGGCGCTTATGTTCGGGCCTCACGCCGCTGCCCTCATGCCGCTCCCCCACGTTGCTGCCCTCAGTTTGCTAGTCGATCAATTAATCCCTGATTCGATGGTCGGTGTCGGGGCAAGGACAGTATGTGAACTTAAGTCCTGCAAAATGAACACTTGCAGAAGTCTATCAAAACAAATGACTTTAACTATCTTTAGAATGAATACTTACAAAAAACAAGGGGAGGGGGGTGCGATAGGTCTGCGCCAGCGTCAGTCGCGCCAAGGAGCAATGGCGTCCCCCTTAGCCAGCCGCGATGCGGGTGCTCTACTTCGCAAAGTCTTCGACCGCGGCAACGAATTCCGCGGTCTTCTCAACTGGCGGCACGTGGCCGCATTGATCGACGGCTACGAATCTAGCCCCGGCGATTTCCTTCGAGTAGCGCTCGCCAGAGGCGATCGGCAGCAGTGCGTCCTGTTTTCCCCAAACCACCAGCGTCGGCACGTGAATGCCGCCCAGCTTTCCATCAAGCCTTTCGCTTGCCAGAGCGGGATTGCTCAGAATGCTATGCACCGTGA